>JBGSYT010000173.1:0-14241 GCA_041750855.1 Pyrinomonadaceae bacterium | reverse complement strand
GGGGTTATTATCTTGTAAGAACTTCTCCACTCGATTTTGGTTCGAAGTCTAACCAAGTTGTTCTCACGGCAAGTGAGTGTATAAATGACAATTTGCTAGGATACTGGGCCTATCCGTGGGCAAAGCCCGCGAGAAAGGATTCGGCTAGTGCGGAAAAGACTCTCAGACTTAGTAAGAAGAATATTGATGAAATAAAGTTGTGGACAGGTAAAAAGGACGCTGCCGGGGTGATAGGTTGGGCGGGCGTCTTTTTTGACTTGAAGACCGCGTCGGAGTACAGGAATTCTTTTCTTTCTCATCTTAGCGATTTATATCTCTTAGCTATTTATTTCTGCGAAGATGCTATCGAGGACTTACTTGCAGAATTTGAACCGGAATCAGACACTTATGGTGAGATCGGCGTTTACCAGATGCTTAAGAAGAGAATGCGTGAGCGACCTGACGAGAACCAGAATTTTCTCGGGTTCGATCTAATTGGCATTGAATATGGAGGGGATTTTCATTCATTTCATTGCCATGACATGGCCAATGAACTTAGTGAGAGGTTCGGATTGATTCTTAATCAATTTGGCCTGTTCGAGGAAACTGCAGACTGGCAACCGATATTGGAGCATATGAACGATGAAGAAACCGGTTGCGAGCCCGTACCGTGGTATGTGGTAAAGGTGAAATCCGTTGGCATGGCCCTGCCATATTATCGCGATCATGTTTTGATAACAGAACAGTGAAAGCCCTCCTCATCTCAATGGGAACCCGCGGTGACATCGAGCCTTTTCTGGCGGTCGGCGAGATACTCAAAGAGAGGGGCTGGGAGATTGTTTGCCTGTTTCCGGAGCAGTTTCGGGAGATGACCGTAGCGATGGGTTTTCGGTTTCATGGATTCAGCGCGGACTTCCTGAAGCTGATCGAGGGCAGCGATGCGAAACAGATCCTCGGCGGCGAAGGCGGCATTTTTAGCCGTTTAAGAAACTGGGCGTCGCTCGCCCGCAAGGGAATGAAACTTGCCCGTGAATCCGTCGATCTACAGCACCGTGTGCAGCAGGGGGAAGCTCCCGACCGCGTCGTTTATCACCCGAAATGCAACACGGCGATCGTCTGGGGAATTGCGAACCCCGGCCGAGCGATAATGCTTGCGCCGATTCCGGGGCTCGCCCACGCGGTCAATGAATTCGCACCGATGTGGAAGGACTTTGGCCCCGTGGTAAATCGGGCGAGCTACCGACTGATCAATTCGATCAAGGCATTCGCCATCAAGCGATTCACAAAGAAGCTGGCAAAAGAGTATGGAGAACTGGATCTGTCCGTCTTTAAAATAAATAAGGCGATGCTCGAAACGGAAAAGACGATCTACACGGTCTCGCCGAGCCTCTTTTCCCGACCGGATTATTGGCCGGAAACGGCACAGGTCGTGGGGTTTTTCGAGCGTGACAAAACAGTAGATTGGCATCCGGACGAGCACCTTTTAACGTTTCTCGATACTCACGAAAAGATCGTTTTTATCAGCTTCGGCAGTATGACGAATACCGACCCGCAGCTTAAGACTGAGACCATCGTCAACGTCCTGCGGCGACACGAAATACCGGCGATCATCAACACGTCGTGGGGCGGGCTCAGCGAGATCGACGCTCCCGAACACGTCATGTTCGTCGACAACGTGCCATACGATTGGCTGTATCCGCATATTTACGCGGTCGTGCATCACGGCGGTTCGGGCTCGACGCACATGGCCTTGAAATACGGCTGCCAGAGCCTTGTCATTCCACATGTCCTCGATCAGCCGTTCTGGGCTCGAACAGTCCACGAAAAAGGCCTCGGGCCCCAAGCATTGCCGATCGCCAAGCTAACTGAACCTGAATTCGAATCACGACTCAAAGACCTGTATGATAATGAAAGTTACAAACTGAACGCGGAACATCTCTCTCAAAAATTGGCGACAGAAGCCGATCGCGAAAGATTGTTTCAAATCATTGCAGATATCAAGGAGGATTTATGAAAGGATTCAAATCAAATATCGAAAAAGACACCATCAAGAACAAGAATTTTCGCAAGGTGCTTTACACATCGGCTCATAGCCAGCTCGTACTAATGAGCCTCAACCCGAAAGAAGAGATAGGAGCGGAAACGCACCCGGAGAACGATCAGTTCATTCGTTTTGAAGGCGGCAAAGGCCGCGTTGAGATCGATGACAACAAATACACCGTCAAGGACGGCGATGCGGTCGTCATTCCGGCCGGGGCCCGCCACAATGTCATCAACACATCGGCTACCGAAGAACTCAAGATTTACACGATCTATTCTCCGCCCCATCACAAGGACCAGATCGTTCGCAATACGAAGGAAGAGGCCGAGGCGAACGACGAAGAGTTTGACGGCAAGATGACCGAGAAGCGAAAAGCTAAGAAATAAATGCTGAATCCTGATATCCGCGCGTATAACGATGAACGCGATCCGGTCGAACGAGAGCTCTGCAACGCACTCGCCTTGCAAATCTCTTCAGGATTGCCAAAGGCCGAGAACAAGGTCTGGCACCGGCACCCGGTCTGGTTTTTGGACGGAAATCCCATTGTCGGATACAGCAAACTGAAGAGCGGCATCAGGCTGATGTTCTGGAGCGGCGTGGGCTTTGACGAAGAACTGCTGAAACCGGGAACGGGCAAATTTAAAGACGCCTCGATCACGTTTACCGCTGCCGATCAGATCGACGCGAAAGACCTGAAACGCTGGCTCCAGAAAGCGGAGGCAATACAATGGGATTACAAGAATATCGTTAAGCGGAAAGGCGTCCTCAAACGGCTAAAGTGATTTTCTCTAAACCTCGATAATTCGCTTTCGAACGGGCGATGACAGCACGATCGTCGTCGTCGTGATCCCGTAAGGTGTCAGTCGGTCGATCACTTCCTGAAGATGCTCGACCGAGGCGACGGCGATCTTCATTATGAATGAATCGCCGCCGGTGCCTCGGTGACATTCGAGCACCTCGTTCGACTCTTTCGCGACCTCGATGATGTGGCTGTAATCCACGCCCGTGATGCTCATTCGCACGAACGCTGTGATCGGCAACCCGACCTTTGATGTATCTATCTGAACCCGATAACCCGTGATGATACCCGCATCCTCCAGCTTTCGGACGCGTTCGATCACGGCCGGTGTCGTTAATCCGACGCGGCGGCCAAGCTCGGCATAACTCGTCCTTGCATCTTCCTGCAGTTCCTTCAATATTTTCTTGTCTATCTCGTCAAGCATAACTCTTGGTTGCGGTCCGGCCGTCGGATCTGTCCACAAATAGTCATTAAGCATTTGAGCGAAATAAACTTAAATTGTAAAGCGAACGGTTTTGTTTAATTTACGAACACTATTCAAAAATTCGCGCACATCCATTACAATTGCTTATTCCCGGATAACTCGACATTCGTCGCCCGCATCGGATATATGAAAGGAGCCGCCAAAATGCTTACCGAAACCGCCTTTGCCATCGAAAATTTCCAGGTCGCGGACGCTGACCTGCCCGAGTTCAAGGACATGAAGTTCGAGAATATAAACGAACTTCAGCTTGATCATCCCGGTGCGAACGACGAAGAATATCGAGCTCGTCGCGACCATATTGCATCGCTAGCCAAGAATTTTCGTGAAACGGGCGTGATTACCGACGTAGATTACAACGCACGCGAGCAGCGTGTTTGGCGCTATGTTGCTGAGGAACTTGAAGAGCTTCACCAGAAACACGCGAGTCCGTTCTATTTGACAGCAAAAAAAGATCTGGGCATTACGACCGACCGGATCCCGCAGCTTACGGAAATGAACCGGCGGTTGAAAGAGCTTACTGGATTTCGGCTCGCACCGATCGAGGGCCTGGTCGAAACTCGCGGCTTTTTAAGTTGGCTATCGTATCGCGTAATGCTCTGCACGCAATACATCCGTCATCACTCGCAGCCTGCGTACACGCCCGAGCCCGACATCGTCCACGAATCGATCGGCCACATCCCGATGTTCACGAATCCGGCGTTTGCCGATTTTTCCCAGTTCATCGGGCTCGGTGCCAAGATCGCAAACGACCAACAGTTGGAAGAACTCGGACGGCTTTATTGGTTCACGGTCGAATTCTGCATGGTCGAGCACGAGGGCGACATCAAGGCTTACGGCGCTGGCCTGTTATCGAGCTTCGGCGAACTAGAACACGCTTTCTCCGACAAGGTTGAACGCCGGCCGTTCAACCTCGAACAGGTCATCAAGCACGAATACACCTACAGCGATATGCAGCCTGTGCTTTACGTCATTCCATCGTACGGGGAGTTGAAAGAGGTGACACGAAAATATATTGAGACGTTCGGGCCGAAATAGATGATCGAATACAAGGTGAACGAGCCGGTGGATGCTGCGGACGTGATTGAACTTTTCCGCGACGCCGGATTGCAGAGGCCGATCGATGACCCGGATAGGATCGCGCGCATGCTGGCGGGTTCGAACCTCGTCATAAGCGCGTGGGAAGACGGCAAGCTGGTTGGCATTTCGCGTTCGATCACCGACGGAGCTTGGAGCACGTATCTCGCCGACCTTGCAGTTGCAACCTCACACCAAAAAGCAGGTGTCGGGCGAAGGCTGATCGAACTAACAAAAAAAGCGGCCGGTGAAGAATCGATGGTGCTTCTGCTATCCGTCCCGACCGCGATGGAATACTACCCGAAGATCGGAATGGAACGGCTGGATAATGCATTCGTCATCTGGAGGGAACTCTGAGTAAAGTGTCGTTGACCGCGAAATATGTTGTCTTATCGGACAACATTTGCTAATATTCTTATGGCGGAAAACGTGAGAGAAGTCGTCCTCTTTAAACGCTATTTTGACGATTTCTTTGATAAACAACCAAGGAAGGTTCAGGAGAAACTTTACTGGTCGATCAAGGTCCTTCGCACAGTTGCTGAGATTCCCAAGAACCATCTTAAGAAACTTGCGGGTACCGATGGGCTAATGGAAATGAGAACTCAATTCGGCGGAAACATCTATCGCGTGGTCTGTTTTTTCGATGAAGGGAAGATCGTCGTATTGATCAATGGGTTTCAAAAGAAGAGTGAAAAGACGCCACAAAGCGAGATCGACCGCGCACTCAGAATTCGAGATGAATATTATGCTGAAAAAGGGTGACATAAGAACAATCGACGAGTTTGCTGATGAGAAGTTTGGCAAACTGGGAACTCCGGAACGGGATCTCATTGAACAGGGGTTCGAGGAGTTTAAGTTAGGATTGATGATCCAGGAGGCGCGGAAGAAAAAGGGCCTTACCCAGCAGGAACTCGCCGATAAGGTAGGAACCAACAAGGCCTACATCTCTCGCGTGGAGAACGATATCAAGGACGTTCGGTTGTCTACGCTTCGCAAGATCGTCGAAACCGGACTCGGCGGTGAGTTAGAGTTGGCCATAAAGCTTTGAGGTAGACATATGGAAAACCTTATTGAAATAAATCCGAAGATAATGGTCGGCAAAGCCCGTGATAAAAGGCACCCGAATCACCGTAGAATTGGTCCTAAAAAAACTTGCATCTGGTGAATCGATAGACGACCTTCTTGCATCATATCCACACCTGAATCGGGACCAAATCGTCGCGTGTCACGAAACGAATTCGGAACACCTCAGAGAAGTGAACTGATGGAGTATTTAGTGCGGACAATTCTGATCGCAGTTTGCTTTGCGGGCTTTGGCGTGTCGTTTATTTGCGCTCAGGCGAAAGACGGCAGCGATCTGTTTGTAGTTATCCTAAATGATAAACGTGGCTATATTAACCGAACCGGAAAAATTGTCATCGAACCCAGGTGGGGAGGTGCGAATAATTTTTCTGAAGGGTTGGCTGTTGTGGCAACTTACGAAGGTGGTTATAAGCAAGGTTATATAGACACAACGGGAAAGGTGCTAGTCGAACCACAATTTGCGATGGCCAGAGAATTTTCAGAAGGACTGGCTGCGGTTGGCTTTGGTGAGTTTGGCCTGCACAACAGCGGTGAACATAAAACGGGATTTATTGATAAAACCGGAAAGATAGTGATCGAACCGAAATACCGAGACGCTAGAAGCTTTTCTGAAGGGCTTGCTGTTGTTTCCGAAAATGGAAAATATGGGTATATAGACAAGACCGGAAAACTCGCGATCCCGCTTAAATTTGACTCAGCTCTGGATTTTTCCGAGGGCTTGGCGAACGTGAGAATAAAGAAAAAGTGGGGATATATAGATCATTCCGGAAAATTTGTGATTTCTCCGAAGTACAGTTTCGCTGATAGTTTTGCCGAAGGCTTAGCGGAAGTCAAAACCGGTGGAACCGTTATTACTGGCAACGACTGGTCTGAATTCGAGGACAACAATTCAGCTGAAAGGTGGTGGTATGTCGATCGTAAGGGAAAAGTAGTTATACGACTTCCTAACAAAACCCAGGAGGCCGGGAATTTTTCTGAAGGTCTCGCGTCTGTCGGAGTAAGAGGTGATAAGGACTATACTTACAATGGTTACATTGATAAGACCGGCCATTTTGTAATTAAACCTCAATTCAGCAGTTCGGAACCTTTTCAGGAAGGTTTAGCGAGAATCGTTCTGAATCCTAATTTTGGATTTGCAGAAGAGGGTTTTGGTTTCATAGACCGGAACGGGAAAATCGTATTGAAATTTCTCTATCCATCTCAATTCGCAATGGTAAATAATTTTGAAAATGGATTGGCTTGGGTGCAAAAGGGCGGCGAGGATGTTTTCAAAAATTTTCGGGAAGCCAAATATGGCTACATTGATAAAACAGGAAAACTTGTTTGGGAACCTACCAATTAAGTATAGGTTTAGATAATGATCACAGAAACAAATACAGCAGTTGAAACAAATACGGCGGTGCAGAATCCGCTCGGCTTAAAAAAAATACACCACGTCGAATTTTACGTCGGCAATGCTAAGCAGGCGGAGTTTTATTACCGCAAGGCGTTCGGGTTTTCGCGGCATGCGTATGCGGGGCTTGAGACGGGAAATCGCGAGACGACGAGCTATCTGATGCGGCAGGGCAATGTGAATTTTGTACTGACGGCTCCGATGGGGCCGGAGCATCCCGCGGCAAACCATCTGAAAATGCACGGTGACGGCGTCCGCGACATCGCGTTCTACGTCGAAGATGCCGATCATGCGTTTAACGAGGCTGTCAGACGAGGCGCGACGGCCGTTACCGAGCCGCACGACTGGTCGGATGAGAACGGCAGTGTGCGTCGTGCCGCCATTGCGACCTACGGCGACACGATCCATTCGTTCATCTCGTACAACCGTGTCGGTAGCCCGCACGTAAGTAAGGGCCCGGGGAACGGCAACGGTCACAGTTCATCCGCGAGCGTCACCACCCCGTCCACCGAAAGCGGTGGCCACCCCTCCTTAAACAAGGAGGGGAGTTATGAATATTCCGGCCCGTTCCTGCCTGGATTTGTCTCTCAGGAGGTCGAAGGCGACGATGTAGGGTTGATGATCGTCGATCACATCGTCGGTAATGTCGAGCTTGGGCAAATGAGCCGCTGGTGTGATTTCTATCGCGATGTGCTCGGGTTTTTCCGCTACATTACTTTTGACGATAAAGATATTTCGACAGAATATTCCGCGCTGATGTCGATCGTGATGAGCGACGGCCAGCACAATATC
Organism: Pyrinomonadaceae bacterium; assembly: GCA_041750855.1. Lineage (GTDB taxonomy): Bacteria > Acidobacteriota > Blastocatellia > Pyrinomonadales > Pyrinomonadaceae > OLB17. Next base: position 6,596 of record JBGSYT010000173.1, on the reverse strand, counting down.
AAATTCCCGATCAACGAGCCTGCCGAGGGCAAAGGCGGCAAGTCGCAGATACAGGAATACATCGACTTTTACCGTTCCGCAGGCGCGCAGCACATCGCTCTCCTTTGCCGCGATATTCGAAGTACGGTCGCAAAACTGATGGAAAACGGCGTCGAATTTCTAACGATCCCCGACACGTATTATGACGATCTCTTAGATCGTGTCGGCCCGATCGACGAGGACATAGAAAGCTTAAAAAAACTCGGCATCCTGGTTGACCGCGACGACGAAGGCTATCTGCTTCAAATCTTCACCAAGCCTGTTGAGGATCGTCCGACGGTCTTTTACGAAATTCTCCAGCGCAAAGGCTGCAAAGGCTTCGGCAAGGGCAACTTCAAGGCGTTATTCGTCTCGATCGAGGAAGAGCAGCGGCGGAGAGGAAACTTATAAGTCGCGAAAGGAGGTCTTATGAAATTTTTGTTTTCAGGCGTTTTGTTCATTATAGTTTTGTCTGCCGGCATTCAAGCTCAATCTCGTCTGGAGTTAAAGAGCGAGCGTGTAGAAAATGATCTGCTTGCCAAGATACTGAACTTGAGCGAAATGAGAGAAATTAAACCTCTCCGCCCTGTAGATAGTAAGTTCGTTCTTCGACTTTATTCTCTTGATGCTATTTCCAACAATGAGGCCGATCCCGATGAAGAAGGTTTGCTGGAACATTGCGCACCTGAAATCGATACTGAGGTTGTCTGTAGTTTCAGGTATTTTTTAGCTGTTCACAGCGGCGATCTCGGATTTTCTGGGAAAGTTTATGATCTAGGTATGGTGGGTGAAATTACTAAGATCGAGTGGCAGAAAAAATCGAGTTCTGATTCTGACCGACTCCGAGTGGAAGTGACAAATTATCCCGCAGACGTACTTAGATTCAACCCAAAATTGGTAAAGAGAACGAAGAAGTTTGAATTAATAATTAAGTTTGATTCACTTGAGATCAAAGAACTGAAGTAGCGATAGTATCTGTATTTTCTGTGAAGGGACCAAGACCAACGGAGGGGAAATTCTTAAAAGCAGCGGATCGTTCGCACGCGAGGTCGGCGTGTATCTCATCTTCGTTCAGGCCGATAACGGCGACGACCCGGCGATCAAGCTTTACGAATCGCTTGGAACTCGCGACGACATTCACCACTTTGTGATAACTCCGTGAATCCTGACGACATAGTTTTTCGCGATTTTCGACCGGCCGACATCGAGGCCGTCATCGCTGTTTTTCGAACAAACATCCCAAAGTATTTCGTTCCGCCCGAAGAGCAGGAGCTGCGGGATTATCTCGCCAAACACCCGGAGGAGTACTTCGTTATGGAAGCCAGCGCGAGGGTAATTGGCGCTGGCGGGATCGCCCTGAACGAAGACCGAACGGTCTCGCTCTGTTGGGGAATGGTGCGAAACGACCTTTTAGGAACAGGGCTCGGCAGAAAGCTGACGGAGTTTCGTATTGAGGAAGCGAGAAAGCAGTTTGGCGAACTTCCGTTTGTGATCAGCACCTCGCAGCATACTCAAGGCTTTTACGAGAAACTCGGATTTGCCCTGATCGAACACACGCCGGACGGCTTCGGCCCCGGAATAGACATCTGCAAGATGCGTAAAGAGAGTCAACCATGAACTCTCACGAACTGCACGAATTGGCTGTTGGTAACTATATTCGTGAAATTTGTGTAATTCGTGGCAAAATTCCTTTTATGGATCTGAAGTATCAAACAGGTTTTGGCAACGAGTTTGCAACCGAGGCGGTCGCGGGGGCGCTGCCGGTTGGGCGGAATTCACCCCAGCGGGCGCCGCGTGGGGCTTTGTTCCGAGCAGCATGGGCCCGGCCCGGGTATCGGCAAGTTCCTGACCCGGTGTGGGCAGGTCAGTTTCCAGCGGTTCCCGAGTCGAGCAGCACGCCCTGTTTGAACCGATACTTTATCCGCTTTACATTTGCAAGGTCCACTAGCGGATCACCCTCAATTGCTAGAAAACTCGCTTCATAACCCTCGGTCAGCTTTCCGATCTTTCGACCTGGAAAGATCGCTTGACCGGTAGTTTCTGTCCACATTTTCAGGAGTTCCTTATCATCGAATACCTGTTTTTTGCGGAGGTACATCACTTCGCTGAAGGACGTGTCGGAGGTATTATCGCTGCCGATCGCGAGCTTCACCTTGTTGGCGAATAGTAATTTCAGATTCGCGATCTGAGCCTTTTCGACGGCAATCCTCTCGGAATCTGACAGCAGGTTTTTGGGGAGCCGCTCCAACAGGCTGCCGGTCGTCACAATGACGATCTTCTTTTCGGCGGCAAGTCTGGCATCAGGCGCAGATATTGGCTCGCTCCCCAGGTAGGGAAGGTGATTAATCTCATCAACACCTGCGACCACAGCGACGTGGAAATCGGCAGCGGTCGTCACGTGGGCGGAGACCCGAAGCCCCCGCGCGCGTGCTTTATTGATGATCAGCGGAAGAAGCTTAGGGTCGAGGGCTCGCTGACCGAAGAAAGCCGGGGATGCAGTCCGTTTTTCATACTCGTCGGCCGCCCAAAGGAGGACCTTGATGAAATCCCGACGTTTCGCGACAATTGCCGGCCACTTCCTGTCGAGCTCGGCCTCGCTGTCAATCGTAAAATAGCGGTGGTCCCGCAATGTTTCCTTCGTGTGGCCCGGAAAGTATCCTCGCCTGAGCAATACAGTCTCGATCAGCCCGATAGGATGGCCGCCCGACGCCGTAATCGCACCCTGAGAAAAGATCACGTCCGGGCCGTTGCCGTTATTCACACCTAGCGATCTGGCCTCATCCGGCATGATTGGCAAATTGCCCTGGATCTTTACGTAAAACACACCGTCGCGGATGTAATTCGCGATCGCTTTCTTGTCCCATTCCGATACGCCGGTCGAGATATTGTGGTTATGGGCCTCAGCAAACGGAGGAATTACCCACAGTCCGGAGAGGTCGAGCGAGTGATCAACACGACTTGGCTTTTGAAGCGTAAACAAGCCGTTGACGCTGTAAACGGTGCGGGCTTTGAACGTTTTTCCGTCAAACCAGTTACCGTTCAGAAGAGCAGTATTTGGTGCGGCCTGGGCGCCGATCCGCAAGCCGCAAACAACGATCATTAAGCATACAAGAGTAGCGCTTTTCTTACCGGCCATTTTTCTTTCCCCCATATTTTTTTGATCCATTATAAATATCTGCTAGATCCTGACTCTGCGAAGCCGCGGCACGACCTACTATCGAACCGAGCGTGAAGATTATGGCCGTCCTCACGCTCGGGTCGATTTGTTCCCGATGCACTACTGAACGCGGCTGCCCTCAACTGTGACCACCGAGCGGTTAACTGTCGAGATCGTAAAGAACTTCGTGCCTCGATCGGCAACGACCAGATAAAAGGTCAGTATCCCTACCGGGGCAGCGATGGTCAAAGTGCCCGTGCAATCGCCGTTCAGTTCATAGGTTCCTGGACTCGATCCGGGAATGATGGTTCCATTGTTGCTATTCACAGCAGCGTTTGTCAGGCCGCCTTCCCCGTCGAAGGTCATCAGGCTGACATTGGCAAACGGGACCAACGGCGAGGCCGGATCAAACGGATTTGCCGGTGTAAAGCCGCTTCCGCGAGTTGCAAATCTGCCTGACAGCGTCGAGTTTGAGCAGTTGAACGGCGGTCCGGGGGTGAACGTGGGACCTTTTGATCGTTGTGCCAGGGCCATCGGGCTCAGGCTTGCAAAAAGCATCAGGAGTCCTCCGAACACCAACCCTCTGCTGACGAGGGTGTTCGATTGAATTGTACGAGTCTTTGAATCTGGTGACATCTTGTTTTTCTCCTTATATTATATTGTTGATCTGGAAAGACGTGGGACATTTTCCGGTTTCCATATTGCGTGAATATAATTTTCACGGTAAACAAAGTCATGACGGAAGCCTGACGAAAATCTGACGGTTTTCATTGTTGCGTCGGGCACCTGATTTTTTTTGAAATGGCGGACACCAACGGCGAATGTAGATCGATATATCGTTTTGAAGAGTTCGTACTTGATCGCGAAAGATTCGAGGTACGCCGAGGGACAGAACTGAAACCGCTCACTCCGCGTGCTTTTGACGTTCTTGCGTACTTGATCGAACAGCATGGGCGAGTGGTGGAAAAGCAGGAACTGTTCGATCGGGTGTGGGGAGAGACGTTCGTTACGGACAATTCGCTTATGCGGGCGATCCGAGAGATCAGGCGCGAACTCGGTGACAACGCGGCGTCGCCCAGGTATATCGAAACTGTCCATAAGCGTGGCTATCGATTCATCGCCGATCTAGAGGCGGAGCCCGAAACGGTTGCCGAAGTTGAACCGCAGTTAGCGACGGCCAGATTTGAGCGTCCTATTATCGAATCCCCGTGGAAAGTAGAAGGATCTAACCCCAAGAGATCGCTCCTGGAGCGTTTTGCCGTACAACGACCGATCGCACTGGGTCTTGCATTTGCGGCCATTGCAGCTGTGACGGCGTTCGCGATCTACTACGCTCGGGGTGAAATGCCGATCAGATCGATCGCGGTTCTGCCGCTGGAGAACTCGAGTTCCGATGCAGATCTCGAACACATAAGCGACGGCATCACTGAAAGCGTTATCAACAGTTTATCCGAGTTGCCGGAAATAAAGGTCGTAGCTCGCGCGACCGCCTTTCGCTATCGGGGCCAGGAATTCGACCCGCAAAAAATACGACGTGAACTCGGCGTTGACGCCATTCTGACGGGACGTGTCGTGCAGCAGGCTGACGATCTAACGGTACAGGCTGATTTGATCAGCGCATCTGACGGATCGCAGCTTTGGGGCTCGCGGTATAGCCGAAAGCTTACCACCGTCTACGAATTGCCCGGAGCGATCGCCGCCGATCTTGCGAAAAAACTGGATTTGAACTTAACGCGCGAGCAGGCAGAGCGTTTGACCAAGAATTATACCGAAAACTCGGAGGCATATAAGCTCTATTCGCTCGGCCGTTTTTTCTGGAACAAGCGGAGCGAAGAAGCCTTAAACAAAAGCATTGATTACTTTCGGCAAGCGATCGAAAAAGATCCGTCTTTCGCACTCGCATACGCCGGGTTGGCCGATTCCTACGCGGTGATGGCGATCAGTGCCGACCTCCCTGCTCACGAGGTTTTCCCAAAAGCGAGGGCGGCGGCCACGAAAGCTCTGGAGCTGGATGACGCTCTGGTCGAGGCGCACGCGACGATGCTCCGGATCAGATCGCAATACGAGTGGGACTGGGCCGGGGCCGAAAAGGAATATCGGAGGGCGTTGGAACTAAACCCTAATTACCCGATGACCCGTATCTACTATATGAGTTATCTGGTACCGGCCGGCCGCGCCGAGGAAGCGGTCGCATCTGTCAAAAGGGCACAAGAGCTCGACCCCCTATCCCTAGTGGCCAACGCCGTGGTGGCGAGGGCCCTCTTCTTCGCGGGCCGGTATGATGAGGCGATCGAGGCCTCGCAGAAAACACTTGAATTGGATCAGAACGTCTTCCTGGCCCGCCTTATCCTCGGCCGCAGCTATGCGAGAAAAGGAATGTTCGATTCGGCTGTTGCCGAACTGGAAAAGGCTAGGAGTTCTCCCGGTAGCGTTTCAGAAGCCACGTCCCTGCTTGCCTATACCTTGGCTGTCTCAGGCAGATCGACGGAGGCCCGGAGATTACTTGAGGAAATGAAGCAACTTTCAGCGAGCCGCTATGTGCAGCCGTACGATATTGGGATTGTGCACGCGGGATTGGGGGACAAGGACACAGCGTTTGAATGGCTCGAGAAAGCCTACCTGGATAGAAACCATCAGGTCCCACTCATCAACTCCGTCCCGGAATTCGAAGGTATTCGTTCCGATCCGAAGTTTGCCGAATTGGTTCAGCGTATCGGAGTAGCCCGTTAGCTCGTCGTGTTCTCGTGCCAACTGCCCTTTTTCGTGGCAAAATTTCTTTATGGATCTGAAGTATCAAACAGGTTTTGGAAACGAATTTGCGACAGAGGCCGTCGATGGAGCATTGCCCGTCGGCCGCAATTCCCCGCAGCGGGCTCCGCTTGGGCTGTACGCCGAGCAGCTTTCGGGCACGGCGTTCACGGTTCCGCGTTCGGGGAATAAGCGAACGTGGACATACCGCATCAGGCCCAGCGTGATGCACAAGCCGTTCGAGCGGATCGATAACGGACGGTGGCAGAGCAAGCCGGACGAAATGGACGTCACGCCAAACCAACTCCGCTGGGATCCGCTGCCCGTGCCGAGCGAGCCGACCGATTTTGTAGACGGCATCACGACGATCGCGCTCAACGGCGATCTGTTTTCGCAGGCCGGGATCGCTATTCATATCTATCGCGGCAATCGGGGGATGGGCGGCCGATATTTCTATAATGCCGACGGCGAGATGATCGTCGTACCGGAAATGGGACGGCTCGGGTTTCTGACCGAGCTTGGAGCGATACAGGCCGGGCCGGGCGAAGTCGTCGTGATACCCCGCGGCGTGCGGTTCAAGGTCGAGCCGCACCCGGACGACAAACAGTTTCGCGGTTACATTTGTGAGAATTACGGATCGCAGTTTCGTCTGCCTGACCTCGGGCCGATAGGT
>JBGSYT010000172.1:0-73470 GCA_041750855.1 Pyrinomonadaceae bacterium | reverse complement strand
AAGTTTCGCGGTATGCGAAAATCTACCTTCTACTTGCACCTTAAAGAATGTGAGTTTAGATTCAACTATAGAAAGGAAAATCTTTACTCAATCCTATTGAAAATTATCAATTATCCGTGACTTAACTAGTCATGACCCTATATCTTTAAGAGGGGTTCGAACAACCCCGTGTCTGAACGCGATCATTTCGATCGTCCAGACCCGTAGATCACTTTTCCGGGTTTTGCCCCGGTATGTTTTCCTTTTTCGACTACGACCTGCCCGTTGACAAGTACGAAGTCGATCCCGGACGGGGTCCTGAACGGATACTCATAGGTCGCATTGTCCTGGATCTTGTCATAATCGAATATGACGACATCCGCCCACAGCCCTTCTCGAACAAGGCCGCGTTCCGGTATCCGCAATCGTGTCGCCGGCCACGAAGTCATCTTTCTTATTGCCTCGGGCAGCGTAATTATCCCTTTCTTTCGCACGTACTCGGCTATCACGCGGGGAAAAGTTCCGTATCCGCGTGGGTGGCCGTTCCCTGCCGTATTGGGGTCCATCAACTGAGGCGATGCCGCTGCATCGCTCCCAAAGCTTACCCATGGGTACCTCATCGCGGTTTCAACGTCCGATTCGGTCATCATGTAGTAAAGCGCGGAGACACGGCCGGTGCCCTGGAGGAGTAGATCGAACGCGGCATCCGCAGGTTCCTTATTCCATTCTTTCGCGATCTGATTCAGGTTCTTTCCCAGGAATCGTTCATTATCCTTATTGCCGGCAAAGACCAAAACGATATTGTCCCAACCTCCCGCAGCTTCCACGATATTCCACCATCCAGGCGAACCGGTCTTTATCTCATTCTTCAGCCGAGCGCGAGTCGCCGGGTCACGAAGATGTTTGTGCATATTCTCGGTACCGCCGTCAGAAGCCCATGCGGGAACAACTGAGCTTAGCCCGGTGCCGCCGGCGGTGTAGGGGTAAATATTTGCGGCTACATCGACACCGCGGTTTCGCGCGGCCTCGATCGTTTCGCCAGCCTTGCGCATCAGCGTGCCCCAGCCGGGCTGATAGGCTGCCTTGAGGTGATAGATCTCGACGGGCAAACCGCCCTTTTCGCCGATCGTGATCGCTTCTTCGATCGCCTCGATCAGCTCTTTTCCTTCGCCGCGGATATGGCTGGCGTAAACGCCGCCGTGTCGCCCGGCTACCTTTGCCAGTTCAACCAGTTGATCGGTCTTTGAATAACTCGCCGGAGGATAGATCAGGGCCGTTGATATGCCGAGAACGCCGCCCTTCATAGCGGTCTCCACAATGGACTTCATCCGCGAAAGCTCTTCGGCGGTTGGATCTCGCGACTCCTGGCCGAGAACCGCGACCCGGGCCTGGGTCGCACTAAAATACGTGCCGAAATTCATACTGATGCCGCTTTTCTCAAGCCCGGCAAAATATTCGGCGACCTTTTCCGCCGGGACCGGAGTGCCGCCTTCGCCGGAAATTCCGGTTGTAACACCCATCAATAGTTTGCTTTCAGCCAGCGGGTTTCTTAACAAAACTCCGCCGGATGCATCGAGCATATCGATCCACCCCGGGGAAACGTACCTGCCGGTTGCATCGATCTCGCGCTTGCCCTTGCCGTCGATCTTACCGATACGGACAAAACGTCCATCTTTTATCGCGACATCCGCAGCGATCCAGGGGTTACCGGCCCCGTCGAGCACCCGCCCATTTCGGATCACGATATCGAAAACGGGATCCCCTGTTTGAGCGGGTATCGGAAAGGGCAAAAGGCCCAGGGTGAGCAGGCAAATAAGCGTAATGGTTAGAGTGCGTCGATTATGTTTCATTCCTTATTAACAGCAGCCTTGGGGCGCGGGCAATGTAGTCGGCCGATCGGCCGCTTTTCGTTACTTACTGCGAGACGCGGCAACGACTGATTTCTGCGTAACGGAGTGTTTCTTAAGGAGATCCATAGCACGGTCGGCCAGCTTGATCAGATGCGGGTGCGCCCTATTGCCATTGGTCAGGATTGCAAAGCCCAGCTTGCGGTCGCGATTACCCTGTAGAAATGCCGTGTAGCCCGCAAGGCTGCCGCTGTGAGCGAAATATCGTTCGCCGTCACGGACTTGAACCCACCAGGTGAGTCCAAAACCTGCGGTCTCATTTCCCCAAATACCCTGGATGCTTCCCTTGAACTGGTCGTATTGACGGGTAAACATCTGCTCCAGCGTATTCTCGCTGATGATCCGTTTGCCTTTGAAAACACCGCCATTGAGGTTAGCGATCAGCCAATTGGCCTGATTTCCGACCGTCCCGTAGACGATTCCCGCCGGCCAGACTGATGCCTTCACCCTCACGGCGGGCAGTTGGCTGCCGGTCTTTTCATCGACGGTATAAGGCATCGAGATCCGTTCGTCCATAACCGGTGTCGGCTCGAATGCGGTGTGGGTCATCTCAAGCGGCGTGAAGATCTTTTCGTGAATATATTGCTTGTAAGGCATACCGGAGAATTTCTGCACCAGGTAGCCGATCAGTGTGTAAGCGGGATTCGAATAAACGACCACGCTCCCTGTTGGTTTATCGATAACCAGCGATTTGCTCAGATAATCGTTTAACGACGGCGGAACCGTATCGCCCCAAACCGGATACCCACCAAACCCTCCCGGCAGTCCGGATGTGTGGGCCATTAAATGCCTAAAGGTCACCGGGTTCTTTGGGTCTTCTTTTTGGATCTTGAATTCCGTCAGGTAGTCATTGACACGGTCGTCGAGCTTGAATTTGCCCTCCTCCATCTGCTGAAGCAAAGCGACTGTCGACATCGCCTTGAATGTCGAACCGATGAGATAAACAGTGCTGGGCGTTGCAGGCGTACGAGCCCATAAGTTTGAATAGCCGTAGGATCCTGTCCATACGACCTGGTCGCCTGAGACAAGCGCGATCGAGGCCGAGGGTATATTACCGGCTATAAGAGTGCGATGGATCTCGGGCTCTAGTTCCGCGATAACGCGGTCGATATTGATCGTCTGCGCGAAACCCGAGTGAGATACTGTCAGTGCGATCAATGCCGACACTGCCGCAAGACGAAATAGCCTGAGAAATTGTTTTGTTCTTGGTCGTTGGTCGTCGGTTCTAGTTATATTTGCCATAAAATTACGCCGGTCCCGCAGGCCATTCATCGCGTCGCTTCTTTGCGGACGGGCAGATCAATATGCGACGCGTAATTGCCCGAACGGTAAATACGCTGAGTCGCCGATTGGAAATCAGAATCTTTCGCATGAAAAATATTTGGTACAAATCGTTGAGGATTTCTGTCGATGATCGGGAACCAAGTGCTCTGGACCTGAACCATTATCCGGTGTCCTTTCTTGAATGTGTGGTCGTTCGCCGGATAACCGATCTGGTATTTAACGACGGAGTTTGCCGTTATCGGCTCCGGCTTCTCAAAGCTCTTGTGGTAGCGTCCTCGAAATACGTCACTCGCGATCATAAGCTGGTAGCCGCTCATCGTGGGATCGGGCTCATATCTTTCGGGAAAGACGTTGATCAATTTCACCACCCAATCGCTGTCGGTACCGGTCGTCGATGCAAAGAGATTTGCGAAGATCTTCCCTGAAACTGTCACGTCCTCATCGAGCGGTTCCGTCACGAAGGTCAGCACGTCCGGACGGTGATCGACAAAACGCTGGTCTTCGACCAGCCAGGTTCCCCAGCCTACTCTGAGAGTGATCGGGCGCGGGCGGTACGGCACCGGCTTTGCCGGATCCGATATGTAACTGTCAAAAGCCGATTCGGGGTTAGCCGCCGGTGCCTTGAACGAAAGCTTTCCGTCAGCATGGAAATACAACTGCCGCACGGCGACATCCTTTTTGGGAGGCCACTCGTCGTGCCTCACCCACTCGTTCGCCCCGGTCCGGAACGTCAGAGCCTCGGGTAGGTCGGCGTTCGCTTTTCCTTTAAGGTGCTGCCCAAAAAATCGTACAAGTACTTTGTCCCGGTAGTACTGCGCCGTCGGGCTGCCGAAATCGATTCGTCCGAGCTTTCGGCCTTCGCCTCTGGACCAGCCGCCATGATTCCAGGGGCCGACCACGAGGAAATTCTGATTTGAGCGATCGTGCCTCTCCAGCAATTCATAGATCTTGATCGGGCCGTAGAAATCTTCCTGGTCCCACCATCCGGCGACGTTTAATGTTGGCACGGTCACGCGGTTCAGCCACGGCTCGAAGCTCTGGCGCTTCCAGAAATCATCGTAATCAGGATGATTTACAAAATCGTTCCATGTGGGAAGTTTCTTATTGAAATATTTTGCGTCGACATTCGAAAGGGCGCCGAGATTCAGATACCACTCGTAGGCATCGTATCGATCGACGATCTTATAAACATCAGAAATCTCCTTTGACGATTCCATCATGTAGGTGTATTCCAAGCCGTAGCTCAACCTGAAAGCCCCGTTGTGATGAAAGTCGTCGCCGATCCACATGTCCGCGGGCGACGCTTGCTGGACGACCGCTCCCAAGGCCGGGTGCGGATCCAGCATCCCCATAACCGACAGCCACGCACCGTAGCTTGTGCCCGCAAGCCCCACCCTGCCGTTACTTTGCGTGTTCTTCAGCAGCCATTCGATGGTGTCATAGGTGTCGGTGCTTTCGTCGATCGCCTTTTTGTCCTCCGGATCGCGCGGCTGCCGAAGCATTACAAACTGTCCCTCAGACTTGAACCGCCCACGGATGTCCTGACGGACCATAACGTAACCGTCCGCGAACAATTCGGGTACCGCCGCCGCAAGCTGCGCAGGGCTCGCGTCACCGATCCCGTACGGCGTTCTCAGCACGAGGATCGGAAGTTTCTCGTTTGCGTTGGCCGGTGCGTAAATTTGGGTATGAAGCCGCACTCCATCGCGCATGGCGACCATTACGTCCGTCCGGGTAAACGAGGAACTCTGATGCTGCGCTTCGACAGGCGTTACCCATACGAAGGAGATTAGGGCGACCAGGAAATAAAGAACGTGGTTTGATCTTTTCATTAATTCACTTCAACGCGACCTTTTGATGGAAGCTCAATTTCCCGGTTTTGTCACCCGATCGATGGGTGCGGGACGCGGCAAACGTCGAGCGGGGTTCTGTTCGACCAATTTTAGTGCTTCCGCTACGGCGCGTTCGAGTTGGGGATCACGGCCTTTATTAACGTCGGCGGGAGTATTTTCGACGTAGATATCAGGTGCTACACCGATATTCTCTACATCCCACTTCCCGTCCAGATTGTAGAACGCCAGGGTCGGTGCCGTGATGCCTCCGCCATCAATGGTCGGCGGGACACCGAGTGTGCCGACCAGAGCACCCCACGTTCGTGTTCCAATGAGCGGCCCGATCTTTCGAAGACGGAAATAATACGGCAGTGCATCCCCGCCGGAGCCCGCGGACTCGTTAATGATCATTACCTTCGGGCCGAAAATTCCTGCTATCGGAGAAGTAAAGGGCTTACCCTCGCGCATGGCGAAGAAGCCCATCGGCTTCCGATCAAGTTCGTTTACTATGTAATCGGCAACCATACCGCCCTGGTTGTAGCGTTCGTCTATGACGGCTCCTTCCTTCTCTTGCTGGGAATAGAAATAACGTGTAAATGATGTATAGCCCGGGCCTCCCGTGTTTGGCAGCCAGACATACGCGAGCCGTCCGCCGGATAGCTTATCTACCAGCCGTCGGTTCCCTTCGACCCAGGCTCGTGTCCTCAGCCCGTTCTCGCTGGCGATCGGCACAACGGTGACGAGACGGGATCCTGTTGCCGACGGCGTACGGTTCACGCGAATGACCGTCTGCCGTCCTGCTGTTCCTTCGAACATGCTATAGATATTTACTGCGGGCAGGAGCGGCCGGCCATTCACTTCAAGAATATAATCGCCTTCCGATACGTTGATACCGGGGGCGCTTAACGGAGCCCTTAATTCAGGATTCCAGTTCTCTCCGCTGTAGATCCTGCTGATCCGATAACGGCCGTTCTCAACCGCGATGTCTGCACCTAAGAGGCCGACGGACACCGGGTCCTCGGCAGGAACGCCGCCGGTGCCGATCAAGTACGAATGCCCCACCGCCAACTCCCCACCCATCATAGCGATCACATAACCCAAGTCATCACGGTGGCCCACAGCGGCAAGAAGGGGTCGATATTTTTCATAGATCGCGTTCCAATCGGCCCCGTGCATCTGGGGATCGTAAAAATACTCGCGTTGGATACGCCACGTTTCGCGATAGATATTTGCCCATTCAGCCCTCGGATCGAGCTGCATCTGCAGTTGGGCGACGTTCAGCGGGCCGTCTCCAACCTTGGCTGGAGCCGCCGTGCCGACGATCCCCCAGCGGCCTCCTCCGGCCTGGTAGAGGAGTTTCTTCTTGTCAGCTGAGATGCTGTAATTGACCACTCCCTCCATGAAAGGTGCCGCTGCACGATCTTTGAACTGGTATCGCTGCAGGCGTGGTGCAGGGCTGCCCGCGATCGTTTCGATGTAGAAGAATGTCTCGGCCGGCCCGGCCGAAAGGTTGCGATAATTCCCGGCTGGAGCGTTCACGGAAATTATCCGCTGGCCGATGCCGGCAAAGTCTATTCGGAGGGATTTCGATCCTGGTGTGGCAGCCGGACTCGCCTGAGGCTGCGGCGTTTCGCGAGCTTCAGGTCGCGGAGTCGGCTGCGGCTCGTCATCCGACTCAGGCAATAGCGGCGAGGGCTCGGCCGCATTCAGGATCGCCAGATAAATCGCCCTTCGTACGGGACGATCGAGCGAACTCATCTCCAGCCACCCGGTACTTGGGCCAAAATCTGTACTCGAAAGGAAATAAAGGTATTTACCTCCGGTATCGAAGGTCGGCGAAATCGAGTCCGCGAGGCCGTCCGTTACCTGATGGGCCTTTTTATCCGCCAAGGAATAAATAAAGATCGCCCGCAGCCTGCTGGGAAGGTTTTTTGAATACGTGATCCATTGCGAATCCGGCGACCAACCGGCCTGAAAATCTCGAGCCGGGTCGGGATATTCATCGGTGTCAACCTTTGCAGATGTTCCGCTGGCCGCCTCGATTAGCCAGAGGTTGCGGTGATTATCCTGGATGAGGATCCGGGACCCGTCGGGCGACCAGGTAGGATTAGAGAAAAATGCGGTGGAGGGTAATTTTATGGCTCTCGGAGCAACAATGCCGGAGGGATCTCCCAGCATCAACTGGTATTCACCAGTCGCGTCCGAAAGCCACGCCAGCTGCGATCCGTCCGGTGACCATGCCGGGTCCCGGTCATGAGCGCCGGAGCTTTGCGTTAGATTTCGATAGTCACCCTTGACCGCGGGTATTGTAAAAATTTCCCCGCGGGCCTCAAAGGCAGCCCGCAGTCCGCCTGGTGAAAGCCGGGCGTTCCGGATCATACCGCTTACTTTCTTGAATTGGGGTCTCGCCCACGGCAGGTCGCCGCTTACCTCAACATTGAGTTTCCTGGACTGGCCGGTTTTAGTGTCAACCAAATGTATATATCCGGCCTGTTCATACACTACAGCGTCCGCACCCGCAGATGCGTTCATAATATCGAAATCGTCGTGCCGGCTGACCTGAGTGAGCTGCCGGGTATCGATCTTGTACGAGAAAAGGTTTGCAGTATGATTACGGTCAGAAAGGAAGTAGATGGTATTGCCTACCCACATTGGGTAAGAATCGTTACTGTTGGTCCAGGGGAGCTTCTCTATCGTGCTGTCAGCCAGGTTCGCTATTATTATAGGATGGGTCCTGCCGCCGCGGTAATGCCGCCACTGGCTGGCATTTTCCCAACCTGGCACGAAGAATGTCGAGATCTCCTCGTAAGCAATTCGGCGACCGTCCGGCGAATAAGAACCTGTAAAGGAACGAGGCAAAGGAAGGGGTTCGGCCAGTCCGCTTTCCAGTCCAATCGTCCAAAGTCGATTGTACGCCTCAAGCGGAGCGCTCGTCCGGGTCGATGCGAAAAGAACCCGACGGCCATCCGGTGTCCAGCCGCGAACTCGATCCGCACCCGGGTGATACGTCAGACGCCTGGGATCGCCGCCCGAGGTTGGCATCACATATACGTCCGTGTTGCCTGCAACCGTTGACGTGAAGGCGATCTGTGTTCCGTCAGGAGAAAAGAACGGATCGCTCTCGACTCCTTGAGTTGAGGTTAACCGCCTTGCCTGACCTCCACTTCTAGAAACGGCCCAAAGGTCGCCGGCATAGGCAAACGCCACCAAGTCGCGGCTCACTGTCGGATGGCGCAAAAGTCGCGTGCCTTGTGCCACTGCAAATCCAGGAATCGTGAGGGAGATAACCAATGTAAGCAACAAATTTCTTAGCATCATAGAGTTTGAGGAGGCTTTAAGTCGAGAGCCTGGACATCGCCCAGGCTCTCATTAGTTGCTGATCACAACTGACGCTCTCAGAATGAGACCCGCATTCCGAACTGGCCTTCGCGCCCCGGCAATACCTGGGAAATGTTTCCAAATCCAAAAGTAGTTGAGTTTGGATTCTGATCAATTGCTGCGGCATTCTGTCTGTTGAACATATTGAAGAATTCGAAGAAGAGGTCTATCTTCACGTTCTCCGTCACGTCAAACCGTTTTGAAAAACGCATATCAAGGTTGACGAACGCCGGTCCAGAAAACTGGTTTCGCTTGGCATTCCGAACGTCGATCCCGTTTGTGTTGCCGTCACCATCGGGATCTATCAATCCGGGTCCGCCCCATCCTTTGCTGTAATAAAATCCGCTTTGAGCACGGAATATACCGCTGATCTGGAACTGCCACGGAAGCGACACCAGGCCGTTTAACTGAAACACATGAGCGAGGGCCAGAGCCGAATTCCCTTTGTCAACATCGGGACCGTTCCAAAAAGTTCCAGCCTGAGCCACGTAATTTCCGTTTGTTGCCGTGAACGGAGCTGTAGCGTTGCTATTTGCACCCTGTGTTACCACGGGAACGATGCCGATAAAGTGATCTGACGGTGTGGCGTTGATGCCGCGGTTATTGTCTTTTGCACTCGAATAGGCGTAACTTGCGCCAAACTGATACCGATTGCTGAAGCGCTTATTCACTGCCAACACGAGACCGTCATACCTTCCTTCATAGTACGGTCCGAAACCGATGATCTGTTGCGCGCCCGGAGGGTCAAACGAGCGACCGGTGACTCTTGAACGGAAAGCAAGGTTCGTAATTCGAAGGCCAAGCAAATTGCGAATGTCCTTGTAGTGGTAGTCAGCCTCAAATACCAGGTCCTTGGCAAATTCATGTTGGACGCCGATCGTAAATCCCATCGTATTCGGCGTCTGGTCCATATTTTCCAGAATATCGGGTGCCCCGAATCCCGGAATGATGTGGTTGGTCAGATACCCGGTCGGTCCGAATACGAAGAACCCAGGGCGGCCGATCGCAGTATTTATCCCGGCTAAATACTGATCAGGCGTTAGTCCGGACAACGATTGAATAGTGTTGACTGTGATGACCGCGTTCGCAGGTATCGGACTACGGCCTGCAGCGACCACATTATTAAGCCGATCAACTCCGATCATGGGTAATGAGGGAGCCAATGTGCAAGTTAGCCCTTGCGCCGTAATTTGGGCATCAGTGAGGTTGTTATTCCAGGAATTCGCGAAACAGGGGCCACTTCCTAACAGTAGAAGAGCAACACTCGAAATAAAATTCGGTGAACCGTACAAGCCGCGTGGAAAAATAAGATCTTGGCTCGCAACTTGATTCGCTCCCCCGAGTTGAGGCACGTTTCGAGCTATCCCTAATCGAAACTGATCGTAAAATATACCAAACTGCCCTCGGATCACGGTCTTGGGCGTAACTCCCCAGGTAGCGCCCAGTCGCGGAGCAAAGTTCTTTCTCGCTTCAAACTCCGAATCCATCTCCCATCGAACCCCGAGACTAAGCGTTAGATTGGGTCGAATCCTCCAATCGTTCTGCACAAACAAACCGTTGTAATGATTTAGCAAATGGATCTCGTCATCGGCCGGTGTAACGCCGCCTGTGTCGAGAAGAAGCCTTATTCCGGCTTCCGCAGGAGCGAATGCGAGAATATCGGGAATCGTCGCGTAGAGTTGATTGGCCAGCGTTCTTGAATCAATTCCGTCGACCTTGGTGTGCATGTAACTCCATCCGAATTTAACGTCATGGTCACCAAATCGTTTGTTCGCTATCGCTGACAGAGATGTGTACTTCTGATCTAGCATCGATGTGGTCTGATTGTTACCAAAACTGGCAGTACCCAACGGACCGGGTATTTGAAATGGACTGGTGACAGGAACAGGATACGGCACAAGTACCGTTCCGCCTCCGGTCTCGGGGTGTGCCGGCCGAATATCAGACGGTTCGCCCCGATATCCTCCGCGTAAAGTCAAGATCCATGGATCCGTTGGGTCCCCGAGCAGCATCGTGTCAGCAAAGCCCAGCATCAGGTTCCTTGAGCCTCTATCTGTACGCGTAGACGGCAGGCTGTTTCCCGCGGACAATGGAGCATAGTTGTATATACTCCCGTTCGTATAGTTGAATTGTTGACTTAACGAATGCCTACCAAGTTCTTGATTCAATTTTAAGAAGAACCTCGTTTCGCGGAATTCAGAAGGCGTATCGTACTCGGACTCGATACCACGAATTAATTGGTTCAACGTGTCGTTGCCCAGCGGTGGGTAATTGAAATCGATTTGACGATCTTCCATTATCCTTTCGGCTGATCCAAAAAAGAAGAACCTGTCCTTGATGATAGGTCCGCCACCGGCGACGCTGTAATCGTAACGCCGCAAATAAGGAGCTTCCGTCTTTGCAGGGTCAAGTGAATTGGATGAATCGAGTGCATCACTTCGCACGAAGAACGAACCCACGCCGTGAAACCTGTTTCCTCCGCTCTTAGTGATAACATTCACGATCGCCCCGGAGGCTTGGCCAAATTCTGCTTTGTACCCGGCTGTCACAACTTGGAACTCCGAGATGGTTTCCTGATTGAACGGGGCTGCTGCACCCCCGTTGACAGTATCTTTATTCGGATGGCCGTCAATGAAGAAATTGTTATTCCCGCTTCTCTCGCCCAGAACAGGGTTCGCGGCGTCACCTTCGGGATCAGCCTGTCGGTTTATTGCAGTGCCCGGAACCAACTGCAAAAGGTCCAGATAGTTGCGGCCGTTAACCGGAAGTTCTTGAATCTGTCTCGGTGTCACGGTTGTACCGGTAGCCGGAGAATCTGTGCTGAGTAAAGGAATGTCGCTGGAAACAGTGACGATGTCGCCGCCCACAGTTCCTACTGCCAACTGAACATCAAAGGTAACCGTTTTGTTAAGGGCCAATTCGATCTCCGAAGCTCGCGGTGCAAAACCTGTCTTCGTAAAGGTCAGCATATAAGTCCCTGCCTGAAGGGAAACAATCCGAAATTTACCGTCGCTACCCGTAACGATCGTTCTTTCGGTCCCAAATGCCTTGGAAACAGCCTTTACCTCGGCGCCAGGGATTACCGCACCATTTATATCGACAACGGTTCCCTCGATCGTCGAAGTGGTGGTCTGGCCCATTGCGTGAACCGTAAGGATCAAAAACACGAAAAGAGAATATGCTAGGGATTTCATTGATGCAGATAGCGACGCGTGGTTTCGGCCGCAGTTCTCCGATTTGAGCGATAGATTCGGAACGGTCGGGTACGATTTCATGATTTATCTCCTGTCAATGGGGAATATGCCTACGTCGAAGGGTTCGAGAGTCGAATCGTCTCATCGAATCAATTTACATTTTCAGACGTGATCGTAGATTGCAACATATATCTACACCAACTGTTGCACGTTGTCAACGAGAAGCATCAGGTATTGCACAAAAGACATAAACTCGGATAGCGAACCCTGTCAAATCGGTGCGAATATGGTAAATAGGCCGCAAAATAAAGTAGGGCCGACGACGAGATGGTCTGGTACCTATTAGGTTTCAACGATCAAAATTTAATGGTGGGGAATCGGCTTGTGCATCACTTGTTGCGTTGCCTACTCGATTACTCTAAGATACATTCTTTATCAATGGCCAGTTCTATATTCGATTTTGTAATTTCTGCAAGCTTACAAGGGTATTTGGTGCACGAATGTGCAAACTGGGAACAAAGGATTTCCGATAGTTAATATGAGAAACGAAGCGGAAAACAAAAAAACAAAGCAAGCAAAAGTGCCTGGGCCGCAGAAGAACGGCGACAACGATGCATTCGGGGCTATTGGGAGACTCAGGAACGCGACGGATGGCCTCCGCGGCGATCTTGGTTCAGTAATACCCTCCCCGTTGGGAGCCCGGTTCTCGGACAGTATGGCGGAATTGAGTCCCGGCCGACAGCAACTACTTCGGCAGATCCTCGATGAATCAAATGAAACGTTCTTTCTTTCATCAAGGGAAATGGGCCGGCGTTATGATGTGGACTCTGCGACAATCATCCGGACGGTTCAGGCCCTCGGTTACGAAAGATTCGCGGACTTTGCACAGGACCTTCGCGAGCATTTCGTTACGCAGATAACACCTTACTCTGCGATGAAGGCTGCCGTACAAACGAGCCGAAGCGTTTCCGACCGCGTGCTGCAAAGCGTCGATCAGGATCTCGAAAACTTAAATGTGTTGCGGTCCAGCCTTGATGCAAACCGCATCGTTGAGATCGCCAAGCAGATCAATCACGCACGGCGAATAATCGTAATAGGTATCGATTTCGCTGCTTCGTTGGCCGGGTCACTGGCGTACGCTCTTGTCCGGTTGGGATTTGACGCCGAAGCCCCCGTTGGCAGCAGCGGTGTCGTGCAAAACAAAATAAAGGTAATGACGCCTAATGACTTGCTAATAGCCATAAGCTTTGGGCGCGGTTTACGTGACACGATCGATGCTGTGCTTACCGCCAGTCGGCGACACGTTCCAAGTATTGGCCTCACTGATGGCGACGCCACGCCAATTGCCCGATACTGCGACACCTACATTAAGGCCTCTATTGCCCGCACCTCGTTTATCGATTCTTACGCCGCCCCAACGGCTGCAATCAACGCTCTGCTCGTTGCCTGTGCCCATAGCCAATCGGCGCGAGCACTCGAACATCTGAGAGAGTCAGAAGAAGAACTTACTTCGGGCGCTCGTTGGTATCGAGACCCGAAAACCGTAGTTGGAAAGGCATGACATGAGCGGTGGCCCAAGCCAAGAAGGCTGATGCGTGAGCCAGACGTGCCTGAATTAAGAGAATTGCTACAGGACCGAAAAAAAATGGTGGTTACAGAGTGAATTGAATCCCGGCGGCCTACCCCTGAATGGAGAGCGAGATCGTCATCGATGAAACGGGTGATCATAAATCTCAGACTGTATTTCACTGCAATCCAAGCTCGCCAGCAACTCCCAGTAATTTTGGACATCGCTGGGCACGAAGCGGGAGGGTACAGGTGCTCAACGCAGCATTGAGGAAGCTGGACCCTTTCGTCGTTTCGGTCGTGCAAATAGCGGGAATATAAAGTTCGGCTGCTAGTGCAACAATAGTGGAACAACAGACCCAAACAATGGAACTCGTAAACTGCCAAGGATCACCTATCGAATCACATCGACAAACAAAATGGGACTTATCCGAACTCAGGCGATCTCCGTGAAAGAAAGCGCGCAGACTACGAATCAAGGGGTCGCATGTGCGAATCATGCCATGTGTACCACTTAAGTTCTTTTTTTATAATAACATGCAGGTAAAGGAGAACGGGAGCAAATTACCCGCTTTTTCTTTTGTGTGCCTATGGTGCGCCAACCCGATAGAAATTACCCGTTCGACATAATCCGCGCCATGCGATCCGTGGCGTCCTGCTGCATCGTCGGGAGCACGTGAGAATGGGTGTCGAGCGTGATAACGATACTCGAATGCCCTAATCTTTCAGCTACAACCTTCGGGCTAACCCCGTCCGCCAGGAGCAAAGTCGCCGTAGTGTGGCGCAGGTTATAGAGCCGAATCTCGGGAAGCTTTGGTTTTTTCGTCCCCTTTTCTGCGTTATCTTTTTCGATCCCTTGATAAAATTATTGCAAAAATAAAACTCCCCCTGTATTCTCTTTTACACACCAGAGTTTCAAATTTATTGCTAAGTTGCGGCTTTTCTTTTACTTAACATAGCAAATTTCTATTAATTGCGGATGAGGATTTAGGGAGAAAGAATATAAATGTCTTCTAATTTGGTAACAAATCGTTTGTTTTCTTTGCCGATTCGAGCTTATATGCTTTTTGCAGCGCTTGGCGGTATTTTATTGTTTACGGGGGTAGCTCAGGCCGGCACGCTGTCGTTTACGGCTGGTCCGACTAATATCGGTGGCGGACAGTTTCAATATGACTATAATTATTCTATTAGTGCCAGCGAAAGGCTTGATCCAACAGCCACTACCGGCGCAACTTGTCCCGGTCCCGGCAATACGCTTATTCAATGTAATCCGACCGGGACATTCTTTACAATTTATGACATTCCTAATTTAGTGAGTGTTAGCTCTCCGTTTCCATGGGCAATTTCAATTCAGCAGGTTGGATTTACCCCATCTTCTATTTCGGGTCCCAGTATTGATGACCCAAATT
Organism: Pyrinomonadaceae bacterium; assembly: GCA_041750855.1. Lineage (GTDB taxonomy): Bacteria > Acidobacteriota > Blastocatellia > Pyrinomonadales > Pyrinomonadaceae > OLB17. The sequence goes on along the minus strand of JBGSYT010000172.1, from coordinate 58,921 downwards.
TGTCTAATGTCAGCTTTTTCTATAATGGTCCGATAGTTCCCGGTCCGATTACATTTCCGTCTTTTTCGATTGTTTCTACTTGCGGTGTCCTTAACGCAACCGGCTCATTCACCAGCCAAACTACAAAGAATGTTCCTTTTGACCCGACTGATGGAACCACACTTCAGGATGTTGGATCAGTGGCTACTCCTACGTGTGCCGCGACACCTACACCTACGCCTACGCCAACTCCGACGCCAACTCCGACGCCAACTCCGACGCCAACACCGAGCGGCACCTGCACACCCGTGCTCACGGTGACCGAGGTGTATCCGGGAGCGGCGGCCTGGTACCAGGCGATCACGGCAGGGCCGGGTTCGGTCACGGTCGATACGATCAACTCGGGGGCGGGCTTGCAGGGGTACACGGTCGTCAGTTCGACGAACGCGAACGTCACTGTACCCGCGTTCACGTTCGGGACGCACGATCCGGTAACGGCGACATTCGTTCGGCTGAACGAATCGCAGCCTGTTGACTTCACCCTGCGGGCGTCGTCGCGGTTCAACACTATCTACATTCAGGCCCAATGCCCCGCACCGGCGGGGCCGGAATACGCTGCGGCCGCGTCCCCTCAAGGGTTCAAACAGGCGTCGGATGGAGCTGCACTCTGGAGGAGACTTTATCTAATGATCAATTAGAGGCGTCGACGCTTCGCCTTTAATATTCGCTGTCCTGAATGCCGATCTCACCGCCGCGAGATCTGGGCGTAAATGTGTACCTTCCCTGCCGGCCGTTTCGTACTTCCCGGCTGTTTCAGCGCTTTCAACCCGATTGGGCCCGCCATCTTGCATGAGGAGCGTTGACGCCGTCAATGCGCCCGATCTAAGGACCTAGACTGTACAATTAATCGGTTACCGACGCTCGCCACAGTCGTATCGTGCCGTTGCTTCCGGCGGCGGCGAGAACCTGGCCGTCGGGTGAGAGTGCCGTCGATTCGACCTTGCCCATGTCTGCTTTGATCGTTAGCAACTCCTGGCCTGTCACGGCGTCCCAAATTTTTATCAAGCCCTCTGAATCGCTGGTGAACAGACGGTTTCCATCCGGCGAAAGGCTGGCTCCGCTCAATTCTGCCTGGTGGCCGCTGAAGGTTGCAATGTCTTTACGTGCTCTCAGATCTATCAATTTCAAGCTTCGGAAGTCGTTTATGACCTGGAGTGCAAGCGGCCTTCCGTCCGGAGCAAACTGAGCAAATAAAGCAGCGCCCGTCTCGCCCTGATATGACCAGATCTCTCGGCAGGAAACTGTTTCCCAAAGCCGGACAAAACTGTCGTCAAGTGCCGAAGTGAGCAGGGTTTCACCGTCTCTCGAGAACTCAATTTGCCCCGGCCCAGCCTTGTGTGCTTCAAATGAACATACAAGCCCGCCGGTTCCAACATCCCACAGCCGAACGGACCTGTCGTGGAACCAATGGCCCGTTGCAAGCAGCTTTTCGTCCGGAGAGAAGGCGAGATTTGTGGCCGGCTTGGGTGTGTCGATCGTCATCACTTCACGACCAGTGCCCGCCTCCCAAAGTCTTATTTTTTGATCATCGTCCCCCGCCGCAATTAGGTTCCCGGATGAAGAGAAAACCGGAAAATTTACCGATCTGGTTTGTCCTTTCAGGGCAAGGATATCAGTCTCAGTTTCGACATTCCACAGTTTCGCCGTCCCGTCTTCGCTCGCCGAGACCAGGGCCTTGCTGTCGGGTGAAAATGATACCTTGCCCACCGGTTTCGAATGGCCCGAAAGTATCCCTAACCTTAAATTCGCCGGCACCTTCCGGATCCTCACAATATCGTCCTGGCCTGTTCCCGATGCTACACTCGATCCGTCTGGTGAAATGGCTAGTGCCGTTACGTCGTCGGCGTGTCCGGAAAGCGTGGCAAGCAGGATCCCCTTTTCCGGATCCCAGAGCTTTACCGTATTATCTTCGCTGCCGGTTGCGATGAAGCGTCCGTCGGCCGAGAACGCGACGTCACGTATCTTCGCAGAATGGCCTAGGAATTCCTGCAATCGCTCGCCGGTGTTCGCATTCCAAAGCTCAGTCCTTCCGCTATCGCCGCCGGCCAGCAGCATCGAAGAATCCGGTGAGAACTTAAGGTCAAAAAGCCCGCCAACATCGGGTCGAAACGAGGAGGCCCGTTGACCGTTCAATTCCCACACGACGACGGCTTGATCGTTCGTTCGAGCGGCTATACGCCTGCCGTCATTTGATAATGCCAGCGGGGGCTTGGCATCCATGTATTCGGCGTGTCCGCTCGTCATCCGTTTCTGAGCTCCGGTTTCGGTATCCCAGAATCGGATCTTGTCACCGTCCGCACCCGCGATCGTCTTTCCGTCCGGCAGGAACGCAAACCATCCGATCCCGACGCTTTCGCCGTTGATAGTGGAAATGACCTGCCCAGACTCGACATCCCACACTTTGGCCGATCTTTCGAATGCTCCCGAAACCAGACGCTTCCCGTCCGGTGAAAAGGCGACCCAAACCAGCCAGCCTTTATGCCCCTCGAAGGTTTTTATCTGCTGGCCGGTTGCGACGTCCCATAGCCGAATGACCATGTCCATGCCTGCCGTAGCCAGCAGTTTGCCGTCGGGTGAATAAGCCACGCTGTCCACAGCACTATGTTGAATCATGATCGCCTGAGGCGCCGAGGATAGTTCCTTGGATCGTCGTGCAAGATAGGCCCATTCGAAGCCGCGCTGGTCTGCTTCAAAGAATCCCGGTCTTGCGTCTTCCAACAATTTGTTCAGAAGCGGCAGATCTGAAGATTCGAGCGCCTGAGCAGCGAGCCTGATCTGATTGGCGTACCTGAACCGCTCTTCGCTCGAGGCCTCCCAGTTGTTCCATACAAAAAAAGCCGCGGCAGACGCCACCGCGAGAAGGACCAAAGCAAAGCGGCGACGATTGACCGAGCCCGGCGGCCGTATGCGGCTGGTTGATGCAAGATCGCTTGCGGAATGTCGCACGTGGGCCGGTTCATGAACGGCCAGGGCGCTCTCCGGGCGCCAGTGCACTTCCTCGACCACCGGGAGAAAGCGGAAGCCCTTCCTTGGAACAGTCTCGATAAACCTGTTTCCATTTTCTCCGTCGCCAAGAGCTTTTCTAAGCGCTCTGATGTGCTGCGAGAGATTGTTCTCCTCGACGAACGAATCGGGCCAAACGCGCTCTATCAATTCCTCGCGGGGGATTAGGTCGCCGCCGGAAGATATTAGTTCACAAAGAACTTCGAACGTCTTCCATTGCAGCGGCACGGGGCGGTCTTCGAATAACAGCAGTCCTTTGCCCAGGTCCAACTCGAATTCGTCAAACCTGTAAACACCTGTTCTCCGGTCACTTAAGTCTCGGTTCACTGTTAATTCACCGTTAATTCACGCCCAATTCAAGACTAGGTTCTGATCGTTCGGTAGCATAGCACACGGTGAAAGCAATCGATGACACGTTTTCCATGCAATCGCACTTTGACATAGAGAACAAACAAAACCCAGGGATCAAGGGATCGCCGAACGTTAGGAGAGGTAAGACTATGATGAAAGCACATACGATAGTTTTAGTGGCATTACTTGTGTTCCAGACCGCGTGCGTTCCGTCGGTGAATCCGCTGTACACGGAACAGGATCTGATCTTTGATAGGGCGCTTCTCGGCGTCTGGACGGACGATGAAAAAACTGAGACGTGGGAATTCACCTTCTCTGACGAGAAGGTTTATAAGCTGGTTCACACCGATGAGGACGGAAAACTGGGGGAGTTCAAGGCCCGGCTGCTGAAGATCGAAGGAAGGACTTTCCTGGACATTGCCCCGGTGAAGTCCCATCTCTCGGGAAACGATTTCTTTAAAGGACACATTTTGCCCGTCCATTCATTTGTACAGGTCTCGAACGAAGGACGAACTTTCCAACTTTCCTATCTCGAACCGAAATGGCTCAAGCCATTCCTCGAAAATAACCCGACTGCGGTCCGATACACGATGATCGACGGCGAGATACTGTTTACCGACTCGTCCAAAAACATGCAAAAGTTCATCGCCTCAAATGTCAGTACACCTGGCGCGTTCAGCAATTCCATCCGCATTCAGCGCAAGGAGCCAGCCAAATGAACCAGATTTCTCGGCGTTATTTTCTTCGTCAATTCGGAGCTGCCGCGACGGTGTTGGCCGTAGGACGAAGCGCTTTGCCGGGGCACTGGGGGCCAACCGCGAGCGGCGACCGGCCTTTCGAAATGCTTGTAGTTGGCGATTCGCACATATCCGGACAAGGGTTGCTGAAGGAAAACAAGACTTACTATCTCGTGAAAGAGTGGCTGGAGAGCGACTGCTTTCGGAATTCCCGACCCGTAAACCTTGTGGTGAAAGCGCATTCGGGCTCGCGAATAGATCTGCACCCCGAGGAATTGGAAAAAATGAACGCCGTAGGTGACGACGTAAACAAATTCCACCATCCGGAAGCGAACATCTCGCAGCCGAGCGTTCGAAGGCAGGTCCAGGTCGCCCGAACGGAATGCGCCGATCCGCGTGACGTTGATCTGGTCATGCTTTCCGGCGGGATCACGGATGTTTTGGTCGCGAACACGGTAAACCCGTTCGTAAAGGAAAAGGTTCTGCGCGAGAGGATCGACAAATACTGCGGTAACTCGATGTTCACGCTGCTTGAAGAGGCGACCGAAAGTTTTCCGAACGCCACTTTCGCGGTCGTCGGTTATTTTCCGATCATCTCAACAAAAAGCGACATTAATAAGATCGCGAGGTACCTGTTCAAGGCGATCAAGTTTCCGCACCCGTTGCAGTTCACGCTCACGAACGCCGCCAGCAGGCAGTTTCTCAAGATCCTGAGGAAGAAGATGGCGGAGCGGTCTGATCTGTGGCTGAACGAGTCGAATCGGGCCATCGGAGAGGCCATCGAACGGATCAACACCCGTTTCGAGGTTCCGAGAGTGGCCTTCGTCAGATCGCCGATCACAGACGAAACCTGCTTTGGTACAAAGAGATCGATGCTGTGGGCAACGGACCAAGACAATCTGCCTGCAGACGAACGCTATCTAGAACGCAAAGAGATCTGCCCTCAGGTATTTGAGGAGCTGAAACACGACCACTACGGAAAACTGGCAGTCCGAATGTGCGAACTGGCGGCCATCGGGCACCCCAACGTGGAAGGTGCCAAAGCTTTCGCCGAAGCGGCTAAAGAAAAACTTAAACCTATGTTGGAAGTGACCCAGCGCGCCCGCATCGGGTGAGGAACTTCAGTTGCCATGCGATTGTTTGGGCAAGTCGGGTTTAGCGTGAGTCACGAGGTTCTTACTTTCAAATCTCGAAAACCATCGGTAATGATCCGATATTACAGGAGGATTTAATAGCTATGTTTACCCCGCGACGCATTTTCGCTTTCACCATCTCAATTGCTCTGTTGTGTCTCAATTTACCGGCCACCTATGCGAATAGCCGCGACCGTGAATTGGTGGTTATGACCTATAACATGTATCCCGGCACTGATTTCTCAGAGATCTTCGCCGCACAGTCATTTCCCGAACTCGTGACGGAAGTGGCGGAGGCATTCGGTGATGTTCAGGCCAGCAACCCCGCGGAACGTATCAACGCGATCGCGGACCAGATCGAAGCCGGATCGCCGACTCTGGTCGGTCTACAAGAGGTGGCATTATGGCGGACAGGGCCATTTGGCGATGAGGCACCGGCCACATCGGTCGCCTACGATTTTCTTCAAATGCTGTTAGACGAATTAGCGTCTCGAGGCCTGAGCTACGGTCCCGTGGCGGTGCAGACGAATCTGGATGCCGAACTGCCCGCTGCCGGAGCGGCGATAGTGGCTGATGTCCGCTATACTGATCGAGTCGTAATACTTGCCCGGACCGATCTGGCAAATTCGCAGTTCAAACTCGAAGGATCCCAGGCTCAGACATTCACTACCCTTCTGACCTTGCCCGCGATCTTCGGCAACGTAACTATCCCGCGAGGCTGGACATCGGTGGACGTCAAGATGCGCGGAAAAACCTACAGGTTCATTAACGTTCATCTGGAATCATTTCACCCGGGCATTCAGTTCGTTCAAGGTTTAGAACTGATTAAGACACCTGCGGCGACCAGCTCTTCGGTCATTCTGGCCGGCGACTTCAACTCAGACGCCGAAGCGGGTGGGCCGACCTACCACCTAATGCTAGGTGCCGGCTATGCTGATGTTTGGGAAAAGACAAATCCGACTGATCCTGGTTACACATGGGCGCTGTTTTTGACGGAGCCGTCAATCTTTACTACTCCGACGCAAAGGATCGATCTGATCCTCACTCGCGGGGCGATACGCGGAATTAGCTCCGACGTAGTTGGCGAGGATCCGGTTGCCGATATAACGCCATCCGGATTGCGGCCGTCGGATCATGCTGGAGTGGTCGCGACCCTCGTGATCGAACCATAACAAGCGGTAATACAATGACCCGATCAAGGGCAGGAGAAAAGAAATGAAACAAAACATCTTCCTAATTGTGATGTTGGGACTACTTGCGGCTTGCGGAGTTCAAGATACTCTGGCGCAAAACGGCACGGTGGAAGCTGAGATCGCGAAGGTCGTGCGGGACTACTACCATGCCTGGCACAGGGGCGATGAGGCAGCGGTAATGGCGCTGCCGGCGGATGATGGTTTCTATTACAGCGAGCGAAATGGATACGAAAGATTTGAGCTCGCCAATCGGCAGTTTCGTGCATACTTCAAAACGCCCGAAGCTGACAGAGCGAAGTTTTCATACCAGATCGATGATCTAAAAGTAATTGCGGCCGGTGCCGACACCGCGATCGCGAACTACAAGATCGTCACAAAAATGACCCGCGGATCCATGGTCCGCGAGATTGAGGAACGCTACACGAACATTTTCGCGAAACGCGACGGCCGGTGGAAACTGGTCGCCGAGCACAGTTCCGATCTTCCGAAACCGGTCCCGGAGGTTGTTGCGGGAATGCCGGCCGGCTGGATCCGAACGCCGATCGGCAATGCAGAACGATATTCGATGATGGTGGACACCGCCGTTAAACGCAGTGGAAACGCAAGCGCGTTGCTTGCGTTCGCGTGCGGACCGGCCGAAGGCTTTGGTTCACTCGCTCAAGCGATCGCCGCCGATGATTATCTAGGAAAACGCGTTCGTCTGTCAGGCTGGCTCAAGACCGACACTGCTGAAGCTGCCGGTCTGTGGATGCGCCTCGACGGCGAAAAGCGGCTTCTCGGTTTCGACAATATGATGCCGCGAGCGGTCAAAGGCACAACCGACTGGAAGCAATACGAGGTTGTGCTGGACGTCCCACCGGAAACTGTCAACATACTGTTCGGCACCCTCCTAAGCGGCACCGGCCGCGTTTGGGTCGATGACGTGAAACTCGAGGTCGTGGGCAAGGACGTGGCCGTCACAAACCAACTTTCTGCCGCGGAAATGCAGATGGATACCCCGAACCGAATGTCGAAGAAAAAAGAGGTAAGGCAGACAGTGAATCTTGGATTTGAGAATGGGACGAGGCCGTAAACACTCTGGAGCAGGATGCGCCTCCAGGATATCGCCAGAAATGGACGCGCGGCTTTCTCGACTGGTCTCGGTTACGGTTAGCTTCTAACAGCGAAAAAAAGATTGATTGTTGGAGAAAGTCTGATAAACTCGCGCTGAAAAATCGCCCGAAATAGTATATTTTCAGCCGAACCGGTTGGCCTGAACCTAATGCAAGTTTGCCGAAATACCATTTCCCCAATTGTGACGGTTCGCCTGATTTGTATTGTTCTGCTTGCTACCCAACATGCGGTCCTTAGCTTCGCCCAAACCAATATCGATCCGACAACACAGACACCGTCGTTACTCGAACCCGACAAGCCAATTGAAGGGGAGTTAAAAGGCGGGGATATTCACCTCTATACATTGGAGCCGAAAGCCGGACAATTCGTTTCCGTCGTTGTCGTACAACGCACAGTAGGCGTTGTACTAGTGCTTTTTGCGCCGGGAGGCGAACGTCTAGCGGAAGTAGATAGTCCGAACGGCTCAAAAGGATCGGAGGCTCTTTCGTTTGTCGCCAACGGGTCGGGTAGCTATCGAATCGAAGTGCGTCCGCGAGAAAAGACGACGACGGGACGCTATCAGATACGCATTGAGGCGATACGAGCGGCGACCTCGCAGGAGAAAGATCGAGACAAGGTAAAATGCTTTGCGGCGGCGTTGGTTTTCGCCGATTCCGAAGAAGCGCGAGCGGCGATGCTGGTCAAAGACAAAGACCTCGTAACGGTAGAGTTGATTCGCGAACTGAATGGGCACGGGCGACGTTTGCGCGATCAAAACAAATTCCCATCGTCTCTCATCGTCTCTCAATTTACTTTACAACTGGCAGAACGAATTGGCGACAAAATCGGTGTCTCGGACGCGGTCTATAACATTGGGGTTGTACTCTTCAACCAGCGGGAATTAAATCAAGCGTTAATGTACTTACGGCAAAGTCTAGAACTTAGAGAATCGTTAGGCGACAACGTAAGACTCGCGGATAGCCTCCTATATCTTGGAGAGATCCATCAGCAACAAAAGCATTTGCCACAGGCATTCGAATTTTACGAGCGAAGTCTCACGCTATTTCAAGAGCTTGGTAACAAAGGGCGGGCCGCCGACATACTTCATAGCATCGCATCAATTCATCAACAAACGGGCAGGTACGCAGACGCCATCGAAGCTTTTCAGAAATGCCAGGTACTTTTTCATGAATTAGGTGTCAAGTCAAGAGTCGCCAGCAGTCTATACAACATCGGATCGATTCATCTACACACGGGCAACTACGCAGACGCCATCGAAGCTTATCAGAAAGGCCTAATTATTTTTCAAGAAACGGGTAGTAAGCCAGCGCAAGCTACTGCTTTGTATGCTATCGGCCAAGTCTATTTTCTTCAAGGCAATTTCATGACGTCTTTAGAATACAACCGAAAGGCTTTGGCTCTAAGTGAAGAGGCAGGCCATAAATCTAATAGCGCCTGGACGCTCAATTTAATGGCCCTCAACAGCCGGCTGCTCGGCGAGTTCACTAACTCGATGGAATATGTTGAAAGGGCCCTCTCCATCAGTGAATCCTTGGATAGCAAAGAGCTGAAGGCGCATATTTTTATGACGTATGGACTACTTCATCATGCACTAGGAAACAGAGGGAAGGCGTCGGAGTTTTATAAGGAAAGTCTGATTTTATCCGAAGAACTAAAAAACCAAGCTCTGATCGCGAATGCTCTCGAGAAAATCGGCGGCATTTTGTATCTGGAAGGGAAATTCGCGGAAGCGATGTACATTTATAAAAAATGCTTGATGTTGAACGAAGCGGGCGGCAATAAAAGGCAGATCGTTTTCACAATGGAAGCGATCGGCAACCTCTATCAAATACAAGGCGATCACGACAAAGCGCTTGAATACCGCCGAAAGACTCTAAGACTAAGCGAAGAAATCGGAAATAAGTCTCAAATCGCGACCGCGCTAATTAATATTGCTTATCCCTACGCCGGGAAAGGCGAGTTCGTGCAGGCCCTAGAATCTGCCGAACGGGCCGCAGCACTGCTAAGAGAAATCGGCAACCGCACAGATCTTCCCCGTGCACTTTATTTGGTCGGCCTTGCTTATCATGGCTTGAAGCATTTCGAAAAATCACGGATCGCATTTGAAGAGGCGATCGTCGCAATCGAATTAACCCGCGCCAGCATTGCCGGACAGGATACACGCTCAGCCTTTTTTGCCACGCACGAGGGAACGTATGAAGCCTATATCGATCTTTTGATGCAGATGCACAGCGAACAGCCTGCAGAAGGCCATGACGTCCAGGCTTTCCAGATAAGCCAACGCCGCAGAGCGCGTTCGCTGCTAGAACTCCTGAACGAATCGCGTACGCAAATTGATCAAGGCGCTGTGCCCGAATTATTAGAGCGTGAGCGCACGCTGCAGAAACAACTCAACGAGAGGGCTGAACAACAAACGCGACTATGGAGTGGTAAATATACCGCCGAACAGGCCGCCGCGCTGAAAAAAGAGATCGATTCGCTCACCTTTGAATATCGCAATAACCAAGCGCAGATTCGTTTGAAAAGTCCTCGTTATGCTGCATTGACTCAGCCGCAGCCCCTGACTGCAAGCGAAATACAACGCGATCTGCTTCAGGCCGACACGGTTCTGCTCGAGTATGCCTTGGGCGGCAAACGTAGTTTTTTGTGGGTTGTCACCTCTACTTCACTGAAAAACTATGAGCTCCCCGGTCGGGCCGAGCTCGAGAATGATGTGCGACGTGTTGTAGGTTTGCTTAATGACGGAAAGCGCTGGGCATCGGACGAAACAATCGCTGCGGAATTTACCCAAGTCGCCTCGCCCTTGAGCCGAAAACTATTACCCCCTAGTGTTCTTTCGCAATTGAAAGGCAAGCGATTGGTAATTGTCTCGGACGGCGCTTTGCAGTATCTCCCGTTCGGTTCTCTGCCACTGCCGCCGGAATCCAATTCGAAGAATGGGAAGCAAAATACAGATTCCGTGCCGTTGGCCGTCAAGTTCGAGACCGTTAATTTACCTTCGGCTTCCGTGCTCGATGTTCAACGTCGCGATATATCTGATCGAAAGCCGCCGACAAAAACTATCGCGATCTTTGCAGACCCGGTATTTTCGGAAACCGACGAGCGGCTGCCAGCCGTCAGGGCAGAGCAACCGAAAATCAACGGACCCGCAAAACCCGATCTGAACAGGATATTGCTGGAACGGGCTTTCAATTTTATAGGCAAACCAGGAGAATCTTTATCAATTCCACGTCTTCCATTCACGCGGAAGGAAGCTGAAGAGATATTTGCCTCCGCGCTGTCGAGGGATTCACTTAAGGCTCTCGACTTCAACGCTGATCGCGAAAAGCTTCTGAATGCAGACCTCACGAAATACGGGATCGTCCACTTCGCAACCCACGGTATTCTGCACAGTGAGCATCCTGAGCTTTCGGGGATCGTGTTGTCGCTGGTGAATGAGAAGGGCGAGCCGGTGAACGGGTTCTTGCGGCTGAACGAGATCTACAACATGAAGCTCAATGCAGACCTGGTGGTGCTGAGTGCGTGCCAGACAGCTTTGGGCAAAGAGGTGCGCGGTGAAGGGTTGATCGGCCTGACGCGTGGGTTCATGTACGCCGGAACCCCCAGAGTTGTCGCAAGCCTGTGGAAGGTGGACGATGTCGCAACCGCCGAATTGATGAAGATCTTTTACCAGAAAATGCTGAAGGAAAAGATGCGCCCGGCGGCGGCCTTGCGTGAGGCGAAGATCGCGATGATGCAGCAAAAGCGGTGGGCGGAGCCCTACTACTGGGCCGCGTTCGAGCTCCAGGGCGACTGGCGTTGACATGATTCCTCTGTTTCTTCACTTAATAGGGAAGGCGATCCGGCGGCGGTATGTTTAAGGGATCAAAGCGACGCGGAAGGGCTTTTGCGAAACTCTCACAGCGAGGTCGGCCCCAAGGAGTACCTCAGAACGAAGTGCCTGACTTTGATCGAATTCGCAAGGGATCTTAATTTTGCTGACGGATCCATCTCTGTCCGGAACGCCTTCGACCGAATATCCAGGCCGAACGGAGGACCTTAGATGCACCGGACCATTATCTCGATCGTTTTAGGCTGTTTCCTGACGATCACGTTTACCAGCTTGCACCTCGCGCAGGCTCAAGGGACTACGGCATCGGCCCGGCGGGCTGCGATTGCCAGATCTTTCGTCTTGGGTCAAGGCGTTGGGAAGAAAGTAAAAATAGAGCTCCTTAACGGGACGGAGATCAAGGGAATTGTAAGCCGCATCGGCGACAATTCGTTTGAGCTGGTGAGAAAGCCAGGAGAGCAGCCGTTGGCCTTCGATTATGATGCTGTAGCCAGAATTAAAAAGGCCGGCTGGTCGAACGCATCGTTGATAGCTTTGGGAACCGGAATTGGCGTGGCTGCGGTTATTACGATAGTTGCCATCGCGGTTGCGACGGTCAAGATCGATCCTTTCCCAGACGGGTTCAGGAAAAGCAGATGAGACCACTGATCATTCTAACAATACTGATGTGGGCTCTTGGCATCGCAGAGGCTCAGGTGGAGCGTCCCGGCGGTGTAGGCGCGGAACAAACGGTGAGCGTTCACATGTTCGACCGGGGGATGCAAGGGTTCAGTCGTCCGCCGGCGGAGTGGCAGGGAAAGGCAAGGCGGATCACGAAAAGCATAGTGTCGAATTACGGCGAGGGAAAGCCACTCGGACGAGTTTCGGAGATCCGGGAATTTGACACGGTGGGATCCTCTCGGCATTTGACGATCGTTGATTCGCCTTATCAGAAATCTGAGCAGGAAAGCATCTCGGTCGGCCACGATACATTTGTCAGATGGAATCGCGGGGCCTGGCAACGTAAGGACCGCGAACATTACGGGTTGGCAATACCGCCCGCAGCTCCGTTTGAAACCACCAGGACCGGACCTCCCGGCACTTTCAGGTTTTTAAGACCGGAAGCAACGTTCGAGTTCAAGGTCGGGACAGCGGTGTTCAAAGGAGAGGTGTTGCTGATATACGTAAGGACTATATTTTCCTCGAACCCAGGCAAGGAACCCGGCACCGTGTTCGAACTGGAACAAACGAATCGATACTGGCTGGCGGATAGCGGTCGATTGGTGAAATTAGAAGACGTGCAGATCAACAGGAAAACGGGTGCGGGAACGCAATCGATACAGGAGTGGGAGCTTGACCCTTCGATCCGCATTGAAGCCCCAGCCTATGTTAAATGAAGAAAGACTATTAGGTAAAGTTGGACTTTGGGCGATCCGACGCAGGACGCGAATCGCTGCAATAGGTATGAGACTCCTAATGTTCGCGTTGAGTTTTTCGGTTTTTGCCCCGGCTTTGCTCGGGCAAGGAAGTTTTGTGCGGTTCGCCGACTTCACTCGGATGCTAAGAGACGGACTTAGGGTAAACAGTGAATTGACGCGAGGGAGCTCATATCGTTTTACGCAAACCCGCACAATACCGCAGCCGGATATGGTAACCACGACGGAAGTGAGCAGTCGCGGATACGTTCGAACGACAGTCAGCGGCAACGGCCGCAGCTCCGTAGCTCAAGCTGTGATCGCGGGGAATTCGATCTACGAATTGTCGGGCGACGGCCCGTGGACGGTTCAGACAAAGGATGAGTACAAAGCGGCCGAAGCCGAACGGTCGGCGGCCGAAAAAAAGGCATTGGCTGAAAACGACGTGAAGAAGTACACAGAGCTGAGGGCAAAGTACAACTCCGCAGCAGCGGCGGCGATGAGACATTCCATGAAGCTTATGGATCCCGCGTTTGCGCTCGGCCACGCAAATCAGGCCGCCGTTGTTACTTACCAAAGGGAGGAAACCGTGAACGGGAGGACACTCCGAGTGTATAACTACAACGGCATTTCGCCTGAAATGCTGCGGCCCGGGCCCCACGAGCTTCGGGCCAACGTCACCTTTTGGTTCGACACAAGCAACGGCGCGCTCGTAAAGGCCCAAACGCGCCTCGATTGGATATATGATTCCAAGACATCAACGAACGGCTGGATATACGAATGGGAGCTGGATCCTCAAATAGTCATAACGTCGCCGCATACCGGAAAGGCTAGCTAATAGATCCAATGGGTATTCGTGCCTCGACATGGACAGTCACGCCGGAAGCATTCGACCTTCTTCTTGCGAATCTCGACCCCGACCGCGAACGTGCGGGGCGGCATTACGAGATCACGCGACGCAAACTGTTGGAATTCTTCGAAGCGCGCGGCAGCAGTACCCCCGAAGAACATGCCGACGAGACCTTCGATCGGGTCATGCGCAAGATCACCGAGGGCGAGACGATCCATAATTTTGGTAATTATTGTTACGGCGTTGCCCGGTACGTCTGGATCGAGGCGTCGCGGGGCCTCTCGAAACAACCGGTCGAGCTGGACGAGAGAACTGTGGCGGACCGCCACTCTAATAACGGCACCGACGAAGCCCGCATCGAACTAGAGCAAAAGCTCGATTGCCTGGATGAGTGTCTAAGTCAGCTCGCTGAGAGCACGCGCATTTTCATCATTGAGTATTATCGAGAAGAGAAAGGCGCGAAGATCGAGCAGCGCAGAAGGCAAGCGGAGCGGTTAAATTCTTCGATGAACGCGTTGCGTCTGCGGGCGAGCCGCCTGCGCCGGGAAGTGGCAAAATGCACCGACGAGTGCATTTCCCGCTCGCTAAAACGAGGTGCGATCATATGAGCACAACAAATGAAAACGGCACATCGGCCAATCTACCGTTCGATGAAGAATTGTGCGAGCGCTATCTATTCGGCGAGCTGACCGAGGCTGAGCAAGAGCGTTTCGAAACCGCGTATTTCGACGACGATTCTTTCTTTAACAATTTTCTCGCTGTCAAGGACGAGGTTCTCGACCTTTACTCACGAAACGAATTGGATCCCGAAAAACGCCGCCGCATGGAGCCCCACTTCCTTTCAACCAACTCACGCAGGAAGCGACTAGCCGAGTCAAGGGATTTTGTCGATTCGATCTCGAGCATTGCCGACCGATCGCGGGTACCCGTGTCCGACCCGGTCGTCGCCCCGCCTAAACCGGCGGGTGTCCTTGAGAGCCTAAGAATGATCTTCACTCCGTTCAGGTTCGCAGCCGCCGGGATACTTGTTGCCGTCCTGGCTGTTGGGTTGTGGACGCTCGTTAAGCCAGAAATCCCTGAAAATATTGCGGATTCCCAGGTCGAGCCTCCTGTGCCGTCGGAGACAACTCCAATTCTAGTCAAGGGGCCGGATGGCCCGGAAACTGATGGCAATTCCCAAAGCATCGCCCACCAGAGCGGTGATCAACCGTCACAATTGAATCCGGTTGAGGAACGCGAGGTGCCGGTCAACCCCGATCGAGCAACTCCCTCGGACACGATCGCTCAGATTCCAGGTTCCTCCCCGACCCCGCGAGCACCTCAAATGTCGCACAAGGATTCGCCGGAATCGAAGCTCCCCGATGTTGCGACCAAGGGCGTGCCTGTGCCGACTCCCGAACTCCAGAAACAACCTGATCCAAGGACCGAAATAGCCGGCGTGCGTACCGAAACTGTGACGCTCGATTCGGCGTCGCGGTCCGCTAACAGACGAAATACCGCCGAGATAGGTTCAGCCACGCAGAACGTTGTCATCCGTATGGTGTTCGGCGGCGGGGCTTATTCCACTTATTCAGTTCGAATTTCCACGGTCGGAGGAGGCACGGTGTGGCGCGCATCGAATTTAAGGACGGCTGCGACCGCAGGCACGAAAACCCTTGCCGTTACTGTTCCGGCAAACTCGTTGTCACGTAAGGACTATATTGTTGTGCTCGAGGGGCGCTCGGCTGACGGAAATATGGAGACGATACGCGAGTACTATTTACATATCGATAGGCAATAGAACAAGGGCTTTAGGCCAGTCAGAGTGATCAGGAGGATCAATGTCCAACAATACGTTAAGGCTATTTCTTGCGATTGTCTTGTTGTTCGCAAACACCAGTATGCTTCTGGGCCAATCAGACGCGATGGCGGCCGACCAGCGGATCAGGACCCAGGTCAACAAGCTTGGGTCTGGTGCGAAGGTAACTGTAATTCTTAAAGACGGGACCAAGGTGAAGGGCAGCATCAGTCAAATACTCGAGGATTCATTCGATGTCACTTTGGAAAACCAGATCCAGTCGAGCATCATCTCTTACCGCGACGTTGAGAACGTAAAAAGGCGTGGCTGGTCGAACGCCGCCAAGATCGGCCTTGGCGTCGGTATCGGAGCTGTTGTGGTCGTCGTGGTCATTGTGGTAGCTCTCGCTAAGATGGATGATTTGGGGCCCGTTTTTCTAAATAGTCCACGTTAATTTACCATGAGACCGCGGTGATCATATTCGTCTTGATGACGATAGCGGCTTTTCGCGAACGGGCCGCGGCAGGCTGGTGAGTCAGGTTGGAGGAACAATGTTTAGCAAAGCGACTATTCTTTTTCTCGGAGCGATCTTGTTTTTCGCAAATGCACAGATTTTATTAGGGCAGTCAGAGTCTTCCACGGGTGATCAGCGGATCAAGGCCCAGGTCAACAAGCTAGGGGCCGGTGCAAAGGTTACAGTATTCCTCAAAGACGGGAAGAAACTTAGAGGCAGCATCAGCCAGATTTTGGATGATTCATTCGATGTCACTCTGGACAAACAAACCCAGTCGAGCATAATTTCTTACCGCGACGTTGAGAATGTGAAAAAACGAGGCTGGCCGAACACAGCCAAGGTGGTGCTCGGCGTCGGTGCGGGGTTTGCCTTGATGATCGGTGTGATCTACGTTTATTCGAAGGCAAAATAGGTTGCTATTTACTGACATTTTCTGTAAGCGGAGGCTTTATGTTTAAACCTTTCTTGATAATTTTCTCTCTCTTGCTGGTGACCATGGCTACTTTTGGCCAACGGAACGAGGCTGCCTCCCATTTGTCCGACCTTCGAGAGATCGAGCAGCTTGAGGTCGAGTGGAACAGGATCAATGAGGACTCCGACGCGGAAAGGATCGGGTATTTGCTTGCTGACGACAGTTACCACGTCGGCCCAAGCGGGCGAGTGTATACAAGGGATCAGGATGTCGAAGCGCAGCGGGCAAGTCGGGAACGAAAAGTATCCGTGGGTTCCACGCTGAAGTTCGTCATTTCTAACCAGAGTATCAGGCTTTTCAAGAATGTCGCGATTGTAACGGCGACGGGGAGAGCAGTTACAACACTCGCCGACGGCACCAAGCGTTTCGGAAATTCTTTCCGCAGTGTCCACGTATGGGAAAAGCGCGACGGCCGCTGGCAGTTGATAGTCGACCAGGTCACGGGAATCGCCCGGTGAGCTCATCGCGAAGCACTACCCATTGACCATCCCGCAATTGAGGGCTGTCGTTGGGGGCGAAAGCGAAAAGGCCAAGTCCGCTCAACGCCAGTCGCCCTGGAGCTCGAAGGCGGCCCAGTAGTAGGGCGCGGCCCACCTCTTTTGCTTCATCATCGTGATCTTCGCCTCACGCAAGGCCGCCGCCGGGCGCATCTTTTCCTTCAGCATTTTCTGATAAAAGATCTTCATCAACTCCGCCGTCGCCACGTCGTCCACCTTCCATAGGCTCGCGACAACTCTCGGGGTGCCGGCGTACATGAACCCGCGCGTCAGGCCGATCAGCCCTTCACCCCTAACCTCTTTCCCAAGGGCCGTCTGACAAGCACTGAGTACCACGAGATCCGCATTAAGCTTCATGTTGTAGATCTCATTCAGCCGCAGGAACCCGTTCACCGGCTCGCCCTTTTCGTTCACCAGTGAAAGTACTATTCCGGAAAGTTCAGGCTGCTCGCTGTTCAGGATGCCGTGAGTCGCGAAATGGACGATCCGGTACGCGGACAGATCGATGCTCGCCATCCGCTCCCGGCTGGCCTCGAAATCAACTGCTTTGATCGAACTTCCAGCGGGCGAGCTATCGAAGATCGCATCCGCTTCGCGGCGCGAGAACGGCAAACGCGCAATATTGGGTTTTCCATTCCAATCTTCGTCTTTGCCAATTCGTGGGAGGAAAAGATCGCGAGTGATCGACTCCTCAGCGGACCGCTCGTTCAGCTCCCGCTCATCCGTGCGGCCGCCTAACCTTTCATCGTTTTCTGAAAAAACGGGATCGGCAAAAATTGCTACGGACCGTGATGCCTTTTCTCGACCCCGAAAATCCTCCCGAAGGACAGAAACGACCGATGCAGATGGTGCGAACTGAATTTCGTTTGCTAACAGCATCGAACGGCCAAACGCGTCCGGCTGCCGAGGATCGGGTAGGCTCGAGAAAGGAAGATATTGCAAGGCTCCATCAGCGACCACGACGATTCTGCGGCCCCCCATCAGACCGGCCACGGGCCCGAGAAGAACGCGGGATAACGTTTCGGCTTCAGGAACAGCTTGGGTGTTCCGTTCCTCCGCCATCGAGTCGTCGCTCATACCCGCGTACCCCACCTTGATCAGATTCTCGATCGTTTCGCGAGGCGGGAGAACGAAACTGCTGACGGATCTGCTGTCGATCGCCCACAGGTAGCTCTGTTTTTCTCCAAGGGTGTAGTTCAAAAGGATCGTGTCTTCATCCAGGAGTGCCTGTATAGAATATGATCGCAGGGGTCGCGGCTGCATCAGCTCTGCATAGCGGGGACTTCGTTTCCGGATTGCCGTTTCAATCCGTGTTAGTTCTGCAGCCAAATACGATATGTCGGTTTTCGGAGATCCGGCAGGGGCCCTCAGATGTTCGCCGTCTGTTTCCACGCTAAAGAGCAGGGGCTCAACCCCACCGAAATGATCGCGTGCCGCCGAATTCATCTGACCGCGTATCCGTTCCTCTTCCTCCAGCAAGGAACGGTCTACACCTTGCCGAATATCCGCACGGGCAACCCGAAGAGAATCGAGCAGTGCGCGGGCCCGACGCCTTTCGCTTACGTCGAAGGCACGCCTGTCGAAACCGGCATCAGGCTGCTTCGCGTGACGTTCCATCAGGAAATCAATGTATTGGTCGAAAGGTCTGAAGAGGCCCGCAAAATACGACGCTCGCTGATCCGGCATTGTGACATCGGTCCGAAGCGATTCGGACATCCTTAGTGCTTCCTGAAACTTGAGATCGGCCGCCGCGGGCCGTCCAAGTTTGACGAGCACCTCGGCTTCGGTCGTCCTCAGCTTGACGAGCTGATCAAGCCGGCCGTGCCGCTGAACATACGTTTCCGCGCGGACAAGGTACGCACCCGCGATCGCAGGCTCTCCATTGATGGCCGCATGCCGGGCCATACTAAGCAGCGTATCTATTGAGCCCGAATGCGAGCGGATCTTCTCGGCGATAACAAGCGCAGACGAGTAATGGGATTCTGCTTCAGATCGATCTCCACGCGAAGAGTAAAGGTCGGCCAAACTCGTACGAACCGATACATCGAGTGCAGCATAGGCCTCCTTCGATTGATATCTCGGGTCCGGCTCGGATGCCGTCTGGGCCGAACCCAAAACTTCCAGGTTCTGCTTGTAAAGGTCGATCGCTTCCCTTTCTTCACCGCGACTTATGCGCATTTCCGCAAGCCTGGCGATGGCCTCGACTTTGCCGGTTACATAGATCCGACCCGCGATCGATGAAGGATCCTTGAGTCCCTCGTCCGCGATCTCGATGACGCGTTGGTAGAGTTCGGCCGCCTTTTTGTAGCGTCCGTACCGTTCGTTGATCTGGGCGACATTAAGCAGCGAGTAAAAATAAAGGCTCTGGTCACCGCCTTTCTCCGATTCCGCTATCACCCGTCGAAATCGCAAATATGCCGTCGGAAGATCTCCCAGTTTGATGTGCAAGACCGCCGTCTGGAACAAGTAATTCAGGCGTGCGGCGGAGCCGGACTCCACCGCTGTTCGGTAAGCCTTTTCCTGAGCTTCGACAGCCTTTCCAAGTCGGCCTTGATTAAGGAAGGTCGATGCAAGCTGTACAAGTGTTGACAACTCGGGGCCCTTGTCCACCAGGGTCTCCGCGACAGAAAGACTTTGCTCAAGATTTGAATACGCATTCGCAAAATCCCCGATCTGAAGGTAAACAGCCGCCATGCCATTGCCGGCTTGTACTACGCTTTCGCGATCGCCTTGATCGCGAGCGAGCATGCGCACCTTCTGATATTGTTCGAGTGCTCGGCGGGTATCGCCTTTACGGTGGTATACGGATGCCAGGTCGAGGGATGACCGGATGACATCCTGCCGACCGCCGAGCCCCTGTCTGGTGAACAACGATATTGCGACCGAAAGATGCTGCTCGGCCAAAACCCAGTTTTCCAAATTGGAGTAGGCAACGCCTGCCCCGCGTTGGGCAATGCCGCGCGCCGGCCCTATTTCGGAACGCTCGACATACCGAAGCAGACGGAGACTCACCGTCAAGATCCTTTCCCGCGGGACCGGCGTATTCCTCAATCGAAGCGTTTCGAAGAACAGCGCCTGCGCTAACTCGACACTCACTAGATCAGATTCCGCTCGGAGCAAAGCGTCTGCTTCGGCCTCGGTTTCCGCTGCGGCGATCCGGCCCGCCAGGGCGTCAATTCTCGTCTGTCGTTCCCCTGCCCCCGCTTGAGATGCGGAATGAGGATCTTTCGCCCTCACATCTGGCAGCGAAATGGGCGGCTTGCTTTCTCGTGTGGGGTTGATCTGACCTACTGAATCGACGTTGAACGAAAGCGGCCACACAAGTAACAGCACCACCAACGGGCGTGTGAACCAAGTGCGATGTCGCGCCGGAAGTTCAAGGAAACGCAGCATCGAAAGTGAATACGATGGCCCTAACATTAGTTTCTCAGTGTGCTTCGTCAGGCCTTTCGTCAGAACTTCGTATCCGAGAAAGGAAGTGTACTACAAAAACGTCATGTCCGGTCCCGCTTTTTGCCGCGCCCCGCAAAAGAACAACTATCGCGTGTTGCATACATAATATTTTTGACCACTTACGCAACATCTGATAATATCGGGGCGTGAGGCGAAAGCCTTTCTTTTGGTGACGATCTTTGACAATTTGTTCTCCATAACTTACAAACATGTAGGAATTAAAGTTTTTTGCAAAAGTGGCGGAATTTCGGACTTGTGAACGTGTAAGTGTAATGTATACAGATGCTTACACATTCCGTCGGTGCTCGGAACGCGGCCCGAACGCTGGCAGAACGCCGCAGAATTCGGCCGCCCTTAACGTAGGTTGGAACGGGCCTCAGCGTCGGTGTGCAGTCGTCCGGAGGCGGCGATGTAGGCGCCGGAATAGCTGAGGGAGTAGATGTCGGTGAAACAGCCCTGCTGAATTTCCCAGCTCAAACGTGCCGGACTGGTTCACCGATCGAACTGCGGTTAAGAACGATGAAACTTAATTTGCGACGAAATCTATGTCTACCAACTCATTTAAGAGAGAGACCAATCGGGTAGGCTGATCAAGGGATGATACTCTCTTTAACATCGATTGCAGAGCCGTAGATCTTAGGCGCTTTCGTTCCAACCAGGTTGGGATTCAAGTACGCGCCGATCGGCTTACCGCCCGGAGCGGCTTTGATGTAGGCGCTGGTTGATCTGAGACGGTAATCTCCTTTACTGGGGTTCTCAAATCCCACCTGTCCGATGGCGGAAAGAAAGATGTTCGGCTCACGGTAGCTTTCTTTGCTGCCGCCGATGATGATATTTCCCGTCACGGTCCCGCCGGGAAAATAGCGGTCGATCGCTTTTTGGCCCGGCCCAAGATCGTCGCCGAAAAATCCGTACTCGCCTTCGAAAATGATGTTCGATCGAAAAACAAAACCACGGACCGGCCGGCCATAGGCAACGGCAATGCTGCCCGCGTTCATGACGGTATTATTCTCGATGACCAGTCCGTTCCAGTCCGTCACCTTCATCAGATTGCCGCCGCCTCCCCACTTTTCATGCCCGATATCGTCGAAGATGTTGTTCCTGATCGTCAGCCGATGGCCGCCGGCCCCTTCGCCGCCAAGAATATTCAGGCCACCACTGGAACCGCGGACGATATTGCCGGAAAATTCGATATCTTCGATGATCGTCGCGTTGCCATTGTCAGCACGGGTCGTGAAAAGCAGGGCGTTTCCGTCTTGTCCCATCGCCCAGTTGTTCGTCATCAAGTTATTCGTCACGGTTATTCGGCGGCCGTTCTTTATCTCGAACAGGTTCTTGACGACCCAGTCCGTGCCCAGCCATTCCAAAGGTTTGCTCAAGTGGTTCGAATCAACTATGCAGTCGGTCGGGACCAGCTTCAGATACGAACCGGCACCGCCAAAAAGTATGTTCTCCGCCGCGGCCTCGATGAAGTTATTGACGATAATGACCGGCCCGTCGCTTGCCCAAACGGCTATGCCCTGGCTCTCGTCGCCCTTTCGCTTGATCTCCGAAATATGACTGTTGACGACATTGATGTGCCGCCCGTTTGCAGCGATACCGCGACGCTGGCCCTCGGTTGGGCTGCCGTGGATCCAAACCCGGTCGAATTCGATATGATGCGGAAGATCATCGACGCTCTTTTCACTTCCGGTACCTAGCTGAATAATGTTGTACATTCCACCGATCGTCGGTCCGAAATCGATAGCGATAAATCGGAAATGATGAGCTCCGTCGACACCAAGTATCGCGGGTTCGCCGGGAACGTCGGAAATTATCGTCGCGAGCTTATCTTTGTACTTTGCGGGATCGAGTCTTGTCCCCGGCGGCGGAAGTTCACGATCGTCGGCCGATGAGCGGATGGTTATGAATTCGGCACCGGGCTTTTTCGGGAGCTTGAAAGCTCCCCTAAATGTCGCACCGGCCTCGAGAAAAATAGTATCGCCCGGAGTCGCCTTATCGAGAGCTGCCTGTAGATCGCCTCCCTTTCGCACGATGATCGACTTGTCTTCAAGTTCAAAGCCGGCCTGCGATGCATATCCCGAACAGGAAGTTGACGCCATCGACGCAACCAGTGCAAGCGATAAAGCGAAAAAGCGGCATAAACCGGTACGAACGTCGCTTCTTTTCATGGTTCTATTAAAGCATGGACGGCAATTTCTACGGGCCAGCGAAGACCTTAGCAGGTTCCGGCGAGACAGCAGGCTGCCCAACGGGTGTACCGCTATCTATCGCGTAAAGCTTAAGGAGTGTATCCACGATGCGTTCCGATGTCCGGCCGTCCCATAATTCAGGGATCTTACCCTGCTTCCACTCGCACCGTGCCACCTTCTGTAAATAGGGAGCAAGGTCCTTCGGGTTGGTCCCGACAAGCTCGTTCGTCCCGATCTCGATGGTCTCCGGGCGTTCTGTCGAATCTCTCAGCGTAAGGCATGGAACGTTCAGAACTGTCGCCTCTTCCGTGATGCCGCCGGAATCGGTGATGACTGCCTTTGCCGATCGAAGCAGAAAAATAAACTCCAGGTAACCGAGCGGATCGGTCTCGACAAGCCTGCTGTCGCTTAGCCCAAGGGCCGCGAGCGTTTTTCGTGTTCGTGGATGTACAGGGAAAATGACTTTCCGGTCGCCGGTATTCGAAAGGATGGCATTGAGAAATTCTTCGAGGCGGCCCGGGTCGTCAACATTCGCCGGCCGGTGAAGGGTCAGCAAAAAATATCTTCCTTCCTCTAGCAGCTCATTGTCCCAAAGTTCCGGCTTCTTCAAGCGATCCAGGTTTCGATAGAGGCTGTCGATCATCGTATTCCCGACAAAATGGATCATTGACGGATCAACCCCGGTGCGTTTCAACAATTCACCGGCATGTGCTGTCGTTGTAAAGAAATGATCGCAGATGGAATCGGTTACGATGCGGTTGATCTCTTCGGGCATCGTCATATCGCCCGAACGAATTCCAGCCTCGACGTGTGCAACGGGCACGAAGAGCTTCTTTGCCGCGATCGTGCAGGCCATCGTTGAATTGACGTCACCGACAACGACCACAACATCGGGGCGATTCGTTTCAAGCTCTTGCTCAAACGCGACCATTACTGCGGCCGTTTGTTCCGCCTGCGAGCCCCCGCCGCAGCCAAGGTTTACATCCGGCTCCGGAATTCCTAGCTCGACGAAGAAGTCGCCGCTCATTTTCTTGTCGAAGTGCTGGCCGGTGTGGACCAGACGATAGCCGATGTTGACTCCGCTCGCACGTGCCGACTCGATAGCCGCGATCATCGGCGAGACCTTCATAAAATTTGGCCGCGCTCCGGCGACTATCGTCACTTGCATAAACCGCTGTCTCTATTCTCCGGTCTCTTGAATCAGACCTAAAGTACTTCAACTCTTTCGAACAAAAACCATCTCATTGCATCCGAGACCGACGTTGTCGCACCTTATCGCTGAAAGTTCAAAGCCCCGTGCCTTAAAGAAATCGAATAGCGCCGATGGCCCGGCCACTTCATAAGGATAGCCGCCGACCCAATCGACAATGTCGTGCCAGCGGCTCATACCTCGCGCGTTCCGATAATTTTTCCAATGCTCAAAGAATCCAAGCGGTTTTCCTTTGAGCAAGAACGACAGGAAACGTTTCCCCTCGTCCGGGAATGAGACAAGAACAGCAAATGGCGCCTTAAGGGGGATGGGCAGCTTGCAATAGGTCGATTTGATGAATCGCCAACGAGATGCCTGAGAACCGGTATCGTTGTAAATAGCGATAAAAAGCTTACCGCCGGACCCAACCTTTTTACCTGCGTTCTCTAGGGCCTTCCACATCTGCCCGGTATGGTGGAGCACCCCCCAGGAATAGACGATGTCGAATTGCCCCAGCGACTCCATGTAGCTGTCGTCAAGCACTGAACCCTGTTCTATTTGCCACGAATCGTCGTCTGGAAAATACCTTCGGCAAAGCTCGGTCGTGCACGCGACTGAATCCGTATCAAAATCGAATGAGAGCACCTTTGCCCCAAGTCGCCTTGCAGCTAATGAGAACAGGCCACTGCCCGATCCGATATCAAGAAACGTGCGGCCCGAAAAGTCGTCCACGTCCAACATATCGCAGAGCGACCGTTCGGCTCTTTCGATCCGGTCGTCGTCAAGAACGCTTAGAAACTCTGCCCAGTTCTTTCCGAATCCGAAGCGGACACCACGGTCGATCTCATCTGCGTGTTGAACTGCTGCGTCATTCGTTAATGCTGGCGATGTTGAAACGCTTGCCATAGACCTATCCTGCCTCAAAATCTGTAATACAACCAATAATAGCCAAACTTCACGTATTCCGCGCCGACCGTGCTCCAGCCCCGCGGGCTCAGCCACCATGTATAACGGTCGGGATAAGTCCCGGCGGAGGGCGCCCGAATAAGGCCGACCTGCAAGTTCGCTCCATTCGCCTCGCTGGCCTGATCAAATGTCCATAAGGCCCGTCGCGAATGATAATCAGACGTTACGATCAGGATGCTTTGATATTTCCGCTGCAAGGCTGTCTTCACAGCAAGGTCAGCCTCGCCGTTAGTACCGGAGACACCGCCGGGAAGGCGTTCGATCGCAGATTCCGGAACCCCTGCCTTCACAAGAGCTGCGTGCATTCTTTCAACAAAGAACGGATTTCCCTTCTCAACGTCGTCCCACCCGCCGCGTTGGCCATCGTCGGTTATCCAGATCATCGGAGCTTTGCGCGCATGAAACTCGAAGCTCCCACCTTCGGCCCTTTGTGCATGATCGGCGGCGCCGCTCAATATCAGGATAACATCCGCTTTCTCGATCGACCTTTCCGCGATCAAATTGTCCGCAAGAAAAGGTGCCGTAAATATCCAGAGAGCAAGAGTCGCAGCGGAAACGCCAAGTATAGATATTGCCCTAGCCCGCTTTGTCATGCATTTCCTCGAAGATCCGTATGAATTCTTCAACCCTAGCTTCCCAGCTTTCGTGGCTGATCGAGTTGGAGACCTCTTCCCGCTTGTGTCCAGTTTTCAGGGCCTTCTCGATCTGATCGATGAACTCGTCGGCGTTTCTGGCGATCAGACAATGCCGAAGGACGCGGACCTCCGGAATGTCAGTCGAGACCGTCTGAAGCCCCGCTGCCAGGTATTCTCTGACCTTTAATGGATTTGCTGCAAGCGTCAGCTCGTTTATCACAAAAGGGTTTAGCGCCACGTCATACCCTTTGCAAAATGCGGGAAGATCGGCGTACGGACGCCGGCCGAGGAAGTGGATATTCCGGATGCCGTTCAATGCCTTTATTTTTTCCTCAGCGTCGACGGCGATCTTTCCAACAAGAACAACCGAGCCCGAGTCGAAATGTTCCGCCACCCGCTTTATCAGCTTGTAATCCACCCAGTCGGCAAGCAGGCCGTGAAAGCCGATGATAGGGCGCGGAAGTTTCGCTATCTCCTCGGGAATCACTGTTTCCGGTGAAAGAGCTTTACGAAAATGAGCCCAATCTGTGCCGTGGCGGATAAGAAAAGTATTCTTATTGAATTGACTTTTTGATTCGAGAAGCCTTTCCGCCGATACGATCACGAGGTCCGCATGACGGAAAAGGTTTTCCTCGATCTCTTTCAGTCCCTTCGAGGCACCTGTGAAAGCCGTATATTCATCGACACAATAGTAAACGATCGAGGCCTCACCCAGACGATCGGCCAAAAGCCCGGCTGCCGGGTTGAATACCATGTTTACGGGCCTTTGAAAATCGAGCCCTCTCATCGCTTTTCTTACTTGTCTTTCAAGAAACCTCTGATTAAAGGAACGAATGAACGCGTTTCCATATGCAGGCACGGCCAAAGGGTTCAGCACAAAGATATTTGGCTCGACCTCGCGCACGGGTTCGGCGAATGCTCGAAGCTTGCGGTAGATCCGTGACAGGTCTTTAGTCGATGACGTCGGCATCCTGTTAGCGATCGCGTTGATCCACAAGATACGATTTTCGCGGGCGAGGATCCGCATCAAATGTGTTTTTGAGAGCGGATCGCCCGTCCAATCATGGCTGAAACATAGAATGTCCCTGCCTGACAGACGAGATTTCGCCTTTCTTTCTTCCACCTTTTTATTGGCTGATTTCATTGCTCGCGACATCACAGCCCAGACCAGCCCGATGCGTTCAGTTTACTTTTTAAAAAGGCTGTTAACGACGGATATACGTTTCGAGCCATAGCATTGAACCTTTCACGGTTTGAGTGGTGCCGAAGGAAGCTTCGATCGGACCGATACCGGAAAGCGGCAACTATTTCTCTGCCAAACCGATTGAGAAACGGGTGAGAAGCCCCAAGGCTGAACTTCCCAAATCCGTTCTCACAAGCCCACTCGATCGCTCGCCAGCCCAACAGCTTGTTCGCCTGCAAATTCCAAAATTCCACAAGCGAGTTGTTTGCCGCGTATTCGACGATCCCATTCTCACAGTACCTCATGTAAGTGCCCGCGATTATCTTCCCTTCGAAAAAGGCGATCAGGATCATACGATATTTCGATCCAAGCACCTTACGAAAATTCTCATATGTATCAGGCGTTATTCCCTTCGTTTCGTTCCAAACCGTGTGGATTTTGTAAAGCTCACCGAGTTCGGCTTCCGTCTCTACCCGTTTGACCACTATCTTTCCCGCCTTTTGCGCTTTTCGAAGTTGGGTCCGACGACGCTCGGAAAAATCACGAAAAAGTGTTTCGGGCCCCTTCGTCAAATCAAGCATTACCACGCGGTCGCCATTCCCGCATCGGCTTTCCACGAAACCCGTCGATCCGATTTCGCCGATCTGCACCCACGAATAGATATCGACAAGTTCTACTTCGTCTCCTCCGAACTCGTCAATACCTTGACAAAGTGGGGCATAGAGCGCAAGCAAATCTACGCCGTCCCGAAATGCAGTTTGGGGCCTGTCAGGAAGACCGCAGCGAATCTGTCGTCCGTTCCTAAGCCCTGTCACAATGCCCTCGATCCGATGGCCATTTAATGCAAGGACGGCGAACCGCTCCCCTACGCGGACAGAAGGATCGACAAAGAAATCCGGGGTGGTGAAATGCGTAGCATGAGAACAATTATCAAGTAGGTCATTCCAAGTCGATATAACTTCGGAGCCCGGCTGTTCGGTGATCACAATATATCGCAAACCTATGTTATTCACCTTCACCATCGATAAATCGTCTATGCCAGATCTCAAGATTCATTAGTGCCCAGATCCTTGACGCGTGGTCTTCGCCCGAATTGTGCCGCACCACCAGTTCCCTGACGAAAGCTGCACTGAAAATGCCACGCGACAGTGCCCGTTCGCCAAGAACCAGGTCATCAACAATGTGTTTGAACTCCCCTCGGAACCAATGACCGAGCGGCACCGGAAACCCCATCTTGGAGCGTGTCAGGATCTCATCTGGAAGCAGGCCTTTCATCGCTTCTCGAAGTATCCATTTTGTGGTTTTTCCACGAAGCCTGAACGATTCCGGGAGACGGGCTGAAAACTCGACGAGTTTGTGGTCGAGAAACGGCACGCGGCTTTCGATCGATGCCGCCATCGACATCTGGTCCTGCTTCATCAAAAGCTCATGCAGGTAAGTCTTTATATCAACGTAGAGCATCTTGTCGATCGCCGATGTGATTTCCTTCCCTGCCAACCAACTTCGTGTATTTACGAAAGGGTCAGTGTCCGTGAGGCGGGATCTCGTCTCTGGCGTAAACATCTCTCTCTGCATCGACCGGCCGAACACGGCAAAGTTATCGAAAAAGATCTCGTCAAGATCAGCATTTCGTGTAAGAAACGTTCGGCTGAGCTTTCGACTGATCGAGGCCGGCAGCGAATCTACACTGGAACGAACGGCATTCCTCAGAAAAGCCGGCATTATCGCCTCATACCTCTGGCCGTAGCCAAGAAGTAAAGCGGCCTTGCGGTAGCGACCGTAGCCTGCGAGCGTCTCGTCGCTCCCTTCCCCGGTCAGGACGACCTTAACGTGTTTTGACGCGAGTTTTGAAACGAAATAGAGCGGGACCGAGGCCTCAAAACCGAGTGGCTCGTCCTCATGCCAGACAAGTTTCGGCAGCTCAGCAAAGAATTCCGTCGGCGTGATAGTGATCTCATGGTGATCGGTGCCGAAGCGCTCAGCAACCATCCGAGCATAGCTAAACTCATTTGCCTCTCGCTCCTGGAACCCGACCGAAAAGGTCTTTATCGGTTCGCTGACCATTTCCGACATCACGGCGGCGATCGCTGATGAATCAATGCCTCCGGAAAGGAACATGCCAAGCGGCACATCGGACATAAGCCGGAGCCTTACCGAATTCCGGAATATCTCCAGCCATTCATCGACTACATCATTTTCCCGGACGATGTTTTCTTTGGGTTCAAACTGAAGATCCCAGAACTGCTCCGTAGTTATTTTTCCGTCTTTCCATTTAAGAAAGTGCCCGGGAAGCAGACGTTTGACGCCGAGGAACAAAGTCTCGTCGCCGCTGGTCCCGCGATTTGCAAGCTGGTCTGGAAGTGCGGAGTAGTTCAATTCCGCCTTCACTGCGCCGGTTTCGAGCAGCGATTTGATCTCGGAGGCGAAGAAGATGCTGCCGTCGGACGTATGA
The DNA here is from genome assembly GCA_041750855.1 of Pyrinomonadaceae bacterium. Lineage (GTDB taxonomy): Bacteria > Acidobacteriota > Blastocatellia > Pyrinomonadales > Pyrinomonadaceae > OLB17. The sequence continues at coordinate 29,949 of JBGSYT010000172.1, read as the reverse complement.
ACGTAGTAAAGCGGCTTTACGCCAAAACGGTCGCGCGCCAGAAACAGTTCACGTTCGTTCTTGTCCCACACGGCAAATGCGAACATGCCGCGCAATCTATGGACACAATCACTTCCAAACTCTTCGTACAAATGCAGAATGGTCTCTGTGTCGGAAGTCGATGTATATTTATATCCTCTTTCAACAAGCTCGTCGCGATGGTCCGCGTGGTTATAAACCTCTCCGTTATAGACGATCACGCACGACCGATCGGAATTGAACATCGGCTGGCCGCCGGTGTTGAGATCAACAATTGTCAGCCGTCGGTGGCCAAGGCCAATATTGCGGTCCACGAACACGCCGGCATCGTCCGGGCCGCGATGCGCGATGCGGTCGGTCATCCGAACGAGCATCCCGCGATCCACCGTTTTGCCGCTCGCGTCTGACAATGCTATTCCTGCGATACCGCACATAAATACTCTAGTTGGCGATGGTGATCTCGTTCCTGATCCAGAAGTTCCGATCGCTCCGCACCGACATTACGAGCTTAGACGATTCGATCAGCGCGCCGTATTGAGGTGACACCTGAAAAGGTTCAACTGCCCAGCCTGAGACGTCAATTTCCTCGCCATCCGTCCACATTGTAACAACTGTCAATAGCTTTAAACTTCCCGCTTTTGCAAAACAAGAGAAACGGAATGGCGACTCGATCTCCGCGTAAACTGAAGGGTGGAGAATGAGATTGATCTGAAAAAGGTTGGCGGTTTTTGTCTCCAACGAATCCAGGATCTCGATCCTGAAAGCCGGTGATATTCGAAATTCGCGTTTATAATCGACCCCAAAGCGGCCAAAACCGTCGTGCGTTCCCGCAAGCACGACCCCTTTCGCGTCCTCTGTCCAACATTCCACGCGTGCGCTTGCAACGCTCTTCCAACTAAAGGGGCCGCATGGTTCAGACGATGAACTGCCGTTGACGGTGAGACAATTATGCGAATTCGTCGAGCGGTAAAGGTCACGTGCGCCGCTGTCGGCCGTATAGTTATAAGTTCCCGGATCGATAAATACCGGTATTCCTTTCGCTGACAATACGAAACCGAGTGCGTCGGCGTGGGCATGCCCGCCGTTCAAAAAGCCATGTTCGCCGCAGTCTGCAAGGAGATAGCTCGCATCCTTCTCCCATCCGGTGCGAACGGTGAAAACCCCCGATCGTGCAAACTGCATTTGAGTGTCCGACGGTGGCTCGGCCGATATCGAATCGTATTTTTCGATCAGTTCCGGTCCACCAAGCCACAACAACTCGCCATTCGCTTCTCCAGCGACGAACTTCAGGTGAGGATCTTCGAAGACCGCCGCCCCCAACGCCAGTGTTGCGCGAAAGTCCGCGAACTCCCCTTCATTCGGAAAATGCAGCCTACCGCCATCGTCGTCACCGATAAGCGGTGTTTCCCCATTGGGCTGAGTTACGTACATGAGAAATTCAAGGAGTTTTCGCACTGAGTTCTCGACGAGTGGATCGACCTCGGCTTCCTCTCGCCGTCGAAGAAGTATCAGACAAAGGTAGAAGTCGGTCGTGTAACGCTGGTACTGTGTTGATTGCTCGACATAGCCGCCATCGCGGCGGATCTGAAATTTAAGTGCTTCCAGCATTACCTGGTAACCACGGGCCTTCCATGGGTGCCCAAGTCGATGCTCTGAGAAAAACGAGCCGAGAATATATAGCCCGAGAGCCTCGCCGGTCAGGTGCGTGTTGGGACTCGTATAGGTCGAAAGGTTTTGCTCGATATGACTGGCGTTGAACGAGAGCACCTTAAGAAAACGGAAGAGAATTTCGTCGGTCAACGACTGGGAATCTCGAATAAAATTAAACGCCCAAATCCAGGAAATTGACCGAAACGCTACCTCGAGACTTGAGACCCAATTCACGCCCATCTGCGGCGGATTCTTATCTATCCAATCTTCCAAATGGCTAACGATCGTCGCGGCATAACGCTCGTCGCCGGTCAGCCAATATGCCCGGCCAAGTATGGAAAAATACTGATGGCGATTTAATTCCCAAACGATCTTCTTATCGCCCGTTAGCTTCGAGTCGGTTTCGGAGAACCTCGAGCGATGCACCATCGGAGACCGCACGCCGGCAATTGGCTCAAAATGCCAATCGGGCATAGCGGCGCCGAAGTTCAGATCTTTGTATCCGAGCAGGTCAAACGATCCACTGCAGATGCGATCGGCACGTTCGATCAGCAGATCCGCTTGCTGAGAGAACTTCTGCATAAATGCTGCGATCGTTGCGTCTTTGTCCTCAAACGAGGCGAAAAAGCGCCCGTGTCGAGGCCTGCGGAAAAATGCGAGGAGATCCTTTTTGGCGGCAAGCTCGCTGCCTCTGAATTGACGAAGAAATGTTTCATCAGTTGGAAGTGTAAGTGTGGACGATACCCCCGCTCGCTCAGAAAGATCCAAAGCCTTTCGACGGCCGCGATCGACAAGTTCGCCCAGGCTTCTTCCTCGCAATTTACGTAGTTTTGAGATCATCGAATCGTTGGGGTGCCTCTACGCGAAAATACACATCTGATATCGTGGCAGGTCTATTTCTTTTAAGCAGTTATTGCTTGTCGATATACTTTCGGATCCAAAGTTCCAGCATCCACAGTAACCAAAGTGGGTCGGAATGGTCGCGGCGTCTGCTCTCGTGTTCGCGAAGCAGCGTTTGCACGTATGCTCGTTCAAAATAACCGCGTTCGACGGTTCGCTGTGCAGAAAGATCGTCGTTTATGCGTACTCGAAGCTGGTCGTTTATCCACTGCCCGACCGGGACGCCAAAGCCTTGTTTTTCTCGGTAAAGGATCTCATCAGGAATGCTGCCGTGAAGTGCCTTCTTTAGGATATACTTCGACCGGCCGTTGCGAAGCTTAAGGTCCTGCCGCATCTGCGAGGCCATCTCAACCAGTTTATGGTCAAGAAATGGGACCCTTGCTTCCAGAGAATTTGCCATGGTCATCCGGTCAACCTTGGTAAGGATATCGGCCGGGAGATATGTCTTCGAATCAAGGTAAAGCAGCTTCGAAAGGCCTTCCCCCGCCTCGGGGCGATTCGCGTGTTCTTCAAAAACCCTGGCGCCGTAAGAACAGGAGCCGTTCATTGCCGATCGAAAGCCAGACGTGTATAGCTTGGCCTTTCGCGGCCCGTTGAACGGTGAGATGCTGTCAATATAGCGACTAATGGGATCGAGCGAGACATTGTAAAGGTAATTTTTCCCCGGCGCAGAATCCGGAAGGAACGAACTTAGACGTCGCAGGACGCCCTTGCGAAAAAACGATGGTATGCGACTGAATCCGTTTCGCCTCCTATCGACTGAGTAGCGTTCATATCCCGCGAAAAGCTCGTCGCCGCCGTCGCCTGACAACACCACGGTCACGTGCTCCCTTGCGAGCTTCGAGAGCATGAACGTAGGCAGCGAGGACTGGTCGGCGAAAGGCTCATCAAAATGCCAGACAATTTCGTCGAGAATATCGTAAAGGTCGGGCGTAACGACAAATTCGTGATGCTCGGTGCCAAAATGTTTTGCCGCGATCCGGGCATACTTTAGCTCGTCGTAGCTGTCTTCGCGGAAACCTATCGAAAACGTCTTTACCGGCTTCTCCGACAATTCAGCCATCAACGCGACGATGGCTGACGAGTCGATGCCGCCCGAAAGGAATGCCCCGAGCGGCACTTCCGAGATCAGCCTGATCTTCACGGCCTCTCGAAGCTGCTCGATAAGCATTTCTGCCCAGTCGTTATCCGATCGATCGACCTCGCTCGGACGCAGATCAAAATCCCAATACTTCTGCGTCGTTACGCGGCCATGCTTGACCTTTAGGAAATGACCGGGCAGAAGTTTCTTGACACCACCGATCATGCAGAATTCATCCGGTACATAGCCGAATGTAAGGAAGGCATCGAGCGCTCCCGTGTCAACTTCGAGCTCGATACCGCCATGTGTCAGGATCGTCTTTAGTTCGGAACCGAAAACGAAGTCTCCGTTCGACGCGATCGCGTAAAAGAGCGGCTTTTTTCCAACGCGGTCGCGGGCAATAAAAAGCTCCTCCCGACTGAAATCCCAGATCGCGAAAGCGAACATCCCTCTCAACTTGTCCAGGCATTCTTCACCAAATTCGTCATATGCGTGAACGATCACCTCGGTGTCCGAATTCGTGCGAAACTGATGGCCGAGCGTTTCCAATTCGGCGCGAACGTCGCGAAAGTTGTAGATCTCTCCGTTGAAGACAATGGCCAACGTGCCGTCCGAGTTAAAGATCGGCTGCTGGCCCGTTTTGATGTCGATGATCGAGAGGCGTCGCATCCCGAGCGCCGCCCGGCCCCGCACCAGCGTTCCTTCCTCGTCGGGCCCGCGATGATAGATGGAGTCGCACATGCGCCCGAGCAAAGCGGCTCGCGGTTCGACTGGCACATTACTATCCGTGGCAATAAATCCGGTTATCCCGCACATCAATTTATCAGGCCGCTTCCTCCTCCACTTTTTTCCACCTCACAAAGCGTCCGACAGCGTGGAACAAACGTTCCTTATCGTCCGGGTCGATCGCCCCGAGAAGGCTTGCTGCAACCAGGTAGGCCGAACCATAAAACACAAAGCAGATACCGAGGAAAACACATCCTCCGAGTAAGTCATGGCCCTTTGAGATATCAACGGCTGCAAGGGCTTGCCTGCTTATTGAGACCGTCGTTTCAAGTAGCCTTCCGCCCACGACAAGATAGAATGCCAGAAGGCCGCCGGCCGCTATCGCGGCTGCGATCGCCAACCTGCCGATGCTTCGAAACAATGCTATATCGGTAAGCCTTGCCTCAAGCATCCTCGCTGAGATCCATGCGGCCATAAGCTTTTCGAAGAGTATTGCCAGCACGACGACCGAGATCATTTCGATCAGACCAAAACGACCGATGCCTAGCCAAAACACCGTAAACAGCACAACGCAAATTACGATCCTGACCTTGAGCAAGAATCGGCCCGCATAGATAAACGCTCGCGTTATCGGATCGACCATCAAACAGTAAAGCGGCAGCGTAAATAGGTTTATTCGAAAGATGTTCGCACTGGCTGCATAGTCGTTTGTAAAAAGAGTCGTAATGAGCTCATCTGCCACGATCATAAGAAATGCGAATAACGGAAAATAGAAAAACGCGAGTTTCTGTGTGGCGGCAACAGCAAGTTGGAGGATCTCGCGCTTCTTATTTTCGTCCTGTAGTTGGCTCATCCGTGGGATCATCACCGCCCCGACGGATTCATAAAGCATCGCTATCAACGGTAGCTGGAAGCAGCCGACCGAGTAAATAGCAAATTCTGCGGCGCTAAAGCTGTGGCTGACGAAATAGTTGTGTGCGTCAGATTGCCCAACATAAAGGAGGACCGAAAAACCGAAAGGAAGCGCATAGGCCAACTGCTTCCGAAAGAAAGGCAGATCTATCGCTGTCCAGAATCGCGGGAATCGGTATTGGAGGAAAGCCACCAACACTGCGGACTGAACAGCGAACATGATGATCGCAGCATACAGAAGCGAATCGACGCTTCCGTAAACTATCACCGCGAATACCATGAACGATGCTTTGAGAACGTTGAAAAGAACGATGAATCCGGCCGCAAGGCGGGCTTCCTGTAGAGCTAACGCCGCTGTTTCCAGAAACGCCGCAAACAGCCAGAGCCAGATAGCAAGCCCGATCACCGGAGCAAGCCGCTCAAGTTCGGGACTTCGAAAAGTCGATCCCAATACTTCCGGGAAGAAAAAAAGCAACGAAAAGGCTGCCGCTCCCATTACGAAGTTAAATGCGACGATGTTCAGCACGGCGGCCGGCTGCTTTTCAGGATCCCGATTCAGGAAATAATATGCTGACATCGACAGGCCGAGCGGAAGCACGAGCACAGCGTCGGCAGCAACTAGGAACGACTGGCGATAGACACCGACGTTGTCGATGGAAAGATAACGGACAACAAGCAAGGGCAAGATCGTATTCACAACAAAGCCGATAAACTTTGCTACGAGGATCCATGCACTCTGGCTGGTTAACGACGATTTTTTTCGCCCTATTTCCGTCATCTGTTGTTAAACACGCTGTCCCGATTCCCTGATCGGCTCCCATGCCGAATACCTTTCACCCCGAAGAAACTGGATAAAGCCCGCAACTGCAGCCACATTTGCCAACACGAAATATAGAGGTATGGAGAGAGGTCCCGGCCTTCGGCCGCTCCGGCCGATTAGCCACCCCCCGAATGCCGCCGCGTAGAAACCTGCCTGAACGATCAAAATTGCAAGAAAAAATCCCGATTCGGCCGCCAGATACGTCGACGAGACAAGGGCTCCGGCCATGAACAGCGGGACGCTGTAGCGCAGTACTTTGTGCGATATAAGCTGTACGGCAAAAAACCCGCTTCGAAAAGGGTTGAGCATTTCGCGATTCCTCCATAAGTCGGTGAATGTTTGAGAGATGACCCTGATGCGCATTCTCAACTCTTTATCGGTTCTCTTGTTCGTTACTTCCGTACACACGGCCATTGGCTCATACACTGTTCTCAGGCCCTGTCGATAGATCTCCGTTGCGATGAGAAAATCTGAACATGCTTCGGGATACATCGGAACATAATTCTCTCGTCGAACCGCATAAATGCATCCTGAAACCCCGATCAGCGAGCATGCGCTGCTTTCGCTCTCTTTAAGAAGCGTTTCGTAGCTCCAGTACGAACGGGCCCCCGAACCGATGCCGGTGCGCGCCGGGTCAACATAGTTTAACTTTCCCGCGACGCAGCCAACCGTTGGGTCGGCAAAGTTGGCGACTATTTCACGGATAACACTTGGCTCATAGATAGACGTCGCATCGGAAAAATGAATGATCTCGCTCCTCGCGTGCTCGACTGCCAGGTTTTGCGCCGATGTTTTTCCGCCGCGATGAGGCTGACGAACAAGGCGAACGCCGCGATCGGCAAACTCCTCGACTATCTGGTCGGTGGCGTCGCTGGAACAGTCGGACGCTACAATGATCTCCAGCTTTTCGCAGGGATAATCTAGAGCGAGCGTGTTCTCTATCTTTTGCCTGATGTCGCGTTCCTCGTTGTAAGCAGTAATTACGATCGTCACATTCGGCTCAATAACTCCTTTTGTGACCGATTTGGGCCAAACCCTGCTTACCAGAAACACAAGCAGCGGATAGCCGGCATAGACATAGCCAATCGCGATTAAACTCAGGGCGAAGGTGAGGGTGGCGAAAAGGCTCAGGTCCATACTAAGCGTATCTCACCTCCGGTTCCTGCGTTAGGGTTTGATCGGTTGCCTTTCGCTCCTGAGCTTCTTCTTCTATCTGGTAGATATGGCGGAGGCCTATTGCGAAGGCGATAGGATAATACACGTACCATTGGTAGGCCACGGATGCGAAAAAGCTAGCCACCATATACGCCGCAATGCTTGCCTGAACTCCGATAGAAAGCAGATAGATCCAACTATGATCATTGCGTTGATATAAGTCGCGTTCGACCTGACCAAGCCTACGGATCGGATAAAGCAACAGCAAGAAGTACGCCGCGATCGCCAGCCAGCCTAATTCGGACGAAACCTGAGTATAGGCATTATGTGTTCCTAGCTCCTGAATGCCCACGATCGGCGAATTGCCGATGCCGATTCCCAGCGGATTGCGAAGGGTTACGATCATTGAGCGTTGCAAGGCCTCGATTCGCGCTCCGGACGACCCAACAGGATCCAGGGACGGAATAAAGATCGACGCCACTCTCGTGCCATAGTTTCCCGGAGCAAATGCCAACACGCCAATCAGCAAAACCCCGGTCGCCAGCATGGTCTTGAACCTGCGACTGTGCCCGAGCTTCCAAGCCAATATCGCTGTAAGAGCCAGTAAGCCAAGGAACCCGCCGCGTGACTGAGTGACGATGACAGCAGCTATCATCAAACCTGAAGCCACAAAGTAAATTGCCTTCATGATCCAGTTTTTGGTCGCGAGGCCCAGTACGAATGCCAGTGGGATGAAGATCACCAAATGGATCGACATATCGTTCGGATTCCCGAACATTCCGCCAAAATCGATGCTGACGCGATATCCGTCCGTCTGGAACTCGCCTTTTTGATAGAGTCCGATCGCCTGATAGCTCAACATCAATCCGACACCGATTCCCAGCCACATCAGCGCCTTGATCCGCGTCGCGCTGGCTAGGGTATTGACCATAATGACAAAGATCACGACCGTTTTGACGAATACCTCCGAAAACTCGGTCCACGCGAGCGACAGGTCTTTCGCTATCGGCATAGTAACGAATGCCGACCCTGTAAGGAATAGCACGCACTTGATCTCGACGGGTAGGCTCGTTATATTCCCCATCGAACTCAGCTGCGACGGTATATATACCAGGAGCGTAGCGACCGCGATGATCAGCGCCATCGACGTAAAGCCAGCAAGCCCCGGGATCAATTCGTATGGACGGAAATACAGTACTGCCGTGAAAAGAAAGATGCCGGCGAACGTGAGTGTATGTCCATGCTTCGGCAGCCAGGCTGTAGTCTTTTCATCTTGTTCGGTTAACGCAGGCGTTACCGATTCGGTCTGGGGCTCATCCACTTCTGACTCGGCCGGAAGCGTTGCTGATTGTATAACCTCCTCCGAGCCAACTTCCATCAGACCTTCTGCTTCGATCTTTTCGGTGTTAGAAAAAGTCGGCGTCGCCTTTTTTGATCGCATGGATTGAACACTCGCGTGTGTACCCGAGGAGCCTTTGCTGCTACCCGGTCGCAATGAATCAAATCCTTTATTGCTTTTTCCCATCACCGATCAATAAACCTAACGTTTCCGCATTACGACGATCAAATTAGTCCGCAATCTCTTGAGCCACGGCCTCATCAGCAATTTGATCCAAACCAACTCCACAGCCGCAAGCGGTGGAACGACGGCAAAAACTGCATCAGAGCTGATAAATTCTATTGCCTCGATCTCGGAGCCGATCTGCTTCGAGAGCCTGGTCAACTCAGGTTCGTCGTTCGCCAGATAATGCACGCCGTAAACGTCCTCGGCGCTTCGACCGTCAAGCAGGGCGGCCATGGTTTTCGCAAGCCGGTCCGGCACAAGTTTCCGCATCCGGGCGAAATAGCCCGACCGGTTGACCGTATGAAAAACAAATCGCCCGCCGGGTCTTAGCACGCGAATTATCTCAGAGAACTGTCGCACTGGATTATCTAGATGTTCGACCACCATATTCGCGGTAACCAGATCAAAGCATCCGTCGTCGAAAGGCAAGGCCGAAGCTGAGCCAACGATTCTCCTACTTATACTTACATGCCGCTTAAGAGAGGCAAGATCCGGGTCAATACCTACGATCATTTTCGCCTGCCCAACAAGTGCCCTTTCCTCGTCGAGCCGCCATGCCGGCAGCAGCTGATGCCCACACCCAACGTCGAGCCAGTTCATTTCGGCCTCAACGTAATTCGCCAGTTCTTCCTCAAAGATCAATTGCGAATATCTTAGTTCCGGAACAAGTTTGCGTCGCAAAAACACGTAAAACTCGTTGGGAAGGTCTCTCATTTGATCAACTAGTATCAGGCCCAGTCTGCAAGGCAGTTTCAACAACATTCCTAGATACACCGGTCAACTTAACTGATAGAATCAATTAACACTTAATCCCGTTTTTGCATGAGCATTTCAGTACTCGATTAAGCAGGCCATCTCGGCCCGGGGTTTACAAGCGGAATGGCCACCTCGCTAAAAGCAGGCCAGTACTATCTTACAACTATTCCGTTATACTCGCCGCCGACTAACCCTTAGGGTTTGCCTTTATTCCATAATTAAGTGAAATTTCAGTTGTACTGTTACTTTTCTTGTCGAATGAGCTTTCGTCCTCGGTGGTATGAGTCAATCGGGTAAAAGGATATTAGTAGTCTCGCTCGCATTTCCCCCCCTGGCGTACCCCCGTTCGGTACAGGTCGCACGACTATTGAAACACTGGGGTGGCGAATCGTTTGTATTCTGCGCGGACGAGCCCGGTACGAGATTCGACCGTACGATCGAGGCCGATCCGTCTCTCGGTTTGGCTTGTCTGGTTCCTACTCCTGTAAGAAAGCCTGCCTGGGACAGGCTTATAGATAGCCTCTCTTACAGATATATTCGAGGCTATTGGAATCGAAGGAATCTCGTCCCGGATAAGTATGGAAGATGGCGAAAAGATGTGGTCCGAACGATCCGTAACCGTTTTGACAACATCGAATCGAACGTAAATGCGATCGTAACCTTTGCACAGCCGTTCTCAGATCATTTGATCGGGCTGGAATTGAAACAACGATCAGGCCTGCCGTGGCTTGCCCATTTCAGCGACCCTTGGTCTGACAATCCCTTCACTCCATTCGACGAACACACGCTCGCGTTGAACCGCGAACTCGAACGCCGGGTAGCCGAATCTGCCGACCTGTTGGTGTTTACTTCCTGGGAAACGGTTGATCTTTTCTGCAGAAAGTACCCGGCCGAAATTCGTCAGAAAGCGCGGATCTTGCCTCAGTGTTTTGACAAGAAGAGGTATGACACCGGATCGCCAAACGACGGGAAACCTATTTGTATTAGATATTTAGGTAACTTCTATGGCTCCCGAACACCGCGTCCACTCATTGAGGCATTGTCATTGATCCATCATCGAGCACCGGAACGGCTTCACGGCATCAAGTTCGAATTGATCGGCGAGGGCAACATCGAAGAAGTAAAAACTCTGGCAAGCGGGCTTCCTGAAAATTTGATCGCCGCTCTACCGAGCGTGGACTATGCGGAGAGTCTCACGTTGATGTCGGAGTCCGACGGATTGTTGGTGATAGACGCACCGGCTGACGTCAGTGTTTTTCTGCCGTCCAAATTGATCGACTACATTGGCTCCGGCAGGCCTGTATTTGGCCTTTCCCCAAAAGGCACCGCGGCAAACTTAATTCACGAACTGGGCGGTTTTGTAGGCAATCCCGCAGACGCCGAGGTGGTTGTAGAAAGCCTCTCAGACTTCATTAAGCTGCTTGTGAGCCGTCGAAACGCTGGGTCCCGCGGCGACTGGGGCACGCAGGCTGTTCGAGAACGGTTCGCGGTCGAGCGAGTCGCGGCCGACTTTGACAAATTGATAACTGAACTTAAAGTACTGTATTAGTCACAGCTCTGTAATCTGTTGAGTCGCCGCATCTTGTGGCATCAGGGCCGATAACTTGTTGGGTCATATTCACCTGCGCGGCCTTTTCGGCGGATAAATGAAAACTGTATTGGACCTGTCAGGGGCCGAAGCTGAGTGGGATTTGGAAAAAGTTCGCTAAATAGTGAAATTCCTGTTTTCGGAAAGCCGTTTGATTTTCCCTTGATTTAAGGCTATCGGATCGAGGTGATATCTCCCTTAAAAACCAAAGATTTTGCGGTATATTTTTTGACTTTCCGGCCCGGTGGGTATTAAACTTAAACGACATTACAAGAAGTTTATCAGATATTTCATCTTAACTTTCCGTCGTTCCTTTCTACTACCTTTATCCCGATGATCCGAACATTTATCAGCTCGATCAAGAACGCGCTTGGCCATGAGAATTTCACCGAAGCCGCGCTTGCTGAACGGGAATCGGACAAAAAAGGACTGCCGGAACACGATCCGGGCAACCAGCGCGTGATAAGGGCTGCGATCGATTGGCTTGGACGGGCACAGGACAATTCAAGCTCAAAGGATGGCGGCGTCGCTCGCGACTACAGCTTGCTTAAAGGATGGAATGCTTCCTACCCGGAAACGACTGGTTATATCATTCCGACCCTCCTCACCCATTCTAGCATAAACGATGATGCCGAAGCCGCGTCACGTGCACGTCGGATGTTGGATTGGCTCGCATCGATCCAGTTTCCGGAAGGCGGTTTCCAGGGAAGCGTTATCGGAGCGAGTCCGGTCGTTCCAGTCACTTTCAATACCGGGCAGATCTTAATGGGACTCGCAGCAGGGACGGAAGTTTTCGGTGACGATTACCGCGAACCGATGCAGCGCGCGGCCGACTGGCTCGTAAAGACACAGGACTCAGACGGATGTTGGCGAAGTCACCGGTCACCGTTTACAACGCCGACGGACAAGACGTACGAGACCCATGTTTCATGGGGATTGTTCGAAGCGGCCAGACAAGAGCCGGGAACGGCGTACGCCGATTCGGCGATCGCAAATGTCCGATGGGCGCTTCGACAGCAAAATGATAACGGGTGGTTCCGCGACTGCTGCCTTTCCGAGCCCGGACATCCGCTCACCCATACTATAGGATATGTGTTGCGGGGCGTGGTCGAAGCCTACCGCTACACTGAGGACAAAGCGTTTTTAACAGCCGCACTCAAGACCGCAGCGGCCCTTACTGAAGTACAGCGTCCAGATGGAGCTCTCCCCGGCCGTCTGGATAAGAATTGGAACGGTACTGTCAAATGGACATGCCTAACAGGAAATGTTCAAATTGCGGCTTGCTGGCTGATGCTTTATAGCTTTGAGGGCGACGTACGATTTCGTGATGCGGCGTTTGCCGCCAACGGTTATGTTAGGCGAACGGTCCGTGTGGATGGGCCCGAGGAAATTCGAGGTGCGGTCAAGGGCTCTTTCCCTGTCTCTGGCGGCTATTGTACCTACGAATACCCAAACTGGGCCACCAAGTTCATGGTGGATGCGCTCGTGCTTGAAGACGAGGCCCGTAGGGGGGAGCGATCAGAATGACATTGACCTTTAGGGCTACGGACGACCCCTCCGACGCCCAGATTGAAAAGATCGCAGAACTCTACCCGGAAAGTCCATTTGTAACGCCGGCGTTTTGCAGTGTGCGCAGAGACCTGGGGGCGGAACCGGTTACCGTCACACTCGAAGATGGGGACACAATCGCTACCGGCTGCATCGCTTTTTTGACCCGCGGCCGCCTAAACACCCGGCTGGAGATTATATCCCTTCCTCCCCTTGCGGACAGGGATCTGTTTTGGACCAATCTTTTCGAACGTTGTCGCAAACAAGCGATAACCTGGTTTGATGTGAATACTTTCGCATCCACCACGGCGGAACTCCCATCTTCGCCGAGTGCCCTAACAAGGCAAGAGAGACGTGAGTTTCGGATCGACCTGACTAAGCCAGACCTGTGGGCACTCCTGAACCGACGCCATCGAAGAATGGTAACGCGGGCGCGCGAAGCAGGGCTTGAGCTGCAAAAGAGCAATGACCCCGAAGACGCAGGCACACATGTTGCACTTGCAAATCTGACGCTCGGCCGGCTTAAAAAGAAAGGTGCGGCTATTGATTCAGAGATAAACAAGGTCGAGATCGAGAAGTTCCTCGCCTATGGCGTCGGTGATCTGTATCGAGTTGTAAAGGGTGACGAGATCATGGGTACACTTTTCATCGCCAAAAGCCGAACGGGAGCTTATGCTCAGAGTTCCGGCACCAGCGACAATGGACGAGCGGTGGGAGCTTCGCATTTTCTTTTTCATGAAGTTGCCTGTCGCCTGAAGGATGAATCCCTAAGAGTATTCAATATCGGCGGCGTCGAAGAAAAGGGATCGGGCCTCTCCGAATTTAAAATTGGATTTGGCTCTGAACAAATCGACCTTGCCTCGGCAGAATACTATCTCGGTGGCGCGTTGCGAATGATCGCGACGAAAGCGAAGAGTTTGTTTATCGGAACATAAGTCCTTGCTGGACCGGATCTACATTCCACTCCCTCATCCAAAAATCTAAAACGATCAGCGACCAAACTTTTTCTCCAGCAACGTGACTTCCGTTCATTGCCGCCGATATTTCCTCAGCAATAGTGATCCGATCGAATATCTTTGCGATCCTGCTTTCGCTTCCCAGGACCGTTTCGTTCGCCCATCCTTCCAAACCATTACGAAGCCACATGTTAGCCGGATCTGGAAAGCCTCTCTTCGGTCGCTCGATTATCACTTTCGGCAACCGGCTTCGGCAAAAACGGCGAAGTACACTCTTCGTTTCGTATCGGTTAATCCCTATCCTCCTGACCTTGAAGGAATTAGGCTGCCGGTTTGCCCACTCGACCAAGCGATAGTCAAGAAACGGTGTCCGTGCTTCAAGAGATGTCGCCATCGAGGCCTTGTCGGCCTTCATAAGCAGATCTTCGACGAGCCAATCTTTTTGATAGACCGCAAGAGATTGCTGAAGCGGATCTAGCGAACGGGCCGCAGCATATTGGGCCGCGAGAATCCTTTCGCTTGGTTCAGCGACCGGGCCCGGCCAGAGTCGCTCTTTTTCTTGCTGACCGAACAACACTGAGATATGAGGTAAGTGCTCGCGGTTCCAACCATCTAGAGGTATGGTAGCGACCCTCTCGATCCCCGGGCGAAAGCGACGCGGCCCGAATCGGCTGACTGCCGCACCAAATCGGAGCGCCTTTGAGGGAACGCGTTGAAGAAGCCGGATCCTGTTCCAATGCCTTTCGGACTCGCCAAACTCGTACCCTGCAAGCAGTTCGTCACTTCCCTCACCGGACAGCACAACCTTTACGTGCTCACGAGCAAGCTTCGATACAGCAAGCAAGGAGATCGTCGAAAGGTCCGCCATCGGCTCGTCGGTCGCATAGACCATCTCCGGAAGCATATCGAGGAACTTTCTCTGGTTAAGTACGATCTCGTGATATTTCGCACCAACGTGTTCGGCAACCTGTTTCGCAAACCCTAACTCGGAATAATACCCACCCTCCTCGAATCCGACGGAAAAGGTATGAAACGCTTTGTGCCCCATTTCAACGGCGGCGGCCGCAATGGCGCTCGAATCTAACCCGCCACTAAGGAAAACACCCACGGGCACGTCCGAGGCCACAAGTCGAAGTTCGACAGCATCAAGAAAAAGGGCCGCGAATTCGTCGTCGATCTCTTTTTCCGTACGCCCCGAACTATCTTCACTTACCACGTCGGATTCCCAGTACTTTTCTACTTCGGGAGCTTGTCCCGGACTAAATCGAAGCAGATGTCCCGGCGGCAATTTATAAATATTCTTCCAGATGGAATTGGGGCCCGGGACATAGCGGTAAGTCAGATAATCCCAAAGTGATTGCGTATCGATCGTTCGGTCTACGATCCCTGACGCAAGGATCGCCTTGATCTCGGACGCGAAAACGAATGTCCTGCCGTCCCAGAAATAATAAAGCGGCTTAACACCTATCCGGTCACGGACAAGCAAAAGCTTTTTTGTTCGGGGGTCCCAAGTTGCGATGGCAAACATGCCGTTCAGATCGTGAATTCCTTTTTCACCCTTCTTAACCAGGGTTCGCAGAACAACTTCGGTATCACTCTCTGTCGTCCAACTATCCGAACCATTCGAACTGAGCGAGGCACGCAATGCACGATAATTGTAAACCTCACCGTTAAAGACGATACCGCTGCCGGTCGCCTTGTCCCAGATAGGCTGCTTGCCGCCGGCAAGGTCAATGATACTGAGGCGACGCATTCCAAAACCAAAACCGTCTTCGGCCCATGCACCGTCGTCGTCGGGGCCGCGATGTTCGATAGCGCGATTCATCTTCCCGACTAAGTCAAGACATTCCTCGCGCGATAGATCGCCAGCAATTCCAACTATTCCGCACATCGTCTATTGTCTTGGGTGACCCTCAAAATCACGCAACCGCTTATTTCGTTTCCAGATCGGTCGTCAGGATGGTTCCGCCAAATCCGACCACGATCGCTCGCTTCCCCGCAAACGCGATCCTCTGCAGGCGGTGCTTCGTAACGGGGCGGTCGGCCGCCCAGGTT
This sequence comes from Pyrinomonadaceae bacterium, assembly GCA_041750855.1. Taxonomy (GTDB): domain Bacteria; phylum Acidobacteriota; class Blastocatellia; order Pyrinomonadales; family Pyrinomonadaceae; genus OLB17. Next base: position 14,220 of record JBGSYT010000172.1, on the reverse strand, counting down.
TCCCCAGCATCACCGGAACGAAGCACGACGCCATTTTCTCCGATGGCAAATCCCGATCTTATGTTTACAAATCGAATGTCTAAAAGATCGGTTCTAACTCCCGACACCATCCTACGCCAGGTACGCCCGCCGTTGTCCGATCTGATCACATCTCCATCGTCGCCGCAGGCCCAGCCGTTTCTATCATCCGCAAAAAAGAGCGAATTTAGCTTCCGGCCAGACTCTCCGCCGCCTGATACAACCGTATGCCAAAGCTTTCCCAAATCATCGGAAGCAAGAACTGATCCTCCCCCACCGACAATTACCAAGCGCGATCCGCCTAAAATAGAACCACTAAGAAACAGGTATCGGGTAGGAAGATTGATCCGCTCCACAAAGCCTTTTTCCGACAGCCCGGCGATCACGCCCCCCTCGCCTATTGAAAAGATAGAGCCGTCCTGCCTCGAAATTATCCGCGTCCGAGCCTCGGTTCCAGGCTGGAATTCATGACGTGTCCAACTTTCACCGCCGTCAGCCGTCCGCATCAGATACGAAGGATTCTCGCGCCCCTTACGTGCGAATCGGTCTCGTTCAAGGAGCAGCCAGCCATTCGCAGAATCGGAGAAAGAGATATCGCGCACTAGGTCGGCGGTCGGAAGCTTAACCTTCCTCCAGGTTTGTCCGGCATCGGTCGATCGCAGAAGTGTGCCGCCGCTCCCCCCTGCCCAACCCGTACGCTCATCGACGAATTGAACAGCGTGAAACCATGAAAGGCTATCCACCTCGACCCTTTTCCACTGCGCCGGCACCGAAATCGTCACCGCGAACAGAACAAGCAGTATAAAATTTACTGGGTGAAATCCCATTAATCGCCGCCCACAGGCCGGTTAAAGGGGTGAGCCAAACAGGATGCGGAGTGCACTTGCCTTTCCGACCGCGTCGAGCACCTTTGCCAGGCTCCATCTTTTTCCGGGAACAATGATTTGATCGCCTGGAAGAAGGTAGGGGAGCTCGGTTTTCCCTGACGTCAATTTGCTAAAGTCAATCTGCGTTTGCGTGAAACCACCATCTTTATTCATCCGGAGTAGCAGCACCCGCTTCGAATCGCCTTCTTTATCGATACCGCCCGCCTCGGCAATCGCCTCATAGACACTGTAGCGACGGTTCATGAGCTTAACGCCCGGAGTTCCAACCCGCCCTAGTACGCCAAACCGCGCCGACCCGACCTTTTCGAGTGTGACTGTCACCTGCGGCTCGATAATGTACTCATCAAGATGCTTCGTTATTTCCGCCGCGACCTGCTCGGTTGTCTTGCCGCCAACAAATATTCCGCCGGCAATAAGCGGATAAGAGATCTTGGCAGTGGGCGGAACGACTATGCCGGTCTTTGAATAATTCGGCTCTCCAAAGACCTGGACCGAGATAACGTCCTCGGGACCAAGATGATACTCGCGAAGATAGTTATTGTAGTACGGCAGCAACGCAGCTTCCTCTTCTGACATGGACGCCTCGGCGGGCTGCTGGCCGACGCCCGCAGAAGTGAATATCAAGACGCCGCACACGACCAGCAAAAATCGCGCAAGAAGATAGTTCAGTTTCATTCTTCCCTCGTAAAACATAATGCCTTATCGGCCTCCCTTCCCGAACAGGACCGTTTTCACGGTCTCGAATATTATGATCGCATCGAGCGCAAGAGATTGATTCTTAATATAGTAGAGGTCGTACTGCAGCTTTTGCCGTGCGTCCTCCACTGACGCTCCATACGGATACTTGATCTGTGCCCATCCAGTTAGGCCCGGCGCTACCAGATGCCTGTGTTCATAAAAAGGTATCTTCTCGGCGAGTTCCGACACAAAATGTGGCCGTTCGGGACGAGGCCCGATAAAGCTCATCTCACCTTTCAATATATTCCAAAACTGAGGTATCTCGTCGATGCGCACCTTTCGGATAAACCGTCCGAACCTCGTAACCCTGTCATCGTTCGATGTGGCCCAAACCGGCTTCCCGTCGGCTTCAGCATCGTCGCGCATCGATCGAAATTTCAACAATTCGAACACCGTTCCGTTCTTGCCGACTCGTTTTTGACGGTAAAAGATAGGTCCCTTTGATTCGAGCTTTACTATCAGGGCCGTTACCAGCATGACCGGAAGGGAAAGCACTAAGCCTGACAACGCAAGCAATCGGTTGACCACATGACGGAACGCGAGAATGAACCTTGTATCTCGATCTTTACCCGAGAAGATCAGCCAGGACGGACGCAGCATTTCAAGATGTACCTGGCCGCTCACTCGCTCGTAGAAAGATGCACATTCCTCGATATCGACACTGTTTTCCAAACTCATTCGCAGCAGCGACTCCGTTGGAAAGTTGCCCCGCCGCTGTGCGAGGGCCACTACGATACGATCGATCTTTTTGTCGAGAACGATCTGCTCCAGTTCGTCTGCAGTTCCCAATATCCTCGCTTCGCCAAGTTCCAGTTGGCTGCGCGGAGAATCGCCATTCTCCATCCCCGGTACAGCGACAAACCCGGCGATCCTGTAGCCGGCATCGCGTCGTTTCGCAACGACATTTGCCGTTTCCGCCGCAGCCTTCCCTGCACCTAGAAAAAGCACGCGTTCGCCAAGATCCGGATGACCAGTGAGGTAATGGATCATGAGCCGCCAACCAAGCAGGAGCACAAGCGTCAGGACCACTGAATAGATCAACGTGCCTCGTCCGATCATCAATGGCGGTACGAGATAATAGGTGATCGCAAGTATCGTCCAAGAGATGCCGGTCGCCTGAATAAGTCGAAGCAGCATTTCACGACGATGGTGCATCACGCTGTAGTCGTAAAGATCATACAGATAGATGGTGACAAGGCAGATCGCGGCCGCAAGTGCGGCTTTGTTCAAAGCGTTATTCTGCAGGATCTGGAATTCGGCTCCGGTCCAGCCGAGTCGAAGATAAAGAGCGAGGACTATCGCGAGGAATATTATCGCGATATCGGCGGCAAACAGGCCGATCGTTCGTGGGCTGATCTTCGTACTCATCAATTCCTGCCAACCTAAGCCCTGATCGGGTCATTCCTGTCGTAAAGGCCGTAGCGGTAATAGCTTTCGTCCAGCAACGGCGTTTCCGACTGGTTTAATATCGTTCCGAGCATCCTTTCTCGGGGGAGAGAGTCGAGAACGCGGTCAACATCCTTATAACGCGTATGATTCGCTCGGATAACAAGCATCGCTCCATCAGAAAGATTGATAAGGAGCGATGCGTCAGTAAAAATTCCCAGCGGCGGAGCATCGATGATTATGTAATCAAAATAACTCCTGGCTTCCCTTAAGATCTCTGCAAAACGCGGCCCCGACAACAGTTCGGCAACGTCGCTCCGAGCCGAGCCGCCCGGCAGCAAATACAACCCCGATGGCTGGAGGCGGATTATCGACTCAACCAACGTAGCTCCGCCCGTTAGCACCTCGGAAAGCCCGGACTTTGTCTCAATACCGAGATAGGAAGAGATCGCCGGACGACGAAGGTCGCTGTCGATCACCAACGCCCGAACGCCGTCCGCCTGCGCAAAAAGCCACGAAAGGTTGAGAGCAGTCACCGATTTTCCTTCCGAAGGGCCGACACTCGCCACCACCATCGCCTGAAGTTTCCTCTTCTTGCTTTTATGAAGGATCTGGGTTCTTAGATTGCGATATTCCTCGGAATAGGGCGATCGCTGCTGCGTTATGGTAACGAGCCGGGGATTGACCCGTTCGATATTGACCGTCAGGTTCGGCACATTTGCGAGCAAGGCGTCGACTGATTGAGAGGGAGCCGCACCAGGAGAAACGATAGAGGCCCCGTTGATCTCTTTTCGTCCGTTAGGCATGAGGGAAGCAGCCGCTTCGAGCCGCGGAGCACCTATCCGAAGGTCGCTCAGGGAAAGTAATCCAGATGGATGATTGTCGCTTTCCGTGAGATCCGACCTTTCCGCCTCAGCAACTTTCACCTCATCCCGCTCCTGCGGCAGCTCCTCACGGCGTTTCTGAATTGTTCTTAAGAATTTCATTTCCTGCGAATATCGACCAAGCGTCTTATCATCCCGATCTTAAACCACGTCGTTCTACCCGAACACCAACTACTTTAACTTCACTCGTGCCCGATCTGACATTAGTTCCTCGTGACCGATCGGCGTAAGGACCCTCGCCGAGTTGACCACCTCGATCGGCCGATCGCTTGGGAGTATGGTGTCCCTTTCAGGCAGCAGATCAAGGCTTTCTGCTACAGATTCGACTGTACTTCGACCGATTATTTGGTCGCCGGCGGCATAGGCTGCGATCATTGAATTATCGCAGAGGTTATTAATCAGCCGCGGAATGCCTTCGGAGCACTGAAATATATAGTCGATGGCATAGGGTGAAAAAATGTTCGGCTGGTTCGCACCGGCGATGAACAATCGTTCAGTAACATATCTTTTCACCTCATTAACACTCTTGAGAGCGGGCATGACACAGCGAAGCGCAATTCGTTGTTTCAGCTGCCGCAGATTTGGCCGCCTCAACGTCTCCCTTAATTCGGGCTGCCCCGTAAGGATTATTTGAATGTGCTTGGCATTATCGGATTCGAAATTAAGCAAAAGTCTAATTTCTTCCAATACCTCATCTGAAAGTTCGTGCGCTTCATCGACGATCAGCACGGTTCTCAGGCCACGGCGATGACGCTCTTCAAGGAGCCTGGACATCTCATTAAGCAATTCCGTCTTGTTAGACCATTCTTTAAGACCCAGCATCTCGGTGAGATGGTGATAGAATTCCTCAATAGAAAGGTGCGGATTGACGATGTAGGCCGCCAGGACGCTTGAGTCAAGCCGCCTGATTATCCACCGCAGTGCGGTTGACTTGCCGGTGCCGACCTCGCCGGTTAGAACGATCAACCCCTTAGCCATCTCGATGCCGTAATAAAGGCTCGCGAGGAGTTCGTTGTAACTTTGCGTGAAAACGATAAACTTTGGGTCCGGCGTAAGGCTGAACGGATATTCCTTAAGGTTGAAAAATTCTTTATACATGCAAAATATCTCGATCCGTCTAGATCTGCTCCTAAACTAATTAATTCTTTCAATTACCTTGCTCACTTGAAGAGCGATTATAAGTACGGGAATACTGAGAATGGCCGCCGCAAAACCTGCCGCAACCTTCAATCGATGTACCTGCTTCGCCCGTTCCTGTTCCTTTTCCGACAGGAGTTCAGGCACGGACGCAAGCACCGGAAGCCCCGTATAGTGTTTTGCGTCTTCGACGCTTTGCACCGTTAGAAGCCTGGGAATCTCGAGCACGGCGGCCAGAAGCAGCCCGAACAATAGGCCGACAGCCGCTCCGACCCCCATTAAAAAGGGTCTTTTTGATGCATTCTCCGGCGTTTGCGGTAGATTTGCGGGATCGACCACTCGTATTGTCTCACCCTGCGCGTTACTTTCGCGCTCGACCTGCTGCTGGGCGTTGTTGTATTTCCTCAGGATCTCGTCATAGGCCGACTTGGCAAGTTCAAGCTGATTGGTTACACCTTCCAGAGCGACCCTGACATTCGGTATGGTGTTGATCTTCGATTCCAACATAAGGATCTGACCGGCGTTCTGCCTTAGTTCGTCATCCTTGGCGTTCAACTGCAGATCGATCTGTGCTATCTGTCCTTCTGCCTTCTCTCGATCGATCTCGAGATTCTTCTTCTGCAGTTCTGCACGACGTGATCCAGCCTGGCTTGCTTGAGAAACCCGGAGTTCGCTATTTCGGGCAAGCCTCTCAAGTTCTTCGTTCAACTTGCTGATATCCGTCCTTGTTTGGACGATCTCAGGATTCTTCTCTGTGTAACGCTTCTTTAAGTTTTCGAGCCGCGCGTTTAATTCAGCTCTCTTTTGGGCAAGCTGGGCGTAGGCCGGAGTATCCTCAATACGCGCCGCCTGCTCGACTGCGGCTTTCGTTTCACCTTCCCCAAAATTCTCTATCAGCCTCATCTGGCTGTTCAGTGAGCGGATGCTCTCCTGAATTCGGCCCTTTTCGTTTATGAGAGTTTCCTTATCCTTCGAGATCGTCGCCTCGCGGGACCTAAGCCCTTCAAGCTGGGCGATCAGACCTTGTGCCGATTCCGGAAGGGTCTCGACGTTTTGCATCATGATGTCAAGCCGCTGCTTTTCGAGCGAGTCCATGCTGCTCTTTGCCTGTGCAAGCTGATTGTTTATGAATTCACGCGTGTTCTCGGCACTCAGGGTCGACTCTACTGATTGAGCGGTAACATACTTTCTTGCAAGTTCTGCCGTAACATCCTGTGCCGTTTTTGGAACGTTGTTGCTGAAGTAGATCCGGAACCCGACCACTTTCTCATTGTCGGCCTTTTGGGGAATGACATCTATATTTCCTCGCAATCGGTCGACAACCCTCTCGATGGGTACTCCGGCGGCCCGGTCTGCCGCATAAAGGTCAAATTTCTCGAGCATCGGCTCTAGCGAAGAGCGGCTCAGGACCGACTGGTTGATCGCTTGCAACCTCTGGGACAGGTCATCGTCTGTCAGCGAGGGGGCCACCTTTTCTGAGATCGCAGGGGGTGTCAAGGTAAGCAAAGTAGTTGACACATACGTGTTCGGCAAGCCGCGAACCACCCAGAAAACCGATGCAAATATAGCAACTGCCGGAAGCAGGATATGCCATTTGCGGTTTCTGACTATTCGCAGATATTCTGCAAAGCTGCGTTTTCGAAACTCCACACTCATGTTTTGAACTGGCCTCACGGCCCCAGCGTCGTCAAACTTACCTTTTGACACTATAAGTTAGTACGAAAGCATACAAAATTCTAGGAAAATCGTTCTATTTCGGTTCAGTCGGGCAAGAATCCCCCAATAGTATCGGCCAAATGCCCGGTCAGATCTCTTGCTGCGGCCAACGAATACTCCGGGTCCTTGCCAAGTGGTGTCAGAACTCTGACCAAACCCCCGTCGGTTCTGCTCCGGATCAGACTATCGATACTTATAAAAAGCCGGTCAGCAAACTCATTTGAGAAAGTCCTTCCCCTGCCCTGGTACCAATAGATCAGGTATTCGGCGTGGCTTCCGCGGCGGACAACGTACCTGTTCACCGTCAACACCCGTCCTTTCGGCGTCTGTATCTCGATCAGCTCCGGCTCCGTCAATTCCCAACCCGAACCCGGAAGACAGCTTAACGGACTGTGATATGTTGCTCCTGATCTTTGTGATTCGTAATAGCCCACGTAAACATTTAGCCTTTTTCCCGGCCCATAGTAATCACGCATAACATAGTCAGTTGCCCTCAGAACCTCTTCGGTGTCCTCGTCGAACCTTATGTCCTCGTTCCGCTGTTCCCATCCACCAAGACGTGCCGGAAGATCACTTAGATGCTTTCGTTCGACACGAACCTCGCCCCTATATTGAAAACCGTTCACCAAGAGCCCGCAAACAAGGATCATGAAGGCTACGCCTGCTACCTTTTGAGTTTGAATGTGCTGCGGTGGAGACATCCTTGCGAACCGAGCGGGGCCAGGACGGTTTTCGTTTTCATCACTGTCGATGAGCCACTTGTACAGAAAATTAAGTCCAAGCAAAATAACCAGCGCCGTGAAAAAAACCAAAGAACCCGCAAGATCATGCCATGAACCATCGATCGTTTCGATACCGTACCTAGATGCGAGAATTCCTGTCGCGACCACCCGTGCCACATTTGTAATGAGAGCTACCGGCACCGCGGAAAAGACCAGCAAAGCTGTTCTCATCACGTCTCGGTCCAGTAAATGATCTCTTAGTCGCATATCAGCGAAGGGCGGTTTTCGACGCGTGAAATAGCCGAGCAACAGCGAAAGTGTGATCAGCGTCATCAACGATCTGATACCGCTGCAGGCCTCCACTACTTCGAGGCTAATTATCTCGCCTGTAGCTGCTTGTTCTACATCGATGACATTGCCTCTGCGCTGGGCAGGGATACCGATCAGGAGGATCACGCGTTCTGCTATGTTGGATGCAAGCATTTGCAGCGGAAACGCGATCTTATTGAAAATGATCTGCGGCAAAGGGATCGATAGGAAAAGCAATACGAATGGGAGCGCAAGTTGCCTAATCAACCTGACCCCGAAAAAGCAGATGACCACGCCGGCGAGCATTAAAAGCAAAGAGATTCGCTGTGCATAAAGCACCGCGGCCAGCGTTCCACCAAGGAGCATAAGAGCCGCAAGGGCTATCAATAAATAACCGAGAAACGGCTGCGTCTGGCCGGACGAGAACTTTAGACGGTCAAAGTTCAACCAAATCAAATATGCGATAACGAATGGGATCAAAAGGCCATGGGAATAATTATCGTCGTTCCACCAATCGATCCCCAGTTTCCAAAGAACGGTGGAGTAGGTAAATCCCACTGCCGCCGCTATAAGAAGAACCTTCAGGCTCCTGCTGAGGGTGAGATCTGGAAACGTCATTTGCAGAGATATTACAGCAAAACGAATGAAGCCGTAATGCTACCATGAAAGCAACAATACGGCTCTGTATCCGATTAGGATCAACTGCTCGCGATCAGTCGATATTTTCAGTACGACGAAGGTGTCTTCGCGCGGCAAAACCGATTCCCGCCAGGCCGGCAGTGAAGAGAATGATCGAGATCGGCTCCGGCGTTGGTACGGTACCGGAGCAATCGCCAGTCGTGCTCTCTTCATCTTTAATAATATCGGAGCCGTCTCGGTCGTAATTACAACGCTTCTTCTTGTATTGCGTATCGGCCTGCTTTTCTGGCTTTTCCGCACTCACGATAACGGAGCCGGCGCTCGTGAATGCAACCAACAACGCGAGAGACATCAGAACCCTCGCCAATTTTCTCAACAGCATAACCACTCCTTTGGATCAAACATTTTTATTTCTAATACTAAGTTCAAATAATGGCGTGTTTCCAATTGGGCCAACATTATCTTCCGGAGACAGCCGATTCGTCCGATTAGCAAATCGTCATAGACTCCGACCGATCTTGATATGCAAATGCCACAATGCCTTAACCGTCAACGATTATATACAATCGACCGTCAACAGCAGTTGCAGTTATTCTAAGGTCAAATAATTTGGACGAACACCCAAATTCTATAAAGATGAAGGTCATCTTTCTGTATGGTGGATTACACTTAGAGATTTTTTCGCGCCACAGGCAGGTAAGGTTGCGAGTATGTCGGTATTCTGCCACAAATCCTTATTTATCTTTATCTTAGGTAGCCTAGATTACAGAAGCGCGAGAAATTCTATGTTATTTTGTTCTAACGAACGTCTTGCTGGCTAAATGGGGAGCCGCCTGGATACAACACGATGTCCCGAATGAATCGGTTTGATCGTGGGTCACTTTGGGTGGCTGGCCATGTAAAGGGCGTTCGACAAAAAAGCCCGGAATCAAAGTTTAGGATTGCCAACCATCATTTGATTCCGAGCCGAGTTGCTTTCACCACACTCGCAGCAGCCTGCGAGTATGCCTACAGAAATCGCGAATCTCTTAAGCCTTCCAGATCTTTTTTCGGTTCAGCTCAAGCATCATGCGATCCCTTCGATCGCAACTCAACCCTTTTGCAGGACATCCATAAAGCATCGTATCATTGGTGGTATAGGGTCCATTAATTTTCGTTTTTTGCGCAACCGGTTGTACGAAAACTGAATCGAAGTACAGTGGGCCGGTCTATTGGTGCAGATTTGGTGTCGACCATTCCCAGATGTGACAACCGTAAGGAGAATTGAAGATGTTCTACAATAAGAGGCAATTTAATAGGCGTGTTTTCGTAGTTGTTACTGCTCTCGTCGTTTTTATTTTTACATTTATGATCAGTTCGAATAACCGCTCCGCTGAGGCGGCGGAAGAAGCCTCGTCTACGAATCCCCTTACCGCTAAATGGACCGGCCCCTACGGCGGCATTCCGCCATTTGACAAGGTGAAGGTCAGCGACTTTTCGCCTTCGGTGAAACAGGCAATGTCTGAGCATTTGCGTGAGATCGACGCCATCGCAAAAAATAGGGCAAAGCCTAATTTTAAAAACACCATCGCTGAGATGGAACGCAGCGGGCAAACACTGGATCGGGTTCTCACGATTTACAATATTTGGTCGAGCAACATGAACTCCAAGGAGTTCGAGCCTGTGGAAACCGAACTCGAACCTCTCATCGCCGGACATTTCGACAAGATCAATCAGAACGCTGAACTGTTTAAGCGAATAGAAGCTGTTTATAACGCGGAAAGCAAAAAGAAAAATGGTGGCGAACGGGGGCGTTTGGCCTGGTTATACTACACCAATTTCGTTCGTTCCGGTGCGAAGCTTGACGAGACAAAGAAAGCTAGACTGGCCACAATAAATCAGCAACTGGCCGGTTTATTCACAAAGTTCAGCCAAAACCTGCTTGGCGATGAAGGCGAGCTTTTCGTTGAGATCAAGAATGAAGCAGAACTCGCCGGGCTTCCTCAATCGCTTAAAGACTCGGGCGCACAGGCCGCGAAGGGAAAGAATAAAGAAGGCTCGTGGGTCATTAGAAATACCCGTTCCTCGGTAGATCCGTTTCTTACGTATTCCGAGAATCGGGAACTCCGCGAGAAAGTCTGGCGAATGTTTGTGAATCGCGGCGACAACGGCGACGCTCGCGATAACAACGCGATCATTACCGAAGTACTTCAACTTCGCGCAGAACGGGCAAAACTGCTTGGTTATCCCACCCACGCACATTGGCGTCTCGAGAATGCAATGGCGAAAACGCCTGAAAATGCGATGAAGTTGATGGAAAGCGTTTGGCCCGCAGCGATCGCCCGTGTGAAAGAAGAAGTCTCGGACATGCAGGCCCTCGCGAACAAGGAAAAGGCCGGAATTACCATTGAACCGTGGGACTATCGGTTCTATGCCGAGAAGGTTCGAAAAGCCAGGTATGACCTTGACCAAAACGAGGTTAAACCATACCTGCAGTTGGACAAGATTCGCGACGCGATGTTTTGGGTCGCCGGAGAGGTTTTCAATTTTACCTTCACACCAGTGACGGGTGTTCCGGTGTTTCATCCGGATGTGACCGTTTATGAGGTCAAGAACAAGACGACCGGTAAACACGTTGGTTTGTGGTACTTCGATCCCTATGCCCGCGACGGGAAACGCTCCGGGGCATGGATGAATGCATACCGTAATCAGTCACGGATCGATGGCGAGATCACCACGATGGTCTCGAATAACTCGAACTTCGTCAAAGGAAAGCCGGGCGAACCAGTCCTTATCTCCTGGGACGATGCGACGACGATGTTTCACGAATTCGGTCACGCGCTTCACGGCCTTTCGTCAAACGTCACGTATCCGACACTATCTGGCACAAACGTCGCCCGCGATTACGTCGAGTTCCCTTCGCAGCTTCTCGAACACTGGCTGATCACGCCGGAGGTTTTACAAAAGTTCGCGTTGCATTACGAAACCGGCAAACCGATCCCGCAGGATCTCGTCAATAAGATCGAGCGAGCTGATACGTTCAATGAAGGATTCGCTACGACAGAGTACCTCGCTAGCGGCCTGATCGATATGAAGCTGCACCTGGCCGGCGACCAAAAGATCGATCCGGCCAAGTTCGAGAAAGAAACGCTTGCTGCGCTCGGCATGCCTAGAGAGATCGTCATGCGGCATCGAACGCCCCAGTTTGCCCACGTTTTCTCGAGCGACGGTTATTCGGCCGGTTATTACAGCTATCTCTGGTCCGACGTTATAACTGCAGACGCTTACGGTGCCTTCGTTGAGGGAAAGGGCCCGTATGACAAGGCAGTAGGCAAGAAACTTGTTGAGCAGATCTTTGCCGTCGGAAATACTATCGACCCGGCGGAAGCTTATCGAAAGTTTCGCGGGCGCGACCCGAAGGTCGAAGCTCTAATGAAGAAACGTGGATTCCCGGTAAAGTAGAACGGGCTTTCCAGCTCGTTCTGCCATAGCTGAAAAGAGGTTATCTATCCATTCAATATCCTTTCACCTTACGACGACAGGCTGGAAAGCCTGTCGTACTTACTCATTTAACCTGGATATCCAGGCTCTTCATCCGCCGGTATAGGTGACTCCGGTCCACGCCCATGTCTTCGGCGGCCTTGCTGACGTTGCCGTCGAATTCGGCAAGTTTGTGAAGAATGAATTCGCGTTGGTAGGCATCTGTCGCTTCTCGGAACGACGGAAAACGAAATGTCGAAGCGGGCTTTTCACCGGTAGAACTCAGGACCGGAAGTTCTGCCGCCGTAACTTTTTGCGTTTTTTGCATTATAACGATGCGTTCAATGGTGTTTCGCAATTCACGTACGTTCCCAAGCCAAATGTTCGCCTGGAGAGCTTCCAACGCATCGTCAGTAAAGATCTTTGGCTTTCGGCCGTAGTCAGCGGAATACCTGCGATTAAAATGCTCCACCAGTAACGGAATATCCTCTGACCTTTCCCGAAGCGGCGGAACCTGAAACGGGATCACATTCAAACGGTAGAAAAGGTCGTGGCGGAAATTGCCGTTGTCGATAAGGTCGTCGAGCCGCTTATTCGTCGCGGAGATAACGCGGACATCGACCTTTATCGCTGAGTTACTGCCGACCGGTTCGAACCTCTGCTCTTCCAACACACGCAGCATTTTCGCCTGAACACGAGGCGACATATCGCCGATCTCGTCAAGAAACAGCGTGGCACCGTCCGCAATTTCGAACTTGCCCTTCTTCGCGGCGGTCGCTCCGGAAAATGCACCTTTCGCATGGCCAAACAATTCCGATTCGACCAATTCTTCTGGAAGCGCAGCCGAATTGATCTCGACGAACGGGGCACCTTTGCGTTTCGATTGTGAATGGATCGCGCGAGCAACGAGTTCCTTGCCGGTCCCGCTCTCACCCGAGATAAGCACGCGGCCGTCAGATGGAGCCACGATCGAGATCTGCTTGCGTAACGCCCGCATCGCGACCGATTCGCCCACCATCACATATTCTTCTGCTATCTCCTTCTGAAGCTGCTCGTTCGCCCGTTCCAGTTCACGCTGTCGAACGGCGTTTTTCACGGTCAGCACGGTCCGCTCAAGGCTTAGCGGCTTTTCGATAAAATCGTAAGCGCCGAGCTTTGTCGATCTCACGGCAGTCTCGATATTCCCGTGACCTGAGATCATTACGACCACGGAATCGCTCCCTCCATCTCGCAAACGCTTCAATGTCTCGAGACCATCGATCCCTTTTCCAAGCCAGATGTCCAGCAGAATACAGGCGAAGTTCTGCTCATGGACCATTTTCAGGCACGCTTCTCCCGAGGCCGCCACTTCAACGGCAAATCCCTCATCTTCGAGCACGCCACGGAGCGTTGCACGAATACCCGGTTCGTCGTCAACTATTAGGATCGATGTCATTCTTGAACGAAACAGAAGCAAAATACAAAAAGCGGAGTCCACCTGTAAAGACGAAAACCAGTCCACTCGTAACCAACGGGAACGTGTGGAAAAGATCGCAAATAACTCCAGGCTCGGGCCCAAAATATTCAAGACAGAACCAAAAGGTTGCGAAACACAGCCACCATGTAATCGCTCTGATCAATAAGCTGGAAGGAAACCGGAACAATAAGAAGAACCTGAGCCCGAAAGCAACTAAGAACAAGGCGGTCGGCACTCCGGCCGACCAGACCGCATCCCAAGAAAGGTCTTCCACTGCCAAGGATGCTCGAATAATCCGAATCGCTTCCATGACTGCGATCACAAGAATAACGAGAGCACCGAACTGCGAGCTTATTCTCGACCTCGCCGCAACTCGTGAGTATCTTTTCGCCCAATCGATCAACATCATCAACTCGTTGTCGGCAGCTCAAGAATAAACTTCGCGCCATTCGGCTGGTTCGGGACGGCTTTGATCTTGCCGTGGTGTTCGGTGACTATCCGGTGCACGATGGCGAGTCCAAGTCCGGTGCCGCGGCCTTTGGTCGAGAAATACGGCTGAAAGAGCTTCTGAAAATCTGCCGGATCGATACCCCGGCCGGTGTCCGAGACTTCGACGACAACCAGATCTCTGGCGGTTTCGTGGCGAGTCGAGATCGTTACAACCCGATCAGCTTCGTCGGCACCGCGTGCTTCGATGGCATTATCTATCAGATTTACAAAAACACGCTTGAGCTGCTCCTCATCAAGCAAGACCGCTGGAGGGCCGTCGGCCAGGTTCAGTTCGATATTCGCACCCTCACGGTCAATGTAAAGGCTAGCCGCCTGTCGAATAGCTTCATTCAGATCACCCGGCTCAAGCTGTACTTCCG
>JBGSYT010000171.1:0-15513 GCA_041750855.1 Pyrinomonadaceae bacterium | reverse complement strand
AAGTTTCGCGGTATGCGAAAATCTACCTTCTACTTGCACCTTAAAGAATGTGAGTTTAGATTCAACTATAGAAAGGAAAATCTTTACTCAATCCTATTGAAAATTATCAATTATCCGTGACTTAACTAGTCATGACCCTATTAATATGTCGCCGTGAATTGCTCAAGCCGCCATTCATCATTCGATCGGGTGAAAAAGAAATTGACCGTCTCTTCCATGTCATAGTAATTCGCTCGTCGGACCCAATAGTGTATGGAGAGCTTGTCGGATGTTTGCGTCCGATCTCCTATTCTCCAACTGACCACTCGATACTTGCTTTCCCTTTCAAAAAAATGTTCCTCAGCCTCTGCGTCACCACGAACAAGCGATCGGATCGAATCAGCGTTACCCGCCTTCAACTCACCTAATACCGTCTCCGCCGCCGCCTCGGGCCTTCGGTCCCGGAGTGGATTCATGATGCAATGGTTCCGCGGCCTTATTGAATCATCGAATGAAGTGCACATAAGTGCTGCGCGCGACTCTCGCATCAAATAAAGCCCTCCAACAGAAATAAAAGCCCCTATGACAACGAGGAACAATATTGCATTAAACCTTTGAAGTTTCACGATCAAGTATTATTACCGCGTCCTCGCGCCTCCCACAATCCGGACGTTCAGTATTTTATCGCCCCGCACGATCTTATCTACGACTTTCATGCCGGTTTCGTTCACTTTGCCGAAGACGGTGTAGCCGCCGTCTAGGTGGGGTTGGGGCGAGTGGGTTACGAACCACTGCGAGCCGCCGGTGTCTTTGCCCGATAGCGCCATGCCGACGGCGCCGCGGCCGTAGGGCACCATGTTTATCTCGCAGCGTATCGACCATCCGGGCCCGCCGGAGCCGTTGCCGAGCGGATCGCCGTCCTGTATCACGAAATTTGGCACGACGCGGTGAACTTCGAGGCCGTTGAAATATCCGGACCGAGCAAGTTTTACAAAATTATCCACCGTCAGCGGAGCGTCTTCCGGCAGCAGATCGATGGTAAATGCTCCCTTCTGCGTCGTGAACACCGCCCTGACCGTGCCGTTCTTTCGCGCGAGTGCACGGCGATAATCCGCGTCGGTGTTCAGAACCTGGCCAAGCTTTGTTCCGGACGAGGGCAAATATGGCCTCACCTGATCGCGGCGTTCCTGTCTCGCATCCTCCAGGCTCGAGTTAATGTTGGGAAATTCTTTTCGAAGCTCTGGGTCGCCGAGCATTTCGAATGCTTTTTTACGAACAAGGAAGTCGGGGGAATTGAGGGCTATCAAAAGAGTCGTCGCGGAGGCCTTCTTATCCAACTTGAACATTGCGTCCAAAAGCCCGAGCTGAGCATCATTCTCCACTTTGTCCGTGACCAGCGAACCGGTGAACGCGGATCTCAATGCTTCAAGGGTTTCACTGTTGCCGGGCCGGTCCGCAAGCAGTGACGCTGCCGTAGCACGAATAAAAACATTTCTGTCCTTCAACAATTTACGGAGTTCGTCATCAAACCCGTCAGGATTGAAGGCGGCGTAGGCTCGGAGGATATCGGGAACCGAATACTCAGACGGGGCCGATTCACCTGCCAGATAATTCGCAAGTTCGCGCCGGAGCTGTTCGAGAGCGTGCGACTTTAACTCAATTTCCTCGTCAGTGGTGCCGAGGGACGCGAATTCACGAATACCCTGAAGCGAAGCGTTGACCGCAGGAAGCTTGCTCTTTATATCGTCTTTCTTCGACCTTAAGTATTCCGCGTAAGATCTGGGCGCTACGCGTGCAAAAGCGATCTCGGTTTCGGGTGAGCGATAGAGGTCGGCGTGACCCAGGTTTGTCAGGAATTTGACCGTCCTCGCATCATTAGTTTTTGGAATAAGCCGTCCTAGTGTCGTGGCAATCTCCAAAAGTTCGCTTTTTTCTGGACGGGCGGGCGCGGCATCTCGCTTCCGTGAGTTAAACGCCGTGAGGAGTTTTTCTCCATGCTGGAGCATCTTTTCTACCGCGTAAGGATCACGAAGCAAAGCGAGCGAACGGATCGCCGAGACGCGAACACGGCTGTCTTCGTCGCCGGCGGCTGCCTCGACCAGGATATTGACGGCCTCCTTGTCCTCGGCTGAACCGAGCGCTCGCGCGGCATTTGCCCTGGCAATGGGGTCGTCGTCGTTCATCAACATTGCGCGCAGGGCCAGGTTTGCGTTCTTTGCACGCAGGCGGGCAAGCGTATTTGCCGCATCTGCGCGCAGACGGCCATCCAGATTGGTAAGGAATCCCGCGACCACAATGTCAGCCCCTTCCGGCCGCGCCCGCAGTGTGGCAGTTAGTCCGAAAAGAACCGTCGGTTTATATTGCTTTTCCCGTCTCGCCTCTTCGGCGTCGAGAACGTCGAGGATCGCGTTGCCAAGTTCAATGACCTTTCGGTCGCGTTGATCGACCGGAGCATTCGCCTGCCCGGCATTGGCCGCGGCGATCTTCCCGGCCGCTTCGATAAGCCGAGCCCGTACGGGATCAGGCGTCTGTTTGTCCTGCAAGGCTTTGAGTACAACGTCGGCCGATCTCAGCGATTCGATCTCGCCAAGGGCAAAGGCCGCCATCTCCCTGACCTGGATTGAACTATCATTTAGCAGCCCAGCCAACGGAGCGGCCGCCCTTTCGCTGCCGATCCGTCCCGCTGCGAGAGCCGCGCGGTATCGGACCGCGTTATTTACGTTTCCGAGCAATTCGATCGCCGGTTGATCGTTTCGCTCGTCTTCGGCCTTAACCAATCTGAGTAGAATATTATCCGGCACCCTATCGCTTCCGATGACCGGCGAGGCCAGCCTTTGACCGAACACGTTCCCGGCGGCTAGAACGGCTCCCAGGATCACAGCTAAATGCAATACCTTCATCGTTTTAATACTTCTCAAGTAAATTATCCAACTTCGACGATCTCGAAGCTCGTCGTGATCTTAGCGGTCGGGCGAACGGTGGCGGCGACGGAACAATACTTCGTGTCAGAGAGTTCTATCGCACCGGCAACGGCTTTTGCCGAAACGCTACGCCCGTGCACGATATGGTTAAGGTGAAAGCTCAGGAATTTGCGCGGATGATCTTCGGCCCTGACCCCCTCGATCTCGACCCGATAATCGGTCACCTGCTGGCGTTTTTTGAGAAGAATGGATATCACGTCCGCCGCCGTACAGGCAGCCACCGCGATCATCAGCAATTCGACCGGCGTCGAAGCTGTTCTTCTATCACCTTTAGTATCAATAATTTGTGCGTGTCCGCTTGGCGGCGTTCCGATGAAAAATTCGTCGCCCGCGTAGCGCACCGTTGCTTTATATAAGTTGGCTGACATTGATAGTAGTTCCCGTATAAATTGGTCGAGTTTGTGCGTATTCTAGCATATCGGGCCGGGCCGAACTCGCCGACAAACCTTTGGTATGAAAAATGCTTCCAAGTCTTAACGGCGGCAGTGTGCCTTTTACCAATATTTCAGGAGACGAGATTATGAAACGCTTTTATAATGCGATGGTGTCGATCGCCGCGATCGGATTGATGATCGCCGGGAACGTCGTCACAGCCGAAGCGCGCAAAGTTAACCACGGCCGGGTCACGGTTCGGACGTCCGTAAACGACAGACTGACTGGAACTTATCGGCTTGATACAGCAAGGAGCGAACGAGTTGCGGATATTCTCGCCGGCACGTCCGTTTCGGGTGGCCAAAAACGGGAGCTTGAATCAAAACTCGAGGCTCCGCGTGAGATCGCAATTTTGGTTCGGGGCAACAGCGTAACACTCGCTTCGTCGGAGGCCGACCCGGTGACACTGACGGCCGACGGCCGCGATAAGGTTGAGACCGCAAACGGCGTGACGACACGCCTGCGGGCAACACTTCGAGGTGATGTGCTGACAATTGCCAGCGTCGGCGGCGAAACCGACTACACCGTCACATTTTCGTCAGCCGGAAGCGGACAGACGATGAAGGTAACTCGTCGAATAACGACGGCATATCTGACCGAAACGGTTTTTGCAGAGAGCGTTTACACAAAGACTGATGCTGTTGCGAGGCTCGGTATCGAGGAAAGTGACGATGTAGTGGATGACGAGGTCTTTTCAAGCAACGACCCTGCCGACTATGGAACGCAGCCGAGCGGCCCGACGCGATCAGGCTCCCCGGCGATCATGACCCCGCGAATTGGCGAGTTTATAGTGCCGAACGGTGAAATGGTCTCAGGTGTTCTCGAGAACCCGATCGATACGAATATCTCGCAGAACAACGATCGCTTCCGTATGACGGTCACGTCGCCCGCGGAGTTTCGCGGTGCAATAATCGAAGGCTATATCTCGGGCGTCGGCCGCTCCGGCCAGGTTTCCGGGCGTTCGAACGTGACGTTCAACTTTACGAAAATAACACTTGAGAACGGCAGGGCCTATGATTTTTCGGGCACATTGGCGGGCATCAAGGACACGCAGGGAAAGGAAGTAAAGACCGAAGCCGAAGGTACCGCGAAAGGCGACAGCCAAACGAAGGAAACGGTCAAGCGCGGCGGAATCGGTGCGGGTATCGGTGCATTGATCGGAGCGATCGCCGGCGGAGGCAAGGGTGCCGCGATCGGTGCGATAATCGGGGGTGGCGCCGGTGCGGGTTCGGTCGCAGTGCAGGGCCGCGACGACATAAAGCTTCAGCAAGGTTCGGTGATCTCCGTTGTTTCATCGTCACCGATCAAGCGGGATCAGAAGGTGAGCGAAAACTAACGCTGGACTGCCTCAGGGCCATACGGTATAAGCCAGAGTGAACGACGTGCAAACTAGAATTGCTCGTCGTTTTCTTTTTGTCTATCATCGACCCCGAACTTACGGTTTTTCGTTCGCGCAATAACAGGCCCGAACCTTTTAGATGGGAGCTTTACCTGACGAGATCGAACAATACCGCGACCGCAAATGGCGACGCGAGGAATCGCTTCGGGTAGATACCGCTTTCGATGTCGAGGCTATGGTCGAGGACATTGGTTTTTGCCTCGGATTGACCGATGCCAGAAAGGGCTTGCCGTCTGTTTATATCGCCGTATGCGGTAGGCGCGATGCCCACATGCCGCGAAATGTTCAAAAGGACCATGAAGCGAGCCGGGCGTGGGTTTTGAAAGACGAGGTCATTGCACGCGGCAACGTGTACTATGGCAAGCTGCTCAAGGGAAAGTCGTGGTTCTTAGCGCGCCGAATGATACCGGTCTTCAATTCGCTTTGGGGCTGCTCTCGCAAGGCGGAGACTGGTGTTCTTTCGGAAAGTGCGAGGCGTGTGCTCGCCGTGCTGCGAAAAGAATGGGAAATGGCGACAAGCGACCTCCGAAAGGAATGCGGTTTTCAGAATAAAGCCGACCTAACAAAAGCTATCGATGAGCTTCAGCGACGGATGAAAGTCGTGCCGCAGGAGGTCGTTTACGTCCCCAAGTTTACCTATATCTGGACACTCGCGGAAGCCCGTTTCCCGGAAGAAATGGAGGTCAAGCTTGCTCGCGCCGATGCCGTTTACCAACTCGCTCGGGCCTATCTTGAGATGTGCGGCATGACACAGCTTGGAGAGCTTTCAGGCAAATTCGGCTTTTATCGATGGGAATCGGGGCAGGCCAATCACCGGCTTGTCGACGAGGGCTTTGCAGAACGGCTTGGCACCGGAATATATCGCCTCGTCACCGTTTGATTGCGTTTACGGCCTGTTCTGGCATATTCTTTCGATAAATGTCGTAACGGCCGATCAAGGCAGCTAAGGTTCGACAGCAGCCGGGATGAGGCTGCATTTTGCTGTGGTTTCCGCCGTACCCTAAAGATTTTCCCTATTCTATTGTCAGGAGTAATAAGAATGTATCGAATGAAAAGTATCGTATTCCTGGTCGTTGTGTCGCTCGTAGCTCCGATCATGTCGTTTGGCCAGAAACCCGCCGTTTCGGCCGACGCGATCGCAAAGATCAAAGATGAAGGAATGAACCGTTCGCAGGCGATGGCGACCATCCGCTATATGACGGACGTCATCGGCCCCCGGCTGACAAATTCGCCGGGCCAGAAGCGAGCCAACCAATGGACCAAACAGCAGCTTGAGAAATGGGGCCTGCAGAACGCGGCGATCGACCCGTGGGGTACTTTTGGCCGCGGATGGGAGATAAAGCATTTCTCGGCAACCGTGACCGCCGGCGGGCAGACGACCTCTTTCCGCTCGTACCCCAAAGCGTGGTCGCCATCTACCCCAGGCCCGGTGACCGCCGATGTGTTTTTTGTCGACGCAACTGACGAAGCCGGCCTCGAGAAATATAAAGGGAAGCTAAAAGGGGCGATAGTGCTGACGGCGAACGAACGGGCGATCCAGGACGCGTTCAAACCAACCGCCCAACGTCAGTCAGATTCGGCCCTTAAACAAATGGAAGACGCAAAACCGGCGGCTCCCGGACAGCAGCAGCAACAGCAGCAATTCTCGCCGTCGGCCCAGCAGCAGTTCAATGCTCGCAAAAACCGGTTCTATTTTGAAGAAGGCGCTGCTGTGATGGTCGATTCAGGAAGTGGAGTGGACGCGGGAGCGATTCGCGTGATGGGTGCAAGCCTGCCGCCAGCCACTCCCGGTGCTGCGCCGACGCCTGGAATGCGAGTGTCGTCAAAGGGAGCGCCCGCGACCATTCCGCAGCTTGTGGCCGAGGTCGAGCAGTATAACCGGCTTGTCCGCCTGGTAAAGCAGGGCGTTCCGGTGAAAATGACGGTCGATCTTCAGGTCAACTGGACCGAAGACGACCTGCAGGGATACAACACGATAGCCGAGATCCCCGGCAGCGATCCGATTCTGAAGGATCAGGTTGTCATGGTGGGAGCTCACCTTGACTCGTGGCACGCGGGAACCGGCGCGACCGACAACGGTGCCGGGTCGACCGTGGCGATGGAGGCGGTCCGCATCATCCAGGCAGCCGGCTTAAAGCCGCGGCGGACCATTCGCATCGGGCTTTGGACCGGTGAAGAACAGGGCCTGCTCGGTGCCCGCGGGTATGTGACTAAGAATTTCGCGCAGCGGGGCGATGGTACGAATCCTGGCTTCGGCCCGGGAGGCGGCGGACAGGCCAGCCAGCTTCCGCTTACGCTCAAACCGGCACACGAAAAGTTCTCGGCATACTATAACCTCGATAACGGCACGGGACAGATCAGAGGGATTTATATGCAAGGGAACGAACAACTTAGGGAACTTTTTAAGGGATGGTTCGAGCCATTTGCGGGCTGGGGAGCATCGACGGTAACGGTCAACAATACCGGCGGAACTGACCACCTTGCGTTTGACGCTGTCGGGCTACCCGGCTTCCAGTTCATCCAGGACCCGATCGAGTATTCGACCCGAACGTGGCACACCACGCAAGATGTCTCAGACCGTATCCTTGAAGGAGACCTGAAGCGGTCTGCGGTGATCATGGCGGCGTTCGCATACAACACCGCGATGATGGACGAACTCCTGCCGCGAAAGAGCTCGCCGGCGGCGTTGACCGCATCGCTCTTGCCGGGATTTGATTTCAGGGCAGAGCTTGACGAGATCGCTTTCCGTAACTCGGGCCTCGATTTCGCGATCTGCGGGCACGATATAGAAGGTTCAGACCTTCCGGCTGAGTTCCCGGCAATCCTTGCCGTGAACCCGTACAGCCATGTTCACGCGGAATAACCGTAGAAATATAGTTGTGGAACTGGGAAGGCCGGTTGGCCTTCCTTTTTTGTGGATTTTTGATTCGCCTCGGCGTTTTCCGCGATCCCGAGCGGGTAGGAATTACACGTCTAACCACCGGAACCGGGGTGTATGGGTCGAAGGCCCGATTTAATTCCAACTCATCGTCATCAGGCTGGCGAATGTCTCGATGCCGTCCCAGAGGTTTTGGAGGCGGATGTTCTCGTTTTCGGCGTGCTGGTTGTTGTCGTGGTTGGCGATCGGCACCGTCATGGTCGGGACGCCGAGCGTTTCGCTGATGATCGAGAGCGGAAGGCTGCCGCCCAGGGACGGCATTCGAATGATCGGATCGGCCGATGTTTTTTGAACCGATTCGACCACCGCGAGCGAAATGGGCAGATCCATTTGGGTGCGCTGTGCGTTGTAGCTGCCGGGCAGGTGGATGAACTTTGCGATGAAGGGATGCTTTAGCCGCTCTTCCATGGTCGGGTCGCGGTCGATGACGTAAAAGCCCTGGGCCGCGATATGCCGTCGCAGCTTTTCGACCTGGCGGATGTGATCGTTGCCCTTTACGAGCCGCAAATCGAGGACGGCGGTGGCATAGGTCGGGATAATGTTGCGGGCGAGTTCGCCGACATCACCGCTCTTGAAGCCGTTGATGTTCAGCGAAGGCTGATTGATGCGTTCGAGCAGGCTGCGCCCGCCGCCTTCGGTATATGCGATGCCAAGCTGGCGTTTGATCTCGTCGTCATATTGCGGCGCGTCCTTTATGGCCTGCAGCTCGGCCGCGCCCAGCGGTTCGACGTCGTCGGCCCAGCCTTTGACGGTGATATTGCCGCGTTCGTCCTTCATCGAAGCGAGCAGTCGCGCCAGGGTCATCGCCGGATTTGGCGACCAGTTGCCGTAATGGCCGCTGTGGAGCGGGCGAACCGCTCCGTAAACCGTCAGGTCCACATTTATGTCGCCGCGCACGCCGAAGACGACCTGCTTGCGGCCCGTCTGATGCACCGGCCCGTCACAGACGATAAAGGCATCGGCCTTTAGCACGTCTTTGTGCTTTTCGAGGATCTCTTTCAGATTTGGCGAGCCGGCTTCCTCTTCGCCCTCGAAGAAGAATTTGATGTTGACCGTCGGCTTGATGCCTTTTGCGATCAATGCGTCGAACGCCGTGAGGATCGTGAATACGCCGGCCTTGTCGTCCGCCGCCGAACGGGCATAGATACGCCATTCGGGATCGATACGCTCGCCCGCCTTTGGGAACGGAATGATCGTGCCGCCCTTTTCAAGCGAAGCTGATCTGAGCACAGGTTCCCAAGGTTTGCTGCCCGTCCAATCCGCCGCGTCGGTCGGCTGCCCGTCATAATGCGCGTAGAAGATAACTGTCTTAGTTGCACCCGGCGTCATCCATTCACCATAAACAACGGGCGGAACTTTTTTATCAGCGGCTTCAAGCAAACGCGGCTTCAAGCCACGCTTTTGCATCTCGGCCACTAGATAGTCGGCGTTCTTCCTGATGTTCGCGGTGTCAGAAGCGACGTTGGGGATCGAGAGAAACTGAACGAATTCGGTTAAGAGTCGTTGCTCATTTGCTTGACGGTACTCGCGGATGGGAGAAGAGACTTGGTCTCGAAGGATTGCCGTTACTGTTCCTTTCCCGAGAAATGCAAGATCTGAAGTTGCTTTTGAAAGCTCCGCCGTTCTTTGGCAAATGTTTGTCGAAAGACCCGAATCCTCGGGCCCATAAGCATAAACGAGATAACTTTCGCCGACTTTGAACCCGTAACCGCAATCGCCGCCACCCCGTCCCGTATTCAATGTCAAGGTTTTTTCTATCTTTCCCTTCCAAAACTGATCAACCTTAAATTTTACGGTCACGTAGGGCACGTTGAAAATCTCGACAACCTCCCCTGCGAAAACAGCTTTCGAATCCTGAATGGCCTGTTTTATCTGTTGATTCAAATCGGCGGTTCGTGGCAGCGAGCAAGTACACGCTTGTGCCTCCAACTGAATGAAAAGCACGAGGATTGGAATGCCAAGAATCGTAAATAGCAGTCTATGCATACGCTCCAAAGGAAACCCAGCCTTTAGTCGGCTACAGGTTAATCAAATTAATACTTCATCAGGTCCTGCACGGCTTTTTCGATGTCTTCGCTTTGCGGTAGGATGAAATCTTCGACCTGCGGGGCGTAGGCGACGAAGGTGTCGGTGGCGCCGACGCGGTGGACGGGGGCGTCGAGGTATTCGAAAAGCTCGGTGCCGATGCGGGCGGCGATCTCTGCGCCGTAGCCGTACGAGACCGGGTCTTCGTGGGCGACGAGGACGCGGGAGGTCTTTTTGACCGACTCGGCGACCGCTTCCCAGTCGTATGGGACGAGTGTGCGGAGATCGATGATCTCTACCGAGATGCCCTGCTGTACGAGGCGTTTCGCGGCCTGGTTCGAGCGTTCTACGAGAGCACCGAAGGTGATGATCGATATATCAGTTCCCTCACGGACCGTTTTCGCCTTGCCGAACGGGATCAGGAAATCGCTGCCGGGATAGGCCGATTTATTGTAGATCTGCCGGTAGAGGTGTTTGTGTTCGAGGAACAAAACGGGGTCGTCGCAGCGGATCGCCGTTCGCAGCAAACCGTTGGCATCGAGTGCCGTCGAAGGGTAGGCGATCATCAGACCCGGCGTGTGCGAGAAGAGCGTCGTGCCGGATTGCGAGTGATAAACCGCACCGCCCTTGAGGTAACCGCCGACCGGCACACGCATCACCATCGGGCATTTCCAGTCGCCGTCCGAGCGCCAACGCGTCAGCGCGACCTCGTTGCGGATCTGCATCATCGCCGGGAAGATGTAATCGAAAAACTGGATCTCGACGACCGGCTTCAGGCCGCGAAGCGAAAGGCCGACGGCCCGGCCGACTATGTTCGCCTCGGCCAATGGTGAGTTGAAAACTCGAGCACCGCCAAACTTCCGCTGCAGGTTCGCCGTCACCTTGAACACACCGCCTTTGCCCTTGACCGTTTCGAGATACTCTTCGCGAGAGCAATCGGCCACATCCTGGCCAAAAACGACGATCCGCGGGTCGCGTTCCATCTCTTCGTGCATGCAGCGGTTGATCAGATCGACCATCGTGCCGGGGTTGCCGGAAAGTTCGGCGCCTTCCTCGGTGTCGAACAGTTGGCGGTCGGTTGGATCTACATCGGGGGAAAAAACATTTCTGAGCGCAGTTTCAGGCGCAGGCTGCGGCGTTTCGATCGCGATGTCCGCGGCCTTGTTTACCTCGTCGTCAACCTCCTTCCGCAACGCATCGAGCTGTTCCGAGCTGGCGATACCCTCGGTCATCAAAAACTCAGCGTAAGTCGTGATCGGGTCGATCGCGGCGTCGGCCTCTCGTTCTTCGTCTGGGCGATAGAGTTTTTCGTCGTCAGAAAGCGAGTGCGAATACGGGCGTATGACCTTTCCGTGAATGAATGCCGGGCCCTTTCGCTCGCGGCAATATTCGACCGCTTTTTTGAAAGCGGCATAGGAAGCGAGCGGGTCGGTACCGTCCACCTTCTGCATAAGAAGGTCGGGGAAACCGCTAACAAGCTTAGATATATCGCCGCCCGCCGTGCCGACCTCAACAGGCGTCGAGATCGCGTAGCCGTTGTCCTCAACGACGAAGATCACTGGCAGTTTCAGGTTACATGCCGTGTTCAACGCCTCCCACCATTCGCCCTCGCTCGTGGTGCCATCGCCGACCGACATATAGACGACCTCGTCGCCCTTGAAACCGATCACCTTGTCCTGAAGCTCTTCGACGAGCGAAGCGCGATAGCTTGCCTCGGCCGCACCGACGGAATGCAGAGCCTGGGTCCCTGTGCAGGATGACTGCGAAGGAACATTCAGATCTTTGTGTCCCCAGTGCGAAGGCATCTGGCGGCCGTGCGAATTCGGATCCTTCTCGGCACCGACTGCGGACCATAACATCTCCTGCGCGGTCATTCCCAAACCGAGCATCAGCGCGCGGTCGCGATAGTAGGGGAAAAACCAATCGTACGCGGGCTTCATCGCCAACGCGGCACCGGTCAACAGTGCCTCGTGGCCCGCTCCGGAGATCTGAAAGAATATTTTGTTCTGCCCCTTAAGTTGTATCTCTTTGTCGTCGACACGGCGCGACAAATACATCGTGCGATAGATCCCGATCAGCGTTTCTTCGTCGAGCCCGTGACGGTCGCGGCTGCGAGCAGACGCGGTCTCTTCGACTGCATCCTTCGCGGTTTCCTGCACCTTTTTGTCCGATACAAAGCCGTCAGCCTCGGTCGATCTCGCGTCTGCGGCAACGACCGATGCCGTCTCTCCTTCGATGCTTTTTGTGTTCAATTTCTTTGCGGATATAGCCATTCTGTTGATCTTTACAATAACTATTTCTAATAGTGAGGTAACTTATAAAGATACCAGAACGGGCCTGAACGGGCAATTTTCGAGAAAACAGGGTAATGTCTGATGCTGACCTCCTTTCGGCCTTCAAAAAGCGATCAAGAAAATAATTCGCAATATTAAAGAAAAGTTTCGCCGCGCCGCTGGTAAAAAAAGAGAATATGGAAGAGTATTATACTGCTTCAGTACTTGGTGAGATCGAGATAAGAAAGTTCGGAGGGACTACGATGAACCAAGAGAAAGACGTCCCGGTGGATGTGAGCGCTTCAGGACGGTTTGACCTGCGACGATCAAGCTACGCTTTTTGCCCCGTATGCGCCAAACAGGTCGAGTTGTTCGCCTTCGCTAAGGCAGCGGAACTGTTCCATACGGACCTTCAGGACATTCAGTTTCTTGCAGCGAACGGTTCTGTTCATCAAATCCATAATCGAAAGGGAAAGCTGATGGTTTGCTCGGTATCGCTTTTCGAATGTTTCGACGCCCGCAGGACCCGTTTGCTTGAATCCGGGATAGTCAAGGAATTGGCTGCGAAGAACTCCTCCTGACCAGGAGAACACGGTGTAGTCAACATGCCGGTGTTTGCACGGCGGCACGATTTGCTCAGTGTGTCCCGATCTCTCGTATCTCACGAAAGGAGAGGCCGCGTTTCACGATCAATGCCAGTCCCACGCCCGCCCAGAAGAGTATTCTCCCTTTACGGATGATCGCAAGCGTTACGCCGATGCCCGCACCGATACCGACGGTTTCAGCCACGAATTGTGCGCCAGCTTCATCTACACCGATGAGGAATGGCACCAGCTTGAAAATTATCGTTATGAGCCGGCTGACCGATTCAAGCAGAAATGCTGTCGTGAGCCCAGGGACTGACTCAAGAATGCGAGATAGAATGAACCATACTTCAATTACCCCGAGAACGTGATACAGGGTTTCGAGCAGAAGAATAGGCAGGAAGCGGTTCGGGTAGCGGCGATAAAATCCGTAGACGAAATTCTCAAAAAGCCGGGCGTGCATTCTGCCTGTTTCAAGCAAGTTGCGCGCGATGCCCCTCTTATAAAGCCATTCGCACGCCTCACTCAGGAAATGCCACTGGCGTACGATCAGCAAAAAAATAAAAGCAAAAAAACCGGCAAGCCCGGCGATGATAATATTGATAGTCCAAACCCAGCCTTCTTCCAGTTGGAAAAGCCGGACGAAGGTGAGAGCTCCCAGAATGAGAAATACGCTGGTCGTAAAGCTGTAAAAAAGATTTTCGGTCGCGACCGATGATAGGCCGGCAACTATCGGCACACGCTTTCTTACGGCAACTGCCTTTGCAGTGCCGCTGACCAGAATGCCCAGCGGTATAATGCTGCTCAATGCCTCGCCGATGATAACGGCCGGAACGGTATCCCGGAGGCCGAGGCTGTAAGGCTCGTGGACGGACAATCTCCAGGCTGACGCCCGCACAACGATCCTCAAAGCATAGATCCCGAGAATGACCACAAATCCCGCAAATCCAAACCGCTCAACATTGGCTAAAATCTCATTCAATCCTACGGAATAAACAAAATACACAAACAGGCCGACACCAAAGACCGTCAAAACGCCGACGACGATCTTTAATCGGCCCGTGTGCTTTAGCTTCCTAAGCTGCTGTTTTCTTATGTCTTCATCGTCCGGGTTCACAGGGTTCGCCATCCGTCTGCAAGCCAAATTACGATGCTAGCCTGTTGCAGTAAGTTCGGCAAATTGAGACCCCTGTATGACCACGATGGAAATTATCGACCTGTCGATGAAGCGTGATATGGCCTGCCCTTTGTCGGCACCTTTACGGCGGTGGCCTTCCCTTCCGCGGACGTCCATGGGATCCCGTAGAAGAAACCGTCGTTCGGCAAAGGCAGCAGGCGATGGTCACTCGGGCTGCCGCCGGCGGGAACCTCCGCTGTTATAAGGTAACCCCCATAGTTAAGGTTGATATTGCCGCTTGCCTGTTCGGGATGCAAAACCGGAAGGCCGTTGCAGCCGGTTTGCCAGCGAAACGTGCGAAGGGTCTCGCCGTTTATGCGGAGTGAACATTCCCAATTTTCCTTATAAAAGTATAATAATAACTGCATATTTTTTTGAAAAAAAGGGATTTTGAATATGAATTCATCAGTAGTTGCGCACGCGGCTTCAAATTACGGTTTAACGGTCTTATCTGAAGAAGAAGAATTGTTTCGTGCATCGGTGCGGGAATTCGCCGAAGGCGAAGTTCGTCCGAAGGTCGAGGCAATGGAACACGCCGGAAAACTTGATGCGGATGTGATCAAACAGTGCTTTGAGCTCGGCCTGATGTCGATTGAATCGCCCGAGGAATACGGCGGCGCCGGCTCGACAATTTTCAACGCCATCGTCGCGATCGAAGAACTTGCCCGAGTCGACGCAAGCGTGTCGGTCTTTGTTGATGTCCACAACACGCTCGTGACTAATGCGTTCATGCGTTGGGGCAATGACGAGCAGAAGAAAAAGTATCTTTCGCAGATGGCCGAATCGCGGGTCGGCGCTTATGCGTTGAGCGAAGCCGGATCGGGCTCGGACGCCTTCGCGTTGAAAACACGTGCGGTCGATAAGGGCGATCATTTCGAGATCACCGGCCAGAAACTCTGGATCACCAACGGGAACGAGGCCGAGATATTTATTGTATTTGCAACGATCGATCCTGAAGCGGGATACAAAGGCATCACCGCGTTCATTGTTGAAAAGCAATTCGAGGGTTTCACGGTCGGCAAGAAAGAAGACAAACTCGGCATCCGCGCGTCATCGACCACGGAGTTGATCCTCGACAGCTGCAAAGTTCCAAAAGAGAACGTCCTCGGCGAGGTCAGCAAGGGCTACAAGGTCTCGATCGAAACGCTCAATGAGGGCCGCATCGGCATCGGAGCACAGATGCTCGGTATCGCACAAGGCGCCTATGAAGCCGCATTGAAATACACCGCCGAGCGCGAACAGTTTGGCCAGTCGATCAACAACTTCCAGGGAGTGCAGTTCCAGCTTGCCGAGATGGCGGTCGACATCGAGGCGACGCGTCTGCTCGTTTACAACGCCGCACGCCTGAAAGATGCCG
Organism: Pyrinomonadaceae bacterium; assembly: GCA_041750855.1. Taxonomy (GTDB): domain Bacteria; phylum Acidobacteriota; class Blastocatellia; order Pyrinomonadales; family Pyrinomonadaceae; genus OLB17. The sequence continues at coordinate 368 of JBGSYT010000171.1, read as the reverse complement.
GAAAGCCCTTTATAAAAGAAGCCGCGATCGCAAAGCTTTATTCATCCCGCTGCGCCGAGGCCGTCGCGTCCCAAGCCATCGAACTCTTTGGCGGCTACGGCTACGTCAAAGACTATCCAGTCGAAAAATTCTGGCGCGACTCCAAGATCGGCTCGATCTACGAAGGTACGTCAAACATGCAGCTGCAGACGATCGCGAAGCTGATCATAAGCGGGAAATAGGTCTGAATGAACCAACCCGTCGTATTTAGCGTGACATACCAGCCTGACGATGTCTTAAGAGTCGCCCGATTTGTTCAGCGTCAGAGTTTCTTTCATCGAAACGACGCCTTAATAGCCGGGTTGTGTATGTTTTTCGGCATTGTTTTG
>JBGSYT010000170.1:0-55620 GCA_041750855.1 Pyrinomonadaceae bacterium | reverse complement strand
AAGTTTCGCGGTATGCGAAAATCTACCTTCTACTTGCACCTTAAAGAATGTGAGTTTAGATTCAACTATAGAAAGGAAAATCTTTACTCAATCCTATTGAAAATTATCAATTATCCGTGACTTAACTAGTCATGACCCTTCGAAAATTATCGCTTTGCCTTGAGATTTCCCTTCTTCCTCAGCTTAGCGCTCCATTCAAGTTCGGTCAATAATCTGGGTTTTTCGCGACAAATTCGTTCAAATATGCGCTTGACAGCGCCCAAATAACGGAGCAAGCGGTATTCGGCGTGGCCTTGCTGTTCGCGATTTAGGGATGGGTAGAGATCGGAGATTGTAATATCTCGCTCGGGCTGTTCCCTTTGTTTGTGAGGCATTATGGGCATGGCAAATAAGCTAATGGGGGGGGGCACTACTTGTTCTACGGAATCAGTGCAAAAAATACTTCCGGTTTTGAGTCCTGAGAAGAACAGCGCCGACTGAAGCCGCCATAAATAGATTATTGTAGTATTCGTTTTGCCAATGGTTGGGTCGGTTCAGGTAGTGTACAAGTTCTGGATAAATGTGGGCTAACTGTCGAAAGGCTTCTCGTTTCGTTGCTTTTTCATCGATACAAAACGTCGCTATGATCTGCTTGAGCGTAATTTCGATACAAGGGACATTTTGGGCTAAAGCTTCGCGTTCCAGAACCTTTCTCATTGACTGTAAAATCGTCGATGTTCGTTGATACTTGCTTAGCCCCCTGATCGCAATTACCCCAGGATCAAAGCTTTCTATCAATTCCCGCGTCAGGGTCACAACTTCATTTATCACTGCCCGTTCGGGACGTACATTGCGAAAAGACTTTAGTGAAAAATAGGACATTTCGATTCCCGAAAACATGGCCAAACCAAATTCCCGTCTGCCAGGTGCAAGGGCCAGTATTCTTGTCGGTTTTGATTGATGGGTCACTTGAAGAATATAGTAATTGAGAACAACTGGATCCGAGTAAATCGAGAGGGGTTTTGCGCAGAGTTTAGTGGTCAAGGATCTTAGTTCGTCTTTCTTTCATAAGATCCAATACATGCCGCTGAACCTTTCTTTTATCAATATCTGTCATGAATGGCGTCTGCATCATCTGGATGTATGAGCAGTAATCAGATGGGCTAGTTACATCGAGACTTGCGATTCCCTGATGTCTTCGAGCCTTGACTCTACGATTAATCTCTTTCTGGCACTCTTCGTAATAGTGCTGAAAGAGCAATCGAATCGGTAATTTGTAGATGATTGAGAGCTTCAATGCGACTTTGAGGCTGGGAACACGCTTTTCTGTCTCGTACCGAGAGAGTTGCGGGATGGACCGGTTTAATAAATTTGCGATTTGTTTCTGTTCCTGTCCTGATCTCTTTCGCTCCAACCAGAGTCGCGTTGTCTTGATGTTTGGCATTTTTTGTTTTGGATTATCTGCTTTTCCCTCTAAGATTATCAGTCACCAAGCAATTGAAATACCGGTAAAAAATTACCAGTGTGGCAAATTTGATTGATTTATCCACTGCTGAACGGAAGATGGGGATAACTTCTTGCCAGGATTGGGATTCACTCCGGTCTCCACTTAACGAACTTCGCGTGGACGTTATCCTCCCTTTCGGTATTCGCCGTGAACTTGGGAGAGATGATCAATTTGCAGGGCGAAATATTATTCATCGGTCGCAGGCATTCCAGATCCATGGTCCAACTTTTCCGGTCGACGATTTATCAGCTCCACGGCATTCCGCCTTACCCTGTCCGAATCTACGCTGTTGATACCGTCTGTTTTTCGTTAGTTCTTCATACGAACAAACTCGATCTCCACGGGTTTGTATTTACGACATTCATTCAGTTCCTTACCCATTCTGGCTTCATGTTTTTTGATAAAGTCTCGACATGCGTCGAAATAGCGGTCGAGCAAATCGTGAATAGGAATATCCTATATCACGGCAAGACTTTGCGCGGTGGCTACGCTCGGCACGTTCGTACGGCTTCAAGATCGCGCGATATATCCCCGAGATCCTTGCCGTATAAGAAATGCAAATTGTTCTTGAAGAACTAGCTTGCATCGTCTATTGACGGCAAGCTGACTCCTATGTCGCCGGTTTTAGTTCTTTTTAGGGGAATTAATGTGCGAAATGGCACTGCGGACAGCGGTCAGGTCTGACTCTGCCTGTTTCAAATCGCGATCCAATCAGGAAGAGAACTCGGCGGTTGCAATGATCTGCCTGGCTCCAATAAAGCGTCGAAGCACGAGAAGTCCCGCCTGATGGGCTTCCGAGCTCGCGTCGCTGGCACACGCATCGGAAACAACGATCGGCGTCAATCCGCTCTCAAACGCGTCAACGGCAGTTTTCGTTACGCAGCTTTCGGTAGCAACACCGCACAAGAGCATATTGCGCCAGCTGTTGGCCGATACGAGCTCAATCATTCTTTCCGTGAACGAACTATAGAAATTCTTGCTTATTTCGATGCGGACAAGATGTTCAAGTTCGTCCACGATATCCGTATCGGGTGCAGTGTAATGCTTCCTCCAATCAATCAGTAGTTCAAACGGACTGCCTTCCGTATTGAAGAATTTCGTAAACACAACAGGAATTTCGCGGTCCTCGCATTCGTGAACGAGACGAAGCACGTTTGGGATAATATGGCTTGAGTTCTCGTTCATAAAACCCTTTTGCATATCTACAACTACCAGAACGGAATCTCGGCTGCTAATCATTCTTCCTCCCCTCCACTGCATCTATAGTCTCTCGTACTGATTAATCGTTTCGTTTACTAATCGCTCCAAGCGGCTCGATGACAGCACGGCTTCGAACATTGTTCGCTGTGAGGTCGTATCCATGGGCCCTATGTTTTCTAACCTTGCGAACATACCTTTCAGCTCGTCAATAGACTTCGCAAGCTGGCTCTCATCCAATTTTTGCCGAGTGATTGTTTCGTCAGCCAAACACTTGCTAAACCACCAAACTCCCTGTACGGCAATTTCAAATTCCACAATGTCACTTTCAAGACCCGGAGCATTCTCCGTAAACTGATAATACGAGACCCCATTCCAGCTTGCGAATCCACAGTCGGTGCCGCCCAACCCAAACTCACGCATGTCTCTGTTCGTAGAATGAAATTCAAGTATCTGGCGTTCCATCGCAGCTTCCTGTTCCCTCGTCCGCCTGGCCTTAGATTCAAGTGGTGTCAGGCAAGCTAGTAGCCGCAATGAATTGCGTATCCGCGTCCCATTTGTCAAACGCGGCTCCTCCATGATAAGCGCTGAGAACACATATCCAAGTTCTCCAAGTTTTAACATTGACAATCCATGCGTAGTCGCATCCAACAGAAGTTTGATTTGTTTTCGCAACGCGTGCTTGTCGCTCAGGATCTGATCATAATTTTCTCTTCGCCAGGCGGCGATCTCGGACATTGTGGAAAACCTGCCTGAGACTGTTTGGTGCCAAATACCGACGCCGTTCGGCGCTAGACAGAGTCTTCCGTCATCCATCTGAAACTCCTTGTACGTGAGCCACTGCGATTCCCTCCTGGTTCCCCTCACACTTTCGTAGGCCATAGGACCCAACAGAACAGGCACGAACATATGGGAAGTAATCTTGAATCGGTCCTCTGATGACAAAGAGCCGTTGCTAACCATCTCAGCCTTTTGTACATCAGCAAGAAACCGATATCCTTTTCCATGGACTGTTCCGATAAAAGTCGGATAACGTCGGTCACAGTCCAACGCTCTTCGCACTTTAGCTACATGATGCGCCACATTGCGTCCATCGACTGGCCTTTTGTCGCCCCAGATTGCCTCAACCAGATCCTCACTTCGAATCAATCGGTTCGGATTCTCAACCAGATAAAGGAGTACCTCGAAATCCTTGCCGGTTAGATCGACTCGATCGTTTGAATATAGCAATATCCGATCGACCGGATTGAGTGTAAAACCGCCAAAAATGTAGGAAACATCCGTTGTCGAAGACATGAAGTTTTGATTTAATGGGTGAAATGAAAAAGCTCGAGATAATCGCGAATATATAAATTTTTCGCAATTATTATGGGATTTCCTTAACTTCTTCGCTTGCATTCTAGCTACATTAGATTATTTGTCAATGGCGTCCTGAAATCACGGAGTCAGCTCCGATTTGCTTTACTCGTCTGGCAGCTTGAAGAGCAGAGACAAACAGATATAATAAGACCCTCCGCCTCTCTAAGAATGGTAATCGCTTTCGGATCTGCCGCCTCCCAGGCCGTGGTTCCGAAAAATGAAAAAGACGCTTTGTATGGACTGGGAGACATACATCGCGTCTTTTTCGCTCTGTTCGCGAAACGGCAAGGACATTCGGGCCGGTTCTTTTATGCAATTCAGTGGGGCGTCCGGCCCTAAGCGGAGGCCGCTCCACGTTTTGTGATGAAAACGGCGATCGCAATATCAAGCGTGCGGAGAATGTCGATTACACCGCTCTTTTTATTTTGGAGGGAATCAAAATTAGAAGAAATCTAGCACATACAATTTGACCATATATTATGTGTAACTAACTCGGCTAAACCGCCCGTAATACCAGCCCCGACCTTGCCAGCTCACCGCAGGCTACCCTTGTTGCCTCACCGCTCGAACGAATTAGCTGCTAATTCTATCTGACCGATGCCACGTTGAACTAATTCAACGTGGTCGAGCTAGGCGACTTCGCTTTTGCCCGAGAAACCCTCGGGCAAACCGGTAAAGCAAAACCTGCTTTACCGGCCGCTTCGGGTTTCGGTCGCAAACCGCTTCCTCAACCTTCGACAAGGGTAGCCTGCGCTAACGTTAACCACTAGCTTAGGCAAGGGCGGGGAAGAACTGGCCACGATAAAACTCTTACGAAGGGGTGAGAATTCGAACGCTTGACGCTCTAACTTTTGGCGAAACCGATGCTGCTTCAGCCGCATGTTGGTTCGGTTTGCGGCCCCTTCATAACATCCACTACCTTTCCAGATACAAAATAGTTTGTTTCGTCTGGATGTATATAGATTGGTGGAAACTCTCGGGACGATTCAGATAGCAGCATAACTTGCTGACGCGATTCGTCCTTAACGTACCTCTTGATATTGCAGACTCCACCGATTATCGAAACTACATAATCATTGGTCTCTGGAGCGTTTACCTTAGAATCAACAATTGCATAATCTCCGTGTTCAATCGATTTACCAACAACGTTCGCCCGATTCATTGAATCTCCGACTGCCTTTAGCGCATAGAGTCCACCTCGCGGTCTAATAAGCTTGGCCGAAATCCTCAAGTATCCTTCGATATTTTCGTCCGCAAAGATCGTAGCCGGTCCACAGTCGGCGGCCCCCAAAATTGGAATCGACACAATACCTTCATCAGTTTTGGTTTTCCTGATAGATATTCCATCGGCAGTCGACTGAATCATGCCCCGCCTTTCTAGTAACCCCAGATGGTATTTGACCTTCTGTGGGTGATCTTCGCCTATCAACCTACCGATTTCACGGTAGCTCAATCTGCCTAAGTTCCGTTCAGCCGCGACGTTAAGCAATTTATCTTGTAACGGATGCATATGACGATTATGATGATATTCGACGTATTAGTCAACACTTTTGACGAAATGTTGACATATACAAATTCTTGTTGTTAAAATTGAAGACGCACGCCAGTTGCGATGCTGTCGTGATGCTTGGATTATTGGCTTCAGGGTTAACTTTTTCAGTACTGATGAGAACAAATTATGAGCGCAAGCGAAAACGACAAGACTAAAGAATCCCACGACGATCATGCGAAAAAATTCCAGATTCAAATCGATCGTACTCACTTCACCGTGACTCAGGCTAAATTGACGGGTCTTGAAATACGTAACCTACCAGAGCCACCAATCCCACCTGAGCGCGATCTATTTGAAGTTGTACCGGGTGGTTCGGACAGAAAGATAGAAGACGCCACAATCGTCGAAATTCGGAATGGACTTCGGTTTTTTAGTGCACCGGGAACAATAAATCCGGGTCGCAGCAATGAGTATAAATAGTGTTACCGTCCAATGACAGCCAATATTTAGCCGAACGCCCAATCAAATATTCGGCATCCTCGGAAGCGGGTATGACCTGTGTCTTATTTCCAGGATTTCCGCTTCCACCGGGCTACGACCGCGCAAGCTCAGATCTTTTGCTCAGGCTAAGTCCTGGGTACCCAGACCTGGCTCCCGATATGTGGTGGTTCGACCCGCCAGTAAATCGCGCTGACGGTGAGGCCATACCGCAAACCAACGTTATCGAAACTTATTTAGGACGCAGCTGGCAGCGATGGTCACGTCATCTTGATGCTACCCACTGGCGCGCTGGTATTGACGGCATCGAGAACTTCCTCGCCCTCCTCCAAAGAGAGCTTGAGCGATGTACTCAGCCAACCAAATCATGACCGTAACGCTTGTCGCAACTGAAGAGTTGGTACTTCAACTTCAATCCGTTGCCGCACTTTCCGTGGAAACCGCCGGTGTTTTGCTGGCGAGCGTTGTCGAAGCGCCAAATGGCGATCTTCGGTTATTAGCTCGACAGATGCGATGGGTGGAGGAGTCGGCCTATGACCGTCGCGAGTGGAATGGTTTGACGATCCGACCAGAAGGCTATATTGGAGCTCTTGCATTAGCTGAAAGTCTCGGTGCGGTTTGTATTTGGGTGCATACTCATCCAGGCGATTTGTCTTCGCCGCGACCTAGTAAGCACGACCGGATCGTTGATGGCGAACTCGCAGAACTCTTTCGAATCCGTTCTGGAAGTCCGTATTATGGCGCGTTAATTTTCTCGCCGAAATCCGCTGATATCGCATTTACCGGATATTTGCACCGGGAAGGTTCGGAAGCGAACCCAATTGAAAGATTGTGGACTGTAGGAGGGCGATGGCGACTGACTCCCGAGTTTGGCTCTGATTTGCTTCAACTATCCGCCGCGTTTGAGCGCAATGTATTAGCGTTCGGACCGGCCGTTCAGCGGACGCTCGGCGAACTCAGAATCGGTGTTGTCGGTTGTGGTGGAACTGGTTCGGCAGTGGCTGAACAACTCGTTCGGCTTGGTGTTCGGCACCTGAAGTTAATTGATCCAGACGAGTTGTCGGAAAGTAATCTTACTCGTGTATATGGGTCAGGAGCGTCCGATGTCGGACGACCGAAAGTTGAAGTACTTCAGCAACACCTCAATCGAATATCGCATGGACTTGATTGCGTGTCGGTACGCTCGATGCTTACGTTGGAAAAAACGGCTCGAGAATTAATTGGTTGCGATGTGGTTTTTGGTTGTACTGACGATAACGCCGGACGATTAGTCTTGTCTCGTCTGGCCACATATCTGATGACACCCGTCATAGATTGCGGTGTTCTTTTAAGTAGCAGCACAACTGGAGAATTGATCGGAATCGATGGACGAGTAACGGTACTCTCGCCCGGACAGGCATGTCTGGTTTGCAGAAGACGAATCGACCTCGCTCGTGCTGCTGCTGAACTGCTTACTCCAGCGGAACGGGTTCGCCGACAAGATGAAGGCTATGCTCCTGCGCTACTGCAAACAGAACCTGCGGTCGTACCTTACACGACCTTGGTCGCTACTACTGCAGTGAGTGAATTATTAGAGCGATTGATTGGATATGGGCCTGACATTCGTCCCAGTGAGATTTTGCTGCGTTTTCACGAGCGCGAGATTTCGACGAATGTTGCCCGACCATTGGAAGATCACTATTGTGATCCTGCAAGCGGCAAGCTTGGCTTAGGCGTTACCGAACCGTTCTTGGAACAAATATGGCCGACATGACGAAGATCCGCTGGTGGCAGTGGATACCCATTTTCCGATGGCGGGTCGTAGCGACGTTTGCTTCAGCTGATGATATACCGCAACGATTGCCCCGAAACGGGGCGGTCATTGTCGGTTCGTCGACTCAACCTAAATGGGTTGCGTTTGATTGTCCGTGTAGAGCCGGACACCGCATTCTGCTCAACACTGACAAAGTTCGTAGACCCTACTGGTCTACAACGTTACGCGGTCGGCTCACCATTACCCCAAGTGTTGACTATTCCGACGCCTCTAAACGCTGTCATTATTTTGTCCGAGACGGACGCATCACGTGGGTTCCCAAAAACCAATTAGCCGCATGAGTTCAGCTACAGATACTAATATGAGCAATTCCGAAGTAATTAACAGGTCAGAACTCGTTTTCGCGCTCGTTGGCGCGGCAGGTACGCGCCTTGACAAATTGTCGAACGAACTGAAAAAAACGTTGAAGCAGTTCGGTTACGAAACCACCGAAATTCGACTTTCTGAATGTTTGAAAAACTTTGACGGATGGGCGGGGCAAGATCACACAACGGTAGGTGAACGAATCCCCCATCTACAGGAAATGGGTAGTGCATTTAGGGGCAGACTTCAAGACGGCTCGGCATTAGCGCGAGTCGGTATGGTCGAAATTCGCAAAGAAAGAATAAAAAGCTTCACCAGAAATCCGGATAAACCAGAGTCCAATCGTGCTTACATATTGCGACAGCTTAAGCATCCAGAAGAGGTGGACTTACTGCGCGAGACTTATGGGCCGGCTTTTTTTCTGGTGGCGGGTCACGCTCCTACAGACATGAGGGCGGATGAATTGGCCCACGAAATGGCCGATTTAGCCGGTCAGTCAGGCAAAGACTATTTATACAAACCGAAGGCATTGGAGATAATTCACGCGGATGAGAAGCAAACTGATAGTTTTGGCCAGAATACTCGAGATACATATCCAAGAGCAGATTTCTTTGCGAACTTGGCGCTTAATTGGGGTGAACATTCAGTCAGCCGGTTTGTCGAACTATTATTCGGTCATCCGTTTCATACGCCCTTACCTGACGAGTACGCGATGTTTCAGGCTCATGCCGCGTCTCTCCGATCCTCCGACGATAACAGGCAAGTTGGGGCTGCGATTGCTCAGGTGAATTTTGGAAATAAAAAGAAAAACGCGAACATAATCGCTGTCGGTATGAACGAAGTGGCGCGAGCCGGAGGTGGAACTTACTGGCAGGATGATTCGGAAGATGCTAGGGACCAAGCCCTTGAGAATGATCGTGCGCGTGCAATCAAAATTAGCGTCCTGGCTGAGCTGTTAGAACGAATTCGTGATAATGGGTTACTCGACGCTTCGTGTTCGGAAGAAGATTCAGTAGATATCGCCCGTTCCTTGCTACAACACATAAAAGGAACACAATTTCTGGATCTCGGTGAATTTAGCCGACCCGTTCATGCTGAGATGGCTGCGCTCATTGACGCCGCCCGTCGCGGCGTAACGGTTGATGGCGAAACAATGTATGTGACAACTTTTCCCTGCCATAACTGCGCTAAACACATCATTGCTTCCGGAATAAAGCAGGTAGTCTATTTGGAACCGTATCCAAAAAGTCGTGCAATCGATTTATTTCGTGAAGAAATAAACTCCGAGGTCATTGGCTTAGAGGCGATAAATCGCGAAAAAGACCTGCGAGTTATTTTCTACCCATTTAGTGGTGTGGCTCCTCGACAATATCAACAACTGTTTTCGATGTCGCAAAGAGGCGCCAAAAAAGGAAAACCGCTTAAGGAGTGGGAAGATAATAGACAAACCCTTTTACCGACTTATATTCCAACCAGCCTTCCGTTCGCCTATATTCGCGCGGAGCGGGAAGCATTAGAGAAATTGCCGACGGAACACTATAAATGGGATAGGGAGACTGTTTGTCCGGCGGTTAACTAAAGACTCTGACAAATTAAGGGGATCAATCCGGATTTATCCCGTTACCAATACGTAACCAAAAATTGACCAGAAGAAGATAGAATTGAATAGTTGAAACCCTTTACACACGGCGTATGTTGTTGATTTATTTGATATAGTTCAACTATTCAATTGTTTCTGAAACATAATATCAACGGAATGGCATTGCAGAGGTCAGGGGTTCGATCCCCCTCGTCTCCACCATTTCTCCTCGTGTCTTATTTTTTCCCGATTCCAAAAATTTCCATCGCGCCCTTAAATTTTTGTGACTTAATCCGTTAAAAAATATTTACTTTTTCGCGCACATGGATATAAACTGAAGCGTCACCCGAAACGGTCATAACACCGATGTTGAAAAAGCGAAAAGGGATTATTCGCGCATTTTCACGCTGAATCTGGGCCGTAAGGCCAGGAAGTATCGCGCCAACAACGCCTTAAGATGGCTGTTTTCGGCCCGGTGACGGCTGTTTCAAGTTTGTCGGTAACGCCCATTTAGATCGCAGAATTTGTATTTACAAGTTTTCGGCAAAACTCACACTGTGGTGCCGTCTATACGGTAAATACGAGTTAAAAACTCTGAGTCTTTCCGGTTTGGAGAGATGACACCGGCAAACGAGTAAAGAAAAAAGATAGAAAAACAAAGCGGTCGCGGCAAACGAGGCTCGAATTCCGGCCTCGGTTTATGGAAGCAACTTGCTAGCCGCACCGAGAGATTTTAGTTCTTTCATTGCACTGGATATTCGGAAATGCTCGCCTAATAGCGCTTTAACAGGAGGTAGTCAGGTAAGTGGAGAATTTAAAGGCCGATTCAGGACTAGCCCGACGGACCGAGGAGATCGGTGTGCAGAATATCGCTCCTGAATTCCAGATAGACAACGTGATAGGAACAGCATACGAGAATCTGGGGTTTGAACAGGTGGAACCGCCGAGAAACCTGGCACCGCGAGTCGGCGTCGGAGGTTTGCCGACAGTTCTGCTCAGCAAAATAAGGCCGCTGTTGAAATACACTCAGCTTTATAAGGACGACTATCTTTTTCAACAGGACGACCGGGTCGAATTCATTTACTTTCCCGAAACCGCTGTGATCTCGGAGTTTCAGATGCTCGAGGACGGGCGAACGATCGAAGTTGCGGTTACCGGGTCTGAAGGAGCCGTGGGGATCTCGTCCATTTGGAGCACGTCGCCGGCTGTCAATTGCGCTCAGGTTTGTGTTGGCGGCGATGCGTATAAGATCGAGACCGATTTGCTGGAGCGCGAATTGACCTATACCCGGGCGCTTCAACGGTGGCTTCACGACCAGATCAACAGCTACATCAAGCAGATCTCGCAGAAGGTTATCTGCAACACGCACCACGCGGTGGAAGAACGGTTTTGCACCTGGTTGCTGATGCTGCAGGACCGCAGCAAAAAGAACAAATTCAACCTGACGCAGGAATATATCGCCGGCGTTCTCGGCGTATATCGGCCCAGCGTGACCTGTATGGCAAAGTCGCTTCGCGAAAAGAACGCGATCGACTATGTCCGCGGCCAGATCTTTATTGCCGACAGGCAAAAACTGAAGCGGATGGCGTGCGATTGCTACACAGAGGTTTCGATCGGAAGGCGCGTCTAACGAGCGAACGGCGGCCGGTCACCGGCCCAAAAATTATTTGCCCACACCCCCGAAAGGGCCGGAACAGCTCCATGTGAGCGCTCCGGCCCTTTTATTATCCCTTGTACCCAGAAAACCTTGAAGAACTCCCGAACAGGATGAGATCTGCCCGGAATCGTGAACATTGGACGTCGCAATTGTTTGTGGAGCCACCCGTCGGATTTGAACCGACGACCTTTCGATTACGAATCGAATGCTCTACCAACTGAGCTAGGGTGGCATGAGATGTGGAACGGGGGGTTCGACGAAAGCCGCAGGATACGTCGTATCTGGAGGCATTGGAACGCGCCGTCTCGGCAGCAAGCCGAACTTCAAAATATAACTGTCCGGCCAAAGCGATGTCAAGGTTCATTTGTGACGAGCGAAGTGAGCTGATGATTCAAGAAGCATAGCTTTCTATTCTTTGTGAGCGTATCGCCTGTCGGTGATGGCGATTTCACGCGAAGTCGCGAAGACCGCGACGACTGACCCCATCGAGATAAGGCAAGTTCAGCCCGCTCCACATGGCGCGGCGGGCTGGCTTCAAAACGGCGGACGGGTGAGGTAGCTTCAACTCCAAGCCATATTGTGAAATTCGCCGGGAGGGCATAGTATGATGGTATTAGGAGTCGCAACATTCGTTACAGCAGGAAATGAACGAAGATTTTGTCCATAGGCTACGGCGCACTTTCGACTTTGCCAGTATGGCTGAGATAGGCAGGAGGATAGGTGTTCCACACGCTACTGTTCGCAACTATTTTCACGGCCGACTGCCCGCCCCGGACGTACTTGTTAAGATCGCGAACGAAACACACGTTTCGCTAAACTGGCTGCTGACCGGATCGGGCGAAATGCATGTGTCCGGCAAGCAACCTCTGGATCTGGACCGCATTATCGAGGAACGCATCACCACGATCGTCGATCGCGTACTGACGGAACGCGGCATTAGTTTCGCTGAAGATCTCGGCACCATCGACGAGCGTGCCCCCTTCGATGTGGCCCTCGCCGTAGAACGCGAAGCCGACCCCGCAAAGATCATGAGCGACTGGTTTCACCACGAAGGCCGGGTCTATCCGGCCGATTTCGGGGTCGTTTTCTTCCAGGGATGGGAGAGTTTTACTGCCGCCGAAAGGCTTGACGCGGTCCGTGACGCGAAGAAAGTCCTCGATCGAACGCTCCGCCAAAAACCCGCTTGATGGAACTCAAGATTCGGCGCACTGACCCGATCGCCAAGTTCCTGAGAATTGCGCCGTCGATGCCCTTCTCGCCCGGCCGAGTTCGAAAGTATTGAAAATCGGGCCGATCAGTGTAAAAATTTAGAAATGAACGGGCGAATGCCTGCATCTGAGCGAACAAACGCGGGATGGTGTTCGTAGAATTTTTCGGAACGCCGGCGAGGTAGGATTATGAGTGATTACAAAGAACGCTTTGATAAGTGGCAGAAGGATGCCAAAGAGAAATTTGGTGAGATCGATCGCCAGTTGGGGCTAAAGGATAAGATCGAAGAAAGCGCCCGGGCCGTCGTAGAAACCGCCCAGAAAGGCGCCGAGAAGATAAAGGGTGAAGCGGAAAAGTCCGAGGTTGGCAAACAGGCCGTAAAGGCAGCCGAAGCGACCATTAAGGGCGCCGAAGAGGCGGCGAAAAAAGCATGGCAGGCCAGCGAACCGGTTCGCGATGTCGCGGGCGATGTCGGAGAAAAAGCGAGCGAGGCAGCCAAGGAGGCGGGCAAGAAGGCGGGCGAGGTGATCGAGGGAGCGTTCGACTCCGCCGCCTCGAACGCAAAGCGCGTCGGTAATGCATTTTCATTCGGCGCGGCATGGACCCGGACGATCGATTCAGCATTGAGTACGGTTTCAAGGACATCGGGATGGATACAGGAGAATCCACTTCAGGCCGTCGCAACCGGTGCCTCGATGGCCGTCGGAGCTGGCCTTGGGATCGTTGTCACCGGGCTTAGCTCGCATTGGCTGTTCAATTCGGCCCTGCCCGCATGGGCCGTCAAAGGGTTAGCGGACCAGTTCGACGGTTATCTAAAAAGCCGTGAGGAGCTAATAGAAAAGGGTCAGATGGACGAAGCCGAGGCCGAACGCGTGAGGTTTGAGCGAGATATGGCCCGACGGATCGGGGCCCCGCTGCTTGGTGCGTTCTCATTCGCTTCGGGAGCGGTGATGATGACGAATGTCCTCAATCCTAAAACGATCACCGGTGCGCCGATCGATTGGCTGCTTGGCGGCAACCCGCTGCTGGAAGGTGTGTGGTTCTTTGGAAACGGGATGGTCTGCTTTAAGACAAGTTACGACTTTTTCATGATCGCATTGGAAGACCAGGACGAAGTGCAGCGGATGGTTCGCGAGATAAAAGGCCTGCTGCCGGATTCGATCGCCGCCTGATCCGGTCAGGAGATCCGGATCGGAAAAGGAAGAAAGCAGATAATAAAGATCGCCAGCGTAAGGACCGCCACCGCGACCCTTCCCGGCCCGATCGGTGATTCGTCCCAAGGGACCGGGTGTTTGATCGTCATCATCACTCCGAGAAGTACTGCTATGAGAAACCCGCTCGGGCTGTTGTAAGAGACCCAGCCGACCACGGAAAGTATCGCCATTACCAGAAAGGCAACCCGCCCGGCCCATCGATGGACAGCTTCGCCGAACACGGCGAACACCACGTGGCCGCCATCAAGTTGTCCGGACGGGATAAGGTTCAGTGCGGTGACCAGCAGCCCGACCCAAGCCGCGTAGTAAAAGCCATTCTTTACAGCGAAGTCAAGATCAACACCCGCCGCGACCGCCATAAGTTGAAAAAGGAGCGGGTTCGAAAAAATGATCGCATCGCTCTCGGCTGATCGTACGACCGAAGACTTCCCCATCGTCAAGACAGAAAACAGTGCGACGGGCAGCACCACCATAAATCCAGCCAGCGGCCCCGCGACTCCAATGTCGAAAATTGCCTTTCGCGATGGCATCGGCGAACGGATCTTTATGAACGCCCCAAAGGTTCCGGCTGGCCCGATAAGCGGCGGCGTCGGTATAAAGTATGGCAGCGTCGCAGCGACACGATAGATGCGGCATGCTACGTAATGGCCCATCTCATGTGAGACCAGTATCAAAAGCAGAGGCACGGAAAAGCTGAGTCCTTGAAACAGATAAGAGCTGTCAGAGATGATGAGGCCGAGGGTCGAGCCGATGAGAAGGATATATTTGAAGGGCAAGTCGAGAACGAACCGCGTTAGTTCGGACCACGTTTGCGGGTCGGCATCGGGAAGGATATTTATCGGGCCAAAGGGATAGAGCGTCCCAGCGACGGTGGCCGTGACCAGCGTGGCCGCCATCAAAACGACGTGTTTAACCCAGGTCGCGGCGCCCGGGCGAAGGCTTCGGTCAACATTCTCGTAAATTTCGGTTCTTACTGCCACGCAATACCAGGCACAAAATAAAAGCCGCAGATCACAGGCGGCTTTTTGCGGCCTGTGACCTACGACCGACAGCAAATAAAATCGAAATGCCGGCGGATAGAATCCCCAGCTTACACGGCCTTTGCCGAAAGTTCTTTGCCGGGCTTAAATCGGATGGTCTTTCCGGCCGGGATCGGCACTTCCTTTCCGGTACGAGGATTGCGCCCGACACCCCTTTTTCTCGGCTTCACGACGAAAACCCCAAAACCTCGAAGCTCAATTCGCTTACCCTTCGCAAGCGCGTCCTTCATCGCGTTGAAAAGAGAATCAACTACCTGTTCGGCCTTTTGCTTTGGCACCCCGGTTTTCTCGGCAACCTGGTTGACAATGTCTAATTTGATCATTATCTCCTCCTTACCTGAGTGAACGTGGAAGCGAATTACCCTGAATCGCGTAGTACCACTATAAACCCCTAAACCCACATCTGTCAAGATTTTGCGGCGAGGGTGCTTCCATTCTGGTTACAGATCGGCGGCGGCAAGTCCGGTTGGAATGACAATACAACGATCCCGACAAAATGCGATCGTCGGATCTTCCGTCCATCCCTTTCGATCGGACGGGCCCGATTCTGAAGCCGCAGAGAAAAGTGATAAAATCCTCGCACGCGATATTCAATTTATTCAAGTTTGGGGGCGAGTGCACAATGAGATGGCGAGATCAAAGGCAGAGTTCTAATATCGAAGACCGCAGGGGCATGGGCGGCCGAGGGATCGCACTTGGCGGCGGCGGACTTGGTGCACTTATACTCGCCGTGATCGTCTGCCTTCTGGGCGGCGATCCCCGGCAGTTTCTGGAAAGCCAGCCTCAGGTTCAGCAGCAGCCGGCCGCGAATACGGCAGCCAATGCTCCGCAGGACGAGAACCGCCAGTTTGTCGGGGCAATTATGGGAAGCCTTGAAGATGCGTGGAGGCAAATACTGCCGCAGCAAAGTCGCGTTCGATACCAGGACCCGAAGCTCGTGCTATTTACCGGACAAACCCCGTCGGCATGCGGCTGGGGCGAAGCGGCGATGGGGCCTTTCTATTGTCCCGGCGATAATCAGCTCTATCTCGACTTTGCCTTCTTTAACGAACTTCGCCGCGAGTTCAAGGCTCCCGGCGACTTTGCACAGGCTTACGTCATCGCCCACGAGTTTGGCCACCATATCCAAAATCTTACGGGCGTGATGGCGGCCGTTCAGCGTCAGGGCCGCAACAATCAGCTTTCAGTAGCACTTGAACTGCAGGCCGATTGTTATGCCGGTATCTGGGCAAATTTCGCTCAGAAGCAGGGCCGGCTAGAACCGGGCGACGTTGACGAGGCATTGAGGGCCGCTGCGGCCGTCGGCGACGATATGATCCAGCGGCGTTCACAGGGCCATGTCGTTCCCGATTCCTTTACCCACGGCTCCGCAGACCAGCGTCAAAAAGCCTTTGCTATCGGCATGCGGTACGGAATGATGAAGCAGTGTGAGGTTTTCAAGTAGTCGGAGCGAACGGCCGGCCGTACAGTTCCTGATAGATCCAGCCTAATACGCGAGCTTCCGCGGTGCAGAGCGCCTCGATCCAGCAGCTTGTAAGAAACAACCGCTTTTCGACGCTCGTGGTCAGCTTTTCGGCTTTCTGTAAGGCAGATTCGGTCGATGTTTCGTCGATCTTGTTCGCCTCGGCTATCTCGGCCTTTGTCGTTCTGGCATCGTGTAACGCGGCCGTCAGGTCGTTGAGCCAAAGGTTAAGCAGCGGCTCGGAGTTGTTCTCCCGCAGGGCCTGAAAGACACCGATGGCAAAGCGTGATTCTGCATTTTCGAACGGGTAGGTGCTGACGCCGTTCGCCTCGTCGTTCGCCTGTTTCCACAGGAACAACTCGTTGACGTGATGGTGTCGCATCCTTGCCGTACGCTCGTCGAAATTAAGAAACCACTCGACAAGGTCGGCTATCGAAGCAGGTTCGGGCATGCCATCTTCTGACCGGCGGATCGCCGGAGGCCCGACGGGTTCTTGTGCGGTGTTGTTCATTCTCCACGGTCATTTTACAACATCGACGGGGACGGGATAGTTTTGACAACATTAATTATCTGGCCGATACTTAACATCGTAACTTTTCGAGCCGGGAGTTGAGCGATTTCTTATGGCGACACAATACAAGCCCTGCCCGGGATGCGGTACACAGAATCCGGGGATCAACGTTCGATGTACGAATTGCGGGTCGGTCATGCCGGCCAACCCGATGCCGATGCAGCATATTCCGCAGGGAGCGGGAGCAAAGGTCGCGGGCGCTGAGAAAAAGCTTGCAGCCGGAATCTGCGGGATCCTGCTCGGCGGGCTCGGCGTCCATAAATTTATCCTCGGGTACAACCAGGAAGGCGTCATCCTGATCTCTGTTTATGTGCTTGCGATCGTGATAACGATGATCACGTGCGGCATCGGCTTCCCGCTTATTTTCGTTCCGACGATCATAGGGATAATCGAGGGTATCATTTACCTCACCAAATCGGACGAAGAGTTCGTCCAAACATACGTACTCAACAAGAAAGTCTGGTTCTGACCATCGGCGACCTGAAGTGTTCACTGGGATCATCGAAGAACTTGGCAGCGTCCGCTCGTTCGAGAGGGGGGGCAAAGGCGCGCGTTTGGCCGTTGAGGCGACAGTCGTGACCGAAGGCACGTCGGCCGGCGACTCGATCGCCGTCAATGGGGTTTGTCTTACCGCACTCGATGTTGGCGAACACGGATTTGCAGCCGACGTTTCTCAGGAAACGCTTGACCGCTCGACCCTTGGCGGTCTCTCGCCGGGATCGTCGGTAAACCTCGAACGCGCCGTCACGCCCTCAACGCGGCTTGGAGGCCATATCGTCCAGGGGCACGTCGATGGACGGGGAACATTCGTGTCTGCCGTTCAGAGCGGCGATTTTTGGACGGTTACGATAGGGTTTTCGCAGGAGCTGGACAGGTATTTTGTCCACAAGGGGTCGGTCGCGGTCGAAGGCATAAGCCTGACGATAGCCGAGTTGCGAGAGTCGGAATTCGACATCGCGGTGATACCGAAGACCTGGGAATTGACAAACCTCTCCACTCTCCGGCCCGGTGACGAAGTCAACCTCGAAGCCGACATTATCGCAAAATACGTCGAGAGGATGATGTTAGCCCGTACCGAAACTCGCACATATTGAGAGTTCAACGGCGGGCTTGCCCGCCACGAGTGCGGAAAGTGGACCGAACGCGGACAAGCCCGCGGCTTAACCTCGCATAGTTATTTAGCCGCGTGCTTCCTTAATAATCTCGATATATTGCTTCGCTGCCTCCGTCACGACCTGCGGGTTTCCTTCCTTGATGGCTTTAGTGTTTACAAGATCGGTTCCGACGCCTAGTGCAGAAGCGCCGGCCTTTATGAAATCTGCCGCGGTTTTAAGCGAAACACCGCCGGTCGGGATGATCTTTACCTGCGGGAACGGGCCTTTCAGATTCTTCACGTAGCTTGCACCGCCTACAGAACCGCACGGGAAAACTTTTACAAAATCTACTCCGGCGCTCCAGGCCGTGATGACCTCGGTCGGTGTCAGAACACCGGGACAGATAGGAGCGCTGTAACGGTGGCACATCGCGATCGTGTCGAGATTGAGTGCGGGGCTGACGATGAATTGCGCTCCGGCGAGCAGACACGCACGCGCGGTTTCAGGATCGAGCACCGTCCCGGCCCCGACGAGTACATCGCTGCCGTATTTGTCCGCTACCTTTTCGATGACCTTGATCGCGCCGGGCACCGTCATCGTGATCTCGAGGACATTCACGCCGCCCGCCTTGATCGCCTCGATG
This sequence comes from Pyrinomonadaceae bacterium, assembly GCA_041750855.1. Classification (GTDB taxonomy): domain Bacteria; phylum Acidobacteriota; class Blastocatellia; order Pyrinomonadales; family Pyrinomonadaceae; genus OLB17. The sequence continues at coordinate 37,003 of JBGSYT010000170.1, read as the reverse complement.
ACCTGCATCGCTTCGTCGGCGGATGACGCACGCACGACCGGCACGAGGCCGAGGTCTTCGATCTGTTCGACTATCTTTTGTTTGTTCATATAGGATGAATCAACCGCAGATGAAAGCGGATGGACGCAAATCGATTAAAAAGACAAGTTATCTGCGTTGATCTGCGTGCATCTGCGGTTCGTTATCTTACCTTGCCACGCGGGCGCCGCCGCCTTTCATTACTCTTAATACGTCAGCCAGGCCGACGGTGGTCGTATCGCCGGGCGTTGTCATCGCCAGAGCGCCATGTGCCGCACCGCAGTTGACAGCCCACTCGGGTGATTCGCCGGTGAGGAATCCGTAGATCAGGCCCGAGGCAAACGAATCGCCGCCGCCGACACGATCGAAGATCGCGAGGTCAGGCCGCATCATCGCCTGATGAAGTTGCCCTTCTGTAAAGCAGACCGCTCCCCAGTCGTTGACCGAAGCCGTCTTCGCATTGCGAAGGGTTGTGGCGGCTACGGCAAAGTTCGGATAGTCGGCTACCGCACGGCGGATCATCTTTTCGAAGTTCCCAATATCAAGCTTGGAATGATGTTCGTCCTGGCCCTCTACCTCATAGCCGAGACACGCCGTAAAATCTTCCTCGTTCCCGATCATCACATCGACGTACCGTGCGAGATCGCGATTTACTTCCTGCGCCTTCGCCTGTCCGCCGATCGCCTTCCACAGCGAGTCGCGATAGTTCAGATCGTACGAAATGATGGTGCCGTGCTTCTTCGCACACTCCATCGCTTCTTTTGCGACGTCGGGGGTCGATTCGGACAGGGCGCAAAAAATGCCGCCGGTGTGAAACCATCGCGCGCCTTCTTCGCCAAAGGTCTTTTCCCAATCGATGTCGCCCTTTTTCAACTGCGATACGGCGGTGTTGCCGCGATCGGAACAACCCAGGGCGGCACGAACTCCGAAGCCGCGTTCGGTGAAGTTCATCCCGTTGCGCACCGTACGTCCGACGCCGTCGTACTTCACCCATTTCACGTGGCTTTGATCGACGCCGCCCTGGTAGATCAGGTCCTGCACGAGGCGGCCGATGGGGTTATCGGCCAACGCGGTGACGACAGCTGCGTCCAGGCCGAAGCATCTTTTTAATCCTCTGGCGACGTTATACTCGCCGCCGCCTTCCCATACTTCGAAGGACCGCGTCGTGTGTACGCGCTTATCGCCCGGATCGAGCCGGAGCATCACTTCTCCGAGGCTAACAATGTCCCATCGACAATTTTCTTTTGACCTAATATTCAATGCCATCTTTGTTCTATGCCGCTCGAGACAGGCGATTCGCTGTCGGCAGTCGGTGCTCAAACCAGCCGCAATAGGTATTATTTCTCTAACTTCCTTCTGTCAGATGAGGATAAATGGAAAGTGCGAATTCTGCAATCGGACGCAAAAAAGGACGGCATCCGCGATGGATGCCGCCTTTCGTTTTCGGAGAAGTTCTCGGCCTTACTTCGGCCCGCCGGCGAGTTTGCCGATGAGCGAGAAGAGCGGAAGATACATCGAGATAACGATGGAACCGATGGTCACGCCGAGGAAGGCGATGAGTACGGGCTCGATCATAGCGAGCAGATCGGCGATGGCCGTATCCACTTCTTCTTCGTAGAAATCGGCGATCTTACCCAACATAGCGTCCATCGCACCGGTCTGTTCGCCGACGCCGATCATCTGAGAGACCATGTGAGGAAATACGTTTGTCGCCTTGAGCGGATCTACAAAATTTTCGCCGCGCTCGACGCCTGCTCTGACCTTCAGGATCGCGTCTTCGATAACCACGTTACCGGCCGTCTTGGCGGTAATGGCGAGCGATTGAAGGATCGGCACGCCAGACGAAAGTAACGTCGAGAGTATCCTCGAAAAACGAGCGACCGCGATCTTCCTGAGGATGCTGCCAAAGATCGGCAATTTCAGCAGGATCGTGTCTATCTGCCAGCGGCCCTTTTCGGTCTTGTAGTAGAAATGGATGCCGACCGCCGTACCGATGAGCGAAACAAGAAGGGCAAGGCCGCCCCATCCGGCCAGGAAGCCGCTTATTCCCATTACGATGCGTGTCGGGAACGGCAGCAGCTCGCCGGGGCCGAGCAGACCGATAAAGATCTGTTCGAATTGCGGGATGACGACCACCATGATAATGGCGATGGCCGCGACCGCGACAACGACGACCGCCGCCGGATAGATCGACGCCGAGACGATGCTTCGTTTCAGCTTGACGACCTTTTCGATGAGGGTGGCGAGCCGCTGAAGGATCAGGTCGAGCACACCGCCCGTCTCGCCGGCCTCGACCATGTGTGAATACAGCGAGTCAAACACTTTCGGGTGTTTTTCGAGAGCCTGGTACAGGGTAGCTCCCTCTTCCACGTTCTGCCTGACCTGTCGCAGCACGTCTTTGAAAAATGCGTTCTGCTGCTGTTCCGCAAGAATATCAAGGCACTGGACCAGCGGAAGTCCCGCGTCGATCATGACGGAAAATTGACGTGTGAAAACGGCCAGTTCCTTCGCCCCGACCTTCTTCCGTCGCCCGATCTTTGGTATCGAAACAACCCGGCTCTTTTCAGAGGCCTGGGTCATCACGATCTGCTCACGACGCAGCAGAGCACGCAGTTCGTCCTGGCTGGCCGCATCGCGTTCGCCAGCGACGAGTTCGTTCAGGCGATTTCTTCCTTTGAATGCATAGGTAGGCATTTATGTTCCTTTGCTCCTCTTAACTGAGTTTCTTCGGCTTAACGCGCCGGTGGCCGCGAGCCGACCGGGCGACCCTGGGCATACGGGCTCGCATGTGCGTTTGGCGCAACTTTCGGCCGGTCCTGTCCGCCATAAGACTGATTGAGGCCAGAACCGCGTTCGATCAGCTCTCTGAGCTCGTCAGCGTTCGACGATCGCTGCATCGCCGTCTCGAGCGTAATGTTGCGCTTGTGATAATGCGTCGCCAGCGCCTGGTTGAACGTCTGCATACCGAACTTGTCCTGGCCGGTCTGCATCATCGAATAGATCTGGTGGATCTTGTCCTCGCGGATAAGATTCCGGATGGCCGCATTTGGTATGAGAATTTCCAGAGCCATTACCCGTCCGTCGCCCGAAGCTTTTGGCAAAAGTGACTGACACATGATGCCTTCGAGAACGAGAGACAATTGTGTACGGACCTGTGCCTGCTGTGCCGATGGGAAAACGTCGATGATACGGTTGATGGTCGAATAGGCAGAGTTTGTGTGAAGTGTCGCGAATGTAAGATGGCCAGTTTCCGCAATGCGAAGGGCCATCTCGATCGTTTCAAGGTCGCGCATTTCGCCGACCAGGACGACGTCCGGGTCCTGACGAAGAGCGGTCCTCAAGGCCGATGCAAAAGAATGAGTATCAGCGGCAACCTCGCGTTGATTGACGACACAGTTCTTATGGTTGTGAAGAAACTCTATCGGATCTTCAATCGTGAGGATGTGCTCATGGCGATCGATGTTGATCTTGTCCACCATCGATGCAAGCGTCGTCGATTTTCCGGAACCCGTCGGCCCGGTCACAAGTATCAGGCCTCTGGGTTTTTTGCAAAGGTCCGCGACGACCGGCGGAAGGCCCAGGTTGTCAAACGTCTTGATCTCATAGGGAATCGCTCGAAAAACGGCGCCGACCGCACCTTTCTGGTTGAACAGGTTCGCCCTGAACCGGGACATGCCTTTCAGTCCGAAAGAGAAGTCCAGTTCTAGGTTTTCTTCGAACCGGTGCTTTTGCGCGTCGGTCAGCACGGAATAGGCAAGTCGCTTTGTGTCGGCGGGCGTCAGTGAGCCAAAGCCAGCTAGCGGGGCGAGATGGCCGTGGACGCGGACCTGCGGCGGCGAGTTTGTCGTGATGTGGAGGTCGGAACCACCTGCGTCCGTCATCTTTCGAAGAAGCTCGGGTAGTGTGACCGTCGACTCTGCGGTGTTTTGATCGAAGCTCATAAAGAGGGTGTGTACGACAGGCTTTCCAGCCTGTCGTGTTGACGTTGAGAGCGGCCGAAAGAAATCGAGAACAGCCGGCTAGTGAAGAGGTCAGGCTGGAAAGCCTGCCCCCCGGGTTACTCCCTGATAGCCGCCTGGACCGGCCGGCTACGACCCTGAAGCGAAAAGATCACTTTCTCTGATTCTTCGGCGATCTTTTCCGCGGATTCGGTTTGCGAGTTTGTCGCAACGCTATAAATGCGTCCGTTCACTTCCGTAAAGTAGAACATTCGCGAGTTGACACGCCCGCCGACGGCCTGTGATTGCGCGACCACAACATACACCGGCTTGCCGGCGATCTCCTTTTGGTAGTCGTTCACGACCCAGCCGTTCTCGCGGATCATGCGGTTGATCACCTCACGGCGAAGCGACGTGGTCGGGACACCGCCGACCGTGCGGTCGCGTCCGGTATCGGCCGATTCGCCGACCGCCGGGCCGACTACCGAGATGGCCGCCGTTCCGTTGCCGCCGTCAACACTGAACTGGAGTTCGCTGTTGCTGGCCTGGCTTGGCTTCCAACCCGTTGGCGCGGCTTCACCGGAAGGCAGCATCGCTGTCGGCGCTGGTTTTGCCGCCGCTGGGGCCGGGACCTTTGCAACCGTGGCCTTGGGCTTCTCGGTCTCTGCCTTTCGCACGACCGCAAGCCGATGCTGACGAAGCCTTATCGCCCGCCGCCTAGCCGCGAGCGCCCGCTTCCGCCGCTCCTGTGCTCGGTAAAGCTGCCACCAGCGCTTGGAATATTTCCTTACACCCTTCCAATTCCGCTCTTTTTTCTTTTTGTAACGCTTGGTCTTTTTCGTGCCGGCTTCGACCATCTCTGTCGCGACCGGGATGATCGTCCCGATCCCGATAAGCAAAGCTATCGATAATGCAATTGCCTTTACTACCATATTTCCTCCAATTACCTAGAGAACCGTTTCCTTAACGACTTCTTCCACTGTCGTAATGCCTTGCCGAAGCTTGGCCAAACCTGAACCGCGAAGGGTGATCATTCCTGACTCGATCGCCTTTCTGCGAAGCTCGATCGAACTTGCGCCGATGATGATCAATTCACGAAGCTCGTCGTTGATCTCCATTGTTTCATATAGGCCGACGCGGCCCTTGTAACCCGTCTGAAGGCACGTCTCGCAGCCTGCTCCCTTAAAGAGTTTGAGCTCGGCCGCCTCTTCCGGCGAGAATCCGATCTCGACTAGGGCCTCGATTGGATAGTGAGCTTCCTCTTTGCAGCCAGCACAGATACGCCGGATTAGCCTTTGCGCCTGGATGATGTTCACAGATGTCGCGACCAGGAACGGTTCGATACCCATGTTCACCAGCCGCGAAATCGTCGAGGGTGCATCGTTCGTGTGCAGCGTTGAAAGGACCAGGTGGCCCGTCAACGCGGCCTTGATGGCGATCTCGGCCGTTTCGAAATCACGAATTTCACCGACGAGGATGATGTTCGGATCCTGACGAAGGAATGAGCGAAGCGAGGCGGCAAAGTTCAGACCGATCTGCTCCTTCATCTGCACCTGGTTGATGCCCTGAAGATTAAATTCGACCGGGTCTTCGGCAGTCATGATGTTCGTCTCGGGCGTGTTCAGGCTTTGCAGTGCGGAGTAAAGCGTGTTTGTTTTACCCGAACCCGTCGGCCCCGTCACCAGCACCATCCCGTACGGGTTGGCGATCGCCCGCTGGAACTTGTCTAAACTTTCCGGCTCGAACCCGAGCTTGGCCATGTCAAGCATCAGCTTATCTTTGTCGAGAAGACGAAGAACGACCTTTTCGCCGAAAAGGGTCGGAAGCGTTGAGACGCGAAAATCCAGCTCACGTGATCGATCGTCGATCTTTACCTTGATCTTGATGCGGCCGTCCTGCGGGAGACGCTTCTCCGATATGTCCAGCTTGGCCATGATCTTAAGGCGGGAAATGAGCGGATCGCGGATCTTCATCGGCGGATGCATCACATCGTAAAGCACGCCGTCGATGCGGAACCTGATCCTGAAATCTTTTTCGTACGGCTCGACGTGTATGTCCGAAGCTCCACGCCGCAGGCTGTCCACCATCAGGATGTTGACCAAGCGTACTACCGGAGCGTCCTGGCTCTCGCGGGTCAGCTGAGCAAGGTCGATCTCTTCGTTTTCCTGAACGATCTCAAACTCTTCGGTGTCGCCGCCCTCGAAATCGAAGTTGTTGATATTGACGTTTATATCATCGGCCGAGATCCTTGTATTTTCGGCAACGTCCACCTTGGAACCGTTTCTCGAATGGCCGTTCTTTCCATTTCTACCATTCTTGAGAGCGGTCGCGGCCTTTTCCGTCTCCACCGCGAACGCGGCATCGAAGATATCGATCTGGGTCGATCCGCCGTAATACTTTCCGACAGACGACTGTATCGACGCCTCGGATGCGATCACCGGTTCAACATTAAATCCGGTCATGAATTTAATGTCGTCCATCGCGAAGACGTTCGTCGGGTCTGCCATTGCCAGTGTCAGCGTAGATCCGTTTCGCGACACGGGCAGCACCATGTATTTCAGTGCAACTTCCTGCGAGATGAGCTTGATGACCTCGTCTTCGATATGAAAGAGATCCAGGTTGATCGACGGAACGCCGTATTGCCGCGACAGCACGGACGTGATCACATCGTCCGAGATGAGCCCGAGCTTGACCAGGTTTGACCCTAGCCGACCGCCGCTCGTCCGCTGATAATCAAGTGCCTGGCGCAGTTGCTCCTGAGTCACGAGATTCTCACGGACAAGAATTTCCCCTAGTTTTGCTGACATTTAATTCTGGTTCCCTTCCTTCGGCTAAGGCAAATGGACGGCGGTGTGCAGGGTAAAAGGTCTATTTTGTTTGAGATAGGATGATCAGCGACGATGTGCTAAACATCGTTCAAACCTAATAATAGATGTTTGGCATTTTGATGTCAAGAAATCTTTTGCGGAGCACTCACCGGCGTGTCCTTTTCGAAGACCAAGGAGACTGAGACTCAGTATTCTTAAGGGTCCTGCTTCTTAAGCTGAACTATATAGGATTCAAATGCGGGTGCTTCAGGATGGTTTGGGAAAAGCCGTAGGAACTCCGTATAAACGGCGATCGCTTCGGCGGATTTGTTCTGCTGCTCGTAGATGAGGCCGAGATGCTGATAGATAATGATAGATTCGGGAGCACCGGCGAGCTGTTTTATTGCAGCTGACAGGTATTTCGCAGCTTCTTTATATTCTGCCGCCTCGCGGGCAAACTCGCCGGACCCGCCGGCGATCTCGGCTCGCTCTTTATGGTGCAGGCCGAGGCCGGTATTTGCCTCAGGCTGGATGCCGCCGCCCTCTCGGATAGCCCGCTTGAAAGCTACGACCGCCTTCTCCTCTTCGCCGATGCTCTTTAGAAGCCTTCCCTCAACGGCAGAAATCTCGGCTGACCCGGGGCGAGAACGGCGGGCAGCCGCGATCGCTTTCTTGGCTTCCTCAAATCCGGCAAGTTCGATAAGCGTTCGGGCGAGGCCGATCTGAGCGTCTGTGTAAGCGGGCTTTAACTGTACAGCGCGCCGGTATTCCGCGGCGGCTTTTTCACGATCGACCGTCGCGAATCGTACGGCGGCCTGGAAAGCGAGCTCGGCCTCGTCGGTCGTCTTAGTAAGCGGGACGGCGATCTGGCCGCGCTGTGTTGGCAAAACGACCTGGTTCACCTCTTTGAAACCGTCCGCTCGCACCCGGACCGTTTTCCTCCCAGGCGAAACCGAGTTGATAGTAAGTGATCCGCTCTCAGATGTGCTTCCGAAAAAAACACCGTTCAGCCAGACCGACGCCTTTGGTTCGGTAACGATGGTTATCGACCTCGCGGCGGCTTGTCCGGGCACATGGATGGCGTAAATCTGGAAAATTGCGGTAAATACAGTTGCCGCAACAACTAATCGTAAGCCAATCCGACCGAACGAAAAGCTAAAAAGCCTATCCGATCCGTGTGAATTCTTCAGATACATCGACATCTTTGATGTTATCGGGAATTCCATCGTTGTTAGTATCCTCGGCATAGAATAACTTTATCAGGGGCGGAGCTATCAGAGTAGTGGACACCGCCATGAAAAGGACCGCGGCAAAGAACTGTTCGCTTATGGCCGCCATACCCAGGCCTATTTGGGCCACGACGATGCCGACCTCGCCTCTCGGGATCATACCGGCTCCGATCTGCGCCATTTCTCTTGGCCGCATTCCCCAAGCGCCCAAACCGCCGCCTATGAACTTCGTGATCACGGCAAAGAAAGTTATGACGATCGCGAGTAAAACGACTGAACTGTCCTTGAAGACCGAGAGATTCAGCTGCATTCCGATAAAGACTAGAAAGAACGGAACCAGGAATTCCGTGACGCCGCTCGTCAGTTGATGCATCCTGGGGTTGTCTTCGGTTGCTTCGGAAAGGGCCATCCCGGCCAGAAACGCGCCGATGATCGCCGCCACTCCAAAATACATAGAGGCAACCGAGAGTCCGAAACACAAGATAAGCCCGATATTAAAAAAAGGTCTACTTAAGCGAAGTCGATCGATGCTGGGCTTGAGGCGTGAGATCACCTTCGAGCCTGCCAGCCCGACGATGACGGTAAATCCGATAGCGAACAGCGCGGTCTTGATGATGGTGCCGGCCGTGACGCCGCCATTCCCAATGCCTGAAACAATAGAGAGTATTATCAGCCCGAGAATATCGTCGATCACGGCCGCACCGAGGATGATTCGCGACGTTTCAAGGTCGAGCAGGCCCATTGATCCAAGAACACGGGCCGTGATGCCAACCGAGGTCGCGACCAGTGCTGCACCTATGAACATCGCTTCGACAAAAGAACCGCCCCATAAGGTCGCGATGATGTAGCCGGCGACGAACGGCAAGATCACGCCCAGCACGGCTACCAGCACGGCCCTTTTCCCGACCTTAAAAATGTCCTGCGGCTTTGTTTCGAGACCGACCATGAACAGCAGGAAGATAACGCCGACCTCGGCAACTATGCTGATCAGTTCGTTGGGGCTGACCCACCCGAGCACGCTCGGCCCAATCAGGACCCCGGCAAGAATTTCGCCGACCACCGCCGGCTGCTTTAGGCGTTCGAATACCTCGGCCATCACCTTCGCTGCGGCAATGATGATGAAAAGGCCGAAAAGGACCTCGACATGTTGGGCTGCTGCAAGAACTGTCGGCATAAATTCGTATCTTAACCGTAAAAGTATTAGTTGCGAAGCATCGCAGTTTGGCATCGAGCCACCGAAACGAAAACAGGTTTGATTTTCATTGATTGTGAACTATAATCCACTATTCGTGGCTGGGTAGCTCAGATGGTTAGAGCGTGGGATTCATAACCCCAAGGTCGGGAGTTCGATCCTCCCCCCCGCCACCATAATTAAGCGTTGGTGTAGCAGCCTTTGAGTAGCAAATGAGGCGGGTCGTGTGTGGACCCGCCTTTTTCGTTTTGGTACATCGAGGGCTCGTCAAGCTCCGAATCAAGGACGAGAAAAATTGACTTGCGGCTCGATAGCTTGCTTAATGCTAGAGATTCTACTTACGGGTTTTGTACAATTTATTCAAATAGTCAGGATCGCGAAAAACATGATACCGCCGGCTTTTAACCATAATGCCCAAACCGAAGCCTCAATTTGACAAAGCAAAATGCCGAACGATCATCGAGAAAGGAAGCCGAGCAAAGTGGTTGCAGCGGCAGGGCTCGAAATCGAAGGGGTTTAGATATGTTGACGCATCGGGAAAGACTGTTTCGGATAAGCAGGCAATTGAAAGGATCACATCGCTTGTCATTCCACCGGCCTGGCAATTTGTTCGGATCTCGCCTTATTCAGGCGGCAAATTGCAGGCCGTCGGTATGGATATCACGGGAAGGGTCCAATATATTTATCACCCCGATTTCACAAAAAAACAGCATCGGCGAAAATTTGCGAAGATCGAACGTTTCGGTGAACATCTGCCTGCATTGAGAGAGCAAACGAACAAGGATATTGTTCTCGACGGGCTGCCCCGCGAAAAGGTACTCGCCGTTATGATGCGTCTGATAAATTCGCTTTATTTTCGCGTCGGGACGGATGCGAGCGCGAAGATCTACCGAACTTACGGCATAACTACATTAAGAAACGAACATCTTTTGATCCGGAATCATGGGCAGCTCTGCTTTCAATTTACGGGCAAAAGTCATGTAAAGCAGCGAAAGATGTTTGTTGATCGTTCGATAGCAGCGATCATGCGAAAATTAAAACAGATCGGTCCGAAACGAAAGCTTTTTCACTTCATTGATGAGGACGGCAAACCGCGGCCAATTCAACCGACCGATATAAATCGCTATATGAAGTCTGCTGTGGGAGACGAGTTTTCTTCCAAAGACCTGAGAACATGGGGAGCTAGCCTTCAGTGCGCGAGAGAACTTGCGAGACTTGGCATAGCGGAGGACGAGAAGGCGGCCACAACGAATATCGTAACTGCAGTAAAGCATGTTGCGGAAGAGCTCGGCAACACTCCAGCTGTTTGCCGCTCTTCCTATATCCATCCCGCGATCCTCGATGCCTATGAAGCAGGCATCACGTTGAAAAAGTTCAAAACCAAAAGAGATCGAAAGATCAAAGGCATACAGAAACTGAGATCTCCGGATGAGGCGGCCCTGCTCAAGCTGTTTAAGCATTCGGCTAAGGGAAACGCCAGACGAAACGGCAAGGGGAAGACATGACGAAAACATTTCATCGAGGCAATACGAGAGCGGTTCTTATCGACTGGTGTCAATTCATTCTTGGCACGATCCTCCATAAAGGCCAGAACACTTTGCGTGCCCTTTATCGTACGCCAATGTACAGACCACTTTTCTGTTCGCAGACTATGTTACGGATAGGCGCGCTTACGGTATGAAAAAGTCATTGCAGTTATCGTTTGAAGGGTCGGAATACACAGTATCGCTGACGCGGATACACCGTGATGACCTTTACAGTTCCGTCGATATCGAGGCATTCGACGAAAAAGGCCGTCCGGCGGATGTCAAAGTTCTGGATTCGGATGGAAAGACTTTGATAGATAAGGGTGGAACAGGCCTGGCGATGGTAGATAGTTCGACGAACTGGGTATCGAGGTCGGAACTCGTACCGGTCGATCCGGACGGAAAACCCATAGAATCGGTTCTGTCGTCCTTTGAACGCGTTGTCCCCGTTCAAAAGGTGGATCTTGAAGAGTACCTTTCCCTTCTGATCAAAAGCACCTACAGCGTCGAGGCGGAAGACGATGCGACCGAAGGGTTCTTAAAACAGATTCGAGATCTTGAGGAGATCTATGGATTCGATTTCAGCTTCCGGGGAGGGATCAACGAAGACTTGGCATGCCTGGTTTCCAACCGCGAGGAAGTATTTTTGGCGGTAGGAAATCCGGGAAATTTCGAATACCTGGAGCTGAATCAGCCTGTAAGGCTTGATGACGGCGAGGAGGTAGAGATCGGTGCCGAAGATATAACGTTCGATCTTATCTAAGCATGGCGATCAACATCAGAAATTCCAAAAACCGTGATGCGGTGGTAGCGCTTGAAAGCGTGCGGCCAAAACGTGAAGTGTTTTACCAGGACGAAAAGGGGGATCTCGTCCGCCCTCGGCGAGTCTTAAAATCCGACATCGAACACGACCTTTCGGCCCTCATGGGGAAGCGGAGGTCGTTAAACGCATTTGCCAAGGTGCTTATTGAGGACGATCCCGAAATAGATATGGAGAACTTCGGCAGGTTTTTGTCAGAGACCTCTCGGGTGTATGTCACGTCGAAGGGGATCGCCCATGCGGTGGCAGAGTTCGAGGTGATAAAAAACCCCGATGGGAGCGAACGAGAGCGCCGGCCGAGGCAAAAGCTCTCGCAGAACATAAGCACGGACGTCCCGGTAAGCTGGACCGGAAAATTCATAGATAAGCTTGAGGCGGCCCACCGATACGTCTTTACGAACAAACGGCAATTGATGCATATAAACGGGTTGACCTTTGATTTCCTCTTCGAGATGGCAAAGCTCCTGAACGAACGGAATGCCCTGCTGCTGTTACGCGGCGGAGCGAACGGCGATGAGCCGCTGGTAATGAACAGGGGAGGCAAAGCGTACAACGCATTTCTGGAGGGCCGGGTTAAGGGGCAGTCGTATTGTCTGATCCTGCATTTTTCGAATATGGAGTTAAAGGGTCCGGCCAAAGAAGATAAATGATCGATATAGAGGTCAACCACAAGAAACTTCAGTCTAAGAAAGGCGATTACAAAGCTGGCGATGCACGTCATCTTGCCGATCCAGCTTTTCTGGCTCGGGCTCAGGAATACCGGCGTAGCCTAAGCCTGTCGATGAAGACACTTCCTGAGTCTGAGATCTCCAAGGTGCCCCGGGCAAAAGGCATCTTCGTCACGCGTAAATACGACGGCGAATTCACGCTTTTGGGATATGACGGAAAAAAAGTGGTGTCGGTAAACCCCGGGGGCACGGTGCGAATGGGGCTTCCCTGCTATATCGAGGCCGAACAACTACTGAAAAAAGCCGAGATCGGTTCGTGTCTTTTGGCCGGCGAGATATACGTCCGGGATGAAAACCCGGAGGCTCTGGCGATTCACCAGGTGGTAAGAAAGCTTCGAGCCCCTTCTTCCGAAGCTGACCTCAAAAAATTAGGGTTTGCGGTGTTCGACATCCTCGAAATTGACGGGTCTTCGCTTAGCTCGGTGAAGGATGTCTTTTCTGGACTGAGCAAACTTTTCGGCAAGGGTAAGCTGGTCCATCCGGTAGATAATGTCACGGTCAACGACCATCGTGCGATCTCCGAAAAATTTGATGAGTGGGTCAAACGGGAGGGTAACGAGGGCATAGTTATTCGCCACGATACATTGGGTCTGTACAAGATAAAGACACGGCATAATCTGGACTTAGCTGTGATCGGTTTTTCAGTGGGCACAGACTCCCGGAAAGGCATGCTGCATGATCTGTTAACGGCAGTGGTTCGGCCGGACGGGACGTTCCAGGAGATAGCCCGTGTGGGCGGCGGGTTTTCTGACGAAGATCGCCGAACGATCGCAGGAACATTGAGAAAAAAGATCGTTCCCTCCGAATACGTGGCGGTAAACAACGATCTGGTCGCCTACGAGATGGTCCGACCGGAAACTGTGATCGAGATATCGTGTCTTGACCTTATTACGGAGAGGGCGCGTGGCGGGCCGATCAACCGGATGGTCCTTGAATGGGATGGTAAGCGATACAAGGCACTCTCAAGATTGCCGCTTGTCAGCTTGATCTCTCCACAATTTATTCGTATTAGAGACGACAAGGAGGCGGGTGTTGAGGATACGAGCATCCGACAACTGACCCAGCTTGTACCCGTCCAGGAAGTCGAAAGTTCAGCCGACCGAGCGAAGCAGCCCGGAAGTGAGCTGCTGAAACGGGAGGTGCACGTAAAATCGATGAAAGGAAACACGATGGTGCGGAAACTTCTAATGTGGAAAACGAACAAAGAAAAGACAGGCGATTTTCCCGCCTATGTCGTTTATCTGACCGATTTCAGCCCAAATCGGGAAACGCCGCTTGAACGGGACGTTAGGTTCGCAAGCACTAAGGCCCTGGCCGAAAATATGTTTCGGGACCTTGCCGCAGAGAACTTTATCGGGGGGTGGGAGAAGGCCGGGTAAGCGATGGCACAGCCTTTTGCAGAATTTGCTAACGACCGACACCTGTTATGGGTCGCCAACGAATGGGTGGCCTATTCAGACAGACTTGCCGATTGGGGCATGGAATGCCTGGTGAACAGGCGCGATGTCTGGAGCCAGTACACCGTCAAGAATGGTGAGATACGAGTAGTTATGCTTCCCACCCTATCGCGCCGAAAGGCCGGCAGCGATATGGTAACGCACCGTAAGTTAAAACGACACTTTTCGGGGAAATCCCGCACTCACCTTATCGGGCTGCATTCGATCAGCGATCACATGACCTGCAAATGGTTTGCTGTAGATATCGATCTGCACGACGAGACGGTTTTGAATTCCGACGAGATCAGGCTTTCCAATTTCAATGCCGCCTTTGCCTGGGCCGAAAAATTGCGAGAGCAAGGATTCGACCCGTTATTGATGGATAGCAACGGAGTAGGTGGTTTTCATCTCTGGACCTTATTGGATCAGGAATATCCGCTAGCTGATGTTTACCAAATGGCCGACGAACTCAGATCCGATCACCATAAGTTCGGGCTGAAGAAGAGGCCGGAAATATTTCCGCCAAAGATCTCGGTCGGGAAGGATGATCTTCCCTACGGCCTGCGCTTGCCCGGACGGCATCATACGCGGCCGCACTATACACGTATCTGGAATTTCGATCGTATGCCCGGGGAAAACGAATGGCTCGAGGGCGGAGAGGCGATCGAGATAATGTTGGAGACGCGCCGTGCACCTCTACCTGAGGCGCAAAAGAGATCGACAACACCTCGAAAACACATTAGGAAAAAGCGCGACACATCGTCTAAAAGAGCGAGGGTCTGCATGGATCTGGACGGCGTCCTTGCTCAATATGACGGTTGGAAAGGCATTGATCATATCGGACCGCCGGTCGACGGGTCGCTTGAGTTTGCGAAGTCTGTGGCGGAAATAGCGGAGATCGTTATTTTCACCAGCCGCTGTTCGGCCAAGACAAGGGATCTCGACACTGGGTCAGGTCTATCCGCGGGCCAAATGCGTATAAGGGTCGTTGATTGGCTTGAAAAGCATGGATTTCCGTATTCCGATGTTTATGTTGGGCAGGGTAAACCACTTGCCGATGCCTTTATTGATGACAGAGCGATCACATGCCGGCCCCAGGAAGAAAAGAATGCGTTCAGCACCACGGTCAAAGAACTCAGGAAGTTATTGGCCAGAGCTGCGTCCTGACCTAGATTAACCTCATCACAAATGGGCCTTTCTTTACTTCACAAAATCAATCCCACGACTGTCAAACGGCCGGCCTGCCCCGAAAGCAACGAAACAAATTTATAACTGTTCTGTCCGACGCGGTACCTTAATAGATTTTCAGATTACTTACACTGTGCACAAGGTGTGAAAGACAAATGAACGAGAATAAAACAAACGAAGAAGGCTCGGTGGAGAACCTGGGGGGTTTATGCGACAACGGTTTTGGCGGCGATGTGCGTGCTACTGCCTTGGTACTTGGCAGAACTGACGACGAGATCAAAGCGATGCTCAAAGGTGAATTGCCGATAGACGGCGACCTGGATTTTAAGATCAGCGGAATTATGGAGGAGCGAGGGATATCGATCTAGTACTTGTGTACTATGCAGTACCATCGCTCGCGGGCTGCTGGTTTAGGCTGGATTAATGAAACCGCAAGCACGAGTTAAGGAAAATAATGGCCGAGCACCGCTGATCCTACTCGTCGATTCGCGATCCGCCGCAGAACGCAGCAAGTTGTCGGAGTGGCTGTCGTCGCACCCTTTCTCTTCCTATGAGGCGTCCGATACGTTCGACGCCATCGATCAGATCCTGGATTTTACCACTGCATGCGTGCCCGAGATAGTCACTATTCCTGGTGCGGGGCCGCAGGATATTGCACCGGTTTCCGAGCTTCTCCACAGCTTCATCACGGCCGTTTCCGGGAAATACAAATACTGAAGGTCCTCATCCTGCTGAAAAAGAAATTGCTCGCGTTCGACGTGAATGCGCCTTAGGCTTGGCCACAAAGCTCCTATGGTCGATGCAGGCAGTGCATTCAGAACATTGTTTCCCGTTTGAAATGCTCTTGAGTAATTTACAGACCTCTCGCCACGGAGCGAGCGACCTGAACGATCGAGATATTCTCCACGTCCTTCATAAGAATTCGAACGGACAACGGTATCCGTCGGTTCATGTATAGAGCTGTCTAGCATCAGTTCCTCTAAAGCCGATCTCTCTGCTATCGATTGTTGTTAAAGCGAAAGTATATGTGGGACGATCACCGGCAATGCCGAAATAATGGACGCGTGTCGCGGCGGCATGGGCCGAACTACGGTTTACGTGGTTCGGACGCTTGGCCAGGGCGAGGCGCCGGTTTATCGGGCTACGAGGTTCCGCCAACCATTATCTGCATGGCGGCCATCCGCTCGATGCGGCTGCTTTCTCTTCGTTCCGAGATCCAGCGCATCACGGTCGAGTCGAGTTTTCGACGCTCGGACCTCTCGGCTTTTTCCTTTTCTGCGCCGGTTATCGACGGGACCGCCAAACCCTCTCGCGGCAGATCTTTCATCGCCTTCAGGGCTTCTGCGTCTTTACGCTTAATTATCTTTATTTGATTTTTCTTCACATTTGCCTCCGAACTGGCGTGTTAAAAACTGGCAAGCTCGGTTACATACCTTCGGGTAATAAATAAGGAATCGGAGGGCTTGGAAGATGATGGATAGCTCGCGTCTTTTCTGTGAAAAATGAAGGACGGCATCTTCGATGCCATCCTCCCCACCGAACCATTGTTCGTAAACCCCTTGTTCGTTCCCAGGTAATCCCTCGACTGAAATAGATCGACTGATCTAGATCGAAAGGTTACTAGTTTTCCCCAAATGTATGTATACAGATTAGCTTAGATCAGACTCGTTGTATGTTCGCTAACACACACATAGCCTCTTTTGCTGCGGACCAAGGAGGCCCCGTCAAAGTGCTGCTTCTATCGAGGATTCCCGTGGATTCCGGGCGTGTTCTTGCACGAGTTGGTCGAAATTGCTTCGTGTATTCAAGCACATTTCGATGTGGGTCCGGTTGGGAAAGTCGAGTTTCGCTATTACATTCGCTCTACGTAGCCGTAATCCTCCGTCGATCTCGCCGTGACGGTCCCGCAGGCCCGCCCGGAGCTTCTTACGGAAGAAGTGTGTTTCTACACGATCACCGCGTACGAATCCACAGTCGGGGATGATCGACCTAAGACTCTATAGGGATAGGCAGTCTGCGAAAACGCAGGATCGCTTTGATTTTTTGAGGTTCTGACGACTTCTTGGGGTGCGGCCTCGGTGGCACTGGTTTTGCCTTGTCCAGGTTGAGTCAAAAGGCAAAAAGGAAAAGAATGAGAGGTATTGTATGGACGTTCAGAAAAAGAGACCCGAATGGTCAAGCTTTCTTAAGTATTACACGGGTGTGAACATGGGCCGGCCGACCAGGATCGGCCTTTTCGAGAAGGCCTCGGACGTGACGAACGATTATTGGCTCGAAGACGGGCTTCCGCTACGAGGTCTCGACCTCGATTTCAAGAACGGCATGCCGGTCATCGAGATCATGCTTGAGGGCTATACTCACGTTGTCAGAGGGGTCCGGAGCATTCGTCCGATCTACTCGATCGACGGAACCGAGGACGGTATCGACTTGATCGGCCCGGGTGAGACCACCACGATCTTGAGATTCGAGAATTGACCTGACACCAGCATCGATTCTTTTTGAGATCAGACGCGATCATCGCGTTCTACCCGGGCGGATCGAATGCCCGGTTTCGGCAGCAGGGGGTGAAAAAAAGATGAAATTCCTCACCGACCTTAAAACGCGGGAACAGTGTGCCGGATGCACGCTGCGTTCGGACACGTATTTCTGCAGCCTGCCCGAACATGAGTTCAACGATCTTGCCGTTCGAAAGATCACCCACGTCTACCCGAAAGGCTCGACACTCTTCGTCGAAGGCCAGCCCGCTCACGGCGTTTATATTCTCTGCTACGGCCGCGTCAAACTTTCGACCTACTCTGAAGAGGGCCGCTCGCTGATAGTCCGGATCGCGGAACCGGGCGAGGTGCTCGGCCTTTCGGCCTGTATCGCCGGTGTCAGCTATGAGGCCACGTCAAAGGTGATCGCCGATTGTCAGGTCAACTTTGTAACCCGAGCGGACTTTGTCGACCTGCTGAAGAATGACTGTAATGCGGCCCTCAACGCGATCCGCGAACTCAGCCGCCTCTATCACAAGGCACACACCCTGATCTGCTCGCTCGGATTGTCCGGTTCGGCAAGCGAAAAGCTGGCAAATCTTTTCCTGGGCTGGTGCGAGAGCATCGACGATCGAAGGTCGGATGTGCGTATCCCGATGAACTTTACGCACGAGGAGATCGCCGAGATGATCGGAACCAGCCGCGAAACGGTGACGCGGCTCTTGAGAACCTTCAAAGAGCGGGACCTCGTCCGTCTCGAAGGGCGCCATCTCATTGTGCCCGACCCGAGACGGCTGAAGTCAGCAGCCAGTTAACAATATTTCGCCAAAGAGAATTTGCACCGGATCGTCTCGGAATGTGACGACCGTCATATTCCATCTGCGCGAGCAATATAGAATGCGCTCATGCTCCGCCCGGCGCTGCCATCCTATAGCCAAGCCCTTGCCGGCAGCCTCACGCTTTCTCGTTACGCACTCCCCATGCGGTCCAACCGTCTGCTTTCATATATTTCGCATGACCCGGAACTGATAGGCCCGTTGTCTATCCGGCAGTTTCAGCCGAGCGCGTCTATTTTCAGGTCGGGTTCGACGGCCCGCGGCATGTGGATCGTGGCCGAGGGTGAGGCAAGAGTGATATTTCCTTCCGCGGACTGGGCTGGGAGTTTGTCGCGGGCGGCGGTTCGCGGAGAACTGCTCGGCCTGACCGAAACTCTCTCGGGCCTGCCGTACAATTCGACGCTACTGGCGGTCACTTCGTGCCGTTGTATCAACATTCAGCGGAATGATCTATTAGAAAGGCTGCTCCATGATCCCCTGCTTCGGGCCGAACTTCTCATTGTCGCATCACACCGTCTTTCTTCGGCATACTTCGCAGCAGGGGTCCAGTTGTGACCTCAATCACAGACGCTAACCGGTGAACGGAATATCGTCAAGTGGTAGTTTCCATCACATTGAGAATCAAGGGCTTTTCGGCGTGAAGGTTTCACGGGCCAGGAGGCGGCAATGATCTTGTTTTAATTCAAAAGTCTCAAGCTGGGGCTGTTAGTCGGGTTTGCCGCACTGACGGCTTTTGGGCTTCTCGCAGGGGCGGTTGCTCCGACTTCCGGGGTCGAGATCGTCTTTTTGCCGGAGTATCAGCAAACAAAGGACGACTATGTCGGGTCGGAAACGTGTGCCGCCTGTCACGACGCGCAATCGAAAAGCTTTGACAGGACAAAACACAGCAAGCTGCAGAACCTTACGTCATGGAAGGGAAAGGTGGTCGGCTGCGAATCGTGCCACGGGCCTGGAAAAGCACACGTCGAAGCCGGCGGCGACACGTCAAAGATCATCTCGTTCAAGAAGCTTGACTCGAAAGCGGCCTCTGAAACCTGCCTTTCCTGCCATGCGGGTAAAGAGGCTCACAACAATTTCCGACGCGGCGACCATTGGCGCAACAACATCGGCTGCACGGAATGTCATACGTCGCATGGATCGGACCTTCCGAAGTTCAGCCTGAGTTCGAGCATTCGGACCGGCAATGCGTCGGCACAAAACCCCGGCCAGGCGGAACGAGCGATGCTACGTGCCAGCGATCCGCAATTATGTGTCTCGTGTCATACGGAAGTGAAGTCGCAGTTCAACAAACCCTTTAGGCATCGTGTGATGGAGGGAACTATGAACTGCAGCGACTGCCACAATCCTCATGGCGGATTCGAATCGAAACAGACGAAGCTCTCCGTAGGCGCCGATGCCGCGTGTATCAAGTGCCACACAAACAAGCAGGGGCCTTTCGTTTTCGAGCACGGCCCGCTAAAGATCGAGGGCTGCACCGCCTGCCACACACCGCATGGCTCGTCTAACCCCAAAATGCTTAAACGACGCCAAGTGCGGCAGATGTGTTTCGAATGTCATACCGGCATCGCCGAGGAGTTGAACCCCCAGACGCCGAGCCGGCACAACCAGGCACAGCTAAGGGAACACCAGTGCACAGTTTGCCATTCGGCGATCCATGGCTCGAATTCAAGTCGTCTGTTCTTCCGGTAACCGTTCGTGGAGGCATCATGAAACTCAGAAAAGATCGATTGTTAGTTTTTGCGGGAACGGTGATTCAGATGACGGCCCTATCCGCGGCCTCGGTAGTGTTGGCCCAGGCGCCGACCCCAACGCCGGGTGAGAGCTCCAACGGCGGGACGCAAATAACGTCGAGCGTCGAGTTCGGCGTTCGAGGGCTTAAGGTTAATGGGGACCACGAAAAATACCGCAGTGACCTTAATTACCGCTCCGGATTTAGGCTTTTCGACTCGAGCATTCTGATCGAAGACGGGCGGGCTGAATACCGGGCATTTGACGGGGCCTTGATCCAGGTGAGCGGCTGGGGATCAGACCCGACAGGGTCTTTCAGATTAAATGCTGACCGCTTAGGGCTTTATAGATTTGACTCGAACGTCCGTCGCGTGCGCTATTTCAACAATCTGAAAGATCACGCACCGACGTGGTCAGTTCCTGTCTCTACGGGTTCGCAGCACCGAGCAAACACTCTGCATCATTTTGGCGACCTCGACCTCACCCTCTTTCCTGAAAGCGATCTGCGTATACGGCTCGGATATGGCTTCAACGACACGAAAGGGCCGGGCACGAACAACCTGCGATTCAGGAGCGACGAGTTCCAGGTGGATTCCCAGATCGACGCACGAGCGGATGATTATAGGGCCGGGATCGAGGGCAAAGTTCTTGGGTTCAATCTGGGCCTGTTATACGGCCATCGGCGGTTCACGGACGGTACCGAGTTCATCGTTTCCTCTCTTAATCAGGGCAACAACCCTGCGGCCTCAACGGCATCGCTAAATACTGCGTCGAGATTGTTTCAGGTGATCGGGGCTACAAACTACGCGAATTTCTTTTTTCAGCGTTCGGTCATGGATAAACTCGATATCAGCGGGAGGGTCATCTATTCGGAGGCCAAATCAAATATAAGCGAATCCGATATTCTTACCGGACGCGTTTCCGCGACGGGTAACATCGTCACGCTCAACCAGATCCTCGTTCCGGGTGCGACCAAACGGCCGCAAACACGAGCGGACCTCGGCCTCACCTTTCGTCCTGTGTCAAAAGTTCGCTTTTCGAACACCTTCTCTTTCGACCAGTTCAACATCGGCGGCTCGAACACGTTCTTTGATTACGCGGCACTTACCAACGCTGCGGGAACCGCTCTGACGCCCACAACGACAAATACATACGCATGGAGGACTACGTCGTATAAGCGGTTTTCAGATCTTATAGAAGCTGACTTTCAAATAAATCGGAGCTTCGCGTTCAACATCGGATACCGCTACACCCATAGAGAGGTCGCCGTTGCAGCCCGCGACCGCAACCTGGTCTCCGGTGCCCTAACGCGTTCGACCGATGAGAATCTCGATAACTCGACCCATTCCATTATCGCAGGGGCGAAGATCAAGCCGACGTCCAGTTGGTCGATCTTTATGGACGTCGAACGGGGCGAATCGGACAACGTCTTTACGCGGCTTGCGAATAACGACACATTTAACTTCCGGGTGCGCAGCCGGACGACAATAAAAAACGTGACGCTCAATCTTTCCGCGATCACGAAAGACAGCGACAATCCCGGAACGTCGATCCCGATCTTTAACAATGCCGGTGTCCTGTTGTTCCCGGCTACTGAAACGATCGCCAACACAAAGACCCGGATATTCTCCGGTGATCTTGATTGGTCGCCGACCTCTGCCTTCAGCTTCAATACGGGCTATACGTATATTGACCTAAGAAGTAACGTGGATGTGCTTGTCCCGGTCGGCACGCCTATCTTTCCAAGCACGCGTTTCCAGCTCGGCCGGAGCGAATTCTATATGCTGGACAGCTTCTTCTTTTTCGATGTCACCGCCCGCCCGGTCCGACGTCTTTCAGTCTATGCAAGCTATCGGATAAGCGATGACCGCGGCCAGGGAGACAGGGCCATCACGCGGCCGGAGGACATTATCACCTCCTATCCGACGAGGTCGCATAACCCGGAGATAAAGCTTGCCGTCAGAGTTTCACGAAATGTCGATTGGAATCTCGGCTACCAATACAATTCATACCGCGAATCGGCATACATCAGCCCCTTTGCAACGCCGGTCGTGCTCTTCCCTGCACAAAACTATTCGGCTCACATGCCCTACACTTCGCTCCGGATCTTCTTCGGGCCGAAGGCATCCGATAGATAGCTACTGAAAATAGGCAACGATGAAGGCCGGCATTTGACCGGCCTTTTTTCACGCTCGCATTGCCGAATTCAAAACTTCATCTTTTCGTACGTTCCGGAGTGGCATTGCGAACACTGAAACTTCGATATATCCCCGAGATTCAGCGGATGGGTGAACGGCCGGTCGCCCGTGTGGCATGCAGCGCATTGATAAGTGTTCTTGTCTCCGAGATCGACCGGGTGCTGAAACACTCCGCCTGCCGGCAGGAAAGTGCGGCCGCCAAAGGTTTGATCGACGGTCGTGTGGCAGATCGCACAGTCGTTTCTGATCACCTTGCCCTCCCGGCTGAAATGCTGGCCGTCGTGACACCGGAAACATCCCTGGGCGTTGTAATGGCCGATGTTGTTTATATGAGACTGCCAGTTCGTCTTCATTTCAGGGAAGAAATTGGTCTGGTAGATCAGCCTGACCTCAGCCACGGCCTGATCGATGGAATGCTGCCGTGCGGCGAAAATATCAGGGAAATTGGTCCGGTAATATTCGATGAGACGCGATCCGATCGCCGCCACAGCCTCATCGTTCGTTTCGTAAGCCCCTGAGAGCACCTCGACCGCCATCGCCTTGATAAACGGCAGGCCGACATCTATCCGGCCGGCCTCGAGCGAACGATCGACCGCTTCGTTTGGCGACAGGAAGATGTGTGTCGGACGGTTATGGCAATCGATGCAGTCCATTCTCCGCCGGGCCATTGTATCGACCTGCTGCTGGGAGATCTCGTTCTCCCTGGACATATATTCAGTTACGTTCCCTTCGCTGTCCTTCAGCCTGACCCATGGAATGTTCTGCCGCTTTTCATCCGTTGCGATATAGGTTATTTCGTTCGCGACATTCATGTGCCAATGAATCCCGCCGACCTGACCGATAGCGGGACTTCCGCCCCCGACCTTGATGACCATTCTCGTCTGATTAAGCGAATTTTTTTCGTCAAATCCGTAGTGGTTGAAGACACGCAGCTTGTCGCCGATGAATTTTTCAGCCCAGTGACACTTTGCGCAGGTGTCGTCTGCCGGCCGCATATTGGTCAGCGGCGTCTTGATCGGTTTGTCGTATGTTCGAAAAGTAACGGCGTATAACTGGTGCATTCCGTTGAACTTGGATCGTACATACCATTCGGCCCCACCGCCGACGTGGCATGAGACGCACGCGACACGGGCGTGGGGCGAGGCATTATAAGCCACGAATTCGGGTTTCATCACGGAGTGGCATTGCTGGCCGCAGAACGCCGTGGATTCCGTGTATTCGAACGCGCGATAGCTTCCGAACGCACTAATAAACAGAAACACGAATGTGAGACAAAGAAATACCAGAAAGCTGCGGCGCCTGGCCGGATCGTTAAGGTCGAGGATCGGGTAGGCCGGGACACCCGCATCAGGGTTTTTACGCCTTCTGCGGCGTTCGATCAACATACCCACCACGGTCACGAAAATGCCGAGCATCAACACCGAAGGCAGAAGGATATATGTGACCAGGACCGTGTAGGGATTGTCGTCGCCGGACGAAAGTTCGATCAAAACGAGCAAGCCTATGCTCGTCAGGCATGCCGCAATTATGGCGATGCCAACGAAACTTATGTAGTTCCTCAGCAGGCTGGGAAATTTGCGCACGGTGGGCCTGTCACCCGTTTCAAGATCAACGTTTTCTTCTGCGTTCTCGCTCATATTCCGTCTCCCGTTCAACTGGACAGCAAGCCTGGCGTTGTTGTGGCCAACGAAATGAGGCACGCCAGCACCGCCCGTCGACCATTTGCGTCAACGGACGGTGCCGGCCTTCACTGCGTAACGCAGATCGTTAAGCCATCAGTTCGCTGGTTTGCGAAACGCCAGCATGTAATCGACCAGAGCAGCCGCTTCGTCGTTTTTCATCCCTTTCGGTTCAAACGCGGGCATATGCGGCGGCTTTGCTGCCTTTTTACCCTTGAGAATGGCTTCTATCTGCTCTTCCCTGGGCATTTCCGGATCATAAGCCTTCTCGGCCTTCTGCCCGTGGCACATTGCACACTGCTTTTTGTAAACGGCTACCACATCATCTTCAACGGGACTCACGGCGACCGCTGGTGTCGTGCGAAAAACGGTAAGTATTAAGAACGGAACGGCAAAAGCCGCGATCGCGAATAATTTTATTTTTACTAGTGTCATCGAGTTCTCCTCCTCGAGAAGCTGCTGACTTTCATCGGCTGGCCGGATGGCCTTTCAACCAATACGCTCGCAAGCGTCGTGCCGCCGCGTTCACGCGTCAGATGTCCATATTTGCTCGATTTTTCGTGTCATGGCCTATCGCTGCTAGCCGATCATGCGAGAAATCCCAGCTTCGGGCGCGTAATAGTACTCGTTGCGCCAGGCTCAAAACCCAAAAGTGTTCGGCTTGTGACATTTCGTGCAATTTGCAAAATCTTCGGCGCCGAATGCCCGCCGGCCATTGTGACAAGTCGCGCACGTTGTCGAGCCGCGACGGGGAAAATGCATCGCCGCGACCGGCGAGGATACCTGCAACCCCCTACGCACGCCGGCCCTGACCGTATGGCATGCTGAACAGCTCATATTCTTCCTTGTATGCTCGGCGTGGCTGAAACCCATCGAGAAAGCCTTCGCGGTTTGCGGCGTCCGAACAAGCCTTCCCGGCTTATGGCACGTTGAGCACGAACCTATATTTCTACCCCCTACCATTGTTTGCGGCCCGTGGCATTGAAAGCAGGTCGTGTGGCCATTCGCCCGCGCCGGGATCGAGAGGGCGACGCCTCTGGCGGCCGGTTTATGGCACGTTGCGCAGTTTGTCAGCCGAAGGTGCCGACCGTGATCGAAGACCATGTTGAAACTTCGCAGCGGCGGAAACGGCTTTACATCCGTCGGCGTGTGGCAGATCGTGCACATCGGGCTTGCATTGCCCCGTGCAAACTGGTCCGAATGACACGAAGAGCACGGGATATGGCCTGGCATTCGCGGCGTTGTCCGTCCTTCGCTGCGAATGTGGCAAACCAGGCACGGCATCCGCAAGTGCTGGGGTGTATCGTGCCGGAACCGCGAAAGGTCCTGCTCCGTTTCTTCAACGATCGGCTCGATCGTCAAAAGCTCGTTGTTTTCGGCATTGCTGTGCTGCGGTTCTACGAACACAGCACAAGCCACCGACAAGATCGCAAGAAACCCGGCGATTATCGCCCGCACCATCTTCGGCCATCTATCTTGGGCCTTGTTGAACGTTCGTCCCTCCATTCCGCTAATTTCCCCCGGCTTCAGCGACGGCCCGATTATGCGACTCCGGGATCGGCCTTCCCCCGAAAACGACGTGGCATTTGGTGCATTGAAATGAAGGGTTCGCCTTCCGGGCATCGATCTCAAGATTAAGAGATCCTCCGTCGTCCGAGGTCGCCGTCACGTGACACATACTGCACGACGAAAAGGCAACTTTCTTCGTAAGGAAATCGACGGTATTCATCGTTTGCACGTTATGACAAGTGTCGCAGCTAAGGTCTGCGTGGCCGGCCCAATCATGAACGAACTTCCCGGACGAATCGCGGCGCCTCCACGCGTCAAGCGTCATCCGGTCACCGATCGCCATTTTTGCTGCGAGCATAGGATCGAAATCCGCGGCCGGCCCCTGCGGCCGGGGCTTGTGACAGGCGGCACAATTCGTGGGTGCCGGTTCAAGGCCCGTGTCCTGTGAGTGGCACGTAAAACATGTGGCGTGACTTGTTGGAACGGACTTGAATGTGCCTCGCCTAAGCCAGAATCCGTCGCCCAGGTTAGCAGGCGGCTTTGTCACGTACTCCTCGGCCGGCTCCGTTTGGGGGTGCAGGGCCTTGTGACAAACCGCGCAGCTCTCTTCTTGCAGCTTTGCTTTTGAAAATGTCGCAAAACGGAACGGCGATCGGGCAGCTCCCGCTGCCGAAACGATATCGACGTGCTTGTCATGCGGAAAGTTGATCTCAAAATCCGAGCTCGCCGTCTTTCCCTTGGGCGATGCGTCAAAGATCTCCCGTGGATTCGGAAAGGGATGTCGCGGGCTGCCGCGCGGAGTCGAAGCCGTGTGGCAGATCGTGCAAATCGGCGGCCGCGTCCCTCTGAAAAACTGCTGCCGATGGCAGTTAATGCAGCTTGCGTGATTCGGGTACTCCGTAATATCAGGGAACGCGTCAGCGGCCGCACGCACCCGTTTCCAGTTAGGCGACGGAAACTTATGACAGGTGGCGCACTCCACGTTGTGCTCCTTAATATCGTGGCGAAACTCAGTGTAACGCCGCTGCACCTGGGCGGGCCGTTTCGTTTGCGATGAAACGTTCACCAACAATTCCCCGGAAAACAGCACGAACGCTCCCGCTGCCGCAAGAAATAGGCATGCAGCAGCCGCGCGGATCGAAGTTTTCGCGTAACGGACTCGTCTGAGCATCAGGTTTTCCGATATCGAAACTTGTGTTGGCCCAAGTATAGATGACTAGCCCGCTCTGCATTGTGACCACCATCACACCGCCCGTGAGGGACTACTGTTAGCCTGATGTGGAAATTTCCACAGTAGAGGGCGTAGATTCGCGGCCGCCCGGGTTTCGGAGAGGCTGCGAGGCCATTAAAAAAGCGTATTTATCTGCTAAATACGGCCATTCTCGAAGATTCGAAGGTGGGCACGACGATTGCGATTGGTGTAGACCGTAACAAATGCAAAAGTATGTCAACGCTAGAAAATGAGATTGTCCCCGCTAAGTTGGCTGCAAGCGGCCGCTCACCGGGTGACGGATTGATATTGAGACTTGTGCGAACGGCGTCTTCGGTTCGTCTGGGTGTCACATTGTTGTGCCTGCTCGGGCTTGCATGCCTTATTGGGATGCTTGTGATGCAGCAGAATGTCGACGGCTTCGAAAACTATTACGCATCGTTGACGCCGGCCCAACGAACCGTATACGACAAGCTCGGATTCTTCAACATCTACTACGTCTGGTACTTTAACGCCCTTCTCGCTCTTCTATCTATCAACATAATCCTTGCGTCGATAGACCGGTTTCCGAAGACCTGGAGATTGTTTATGTCAAAACCGCAGATCACCGTCCCGAAACGGTGGCTTGCGGACCAGCCCTTTTCTGCGAGTTTCGAACTTGATAGCGGTAATCAAGGACTGCGGGAAATCGTCCTCGGCCGGCTCAAGGAGTGCGGCTGGCAAAGGACCCACTCGACGGAGAAAAACGGTATCACCTATCTGTTTGGGGAATCGGGAGTGTGGAACCGCTTCGGAGCATATCCCGTCCACGTAAGTTTGCTCACTATCTTTCTAGGAGGGTTTCTGACCGCGCAACTTGGAACTACCGGCAACCTGCCGCTTGCTCCGGGCGAATCGTCGGATCTTATTCGCGAAACGGTCGTAGACCTTGATCGAGTTAGCGAAGTAACTAAGAAACTTCCGTTCGAAGTTACTTTCACGGACATCGAGCAAAAGCTGATCAAAGACAGTGGTTCGCTGGCGGCGGGCAACACGCTTGACTGGATCACCCGATTTACGATTAACGACGGAGGCGAGGTACACCACGCACTAGCCCAGATGAATCGCCCCTACGATTACAGGGGCTACCGGTTCTTTCAGGCCAGTTTCACTCCTGTCGGCCGGGCAAGGAGCATCACGGTCGATGTAGTGCCCGACGGCGGCAGCCAGGCCGAAAGGCTCAAGATCGATCGCAACGGTGCCGCAACGCTCTTGGACGGAACGCTGGTGAGGTTCTCCGAATTTCGTGGAAATTTCCGGATCGGGCCGGAAAACCCGAACGAGGACACATCCAATTATCCAAACCCCGCGGCGGTCCTACAGGTCGTGCCGCCCGGTGAGACAGTACAAACCGCCTATGCTTTTGGGCCGGAAATGGCAAACATTCCTGCGGCACGAAAGCCGGTCGGCGGTTATACGTATTCACTTGTCAATTTCGAAAAGGTATCGGACCGACATGTGCTTTCGGTGCAGCGCGACCCGGGCTCGAACGTCGTTTACGTCGGTTTCGCCGGGTTGTTTTTAACGCTCGTCGCCGTGTTCATGTTCTCGCATCAGCGCGTCTGGGTGGCGATCGAAGATGCGGGCGATGACGGCGTTCGCGTCACTGCAGCGGGAAATGTGAACCGCAACTCAAGCGCGTTCGAACAGAAATTCAATCGTTTCGTGGACGACCTTAGGTCGCTGGGAACAAAGGACTAGAAATATGAATCGGGAAATCATAGATCGGCCTGCGGTATTGGCAACAAGCACAAAGACTCGCTTTTCAGAGAGCTTGAGGGACTATTTACCGTCTATCATCGCACTCGTCGGGCCTTTGATCCTGCTCTGGGCCCGGCTCAGTTTCGGGCCCGACAACTTTATTTCTGACGGCGCCCTGATGATGCTCGCATTGGCGGCATATCTCATTGCGGCGGTGTTTTACCTGACAAATTTCTACGCGCCTTTTCGTCTAGCGGAACACCTCGGGCTCTGGGCTGCGACGGTGGGCGTTTTCCTTAACCTATCGAGCTGGCTGGTGCGATGGGTTGCGGCATACGACCGCGAACTCGACATCTTTATCGCTCAGGGACGGAGCGCCGACGATATGCCCTGGGTTTTTCGTTACGTTCCATTCGCTAATCTTTATGACCTGAGCCTTGCTTTCGCGTTCGGCGCGGGCATCACCACGCTCCTGATCATCAGGCGGAAACAGTTCCGGCTTATCGCGGCACTTTCACTGCCGCTCGCGGCGATCATACTGGTTCTTGCCAGGTTTATCGGCAGCGAGATCCTCGACCTGCCGCCCGTGCTTGATTCATACTGGCGGCCGATACACGTCGGGATCGCTGCGATCGCTTACGGCGTCGCACTCGTTTGTTTCGCCGTGGCGGTGCTTTACCTTTTGAAGGACGGCCTAAAGGTCGAGAAGATGGCGATCTGGGCAAGTGTGTTCTCGCTCACTGTCTTCGCTACGATCAGCAAGTTCAGCATCTTTGCACCGGCAACCTTCGGCACATATACCGCTTCCACGTTCGTCGGAAGCTCGCGATTTTCGTTAGCCCTGCGGGCAGACATTCCCTATGTTGGGTGGCTCATTGTCGCCGCAGCCGCGTTGCTCCTGCTGTCTGTATTTGCATTTGCAAAGGACATCGCAGGTGTAAACGAAAAGGCCCGGCAGGCTGGCCACTGGCTCCTGCGTGCGGCGCTCGTGGTTCAGGCCGCGGGCATCGGGATGCTCGTTTATCAGATCAAGAACATAAAGGATGTTCTGCCGCTGATCGATCCCGCCCAGTATGAACGCTTCGCCATCTGGATGCTCCAGCAGGAGAGTGTCCCGCAGACGCAGATAAACCAGATCCACCCGATGCAGCTCTACCAAATGTCGAGCGAGTGGATCGGCCAAAACGGCTCACAGCTTCATCTCAGCCTGAACGCAAACCCGGTCGAGCTCGCAGCACTGATCACCGCGTTTGCAGGAACATTCTTTGTAGTGCTATTCAGCATAAAAACTGACCGGCTGCGTGCAGCTTTGCCGGATGCCGAGCGGCTCGACGGGCTGATGTATAAACTCGCGGGCGTCGCATTTGCCGGTTTGGCCTTATTGCTGATGACCGGTGCGGTGTGGGCGAATGAATCATGGGGCAGGTATTGGGGCTGGGACGCAAAAGAGGTCGGGGCCCTCGTTGCGTGGCTCACATACGCCGGTTTCCTGCACTCACGCATCGCTTATGGCTGGAAAGGGCGGCATTCCGCGTATTTCGCGATCGTCGCATTCTTGTTTGTGATCTTCACTTATCTTGGGGTCAGCTATCTTTTGCCGGGCCTGCATTCTTACGCATAGGACGAATATGACAAAGGAAAACATACTATTCACGATAATCGGAGTTTTGATCGGCCTGATCGGAGGCTTCTTCATTACCAACTCGATGAACCAGGCGCCGAGAGTCGCTGGTTCGCCGAATTTCCCGCAGCAGTCCGATATGCTTCCTGCGGGCCACCCGGCTGTACCCGGCGGCAGCGGCTCGACGGCAGAGATCCAGGCAGCGATCGACAGAGCCAAACAGAACCCGGAGGATTTCGAGGCCCAACTCCGAGCGGCCGAACTCTATTATCAGATCCAGCGGTTCGAGGGAGCCATTGAATATTTGAAAAAGGCCAATGCTCTCCAGCCTGACAACTATGAGGTGATAGTAAACCTCGGAAACGCAAATTTTGATGGCGGAAGCTATGCAGAGGCGGAGAAGTGGTACGTTACAGCCCTTGCCAAGAAGCCCGAGAATAATGACGTGCGGGCCGACCTTGGGCTTACTTTCATATTCCGGGAAAAGCCCGACTATGACAAGGCAATAACCGAATTCAAGAACGTTCTGGAAAAGGATCCGACGCACGTTCAGGCACTTCAGAACCTGACCGTGGCATATACGAAAAAGTCCGATGCAGAAAATGCCACAGCAACTCTAGCAAGGCTCGAACAGTTTGACCCGACGAATGCTGCCCTTGCGAAACTGCGTGAGGATGTTGCGAAGCTGAAGGGAAATTGAGGCGGCCCCATCTGTTCGGTCGTGAAAATTTTCAGCAATGGCCGATACGTAAAGAGGCCGGTCGGATCAGCATCCGGGATCGGTCATTGTTCTCGGAAACTGTACGCTCCGGTTCGGCCGATTGCTTGTAACTTGACGGTTGAGGATATAATTGCTGCCGAAACGGAATTCTTACTAAACTAAATGCCGGCAAGCGAGAAGATCTTAGTTGTCGATGACGACAGGTTCATCAGAATGGCCCTCGGCGAGGCACTGCGCTCCTGGGGCTACGACGTCGTCGATGCCGGTACGATCTCGGACGCGACGGAGAGACTCGCGAGCGTCGAACCAAAGGTCGTTCTGCTCGACATCGAACTGCCCGACGGCTCCGGCCTAGACCTGCTTCGAGATATAAAAGAGGACGATCCTGAAGCCATCGTGATCATGATCACGGGAAGCGTCGACGTGCCCAACACGGTCGCAGCCCTGAGGGGCGGCGCTCACGATTTCATCGGCAAACCGATCAAGCTTGAAGAACTGCGCATCACTCTGCGGAACGCGCTTGAGACGCATTCGCTCAGACGTGAGGTTAAAAGCGTGCGCCAGCAGCGGGCTCGGGACCTGGGCTTTTCGGGGATCGTCGGCGAATCGGCCACGATGAAGAGGTCGATGGATCTCGCGCGGCGTGTAGCGGAGTCCGAGGTGCTGGCGATCCTGCTTCACGGTGAGACCGGCACGGGCAAGGACCTTTTTGCAAGCGCTATCCATCACGCCTCCAGCCGGGCCGATGCGCCGTTTCTGGCGATAAACTGCGCCGCTTTGCCGGCGACGTTGATCGAGTCGGAACTTTTCGGTTATGAGAAGGGCGCCTTCACCGACGCGAAACAGAGAAAGGAAGGATTGTTCGAACAGGCACAGGGCGGGACGATCTTTCTTGACGAGATCGGCGAGATGGAACTGCCGCTCCAGGCAAAACTGCTTCGCGTTCTTGAAGAAGGTTCGTTTCGGCGTGTGGGCGGGTTGAAAGACCTGCCGCTTGACGTGCGGGTCATCGCCGCATCGAATAAGGACCTGAAAAAGCTCAGTATGGAGGACGGGTTTCGGCTCGATCTTTACTTCAGGCTCTCAGTTATCCAGGTGGACATTCCGCCACTCCGGGAACGCGGAGAAGATGTTATTCTTCTCGCCAGGCATTATATCGATAAGGTAAACCTGAAGCGAAAAGGCAACTTGCTCGCCGGCATCTCGCCGGAGGTTGAGCGCGTGTTCCTGCGATATAACTGGACCGGCAACGTCCGCGAACTCCGCAATGTAATTGAGAGGGCTTCGATCCTGGAAGATGGATCTATGATCAGCATGGCCCATCTCCCGGCCGACATGATCGGCCAAAATGGCGGGCCCGTCTCAGCGAAAAGCGGGTTCGTCATGCCGGCTGAAGGGATCGCGATCGAAGAGTTGGAGGTGGAACTTGCGAAGCAGGCGATGGAAAGGACAGGCGGCAATCTGACGCAGGCAGCCAAACTTCTCCACATCTCCCGGGACCAGCTTCGATATAAACTAAAAAAATCGGGAAATTACGCTGCAGCAGCCCAAGATTGACCCGCTGATGAAAACCGCTGACCGGCACGAAAAGGAAACGCCCGGCGAGTCTCGTGACCCGGATCTTCTCAAACAGCTTGCGGACCTCAAATTTGCGATCGACGAAGCGGCGATCGTCGCGACCACCGACCAGCGCGGCCGGATAACATACGTCAACGACAAATTCTGCGAGATCTCTAAGTACAGCCGCGACGAGCTGATCGGCGAGGACCATCGCATCATCAACTCCGGATATCACCCGCCGGAGTTCATTCGCGATCTGTGGAGCACCATTGCGAATGGGAAGGTCTGGCGCGGCGAGATCCGCAACCTTGCAAAGGACGGCTCGATCTATTGGGTCGATACGACCATCGTGCCGTTTCTCGATGAAGGCAACAAGCCATTTCAATACACGGCGATTCGATACGAAATAACCGAACGAAAGCTGGCCGAGGAGCAGGTTCGCCAACAAGCGTCACTGCTTGACCTTGCCCAGGACGCGATCCTCGTCTGCGATCTTGATCGCAAGATCGTTTACTGGAACAAAGGTGCAGAGCAAACTTACGGCTATCAGGCAGATGAGGTCACAGGCCGCGACGTGGATGAGGTGCTGAGCGGATTAGCCAACGCCGGTCGGGGCGGTGTCAGCAATATTCTCGAAAAGGCCGACGAATGGAGCGGAGAGGTCAGCCAGCTGGCGAAAGACGGTGAAGAGATGAGCGCCCACTGCCGACTGCGCCTCGTACGCAACGAGCGGGGCGAGCCCGACTACATTTTTATAACCAATACCGACGTCACCGAGCAGCGAAGAAGCGAAGAGCATCTGCTGCGTGCTCAGAGAATGGAATCGATCGGCACTCTGGCCGGAGGGATCGCCCACGATCTCAACAATATCCTGTCTCCGATATTGATGTCTGTTGAAATGCTCAGAACGGTCGAAAGAGATGTCGAGACAGAACGCTGGATAAAGATGATCAGCGATAATGCCGAGCGCGCGTCGGAGCTCGTTAAGCAGGTCCTGACGTTCGCCCGCGGGATGGCCGGCGAGCGCATCTCGGTGCAGGTCAAACATATTTTGAAAGAGCTGATCACCGTACTCACACAAACGCTTCCGAAATCGATACATATAAAGTTCGATATCTCGCCCGAGCTTTGGTTGATCCGAGGCGACCCGACACAGGTACATCAGGTCCTGATGAACATCTCTATAAATGCTCGCGACGCTATGCCGGACGGCGGAACTCTGTCGATCTCAGCGGAGAATGTTCGCGTTGACAAACACTATGCCCGGATGAATGTCGGTGCGTCACCCGGAGCCTACGTGCTCATCGTTATCCGGGATACCGGCACCGGAATGGACCCAAAGATCGTGAACCGAATATTCGATCCTTTCTTTACAACGAAAGAGGCCGGCAAAGGCACGGGCCTTGGCCTATCGACCGCGTTGTCGATCGTCAATAGCCACGAAGGCTTCCTGAACGTTTATAGCCACCCGGGACAGGGTTCCCGATTTGACATCTATTTTCCGGCTGTGGACGCGGGCAGCACCGATATGGCTGACGTACCGGACCGTGGCGAAATGTCCGAAAGTAACGGTGAGCTGATCCTGGTAGTCGATGACGAAGAGAATATCCGAGTTGCGGCCCGTGCGACGCTTGAGCTGTATGGGTATCGGGTTATCACCGCTGCCGATGGCACCGAAGCCGCTGAAGTATTTGCATCCAGGCACGGGGAGATAGCACTCGTTCTTACCGATATTGCCATGCCGAATATGGATGGCGTCGAGCTCGTCGAGAAATTACGGGAACACAAATCCGGCGCCAGCATCGTCGTGATGAGTGGAATGCTGACCCCGGAACAGACATCTGAACTTGAGAAACTGGGCGTCAGAAAGTTTCTTTCAAAACCGTTCTCGGCGAAGACGATGATTGAGACTATTTCGATGGCCCTGAACGCGGTGGAGTGAGATCGGCCTGCTTAGCCGGAGCCGGCTTTGCCGAAGCGGTGTGATTTATTACCCGCTTGGCGCGTACATTTCCCCGAGAATAAGACAGATGGCCACACGATTTGCCTCAAATTCTGCGGCATTAACGGTCTGCCGGTTCGGAACGCTTCTTGCCCCATAAAATGGCAGAAACAGTTTGCGGAGGGAAAATATCATGAAAGTTCTGTTGGCGGTGGAAGGCTCTGAGTTTAGTGATGCTGCACTATCAAAGACGTGTCAGTTGTTACGCGATTCGGACGATGTCGAAGTAAGGGTGATCACTGCCGTCGCCCCGGTTTATGTCGCCGCCGAACCGCTCGCCTTATCGGCCGCGTATACGTCCGAAATGGTTGAGGCCGCTCAAAAGGCAGCGGAATCGATAGTTTCAAAAGCAGAAGCGGAGATACGGGCGTTGCTTCCAAAGGTGAAAGAGGTATCGACGATTGTGATACTTGGCCCGGCGGCCAGGGTCATCGTCGAGGAGGCTTCAGAATGGGGGGCCGATCTGATAGTAGTCGGATCGCACGGCTACGGTTTCTGGCAGCGTTCGCTGCTGGGTTCGGTGTCAAATTCGGTCGTTCACCACGCACCATGTTCGGTGCTGGTTGTAAGGGCATAGTGATTTAGAGATTAATATCCGTTCTCGGAGAGGTTCGATATGGCTAGTATATTGATTGTTGGAGGCGGGTTTGGCGGGCTTATTGCGGCAGAGCGTTTAGTCGGAAACCTTGAACAAGCGCACGACGTCACGCTTATTTCGCCTCAACGCAAGTTCACGTTCTATCCTGGGCTAGTGCAGCTTGCTTTCGGTGAGATCGAACCTGAGGACATTACGTTCGACCTTGGAGCAAAGTTGAAAGATCTGGGTGTACGGTACGTACAGGGCGAGATCCTCAACATCGATCCGAGAACACGACGCGCCAGTGTTGCCGGCGACGACCTTACGGGTGATGTGGGTTACGACTATCTTTTGCTGGCACCGGGACGTCGGCTGGCCACGGAAAAGGTGCCCGGATTCTTCGAGCA
Organism: Pyrinomonadaceae bacterium; assembly: GCA_041750855.1. Classification (GTDB taxonomy): domain Bacteria; phylum Acidobacteriota; class Blastocatellia; order Pyrinomonadales; family Pyrinomonadaceae; genus OLB17. The sequence goes on along the minus strand of JBGSYT010000170.1, from coordinate 1,859 downwards.
CGCCCATCATCTCCTCGGTGTCGGCGCAGCACTTAAATTCGGCGCAGCGATCGGAAAATTTCGCGAAGGCACCATTGTGCTCGGTTTGTGCCCGGGCGGCCGGCTGCCCGTTCCCGTTTGCGAGACCGCGTTTGCATTGGCCAAACGATTCGTCGACGAGATGAAGGATGGCCGCGTTAAGATCAAGGTCGTGTTTCCCGAATCGGTTAAGGAAGCATTCGGTGGTGCCGACCTGCACAAGGAACTCGAGGCCGCGTTTGCCCGTCATGGTATCAATGTCTTGTACGATGTTCCGATCACCGAAATAAACGGCGGGGAGATCATCTCTGCCGAGAAGCATCGGATCAACTATGACCTGCTTATGCTCGTCCCTCCTTTTCGCGGCCAGGCCATCCTGCGCGGAACGGGCGCACTCGACGAGGACGACTTTGTAAAAGTGGACGGGTTTATGCGGGTCCATGGTTGCGAGAACACTTATGCGGTTGGCGATATCGTCGCGTTTTCCGGGCCGAAGTTCGCACATATGGCCGTTCGCCAGGGGACGGTGGCGGCAGACAATATAATTTTCGAGCTTGGCGGTGAGGAGCCGTCCAAAGAGTATTATCACGAGATAGCGACAATTATCGACACCGGCGGTGCCGATACGATATACCTTCATTACGGAATTTGGGACGACGCGCTTTATCGATTAAAGCAAGGACGGTTCTGGAGCATGGCTAAAAATGCTCATGATGCTTTTTGGAGAACCATGCACCGATAACTGCGGGGGCGTTGACCGGACTTTAACGGCCGTAGTCATGCAGGCAGACTTAGGGCATGTCTCCCATTTCTCCACATCTCACGGGACCGCAGGCATTTTTGCGACAGCGGACCTCTCTCATGTTGACATGAACGGCACTGGATGCAGGGCAGACGATCGCAGTCTAAACACCGAACATTTCTTATTTCCGAATGTCCAAGCTTGAACATGAACACACTGCCGAGGCAATAGCGAAACGCATAGGGGCGTCCCACCACAATTACATCCGCGACTTCATTTACGGAGGTGTCGATGGCGCCGTAACGACGTTTGCCGTCGTCTCCGGTGTCGCCGGTGCCGAACTTTCCACGACAATAGTTTTGATACTCGGCTTTGCAAACCTCTCCGCTGACGGCTTTTCTATGGCGGCCAGTAATTTTCTCGGGACGCGAGCCGAGATCGACGATTACAAGAGGATCGAAAAGATCGAGTATCGTCATATCGAACTGGCACCCGAGGGTGAACGGGCCGAGATCCGCGAGATCTACAGGGAAAAAGGTTTCGAGGGCGAAGAGCTCGAAAGGGCCGTCGATCTGATCACGGCAGATAAGGAACGCTGGGTAAAGACGATGCTGACCGAGGAATACGGACTGCCGACCGAGATCCGTTCGCCATGGCTGGCCGCCGGCAGCACGTTCAGCGCCTTTGTAATATGCGGCCTCGTCCCCCTTGTTCCCTACCTTTTCGGCTGGGGGTCGTCTTTTCTCGCAGCTTGCGTAATGACCGGTTTCACGTTTTTCCTCATCGGTTCGTTTAAGAGCCGATGGTCTACCACGGGTTGGCTCCGCTCGGGCCTCGAAACGCTTCTTGTCGGAGCGCTCGCCGCCGCCATTGCATATGGTGTTGGGGTGCTTCTTAAAGGAATTGCGGGCTGAGAGACGTGGTATTATTTTTTTGGAGAATCAGTATGGCCACAGTTGTCGACATTGAAGACGCTCAGAGACGCCTGAAGGCACTCCTCGCTAAGTTGCGGGACGGGGACGAGATTGTGATCGAGGAGAACGGGAAAGAGATCGGAAAGATCCTACCTGTCGAAAAGCGAAAAGTTGTAAAAGAACGC
>JBGSYT010000169.1:0-30182 GCA_041750855.1 Pyrinomonadaceae bacterium | reverse complement strand
CTTATGACCTTGCCGCCGAAAAGGAGCGAGATCAATAGAGCGGTGATGGTCGCCATCGCCGTCCTGAAGGTAACGTATTGGATGACGTTCAGGCCTTTGAAAAAAATCGACTCGCTCGTATGTCCGTATTCACGAAATATTAGTTGGTATAGGAAGTAATAAAGCATTTGTTTTAACCGCCTACAGGGCGATTGTTACCCCTCTGGGAACGAACGTTTGGCCTTAATACATCTTGCCCTTACTTCGTGTCCGAGCCATCATCCTCCAACTGAAACCTTTCGATAAGTCTATCGATGATCTTCTCGGTCCTGACACCACGCGAACCTTTCACGAGAAGCAGATCGCCCTCTCTCAGTTCATCTAAAATTAGGTCTGCCGCAGAGTCCGAATCCTCCGCAAATACCGCATCGGCCAGCCCGGCTTCTCTGGCTCCTTCGGCAAGTTCACGTGCGAGGCCGCGAATTCCGATGAGCCGATCGATACCCATCGATCCGATCTCATTTCCGGTCCGACGATGTATCGAGATTTCATCGCCTCCCAACTCCAGCATCTCGCCGGCTGCAACGATCCTTCTGTTCGCCGATCCTCCACCCTTTATAAGCGTCTTCACCATAGAGATCAGGGCCGCTGGGTTTGAATTGTATGAATCGTTGATCACCGTAAATCCGCTTTTGAACCTGAGAACCTCGCCACGCTGCGAGGGCGGCGTCGCAGACGAGAGCCCATCCGCGATATCGGTGATGGCCATTCCCCAGGCATACGCAACAGCCGCGGCGGCTAGTGAGTTCAGTACGTTATGCCTTCCGTCGAGCTGTAGTTCAACACTCGCTCTTCCATTTGGCGTAACGAGATCGAACGTGGTATTGCCCAGGGACCTTGCAACGATACTTTCCGCCATTACATCGGCTTTGGCCTCGATCCCGAAGCGAACAACATTACCTTTCGCAAGCTCTCGCATTGCGGCCACACGCGGGTCGTCTGCGTTTAAAATCGCTACACCGCCGCTTTTCATGCCTTCGACGATCTCAGCCTTTGCCGCTGCGACATTCTCGATAGAACCCAGATGCTCTACGTGGACCGGAAGCACGTTCAGTACTACCGCAATGTCAGGCGGGGTGACCGAACAAAGCCGCGCGATCTCGTGCATTGGTGTTGACATTCCCATCTCCAGAACGGCGAGGTCATAGGTGTCGTCCTTCGCAAGTTCGAGGACCGTCAATGGATGCCCCAACCCGTTGTTGAAGTTCTTCTTGTTCTTGAGGACTTTCATGCCGCCGCTTTCAAGAACATGGGCGGTCAATTCCTTCACCGTAGTCTTCCCGGCGCTTCCGGTTATGGCGATAACGGGCTTGCCCCAGGCCAAATAAACCTCGTGAGCAAGATCTTGGATCGCCCTGATCGTATCGTCCACAAAAACAAGCCGATCGGAATAAGGTTCAAGCACCGGCCGATACTCTTCGAAACGATCGCGACGCACTACGCAAGCGATGGCACCATTCTCAAATGCCTGAACCACGTATTTCGTGGCATCCTCGAACTCACCGTTGAACCCGTTATTCGCATAGTCGGGCTGAGACAAAGCAAAAAACACGTCGCCCGCCCTTACCTCACGCGAATCTATAACGACAGATTCGATCTCTCGGTCCTCCAGGGCGGGATTGAATTGTGGTGCCGCGGCGTTCATTTGTTGTATCGCGGTGACGAGTTTCAAGGTTTTGTCTTCTTCTTCTCCGTAGCAGTTCTTTCCTTTTTCGGTGAGGTCAAAATTTCGGGTGGCGGCTTTCGCGTCGGCGTCGGGGTGCTGACCACTCGAGGCCTGGACATGACCTCGGCTTCGTTCTTTTTTGGTTTTGCTGTGTCGGACGTGATCGCCTTCTTGGTCCCGGAGCGTTGGTCCGGCTGCCGCGGCGGTTTCACCTCGCTCACCTTAGGAGCATCAAAGACGATATTCTTCGCCTTCGGAGTCTCGGGCCGGATGACCGCGGCTGTCGTGTTAAGTTCGCTCCCGGCCAATATCGACGGGAACGAGTCCATCGCAACGGTGATTTCGGGAATGTCTTCCACGTCGCCCTCCGGCACCCGCCCACCATTAGGCCTGATATTCAACTCCGGAAGTATCCGCTCTGCGATCTCGCGAAATACGGGACCGGCGACCTGGCCGCCGTTTCTCCCGCCGACCCTTGGCTCATCGATCACGACACCGATCGTTACCGCCGGCCTCTCAGCAGGGGCCATCCCAATAAAGGACGAAACGTATTTTGCCGAGTTCACTTTCTTTAACTTTTCATCAAATTTCCACGCTGTTCCGGTCTTTCCTGCCGACGAATACCCGTTAAGCCGGGCAAGCTTTCCGGTACCCGACACGACAACTTCGCGCATCATTATTCTAAGGTCACGGGCAGTTCGGGCGGAAACGACCCTGAACTTTTCCGGCTGGGTCGCGTAAAGCACTTCGCCGCCCGGCCCACGTACCTCTTTAATGATGTGCGGTTGAACACGCACCCCGTCATTGGCGATCGCCGCAAAAGCGCTAGTCATCTGAAGCGGAGTTACGCCGATCTCATAGCCGATCGACATTGATGCAAGTGAATCGCCGAACCATTTTTGGGGAGATCGAACAATGCCACTGGTCTCAGCGGGCAATTCGATGCCGGTCTTTTTCCCAAATCCAAAATCGGTAAGGGTTTGAAAAAATCCTTCGCGGCCGACCTTCATCCCTGTTTTGATTGCGCACACGTTGCTGGAAACGGCGAAGGCTTTCGTATAGGTGATTCTGCCGTACGCACGCGAATCGCTAAATCGCCTTCCACCGACTTCCACCGTTCCATTTCCGCTATCGATCTCCGATTCCGGCGTGAACATCCTTTTCTCGAGGGCGGAACCATAGGTAATGAGCTTGAAAACGGATCCTGGTGAATAAACTTGCTGCACGGCGGCATTTGAAAGGTTGTCTGCGGTGATCTCGCCCAGTCTGTTTGGGTCGAATGTCGGATAATTTGCCAAAGCAAGGATCTCGCCGGTGGCATTATCAATAACTATCGCAGTTCCAGCCTTTGCCTGGGATGAGGTGACTGCCCGCTCGAGCGCTGCCTCCACCATGTACTGTATCGAAGAACTGATCGTAAGTACGACATCTTTGGGCGGCTCTTTTTCCGAGACGGTCTCGTCATAGATGCGGCCAAGGCGGTCTCGTTCCTGCACCCGCTTTATGACGGCGCCATAAAGAATATCATTCTGCGACTGCTCGACGCCTGCCTGTCCGATTCCTTCAGCATTGCTGAACCCGATAACGTGTGCGGCCATCCGCTGATACGGATAGCTGCGCTGCTGGTCCTCGCGCCAATGAAGCCCCTTAAAATTCGGGGCATCGGTCTTGCGCACCGTCTGGTCGTCAAGCTCGCGGTTGATCCGCTGCACGTTCGTCTCATCAACCGCTTTGAGCAACGGCACAAACTTTCGTTCGTTCTCCTTCGCGTCTGACAACTGTTTGGCGAGATCTTTTTCTTTCGCTCCGATCGATCTGGCGATCGTTTTCGCTGCCGCGCTCGGATCCGCAATCTGGGTCGCATCCGCGTAAAGAGTCTTTACCCTAACGCTCATTGCCAGCGCACGGCCGTTTCGGTCAAAGATCGACCCCCGCGGCAGCTTGCTCTTTTTTACATCGAGTCGCTGGCCGGCGGCCCGCTCCTTAAGCCAATCGTGCTTTGTAACTTGAAGGTGAACAAGGCGAGCACTGATCCCGCCCATCCAGATCACAAGACACGCGACGATCAGCATGAATCGCGTAAAGGCGGTTTGCCGCGAATTGATAGATTTGCCGGCTTTTCGCCTTTGTGTCTTCATATTCGACTATCTCAGCCGCGCCGCCGGTGTTGGGCCGTCCTTCTCACTCTTTTTTTTCTGGCTCTCGGGAACTTTTACGATTCGCTCCCTTCCCAATACTGAAGTAGTTGGCGGATCGGACTGCCTTGCCGGACGCTGGAAACTGGTTCTCGTGACCGCTCCTTCAGGCCCAGGTTTTCGCGGCGTTGCCGATACCGACGCAGGAACTGCAGGTGCTGGGACAGTCATTATCGGAGTCGCCGGAGCCGATATCTGCTGGCCGGCAATCGGGCGTTCGGCAAACCCGAGACTTTTTGCCGTTCGGGTGAGCTCTATCGGCGAGAGAGATCTCTCGCGCGCCAGCAGAAGGCGGCGATTTTCGGCTTCGAGGTCTTCAAGCTGCTTTCTCAGCTTAGAGTTTTTCATTCCAAGATCCATCGACACAAAGTGTTGTCGGGCGGCGAGCAAAAATCCGGCAGCGATGACGCAGCCGCATATCGCGATAAGGACAAAATAGCTCCACGGCAGGGTTCCGATCCCTCGATTAGAGAGATGCGTTGGGCGGGATATTCGAGCGGTTCTCTTTCTCATACTGAAGGCGTCCTCTGGGGTTTATGATTGATCGGCTATCCGTCGTACTGCCCGAAGCTTTGCGCTTCGGGATCTTGGATTCTTTTCTGTCTCGTCAAGGCCGGGCACAACCGGCTTCTTCGTGACGATCTCGATCTTTTTGGCGGCCCCACACATGCAGATCGGAATTCGCGGGGGGCAAAAACACTTGCCGGCAAGGCGTTGGAACGTTCGCTTCACGATCCGGTCTTCAATCGAGTGGAAAGTGATCACGGCAAAACGGCCATCAGGGCCTAAAATGTCAATACCATCGATCAGCAGCCGCTCAAGCTCTTCAAGCTCATCATTTACGGCGATCCTCAACGCCTGGAACGTCCGCGTCGCGGGATGTGTTTTTTCCTTTGGGCTTCTGCGTACGCATCTTCCGACCAGGTCTGCGAGCTGTTTTGTCGAACGGATCGACTCGCCTCTTTCCCTTGCTCGGACGATCTCGCGAGCGATCCGTCTTGAAAAGCGTTCCTCGCCGTATCGATAGATCAAATTCGCGATCTCCATTTCCGGCAGCGTCTCAAGCAACTGTGCGGCGGTCGGCACGCCCGCATCGGCGTCCATTCTCATATCCAAAGCCGCATCGTAGCGAAAGCTGAAACCGCGGTCTTCGCTGTCAAACTGGAGCGAGGAAACCCCCAGATCCGCTACGATCCCGTCAACTTTATCGAATCCGAGCTTGGCAACTTCTTCCATAAGCCCGGAAAAACTAAGATGGGCGTAGAAGACGCGGTCCGAAAATTTCGCCAGTCGTTTGCGAGCTAAAGCTAATGCCGCAGCGTCCCTATCAAGCCCGATCACCCTCGCGGTAGCATTTCTTAGCAGAATCTCTTCCGCATGCCCGCCGAGCCCCAGTGTCGCATCGACATAAACTCCTCGGTCGCGAACATTCAGGAGATCGACCGTTTCGCGGCATAAGACGGTCTCGTGTATCAATTCGAAAGCGCGCTCTGCCATTCTCAAAGAACCCTGTTGCTCAATGACACACCTCTAGCTGCAGACCCATGGTCTGTGGTTTGTCGATTCGTTGATTTATATCGGAGAAAACGTGAAGACAATACTGCCGGCAAAATGCGATGCCGACCACCCGCTTACCATCCACGTTCTTGTGCTTTTGACGCGGGTTGTGCTTAATTGCTTAAGCACTTTCTTTAACCAACCTTCCTCGCTCAAGCCCGTTTCTTAGAGCGTCTGTAAGTGCTAACAAGCATATTAAGCCTATCGGCAAAATCTTGTCAAGACAAAATTCGAATTTTGTCTTAATCACCCGTTTAAATTGAGCGCAGGGTTCGGATCGCTCTTTTGCAAGTCTTTCAGCAGGTTTCGCATTCAGGCCTTTTCTACGATAAAGTCAATTGATTTCATAGTATATGGATACCTCTATAGTCTATTTGATCCTCTTTGGGATCGTCGTTGCTGCAGCAAATGTATTCGGGGGGTTGATACTTTTCCCCTCAACGATACGCAGGAATTATAAGCGGTTGCTGAAATACCTTCTTGGCGTCGGCGCCGGTTTCATGCTGGCCGTGACGTTCTTCGAGATCGTCCCGAATTCTATTCGCTTGTGGCTTGTGCCGGGTGAAGTGTCGACGGATTCGCTGTTCGCTCCGATGCTTCTGTTGGTCATCGGCTATCTGCTGACCCAATTTTTTGAACACACTGTCGCCCCTCATATCCATCTCGGCGAAGAGCTCCACGCTGATGAACTGATCTCAACACGGTCGGCCTACGCAGGGGTCGGAGGGCTGTCGATGCATACCTTCTTTGACGGCGTTTCGATAGCTGCGGCCTCGCAGATCGACATACGGATGGGCTTTCTCGTTTTCCTAGCGGTTTTCCTGCACAAGTTTCCTGAAGGATTTACGATCGGCTCTATGTTGGTGGCGGCCGGCAAAGGGCGGCGTGAGGTCGTGCTTGCAACGGCGCTCATTGGGTCGATGACCGTGTTAGGCATCCTGATCTTTTATTTCGTGGGCAGCCGGTTCAGCTCATCGGTCGCGTATGCCCTGCCGTTAGCCAGCGGCGTCACGCTTTACGTGGCCGCCAGTGACCTGATACCTGAGGTTAATCATCATGGCGGCAAGAACCCCCTGGTCTCGCTCTCGGTTTTTGGAGGCGTAGCACTGTTTTTTGCGATCCATTTCTTTATCGAGCTGCTCGGCGTTCATTAGCAGACCTCGACTTTAAGAAGATCAAGGCCGCCTAAAACTTTTTGCAACATTCTCGTCCGGATTTCGTTATTAACTTGCGGAGGTAAATAAGAACAATGCGAGAACCCATGGTTGCCGGAATTTTGAGTCTCTTGGTTCCGGGTGTTGGTCAGATTTACAACGGCAGAATACTAATCGGTATCATTTGGCTGGTTTTAACGGGTGTTTCGTGGATCGGATCCGCTGGACTCCTGGGCTGGGTCGTCCACCTCATATCTGCATGGTGTGCATACAGTTATGCAAAGGATAACCCGGTCCGTAGTTAGAACATCTTCGCACAATCCTCCTTTAAGCCCGGTGTAAAGCGACACCGGGCTCTTTTTCTTTTTTGGGATAGCGAACTCATCGGTTAGACTTGTCCTGCACTATGGTAAAAGAGGGATTTCCTTTCGTCATCACGCCGATGGTGGCCTCAATGATCTTTGCGTATCTCGGTTTCTGGGCTGTGGCGGGGATATTTGCAGTGCTCGCAGGTTTCATGGCCTTTTTCTTTCGGGACCCGTTTCGACATGTTCCCTCTGACGAAGGGCTTATTGTATCCGCCGCAGATGGCCGGGTGACCAGGATCAGCGAAAACGACGTCGGCAAGACTGTAAGTGTGTTCCTTTCACCGTTGGACGTTCATATAAACCGTTCGCCGGTTTCGGGCACGATCACGAAGATCGATTACGTCCAGGGCAAGAAGGGCCCGGCGACAAGAGACGAGGCGAGTTTTACGAACGAACGAAATTCGATTACCATCCGAAATGATGAACTCACGGTAGTTTGCACGCAGATCGCCGGTATTCTTGCACGGAGAATAGTTTGCTGGCCAAAGGTCGGTGACCATCTGCAAATTGGCGAAAGGATCGGCCTGATCAAGTTTGGCTCCCGGACTGACCTTTTGCTTCCATTGAACGCCGAGATCGCAGTGCGCGTAGGTGATCGGGTTGTCGGGGGCGAGACGATCATTGCCCGATACGAGTAAATGCTCATTTAGTACCGATCCGTGAGACGAGGAATGCTCCGTTCAATGTTTGGGACTGACCTTCCATTACGTTAGCCGCTTATGGAGACCGAAAGCCAGAAACCACCCCACAAGGGCATCAAGAAAGGCCTCTATGTGATCCCGACAGCTTTTACAGCGGCAAATGTGGGCATGGGATTCCTGGCTGTTATCTATTCCATCAGGGGCTTTCAGATCGTCTCGATCGATCCCGCCGCTGCCGCTCAATATTTCAATAGTGCCGCCATTGCGATCGGCCTCGCGATCTTGTTTGACACTTTGGATGGCCGAGTTGCGCGAATGACCAGGACAACGACTGAGATCGGCGTCCAGTTCGATTCACTTGCCGACGTCCTCACGTTTGGGATAGCCCCAATAGCACTGATCTATAGTTGGGGCTTTGCTGCCGTTTTTCCTGAAAGAAGCAGCCAATACGCTTTTGGGGTCTTTCTTTTGTTCATGTATTTGATGAGCGGGGCTTTTAGGCTAGCCAGATTCAATCTGCAGTCGATGCGCCCGCGAGTGCTCGCTGAAGGCTCACCGAAGGTCGACAAAAAGAACTTCATTGGTTTGCCGATCCCGGTCGCGGCCGGACTTCTTGCCTCGATCGTGCATTTTGCACCGAATCCCTTGAGCATCTATGGCGACGATACAGGCCGCCTTTATTCAACGTTACTTATGGGCCTGATCGCGGTTCTGAGCTTCCTGATGGTAAGCAAGCTGCGTTATACAAGTATGAAAACCGTGGGCACCGGACGCGGGAATCTGTATATCGTGTTGGTCATAGCTGCGATCGGAATGCTCATATGGCTCTACTCGAACTATGTGCTCCTGATCCTTTCGGCCCTATACGTCGGACACGGCGTAGTTTGGTATCTGTTCGGACTGTTACGTCCTCGACCGGCTAAGGTGGACGCAGAAGCCTGATCAAAATCCTTTCCGTTCTATTCAAGAATTCACTCCAGGAGGAGACGCTTGAAAGTCTTTAACCTCAGTTGAGTCGCTCACCACCTTTGCGGGCCTCGCCGATCGGGATCGGGGGACCCGCCGAGGAGAAGGTTCGCGGCTTTTGCAGGTCTGCCTCTTCGAGATCGTCATCGTACTCCTCCCTGCATGCAACGATTAGAGCCATCAGCGTCAAGAAAAGAATTGATATCGCAGTGGTGTGCAGAACAAAGTCGAAGATGCTGTGGACAAGTATGGCGAAGCAGCCCGCCAATGCACCAATAGCAACACCTCTTCGATAAGTGTTTGGCGTGTTTGCCGACTTTAATCCCGAGCGAAACAACACGAAAAGAAAAAAGAGACCGATCACCAAGCCAACCAGCCCCGCATCGGCGATGACCTGGAGATAATCGTTGTGTGCCTGTTCGACTCGTTCGAGCCCGCTGTATGTGTCGAACGGAGTATAGGCGACGCCAAGAGCGCCAAAGCCGGCTCCCAACGGAAGGCTGTTTGCGATCACTTTAGTGGTGACGGTCCAAATATGCCCGCGATCTGTTGTAATGTCCCCCGCCGTCGCGGTTTCTGCGATCCTGGTCAACGAGCTTTCACCACCGATGAAGATCGAACCGATCACGACACCAGCGATCAGGATGCCGGAAAAGGCAACCTTCATGACCAATCGGCTGCGGTTTCGGGCGCCCGTAGTTAACATCACAAGGAAAATGACCTGGGCGAGAAAAGCGACCAGCCCTCCTCGGGAACCGCTTAGTAAGAGAGCGACGCCCATCAAGGCAATCGCCGTTATATAAAGAAGCCGCTTGTCGCGTGCTACGGCCCCGGCAAAAAGCATACCCAGCGGAACGCCCATCGACATCTCCATATAGGCCGCAAAATTATGCCGGTTCACAAACGAACCAAACGGAACCGCGAATCGCACCTCGTAGATCCCGTAGATCTTTCCAGGACTCAGTACCGACTGAAGTATCGCAAAAAACGCAAAGACAAACCCGAAGACTGAGATCACCATGACGATCTTTCGAATCCTCGATGCCGAACTGACGAGAACGAGCATTGTCGAAAAGAAAAGCCCGAGGGCAAAAAAATGCAGTGCGGACAACTGTGTTGCGAACGGGTCGAAAGAGATCGTTCGCGGCAGTCCGCTGACACCCGCCGACTCCGCCAATGTGCCAAACGGTATTGTCTGAATCAAGGCGTATGCCGCGGCTGCAAAAAGAGGAATCTGGAGCTGTGATCGGTGGATCTTGACCGTACCTGCCTTAAAGCTGTCGACGGCAACCAGTACGACCATCGCCGAGACCAGCACATAGAAAATTGCCAGTATCGGCTGGTGCACCGCGCCGTATGCGATCGTAGTAAATACGATCACAACCATTGAAAGCACGAATGCAATTCGGTTCGGCAAGGTCATAGAAACTCTGTTCGGTCGATCAATCTATCAGGAGCAAATGAAAAATCTCTCTTCAAATCAACAGGGGTCTCGGATAATCCATCGTCAACCTATGGGCTTTTTGTCTTTAGGAACTGCGGGCCAGATCTTTCTCGGCCCTTACAGCCGCTCAAGTTGAAAGTCGTCGTACCATACAATTCCCGCAATAGGACAAATTTCTCCACAGTTTTCGCGGGTCGTTCGCACGGTTATCCCGTCACAATCTTCCGGCACCACGAATTCGACCGACCACCGTTGCCAATCCTGCGAACCTAAAGGAAATCGAGGGGTCCTGGCTAGAATGGCATCATTGTTCGAATCCATCACTTCAAGCAGAGGCTCACCGCCTGACCTTAGGTTTTCGACCCGCAGCATGAACGAAAGCCGGTAACGTGCCTTGGGTTCGACCGCGACCAGTTGGGTAACGTTATAAAGCTCTGGTTTCGAAAAAGCCTTGAAATTAAGTTTTAGGCTTCGCTGGCCCTCCGTCCGAACGGAAGAATCCGTTAGGATCTCCAAACGGCTGTCGCTGCGATTTATCTTCCATCCGTAAAGAGATCCTTCTGCGTCACCGATAAATTTCTCGAACCCTGGATTCGAGATCTTTTCCGGTTCGGCATCGAGGTCAACACCGGACTGCCGTGCGAATTCGAGGGTCTTTCGATAAAGGCGTTTCGTATAAAGGTATTGAATAATGTTCTTCAATATCTGCGGATGCCGGACACGTTCGCTCTCGTCAATGCTGTTCCAGACTCTCAAGGCGTCGTCCGCTGCTCCACGTTGCGCGTAAAAATGGGCCAGAGTAACTCGGACACCGGGCGTGTTTGCCGCGAGCTGTTCTACACGTGCAGGATCTCCGTCGAAATAGTCCCAGGCCAGAGCGAACACCTGCTCGCGGTAAACTATGCTCTTCTCGGTGGTTCGGGAAAGATGTGTAAACGCCTCATCGATCCGATCTCGACGAAGATAAAAGTTGCCGATCTGCCACTGCGGGTAGGTGTAGGCGGGCGCAAGTTCGACGGCCCGGCGAAAAGCACGTTCGGCTTCTTCGGCCCTTTCCGCCTGCTCATAGGCTCTGCCAAGCTCGATCCACCACCGATAATCGTAAGGCGATCGCCGCACGGTCTCTTCAAAGCTCGTTACCGAAGCCTCAATGCTCTCGGGGCTGAAATCCTCTTTTTGCTTTGTCGCAAGCAGCCATCGCGGAAGCGGGTCGCGTGGTGAAAGAGCGATCGCAGCCTCGGCAACGCCGAGCGCATTTTCCTGCGAGGGCTGTGTAAGTTCTCCCAGCATGTTCGCTATCTGCCATCGAATACCGAACCATACAAGCAAAGCCGACACAACAAGCATTGCCAAAAGGATGGCCCTGCCGCGGGCGGTCTTGCTGCTGAAAGTTAGGAACGAATCGGTCAGGTGCCTTACCTCACTTTGTAAAGAATTCTTTGATCTTTTCTACGACGTGGTCCTGCTGATCTCTTCGAAGTTCCGGGAATACAGGAAGTGCCAACGTCTCTGCCGCGGCCTTTTCCGATTCGGGCAGGTCGCCAACACGATAATTTAGAAACGCAAAACATTTCTGCAGGTGAAGCGGAACCGGATAGTATATATCGGTACCAATGCCATTATCGGCAAGAAACGTACGCAGATCGTCTCGTTTTGCCGACACACGCACCACGAACTGGTTGTAAATATGCCTTTTGTTTGGCTTCTCAAACGGAAGCGAAACGAACGCGTCGAGTCCCGCCTCACCCAAGAGCTGCCTATAGCGGTCGGCGTTCTCCTGTCGCCGCAGGGTCCAACGATCAAGGTGGGGCAGCTTTACCCTTAGGATCGCGCCCTGAAATCCATCAAGCCTTGAATTTAAACCGACCCATTCGTGAAAATACCGTTCGCGTGAACCATGCACCCTAAGCGCTTTGAGCCGATCAACCAGCGCCTCGTCATTTGTGGTGACGAAACCTCCGTCGCCCATGCCTCCGAGGTTCTTTGACGGATAGAACGAGAAGCACCCGATCGAGCCGATCGACCCGGCCCGCCTCCCGCCGACCTCGGAACCGATCGCCTGGGCGGCATCTTCGACGATCGGCACACCGGCTTCGTCGCAGATCTCGGACAAACGCTGCATTTCGACACATTGGCCGAAAAGATGGACGGGCTGGACCGCTTTCGTGCGGGACGAGATCTTCCCTTTGACCGCCTCAACGTCAAGATTATAAGTTTTGGGGTCAATATCGACAAAAACCGGACGTGCCCCGAGCCGCGTGATCGCACTTACGGAAGCGAAAAAACTGTATGGCGTCGTGATCACCTCATCGCCCGGCCCGACGTCTAGAGCCATAAGGGCAAGGAGCAGTGCGTCGCTTCCGGACGCACACCCGACGGCAAACCTGGACCCACAATATTCAGCAAGCTCTGACTCGAGCGCCGCTACCTCGTCGCCGAGAATAAACCCATTGCTGTCGAGAACGCGACCGAGTGCGGCCTCAATCTCCGGCCTTAGGCTCTCATTCTGTTCCTTAATGTCTAAAAGCGGTACGATCATCGGGACAATCTTTGAATGAACAATATCAGTTTTGATAAGGATGGTCTTCTAAATGCCCATTCGAAGGGTCGAACAACCATTAAGTAATAATTTGCTCAGGCAACGGGCCGTTCTGGAAGAACCTTATTCTAGCTGAAAAGGCCAGGATTTGCATTTTCACACTCCATTTCTTAGCCTGTCTCGAATGGACACAATGAAGAAAGAGAAAACAGCGATCGTGATCCGTCGGCTGAAAAAGGCCTACCCGGACGCGCATTGTGCCCTCAACCACTCGAATCCCTTTGAGCTCATGATCGCAACGATCCTCTCTGCTCAGTGCACGGACGAGCGGGTCAACATAGTCACCGCAAATTTATTCAGGAAGTATCGAAGCCCGGCCGACTTTGTCGCCGTGTCGCAGGCTGAACTTGAGAAGGATATACACTCGACCGGATTCTTTCGAAACAAGGCGAAGAACATAAAGGCAGCGAGCCAACGGCTCCTTGAGGTATACGGTGGAGAGGTGCCCCGATCGATGGAGGACCTGCTGACGCTTGGCGGGGTGGCCCGCAAAACCGCGAATGTGGTACTTGGAAATGCGTTCGCGATCGCGTCGGGAGTCGTCGTCGATACTCACGTCGCCCGGCTTTCGCAAAGGCTTGGGCTAACAGATGCGACCAGTCCGGAAAAGATCGAAGCCGACCTAATAGAGTTAGTCCCAAAACGACACTGGATCATGTTCTCCCACTGGCTGATCTTCCACGGCCGGAGGGTCTGTAATGCACGCAGCCCTAAATGCAGCGACTGCGTCCTTGCAGACATATGCCCGTCCTATCCTGTGTTTACGCAGGCCGTCGGCATCAAGAAGCCTCGTCCGAAGGCGGGACGGGAGCCGGCTGAGTAGGCCGTACCTTTTCTTTGGGCGCCGACACTACTTTTTCTTCCCCATTCTGTTCGATCCCAAGCTGTGACATTATTTCCGGGACGTTGAGTCCGAGGGCCTGAAGCTGCTGAAGCAGCGAAAAGATGACGGTAGGGCCGGTCTGGGCAAATCGGTTGATGCCGCTGGTATGCCCGTCGCCATTGCCGTTTCCGCCCTGGTCGATCATCACGACCTTGTCGATATTGCCGAGCGGCTCAGAAACCGCACGGAAAACAGGAGCCGAAGACTCGATGATCGCCGGCAATTTCTCAAGGATGGTCTGAAGCCGTGCAGCATCGTTGAACTCACGCCACGCGGCGGCCTTTTCCATTATCGCCTTGGCTTCGGCCAGGCCCTGTGCCTCGATCGCTTTGGCTTCAGCGAGTCCCTTAGCCTGTAATTTCTCAGCCTCGGCCAGCCCGACCGCGCGGATCTTTTCAGCTTCAGCCTTACCTTCGGCAGCAACTGCAGCGGCTCGCCCCTGGCCCTCGCGTTCGAGGGTTTGAGCGTCGGCTTCGGCGATCGCGATCTGAGCCTGCTTGCGGCCTTCGGCTTCAAGAATTGCAGATTCCTGCAAGCCCTGCGCACGAAGTACGGCGGCCCGGCGGTCGGCTTCGGCTTGTTTAACGACGGTGGCTTCGAGTTCTTTTTCCTTTCGCAGGACTTCCTGTTCCTGAACGGAAATCTGCTCCTGCGTTCGAATGCGTTCGATGCGAACCTCTTCCGCGGTAACCTGCTGCTGGGCCTTGGCGTCGGCAAGCGGCCCGGCCTGGCTAGCCTTGGCACGTTCCGCCTCGATTTCAGCCTGGACCTGAGCCTTCTGGATCTCAGTCTCGCGGTTTGATTGAGCGATCAATGCTTCAGTCTCAAGCCGAACCTTTTCACCCTCTTGCAGTGCGAGCGATGCTTTTATCTTTGAATCCCGGTTTGCCTCGGCCTGGCCGATCTCAGCGTCGCGCTTAACTTCGGCAGTGCGGCGTTTACCGAGGGCGTCGAGATAGCCTTCTTCGTCGGAGATCTCCTGAATCGTCAGAGCGTCGAGGCCAATGCCCATTTTTTCGAGATCGCCCGCTGCCTCGGTAGTTAGCTTTTGTGCAAAGCTGAGGCGGTCATTGTTGATCTCCTCGACTGTCAGCGTACCAAGGATCGCACGAAGATGGCCTTCGAGCGTTTGAAAGATCAGGCGGTGAAACTGTTCCTGCGGCATCCCGAGAAATCGTTCAGCGGCGGCACGAAGTGAGGCATCGTCGCCCTTGATCTTTACGTTCGCAACTGCTTTGACCGACACCGGAACGCCCTGCACCGTATAGGCACGCGAGGTTGCCAACGGAACTGTGATCACGTTGAGATTGAGAAATTCGACCTTTTCAAGAAATGGAAAAACGAGCGTTGCACCGCCGCGGACGAGGCGATAACCGGCCACTGAGCCGTCGGCCAGTTTACGTCGCCTTCCCGATATCACCGCGGCCTGGTTTGGTGAGACCTTAATGTAGTTCTTGCTGATCAGCATCAGCGCGATCAGTACCGCGATGACGACAACCAGGATAATCACTGGGATCAAAAGCGTCGAAAAGTCAGATAGAATGTCCACTGTTGTTCACCTCATTAAGCTCCACGATCACGGAATCGCCGGCTATCGATTTCACCTTTACGAGCGAGCCGGCATTTATCTCAACATTTCCCTCTGCCCGTGCCAGCTTCTCCACACGCTCGTCTCCTATCCGAGCAGTTATCTGGCCAAGTTGGCCGCCCTTGATCGCCACGGTCACCTGTGCGGTCCGGCCAATAAGGTCATTGTCGG
The DNA here is from genome assembly GCA_041750855.1 of Pyrinomonadaceae bacterium. GTDB lineage: Bacteria > Acidobacteriota > Blastocatellia > Pyrinomonadales > Pyrinomonadaceae > OLB17. Next base: position 14,911 of record JBGSYT010000169.1, on the reverse strand, counting down.
TAACGGTGCTGGAGGCCTGCTGTCCTATCAGAAACCTGCCGAACAAAGAAACGATCGCGCCAAAAAAGACCCCGCCAAGAAGTCCAATGCCGGAACTCACGGCGGCCCCAAAGCCCATCTGGGCACCGATGGCACCAAATCCCCCAAATGCCGTTACAAACACTGCTATCACCCGGCTGTCGAGAAAACCGAACTCGGATCCGCTGTCACCGATTCCACCGTCAAAACCGAGTGCGTCGAAAATATCGCCGACGACAAACGATATAAGCAAAAATACAAAGCCGATAGCGCCAATAACCGCAAAGAGGGTAAAGAGATTAAGACTGGTGAAATCCATTTAGAGATCTCGCGAAAGCGTTGAAATAAGAAACTGGATTCCTGATTCTACAACGATATAGGGTACTTCGGGAAACCCTGCCATTCGAATACGGTGATTGCGCCATTCGACACAGCGGTCCCTGGCCTCTAGATCTCGAACCTTTGAGGGTCCATGAATGGGATTGGGAAAAGGTTAGCTTTCGCTCAACCAGGCCTCTGCTTCATCTATGCACTCGGTCACGAGGAGTTCCGCACCGCGATTTCGCGCCGCCATCTCTCCGAGTTTTGTTACCTGTCCGACGGGCATCACAACGGCGGTTCTAATACGAGGGCCGAGCACCTCGGCGATCCTCTGTCCGCCGCGAAACCGGTCTGCCTCGGTCATGCCGCCTGATAAGGTGCGGCAGTCAACCAGGATCCGCTTTCTCTTTTCAGATTCAGCGGTCGACCTGATCAGGTCAATGAACTCGTAAAGACTATCGAAAGAATAAACACCACTTACAGTGAGCCGAATATGATCAGGCAACACCGACTTATCTATTTCGAAACTCATTTGGTACTACTTCGGCCCACCCATCTCGTTAGGTTGAGAAAAACAACTGGTCTGATTTTCACATACTGAACGCAAAACAAAACGTGCCCTTCAATGCAAAGGGCACGTTCCAAGTGGATCGTTATTTAAAGCCTAACAATCAGATGTCGGGTAGTCAATACCGCCATGGTGAACTCTAAGGAATAGGCGGCTGAGCCAACCGCGGCATCTGATCGGGCCGGAATCTCGGGATCATCTCGTCACGCATCGCGAGCTGATAGACGGTCGATGCAACCACGATCGCTCCCTGTTGCAAGTCGGCCTCTATTACCCTCTCGTATGTGTCGAGGTTTGTATGCCACGTATGGGTCTGATATTCGATCGGGTCAAGTGCGGTGCCGATACCCGGCAACCCCGCATTGTTGAACGATGTGTGATCGGATCCGCCGATGTTCCGGCTTCTTGTAGTCGTTGCACCTTCTATGCCCCAGAAGCTCAACGGCCCGATGATCTGGCGGAGAAAGCTTGCGGCTTCGGGCGGTCCAAAGACCGTCATTGCCCTGATCCGGCCGGTTCCCGTATCGTGATTGATGTAACCATTGAACTTTGCCCAAGCTGGTTTCGGGTTTTCGGCAGTCCCGAAATGTTTGGCGACATAGGCCCGAGACCCAAGCAGGCCCTGTTCTTCCCCACTCCAAAGGGCGACCCGGATGGTCCGCCTTGGCTTAACACCCAGTGCGATAAGAATGCGGGCGGCTTCCATCATCACTGAGCAGCCGGTCGCATTGTCCGTTGCACCGGTCGCCGAATGCCACGAATCCAGATGGCCGCCCATCATAACCACTTCGTCTCGCTTGTCAGAACCTACGATCTCCGCCACGGTGTTGTAGGACGTTGCACCTTCAGGATAAATGTGGTTTCGAATATCGAATTCGAGCTCAACGGTTCGTCCGCTCCTCATGAGCCGGACGATGCGCCCAAAGTCTTCGTTTCGCATTACGACGGTCGGAACAACCTTGGTCGGGTCGTAGGAGGGACTGTTCGCGAAGGCACGAATCTGCCCATGTTCGCGGCCGGCGTCGTTCACACGCACAAGCACTCCACTATCGATCAGAAACTGGTTCACCTGGTTGTTCACCTCGCCAAACGGCAATGCACCTTCTTTTGGCGGCGGCGGTGTGAACTGCGGGCCGCCCTGACCCGGCGTTGGCGGCGGGGCCAACGGATTGACCCGGGATTTTGCTATATCATCCGGGGTCCGCTTGGGCGGCGGATTCAGATTAACGGGAACATTGGCCGGATTCCCCATAAATACGATCGAACCGCGGACCTGACTTCGAATACTGTCGAAATAGGCGGTCAATTCAGCCTGTGTCGGGCGGTTCGGCAGCAGAAAGTTAATTCCCTTTCCCTTCACCGCGCCATTCGTGCTCGGAGTCCATGCCAGAACCTCGAACACGAGTGAATCCTGAACGGGTGATGTTATGAATCCATAAGCCCGCTCACTGGACCATCCCGGTCGGCCAAAATCCCACGGGTCCTGAGCCGCATTCTGCATACCCCAACGGGTCATTTCCGCCGCTGCCCACTCACCGGCGGCCTTCATCTGCGGCGATCCGGTGAGCCGCGGGCCGTACACGTCGGTCAGCACCTGAAGCGTTTTCATCACTTGCGAGTTTTTGGTACCTTCTTCGCGAATGCGGTCGTAAATATCAGCTTGCTGTGTGAACGATGTACCCGGAAGCAGTATCGCCAAAAGCACAAATGCTGATACAAAAGCTCGAAAATTATTTGGTCTTTTCATAGTTCATTCATGTGGGCAGACGAACACACGGCTCATCGCACCTTTACGTTTAGGAATTGAAGTATCGTCAAGGAGTTCGGGTCAATTTTGTTATACTCTAACATCGAAAATAAAGTTTCAAAACCTCTGGAACCGGTATCGCTTTAGACCATCGGCTCGGCCAGAACATTTCCATGAAGATAATTTCAAACTGCCTCATCGTGCTTGTCGCTCTCGAGCACATCGGTTTCCTGATCCTGGAAATGTTCTTTTGGGACCATCCGGTTGGCCGAAGCGTGTTCGGCCTGACCCCGGAGATCTCTGCTGCATCAGCATCGCTCGCAGCAAATCAGGGACTGTATAACGGTTTCCTCGCCGCCGGCCTGATCTGGGGACTACTATCGGGTTCCAGAAATATAAAGATATTCTTTCTGGTCTGCGTAGTAATAGCCGGGGTCTTTGGCGGACTTACTGCCAAGACATCAATATTCTTTGTCCAGGGTGTGCCGGCGCTTCTTGCGCTCGGCGCTACACTGGCCGTCCGAGAGCGTGATTGAATCAGGGTTCGCGATTGACGTAAGTGAAACCGCGTCCACGGAAACTTCACGCCGAGTGGCCGGTCAGCATCTCGTCACCGTCGGTCTACGAAATGAACTCTCCGACTTCGTCCTCTGATGAAATGCCACCAAAATTCTTCGGAGTGGTTAGGCGATCGTGGAGCGCCCAGCTACCCTCAACGGCAATTTTTTGGTTCGCGAGCGTCTCTATTTCATACGGTTGATCGCGATACATTGCGGTCGCCGCTTATAGGAAGCGTGGAGGAATCATGGAGATCTGTTTCAATAATTTGAAATCTATTGACCGAATCGACGACGGGCTTAAGCTCGATTATTCGACGATGATCCGTATGTGGAGTTCATTTGACCGGTCGCTTACTGCCTTCGCACGTAGATGCGGCGATCTTGATCGGCGAAACCTCAACAGCAAGAAAACGCGAGAGGACAAGGGACGCACAACATTGTAGTGCTATTGAACGATCCCGCCCACAAGATCATAATCGTACGCTTCGGTTATTCGCACGTCGTAGATCTCGCCGACACGCGGTTCAAAGCCATCTGGCATATCATTGATAAGAATGTAGCCGTCGATCTCCTGGGCCTGGCCCTCGAGCCGGCCTTGAAACAGAAGGTCCGATTCCTTTGAGAGCCCTTCGAAAATAACCTTGTATTTTCGCCCCACCTTCGCCTTGTTCAGGTTCTTACTTATCTTTGCCTGCTCCTTCATCAAACGATTGCGACGCTGTTTGGCGATCTTCGGGTCAACTTTGTCCGGCAAATCGTAAGCCGGCGTTCCTTCTTCGTCGGAGTAGGTAAAAACACCGACGTTGTCGAACCGGCAATTGCGGACAAACGCCATCAGTTCTTCAAAATCTTCTTCGGTCTCTCCTGGAAATCCGGTGATAAATGTAGTTCTTATCGTGATGCCGGGCACTTTTTCACGGACACGTGCGATAAGTTTCTCCAGCGATACTCGTGTCCCGCCTCGTTTCATCAGTTTTAGGACGTTTCGTGACGCGTGCTGCAGCGGCATATCCAAGTACTTGACTGCCTTTGGCGTATCGGCGATAGCTGCGAGGAAAGCGTCGGAGATATGGGTAGGATAGGCGTACATTACTCGCACCCATTCGAGTTCTTCGACCTCACCTAACGCCCGGATCAACGCGGCGAGGGCATCAATTTCGCCCAGGTCCTCACCGTATCGCGACGAGTCCTGTGCGATCAGGACCACCTCGCGGACGCCCTGCTTCGCCAAGTTCCTTGCTTCTTCTATGATCGAACCGAACCTTCGCGAGCGAAATGAGCCGCGCATCGATGGTATCGAACAAAATGTGCATGGACGGTCGCACCCCTCGGCGATCTTGATGAATGCCGTATGCGAATCGGTCGCCCGATGACGCGGCGTGTCAAAATCGTAGAGATAGGTCGCCGTCTTATTTCCGATCGGAAGAAGCGGAAGCTCGCGAAACTTCAATGTATCGTCAGCGGCGTCAAGTATCCTTGTGACTTCATTTGTACCGATGAACGCGTCAACTTCGGGCAGCTCCCTGATCAAGTCATCACGGTATCGCTCGACCAGACAGCCAGCCACTACGACACGCTTTGCCTTGCCCTCTGCCTTTAGGCTGGTCGCCTCAAGGATCGCATCGATCGATTCCTGCTTAGCTGATTCAATGAATCCACACGTGTTAACTACAACGGTGTCCGCCTCGTCAGCAATATTCGTAATTTCCCAGCCAGCCTTCTCAAGCGTGCCCATCATCACCTCAGAATCAACGAGGTTCTTGGGGCAGCCAAGACTGACGAATCCAACCTTCTTCATTGTTCCAGCACCCATCTAATAAACTCTTAGGATAACACATCCCTATACCAGTCGCCTTTGCCTTCAGGGCATCCCGAACTTTGGTTAAACTTCCCTTCAACACAGTCGCTCAAACTCGTTCTACAGAAAACTCGTTCACCCTCGGAGAAATTATGAAAAATCTTTTCGGGATAATGTTTGCCGCCGCTTTGCTGATCGTTGTCGGCACTGCCAGCAACTTCAACTATACGAGCGCAAATATCAGCGAGCTCAAGTTTGGCAGAAACGATAAGGCCGAGCCATCAACGACTACGTTTAACACCCTCGAAGATATCTACGCGGTCGCGACCATCTCCAACGCGAAAGGTAAATTCAAACTCACCTGGCGGATGACCTACGAAAACGTGCCTGGTAAAGGTAAAGGCGAAGAGATCGGGACCAATTCACGTGATTTCGAAGACTCGAGCCGCCTTTGGCAAACCTTTTCAACCCCGTTGCCAGGCGAATACAAAGTCGAGGCTACACTTCAGGATGACTCAGGAAAAACGATCGAGTCCAAATCCGGCACGGTCACGGTCACGGGAAAGGCTCCGGCCAAGAACTCGGACGAAGATGATGACGACGAAAGTTGATCGGCTTTTTGTGAGCATAATTTTCGGATAGATCGATGTTGCGATGTCACTGTCCTGTGCCAGGGTTCGCCGGCTGTGAATCGATCTGCTTAAGCCAACTTTCTACCTCCTCCGCTTCGGGACCGGACAGTCCGCGGTCGCCGAAGCGGACGCGGTTGTACCGCTCCGTCAAACTTACAACTTCTGACATTCCCAACGCTGATGCGAACTCAAGCGGCGTTTCATGTTCTTTTCTGACGTAACCTTTATCGGCCAGAACTCGGATCATGCGTTCGTAGAATTCGACGATCGCCGCCTCACGACGTCCCAGAATCCGGCTCGTAATTCGGCTCCAAAATCGCGATCTGGCTGCTAATCGAATCAGCCAATACAAGAGCAACGCGCAAACGATCGATGTGACGACATAGAGCACTCCGATGCCCGACGCCGCGAGGCTCGCGTTCAAACCCTTGTCGCCGCGTACCTCGCTCCACCATTCCGCCGCACGGTCGCTCATCTGATTCATCCAACTTGACGTCTTTGACTGATAGTCGGAAAATCCACGGCGAAATGAGGTGAACAGCGATCGCTGCTCCTGATTGTCGAAGGCAACAAAATATTGGATCCAGAACGTTTCGAGTGCCTCTAGATACTTGCCCATTTGTGCCGTAAAACCGGTGCCCCTATCACCCGCAGCCTGCCCGGAAAAAGGCGTCGGATCGAAAGGCACCCAAACATCATCACGCGGAAAATAAACCTCTACCCACGAATGAGCGTTCCTTTGCCTGACGACCCAAACATCGGCCGTTTCGTTATACTCCCCTTGTGAAAATCCGTTGACAACACGTGTCGCGACGCCCTGGGTCCGGAGCATTATCGCCATCGCCGTTGCGAAATATTCACAATGCCCTTCGCGGACATTGAAAAGAAAATCCGCAAGCGGCTGGCTGCCCGACGCCTTTTGCTCCAGAGTGTATCCAAAGCTGTTCTGCAAGTAGCTTTCGACAGCGGCCGCCGCGTCGTAACGATTGCGGGAATCGGCGGTGACGGACCCTGCGAGTTCAGAGATCCGGGGATCAAGATCTTCGGGCAGTTGAAGGTTGTTATATATGTCGCCGTCATAATCTGAGCTGTCTGACCGCAGGCGAGACGACGGTGGAAGCGACCTGTCGGAGAGCACCTTGTAGCTGACGCGTTCTCCGACGCGGTTGAACGATACGGAATCGTGCCGGTCCTTGAACAAGACTTGAAAATTCCCCTGCACGCCGACGGCCCTCGGCAACGCGAACAGAACAGGTGAGTCTAACGGTTCGAGATAGACCGTCTGTATCGTCAACTCCTGACGGCTTGCGGCGTAATCCAGCAAGATAATGTCCCGGTCGCCACGAAAACGCGGTTCCTTTGCCGCCGCCCTAGTCCGACTCCAGGATCGGTTGTCAAACGTGTCCAGTGCGAGGCCGCGCCATTTCAATTCCCGTGAGTCTGCGTTGCCTTCCAGACGAACGCGCATCACGATCTGATCGTTTTGCAGGATGTCGCCAATCCCGCCCAGCCTGACCACATCCGAAAAGCCGGTCATCGTGCTGATGCGGCCCTGATTCCCTGCCAGGCCCGCACCGCCCACGCGGGGAAGCAGGAAAAAGATCGGCAGAGCGAAGAGGATTATGCAAATTATCAACAGCGACGCAGTTACCGGCAGACGCGACGCAGGCAACGTTTGAGGCGGAACTCTGGACTGCAACCGGCCCTCGGGGACGATCATCGTCGAGATCGACCGGCCGGTCTTGCGTATCTCAAACAGGATGATGGTGCAGACCATCACAAACACAAAAACGACGAAAGCCAACAGATAAAGGGCACTGATGCTCATGCCTGCGGCCAGGAGCACCTCAAAGAATGCCATCAGATAAAGGAAGATCCAGTCCCGGTCCGACTTCCGCTGAAGAAGCTTGATCGCTGTTAACGACAAGATGAGTCGGCCGAGAATACCCGCGACCATCGCTCCCGAGCCGGAGAACCCAAAAAAACCGAACCGCCATGCCAGATAGAAAGCCGGAAGCGCGACGATCACCAGGACCGTCCCAAGTCGTTCGGAAACCTGCCACCGCGTATCCTCGAGGTTCCAGGCGGTTATCATGACGGCGACAAAAACTGCCGATCCGAGCAGACCGAACGTGCCGGACACCCACATCGCCAGAAAGCCGCAAAATACCGCTAGATACGAAAGGAATTTGAACAGTACTTCGAAGCTCATTCTTGGAACGGTTGACCTAAACCTATTTGATTATAAGTTCGGGCCAAACTACTGTCTAAACAATTTTCAGGCCGACCTGAAGGCCTCGGCGGCTGTCATCTATCCTTTACGGCTGCCCGGAGGATCTCAAGCAGCGTGTCCACCGTCTTCAGGTGCGTCCGAAAGGCGAGGCAGGCAAAGCGAAGGGTGAATTTTCCGTTCAGCACCGTCGATGAAATGAAGATACGCCCGTCGTCGATCACCTGCTTCAGGATCTGCCGGTTGAATTCATCCTGGTCACCGGAACGCGGCACATAACGGTATGTAACGACCGACAGCTCCGGTTCGAGGTCGCTTTCGAAGCCGATCTTTTGGACCTCTGCGTGAAAATATTTGGCCAGCAAAAGCTTTTCGTCGAGGCAGGCCCGGAACGGTGCAAGGCCGTGAAGCTTTAGCGGCAGCCAAAGCCGCAGGCCGCGAAAGTGCTTCGTCAGTTCGGGCGAAAGCTCTGCCGGCGAAAGCTCATCGGGTGCGGCAAAAGCGTCCTGCATATAGCTCGCATTGAAGCTGAAAGATCTTTTCAGATCGTTCACATCCTTTACGAGAACTACGCCGAGGCCATAGGGTAGAAACAACCCCTTGTGCGGGTCGATGATGAGCGAATCCGCGAGATCGAGGCCGACAAGTTTCTTCTTTCCCTCATCGGTGAGAATGAAGAAACCGCCGTAGGCCGCGTCGATGTGATACCAGAGGCCGTGCTCTTTGGCGATCGCACCGATGTCAACCAGCGGGTCGATGGCCCCGACGTCCGTAGTTCCGGCCGACGCGACGACAAGAAAAGGGTTAAGGCCCGATGCTTTGTCCGCTTCGATCTTTCTGGAAAGATCCTCCGAGACCATGCGGAATTTTTCGTCAAGATCAATGAATCTGACCGGGCACTCACCCAGGCCGGCGACCCTTATGGCCTTATCGACGGAATGGTGTGTTTGCTTTGAAAGATAGATAACCGATCGAGGAATGTCGGCGGAGCGGATATTCTTGCCGTCGCGGGCAACGACGATCGCGATCATATTCGCAAGGCTGCCGCTGGTCGTCAGATTTCCACCGGCTCCGGCCGGATAGCCGACCAGGTCGCACATCCAGCGAATGAGCATATTCTCCATCCGAACCGCACCCGGGCTTGCGTAGAACACACCCGCGTAACGGTTGAACACATCGGCCAGGTAATCGCCCAACGCCGCATAATAGATCCCGCCGCCCGGAATATAGCCCAAATGGCCGCCCGATGCCGGATTCAAGCCAGGCGTATCGACATTGGCCCGGATCAACTCGATCGCCTCGTCAACCCCAATGCCGTTCTCGGTTATCGGCGAATCGATCAACCCCTCGCCCTTGCCCAACGAAATCTCGTAGGCTTTCAGCGACTCGATCTGGTCCAGAAACCCTTCGGCATAGCCGAGAACCGCGCGCTGTACATCGCTCCTCGCCTCCGGTGAAGGTTCCAAAGTGCGGGCCTCCGCTTCCAATTCATTTAGCCGCTCTTTCATATGTCCAGATAGGGAAATCGCTAGTTGTAACTTTAACCAACCAACTGAAAAACAAAAAGCCCGCTCATTTCTGGACGGGCTTTTCTTGAATTAGATCCGGCGACTACCTACTTTCCCAAAGCTGAAAGCGGCCGTATTATCGGATCATGCAGGCTGAACAACCGTGTTCGGGATCGGTCGGAAGTGGCATTTAGGCAAAATAAAGGAAAGTCTGATTAAGCTTCCGGTGACTAACAGCGACGAACCTGATTTTGACTTTATGGAGAACTGCATAAAATCTCTGCCATATTCTGCCTCGATTTAAATTCCTTATTCAAATTAGGACACTACCCACGCAGTAAATTGGTTTACTTTTCCTGGAATCTGAAATATGCTGTTCGCGCGAAAATCCAGATAAAGAACAGAAATTTAGGCTAGCTCCAGACGTGCCAATTTGAAGGACGATGAAAAAAGATCATTTGCGTGTGCGCCTTTGTTTGACCGTTGTTTTGTTATCTCTGTTTTTGTCGGGACCTGCCAGCATATTCGGCAGCTGGGGCCTCGAGGTCGGCCGTGCGAATGGGAGCGACGCTATTCGCAAACAGAAAGACTGGCTCCAGTTCAAACAAACGCGTGAGGCGTTCAACCGGGCGATCACCTTTAAGCTAGAGGTCGAGAGGCAAAGGCAGCTCCTCGGCATGGAGGGAGAGGACTTGGATAAGAAGCAATTGTATGAAGAGGTGGAGGACTTCTGGTTCAACTTTTTGCTGGTCCCGCTGTGGCGCATCACGCTCAATCCAGCAGCTTCGTGCGCAGAGGCGCAGTATGCGTTGTCGCTCATGATGGGAATGCGAAGACAGCAGCAGCTGATCGGGATCGAAGAGAGCGAAGTATTCAGCCGAGTATATGACGGTTTCGAAGAGGCAACCTCTATTCGCTGCCGCAATGAGGCCCTCGACGAGTGTCTGGCCACCGGGCGCTTCATGCAGATACTCCAGTTGTTTGTGGGAGGAGATAGGCAATCAGAATTGCTCGGCCGAGCCGGCAGCCTGGAGAAGTGGGCCGAGGGCGCTCTCACACAGTGCGCCATCTACGAGCTTCACTTTGTATCCAAAACCAAAGCCGACAATACGTCCGCTGGTTTCCGCGAGATCGTGCGCGACGGGAGGGTCCCGATCCGGTACCCGAGCCCGCCCGGCGGGCTTAAAGAGGCCATAAAGACAAGGACCGGGCTGGCGGAAGTCCTGAACGGCAGGACCACAGGCGGCAACAATCCGTTTTTCGTTTCGGTCAAATGTACAACGTCGCAGCCATTCGAGCTTGTTTGCAGTCCGGGAACGAACAGTGCGCCCATCGAGGTACGGATAAACGAGTTGGACCTCAGGCATCGTGAGTTCTATATAGAGTCCGAGAAGCTCAAGTATGTGTTTACGGAATCGGAAGTATCCAGGGAGCGCTTTGTCGGCGAAGATAAGTTCTCGTTCCTTTTTTCCGGCGGCAAGTTCTCCATTCAGGCCCTTCTTAAGTCCCCTTTTGTTACTACTTCCAGGACAATGGAGTTTGGTGACGTCTTCTATATGGCTCACCAGAAAGACCAGGTCGGCGATTTCGGGTCAGTCGCTGTGAAGGCCGAAAATCCTAAGGTTGGTGTCTATCCCGTCATACTAAAATTCACCTACGCGGACCAGCAGGTCGTTAGCGGTGCGACGATGTCTGATTCCACGGAATTTGAGTTGATCCACAAGCCCGAGCCGAAACCGTTCGAGAAGCCTCCGGACCCGATCCGGAAGCCGCTCAAGCCGCCGAACAAGTAGGGGATATATCAAATGGCCAGCGTAACTTTTCCGCGGCCGTCGGAAAGTAAGGAGAATAGTAATGAAATCAGTAAAGCTCTGTTCGATAGGCTTGGTTGCGGTAGTGATATTTACCTTTTCGCAACAGACGTTTGCACAATTGGGGGATTTTTATAGCAGTCCCGGTTATTCGAGGTTAATAGATAATCTGATCACGAATCATATCTGGAATTCGTCGATGGAGCGGTACACAAAGGGTACCGCAAAAAAGAAGACGGGAGGCCCGGGCGTTTCTAAACCGAAATCCTCCACCCCATCTTCGCCACCTATAATTCCGGACTACCGGAAGTATCCGGTTGTTCAATTCAAACCGAGCGGCACGTGGCTTATGGTGCAGGAAGTGGCTGATACCTTCGGTAAAAACCCTCAGGACCGGGCAGAGTGGAAGGAATTAATTTCAGAAGTTTTAGACAAATACGAAGCGGTCGCCCGCGCCAAAGGTTATCCCAACGATCTGGCTTTAGCATATGTTTCCTTCGTTGGACTCAGCAAGCTCATGTATCACGGAATAACGGAAAAACCCATCATTCCTTTTGAACAAAATATCGGATTGCGGGACGTAATCGGCGAACATGCTGCTGATCATGGCACTTTCAGCAAATATACTGACCGGGAAAAACAAAGGTTATACGAACTTTTCGTTATATACGGCGCGGTCACTTACCATTTATATGAAGAAGCTTTAAAGAAAAAGAATGCCGAAGAAATCAAGAACGCCAAAATCGCAGCGGCACAAAATTTGGAATTCGCAGGTATCAAGCCATAACGGTAATAAGGGAAGTTCAGGCGTTCAAAAACCGATTCTACATCCGGCTAAAAAAGGAAGATTACACGAAAAGCCCGCTCATTTCTGAACGGGCTTTTCTAATATTAGATCCGGCGACTACCTACTTTCCCACAACTGAAAGCTGCAGTATCATCGGCTCAAGCAGGCTTAACTACCGTGTTCGGGATGGGAACGGGTGTGACCGGAATCCACAAACTACTACTTGAAGCGGGTCGCGGTTGTTGTCGAGCAGCTCCTGTCGACTAAAGTGCCGTCCAAAGCAAAAATTTCAGCTGTGTCGGTCGAGGTATAACTATCCCCGCCTCGATCGAGACTGATATTGCTTCTGACAATAACCCGCGCGTTCAAAGCTGGATTCGCATTTAAGGCAAAGAACTGGAAGGCTCCAGAGTAATTGCGCCCGGTTGTATGGCTCCATGCTCCGTGACCGGGCAGAGGGGCAGAGCCGGGGGGCGGAAGAGCGGTTTGCTGTGTAGTACCGCCCTGATTGTAGGTACTCATCCCCGGAAAGGTGCCGAAGGGCGTGCCCGATTCACAATCGCGAAGCGTGACCTCCAAGTTCCACGAACCGACGAGCCCTTGATCGTTTTGTCCTTCGTTACTCGGTGCCGATGCCCAGACCTGCGCAATTACGGCCAAGATCACCACTGCTGCTGTTGCACCGCCGATAGTTTTCAAAATATGTTCTTTCATCTTTTTATCCTCTTTATCTTTTTGAATTTCAGCCGAGATATTTCAATTACGGCTGATGGGTGCCATAATCACAGGACAGAGTTCTGAAAATCTTTAGAAACGGCTTGAAAGTTTTCTGATTGTTCTGAAGACAGGCATGAACGAGCCTCAATTACAAATTTACGAGTTCACAAATTTTCGCGTTGACGCCGGTAAACGCATGCTGACAAAAGGCGACGGCGATCAAATCCCGCTCACGCCAAAGGTTTTCGATACGCTTCTCTACCTCGTTCGACACGGCGGGAAAGTCGTCGGAAAAGATGAATTGATGCGTGCGATTTGGACGGATTCGATCGTTGAAGAAAACAATCTCAATCAAAACATCTCGATCCTGCGCCGCGTTTTCGGCGAAAAGCCCGGCGAACAGCGTTTTATCGTAACGGTCGCTGGACATGGTTACCGTTTTGTACCAGAGGTCCGCGAGATATTGTCGGCGGACGCGGTTGGTCCTAATGGGGCCGAACTAGCAGATACAGCCGATCAACATAAAAGCGGAAATCAAGGCGAGAAGCCGTCTCTCTCTAACAAGGTTCGCGACAAAAATGCTTTTTGGCTGTTCACGGTTGGGGTTCTTACGATACTCGCCTTGGGGACAATAGGTTTTTTTCTTTCACGCAGCGACGATCCACTCCCCGATTCTCCGATAAAGACCATCGCCATCCTGCCGTTCAAGCCGCTCGTCACAGAGAACCGCAATGAAGCATTGGAACTGGGCATGGCGGATGCTTTGATAGCAAAATTAAGCGGCGGCGGCGAAGAAGTAGTTGTGCGCCCGCTGAGCGCGATCCGTCGATTCAACTCGATAGACCAGGATTCTGCGACGGTCGGACGCGAACTAGGTGTCGAATCGGTCCTGGACGGAACAATTCAAACGTGGGGCGACCGGATAAGGGTTTCAGCGAAACTAATTCGCACGTCCGACGGCAAGCAGCTATGGGCGGGACAATTCGACGAAAAATCCGCCGATGTTTTCAGTATACAAGACTCGATCTCAGAAAAAGTGGTGACGGCTTTGAAGATCAGGCTTCGCGGAAAAAAGCATCCGACGGAGAATATCGAAGCATATCAACTTTATATGAAAGGCCGTTACCACGTTGCAAAGGGCACTCCCCCGGACTTCATGGCAAGCATTCCTTTTTTTGAACAGGCCATCGATGTTGATCCCGGATACGCCCTGGCATATACCGGTTTGGCGAATGCCTACGGCGTGCTCGGCCTTTCCGGCGACAAGAACTCCGTTTCGAAGGCGCGGGCGGCGGTAAAAAAGGCACTTGAAGTTGACGATACCCTTGGAGAGGCCCACATGGCTGACTGCATGGGACTGTTTTGGTACGACTGGGATTGGAAAGCGGCCGAGAGAGCCTGTCTAAGAGCGATAGAACTTGATCCCAACAACTCGGATTTTCACGGAAATTACGCCGGTGTGTTGTCAAATACCGGACGACACGCGGAGGCCCTTGCAGAAATTAAACGCGCACGTGAACTTAATCCCCTAAACCTGGCACAGAACACGCTCGAAGGTCAATACCTGTTACATGCCGGACGTGCCGACGAAGCCCTCGAGAAGTTGCGGGAAACGACAGAATTCGAACCGAATTTCTGGATGCCTTATATGATTGCGGCAAGTGCTTATATTGAAAAAGGGATGTTCGCCGAAGCTATCGCTGCATCAACGAAAGAATATGAACTTTCTGGTTTTAATGTTATTCCGTCCGGTGCATACGCCATGGCAAAATCGGGAAAACGCAACGAAGCACGTGCAGAGCTAAATGGGATGCTGAAATTATCAGCGACAAAATTCGTGTCACCATATAATATAGCCTTGCTATTCAACGCCCTGGACGACCGCGAAAACGCTATCCAATGGCTGGAAAAAGGATACGACGAGCGCGATCCAAAAATGGTGTTTATAGAAGTTGAGCCGAAATGGAACAACCTTCGAAAAGAACCGCGTTTTGCTGAACTGATTACGCGAATGAATCTGCAATAGTATAGACGCAAAAAGCCCGCTCATTTCTGAACGGGCTTTTCTAATATTAGATCCGGCGACTACCTACTTTCCCACAACTGAAAGCTGCAGTATCATCGGCTCAAGCAGGCTTAACTACCGTGTTCGGGATGGGAACGGGTGTGACCCTGCCGATACAATCACCGGAAAACTGAGGTGAAGCAGTTATC
>JBGSYT010000168.1:0-10139 GCA_041750855.1 Pyrinomonadaceae bacterium | reverse complement strand
CGGAAATAGACAGCTTCAATATTGAAAATGCGGACGATCCCGAAAAGCCGTTCGTTTATTCCTTCAAGATCAAGGCACCGGGTTTCGCCCAGCGTACCGGCCGCCGCCTCTTTTTCAACCCGAACGTATTCGAACGTAGTTCTCAGCCGAAATTTACGGCAAATACAAGAAAATACGATGTTTACATTTCTTATCCGTATTCTGAGGAGGACGACATTTCCATCGAATTCCCCAGCGGGTTCACCCTGGAGAACGCCGAAATGCCAGGCGGAATTCGGGATCAGCAGGGAATCGGCTCGCACGAGTCTAAGGCCTTCCTTCTAGAAGATGGAAAGGCGATCAGGTATACAAGGCAGTTTTCGTTCGGAAACGGAGGCCATATCCGATTTCCGGTCGAGTCCTATAACGCTATAAAGGCTTTATTCGAAGCATTCAATAAGGCCGATGTCCATCAGTTAACCCTACGGGCGGAGACATCCGCGTCGGCTCCGGCCAACTAGTTTTACTCCCCCGACTGGAGGCTAGTTTGTTCCATAGATCGGGTTCCTCACGGTGGTTTTATGCATTATTCAAAACTTCTTCACGCGATCGTCTTCCCTCTCCTTTTCATCTGTTTCTCGCAAACTGCGAGTTCCCAGGTAAGAGCACCGCAGTGGCTCACACAGGCGCAGGGCCAGCAAACTCCTGCATATGAAATTAAAAATGTTCCGGCTGTCGTGCTTTATAAGGAGGAGATCGTCAATGTCAGCCCGGATGGAACCGTGATCCGGACCACTCGCGAAGCGGTCCGGATCCTTGAGCCCGAAGGCCGCGATGAAGCGGTCGCCCGCGTGGTTTACCAAACCGATTCGGACAAGGTCCGCAGCCTTGAGGGCTGGCTGATAAAGCGGGCGGGGCCGGGCAAGACATACGGGAAGAAGGAAGTGGTTGACGTAGCTCTCGTCGATAATGACCTGTATAACGAGGCTAGAAGTTCATACATTTCCGCTCGCGACCAGGCCGAAGTGGGCGACGTTTTCGGATTTGAGTCTGTCCTTGAGGAAAAAACGATCTTCAGCCAGTTCCACTACGGTTTCCAGCATGACATTCCTGTTCTCTACTCAAGATTTGTCTTGAATATGCCGGCGGGATGGAAGGCAGACGCGGTCACGTTCAATGCACAAAAAGTGGATCCCGTGGTGAACGGAACCTCGCATTCCTGGGAAATGCGTGACTTGAAACCGATCCGTGCCGAACCGCGAAGCCCGAGATATTCGAGTCTGGCTCCACGGCTTGCGGTAAGCATATTTCCCGATCAGAGTGCCAGCACCCGGCTGAAAACTTTCTCGAACTGGAATGATGTAGCCCGCTGGATGGCCTCCATCGAAGATCCGCAAATGACGGTCAGTCCTGCACTTACAGCCAAAGCAAAAGAATTGACCGCCGATGCGAAGACAGAGTTTGAAAAGATACGTGCGATCTCACGGTACGCGCAGCAGATTCAGTACATCTCGATCCAGATCGGCACCGGCCGAGGCGGAGGCTACACGCCGCGACCGGCCGCCGAAGTATTCTCCCGAGCATACGGCGACTGTAAAGACAAGGCCAATCTGATGCGAGCGATGCTCAGCGTTGTCGGTGTCGAATCGTATCTTGTCAGCATCACCGCCGATGACCCGACCTATGTCCGTGCGGAATGGGCCTCTCCGCATCAGTTCAACCATTGCATCATCGCGGTTAAGATCGGGCCGGAAACGAAGGTCGATTCCGTTGTGACCCATCCAACCCTTGGACGGCTGTTGATCTTCGACCCCACCGATTCGTTCACCCCAATAGGCGACCTGCCCGAAGACCAGCAAGGCAGCCTTGCCCTGATCGACCACAAGGACACGGAGGAACTTATAAGAATGCCCGTGATGCCCTCGGCATCAAACCGGCTCGAGCGGAAGATCGAGGTCTCGCTTTCGCCTGAAGGCGCGATCAGCGGCACGGTCAAAGAAAGCACCGTTGGCCAAGCTGCCCGCGGAGAGCGTGCTCGCCTCCGTGGCCTTTCGATAGCCGATTACAATCGTGTCATTGACCGCTGGATCTCCCGAGGTGCCTCCGGTGCCAAGACCACGAACATTGTCCCGACCGACCGGCACGACGAAGGAAAATTTGACCTCAAGGTCGAGTTTACGGCAAATTCCTACGCACAGTTGATGCAGCAGAGGCTTATGGTGTTCAGGCCGGCGATCGTCGGCCGCCTGGACCGGCTTTCGTTCGGAGACGGCCCCAGGCTAAATCCTTATCGCATTGATGCTTCATCGTTCATCGAAACCGTACGCATCAGATTGCCGGACGGTTTTGACGTGGATGAAATGCCGGAGGCCTCAAAGTATGAAACCGAGTTTGGAAGGTTCGATATGAGCTATAAGGTCGAAGGACGCGAACTGGTCCTTTCGCGTTCGCTTGAGCTGAACCGAGCAACCGTTGCTCCGGACAAATACGATTCGGTCAAAAATTTCTTCGGCCGCCTTCATGCTGCCGAGCAGTCGCCGGTCGTACTTATACGAAACTGACAATACCGGCTCTAAAATAAAAAAAGAGCAGGGTTTGCAGCCCTGCCCTTGTCTTTGCATCTTGATCAAACTTACTCCAGAACGAACGAAACCATTTTGCCCTTGAACTGTTAATTGATACGAGGTCAGGCGTCCTTTGGTTTCACGGCAGCAAGGCCTGCGATCTTCTCACGCTTCGAAACAACGACGCCGCCGGGCTTCTCGACAGTGATGGCAAAAGCCTTGGGATCGCGTGTGATCAACTTGGCATTAATGGGAATTATGACCTCGCCATCAGAATTCACATCAAAGACACCGCCGTCCTTTGGGTGCTCCTCAAGCTTTGCATCCTCAAAGATCCATAGCTGATATTGCTCGCGGTTTTTGTCATTGACGGGCAGCCCGCGGATACGCATGTACCCTTCTTGCTTTTCGTCGCTCCAGACAACATCGCCGCTGACCGAAGCGAGCTCAGCTACGTTTCCCTTGCCCCATTGAGCTGTCACGACCTGACCTGCAGTTTCCATCAGGGCCTGCCTTTGGCGTTCCGGCTCGATCCGCACCTCCGGAGTTGGAGAAGCTACTGGCGGACCGGCCGCCCTTTGGACTGTATCGCGGGGCAGAAATAGGCTTACAGCAAGAGCGATCGATGCGGCGGCTGCGGCGGCCCATCCGAGCCAACCAAACCACGAATTTCCTTCACCGCCCGAGAGAACGATCTCGCGGGCCGGCTGCACCTCTACTGCAAGGCCTTCTCGAATCTCATCTGCGATCGCATGGCCCTGACTGAGCACCCTTGAATAAAGATCGGACGGCAGTTCCGAGGTCGCGTCGAGTTCGACAAGGCTCAGGGCCGCTACCGTTCTCTCGATTGAATCGGCCTCGTCAAGTTCGTAGCCAAGCGCGACGAGCTCCTTCGATTCCTTGTCGTCAAGCCCATAGACGAACTTGTCGTAAAGGAGGTCAAGCACTTTATCTTTTTCTTGTTCGCTCATGCGTGTACCTCCCTTGATCAGTCTCGTTCTGCGAGTCCGAGGAATTCGCGGGCCTGGAGTATTCCGCGACGGGCGTGTGTCTTTACCGTGCCCAAAGGCATTCCGGTGCGGTCGGCTATCTCCTGATGCGAAAGTCCTTGAACTATCGAGAGTTCGAGGACCTGCTGCTGCTCGGGCCTCAAACTCTTCAAAGCTTTTACTGCGTCATTCGCTTCCAGCGAGGTTTGCATCACCTTATCTGCCCGGTCGACTGGTTCGACCATAACGTCGTCAAGACCATCCGCTGAGATCCGCCGCGACGTAAACCGTATTCGGTCGATCAATCGGCGTCGGGCGATCATCGCGATGAACGTGGTCTCTGACGCCTGTGTTTCGTCAAACTTCGCCGCGTTCTTCCATATATCGACAAATATTTCTTGCACCGCATCTTCCGCGTCGTCCGAATTCCGTAGCATCCGGCGCGACAAAGACCAAACCAGTCCGCCGTACTTTTTCAAGCAATCTTCGACGGCCGTTCTGTTTCCGGCAGCTATTTCTTTTAGGATGCTATTGGCCATTCATACGAAAATAATGGTCTATATATCGTAAAGCTACCGTATTTTAATCACAATTCCAAACAACCGGACGCTGCCAACATTAGTGTCGTGCCGATGTCCATCCAGTATGTTATTCGATCTTGTGCGCGATTCGGTTTCACGGCCTAGGCCTAAGGGGTGGCGCAGGCAGCAGTTGTAGGTTGATCGGGGGATTCGATAAAACTGGACCACGTTCTTAAGGCATGCGTCGCCAGAACTTAGAGAAAACGGCGAGAAGGAACAAGGTCAGTGAAGTTGCCGCCGAGACAAGGCAGAACTGGCAGAAGGCTCCGATCACAAATGCCTGAAGGTAAAGCAACCAGACGGAAATACCGGCCATTACGACCGCTAGTGCACCGAAAAGCGTCCATGCTAATCGTGTACCGTAGGCCGCGTAGACGGCGAGTGCAAATGCGGCGAAATAGGCGGCCGCACCAAATGCCGCGATGGGAATTCCGGCAAACTCCGCGTACGCGCTGGTCAGGACCGTCTCGCACCCTGACACGAGGCTGCATGGAACCGGTTCCGCGGTCAAATGATGGATCGTGAGATAAATGGAATCGGCCAGCCCGACGAGAGCTACAACAGCGGCGATATAGGGCGCGACAGAGCCGCGCGATACGGTTTCTTCTGCCTCAGCGACCTCGTTCATCTTGAGTTCGACGATTGACTGGACGAGGCAGGAGCGTTCATCGCCGGCTGCGTCTTCATTGCGTTCTGTATCTCAGAATCAACGACCTGGCGAAGGCTTGCCACGTTGATCGATTCCATTGGGAGCCTTTTCCCATTGACGAACAATGTTGGCGTAGAATTTACACTCAGGCTGCGGCCTCGGGCCATATCGGCATCGACACGGGCTCGGGCGGCGCTGCCAGCCATATCCGCCTTGAATCGCTCAACATCCAAGCCGATCTGCTGAACGTAGCCCTCCCATAGTTGTCGGTAGTTCGGATTCGTTGACCAAGTCTGCTGATTTATAAACAGCAGGTTCTGCAGTTCCCAAAATTTCGCCTTGTCCTGCATTCCGGCGGCCTCGACCGCAATACCCGCTTCATAGGCTTTGTCATGCTGCGGGATCATAAGAGGGAAATTCCGAAACACGAACTGGATGCGGTTGCCGTAGATCGATTGTAGTTCTTTCAGCACCGGGTGGACCGATGCACACGCTGCACATTGAAAATCGGCAAATTCTTCGACCGTGACAGACGCGGTGGGCGAACCGAGCATGTTCGGCGGAACCGCTCCGAGTGTCGAGGTAGTCGTCGATTGCGGCGTCCGCGGAGCATTCGCATTCGCTGTGTTTGCCGTGTTTGACCTGTTCGCCGTATTCGAGGGCGTCGGGCTGGTGCTAAAATAGTAAAAAACGGCGATCAGCGCGGCAACCACCACTCCACCGATTATGAGAAGCGGCGCACCGCTTTTCGGTTTATTAACTTCTTTCTTCTTCTTCATTTCGGATATTGGGTCTCGACGGTAACGAGGGTTCGCATTTTACCTTACCACTCTGAGACGCTTGTTTTGTTCCATTTTTCCGCTTGTGGATTCCAGACCGCTGACAACGGCAATTCTAATTCCCGCTGCGTCGAGGCCGTAACCTGAGAGTAATTCCTTCGGGTCGCCGTGGGAGACTATCTCGTCCGGAACTCCAAGGCGGATCATTTTCACATTATCCAGCAAGTTCTTTTCTTCAAGCAACTCCATCAGAGCAGATCCGAAACCTCCTGCGAGATAGGCCTCTTCAACGGTCACTATCACTCGGTGCCTTTCGGCAAGGTCGGTCAAAAGTCCTTCATCGAGTGGCTTCGCAAACCGTGCGTTGACCACAGCGGCCTTTATTCCAATGGCAATCAGATCGTTAGCCGCTTCGACAGCAGATTGGACCATTGAGCCATAGGCGACAATGGCAACGTCATCTCCTTCAGCCAGGATCTCCGCCTTTCCGATCTCTAACTTCTTGGGTTTGCCAGAGATATCAACGCCGAGCCCGTTTCCTCGGGGATATCGAAGGGCGGCCGGGCCGGGATATTCTATCGCGGTAAGCATCATATCGCGCATCTCGCTCTCGTCCTTCGGCGCCATCAGAACTATGTTCGGATATCCGCGAAAATATGCGATGTCAAGCAAACCGTGATGCGTCGGACCGTCGGCGCCAACGATGCCGGCCCGGTCCATTGCAAATGTCACGTTAAGATCCTGAAGGCAAACGTCGTGGATCACCTGGTCAAAGCCTCGCTGCAGGAATGTAGAATAAATGGCCGCAACTGGCTTCAACCCTTCGCAGGCCATGCCGGCAGAGAACGTAACTGCATGCTGTTCCGCGATCCCGACGTCGAATGCTCGGTCGGGAAACTCTTCCAGCACCTGATCGATACCGGTGCCGTCGGGCATGGCGGCGGTCAGAGCAACGATACTCTCGTCTTCCGCCATTAATTCGCACATCGTTTGGCCGAAGACCTTTGTGTAGGTGGGCGGGGACGGCTTGCTCGACTTGAAAGGCAGCCCGGTCTTGGGGTCGAAGGGGCCGGTCGCGTGATACGCATAATAATTCTTCTCAGGGTTTGGAAAGCCCTTACCTTTTGTAGTGAGTGCGTGGACGATCACCGGCCCATCATCTACCTTCTTGGCCTCTTCGAGCGCCGCTACGAGCATGGGAACATTGTGCCCGTCAACGTATCCGAAGTATTTGAAACCGAGCTCGTTGACCAATGCTCCGGGAAGAACGGCCGCTGCGATCGCGTCCTTGAACGACTTTGCCGCCCGCCGGAGCGAACCGCCTATGCCGGGCACGCTTTCCAATGCATCGCCTATTTCTTCCTTGAGGTGCTGATAGCTTTGGGCTTCCTTTATCCTGTTCAGGTATCGGCTGAGTGCTCCGACGGCAGGAGCGATCGACATCTCATTGTCGTTTAGGAGAACGATCAACCTGGATTTGAGATGGCCCGCCTGATTTACGGCCTCCATGGCCATTCCGCCGGCAAGCGAAGAATCGCCGATCAACGCGCAGACATGAAAATCCTCTTTCTTTAGGTCACGGGCGACCGCCATTCCGAGGGCAGCCGACAAAGAGGTTGAGGCATGGCCGGCGCCGAAGGTGTCGTACTCAGATTCTTCGCGTCTCAAAAATCCACTCAAACCTCCCGGCTGCTTAATCGTGTGAAGCTGGTCTCGCCGGCCGGTAAGTATCTTGTGTGCATATGCCTGGTGGCCGACGTCCCACACAAGCCGGTCGTGGGGCGTGTCGAACACATAGTGCAGTGCCACCGCTAGCTCGACTGCGCCAAGGCTCGCACCAGTGTGCCCGCCGATCCGCGAACAGGTCTCGATAATAAATGCCCTGATTTCATCGGCGACCTCCTGCAGGTCGTCTACCTTGAGTTGGCGCAGGTCTGCCGGCGAATTGATCTCTGAAATAAACCTCATATCAACGTTGCGTTCTTTAGTACCAAACTATCAATTCTAGACGGCAAAGGCCATAAACTTAAAATGCAGATCGTCACTGGCCGCTTGCCGCTATCCCGTATTTTACAATTCTTTACAGTCTCCTGCGAGAATAGATTAGACTAAACCCCTAAATTCTGCGTCATAAGTAACGTAAAGCTTCGGCTATCGAAATTCTAAACACGAGGTAAAAAGATGTCATTAAAGTTTAAGTTACTATCTGCTTTCGCGTCTGCATTCGTTCTGGTTTCAGCTGCGGTCGTAGTCTCGGCCCAAGAGCCCGTTCGAACCGCGAAAGACGGTGCGGTGAAGGCCGAAAAGCGTGACGGCAAGAAAATGGGCAAGCACGGCAAGTTCGGCAAACGTGGCGGCGGCAGCAAATTTGGCGGGATGGGCGGTTTCCGCGGGATCGAGCTGACGGAGGACCAGAAGGCCCAGATGAAGCTGATCCGCGAGGCTAACCGTCCGGACGCGTCGATCATGGAAGAAATGAAGTCGTTCCGCGAAGCTCGAAGGGCCGGGACCTTGACCGAGGACCAGAAGGCACGCATCAAGGTCTTGCAAGAGCAGGCAAGGTCACAAGGTGAGTCGGTGCGTCAGCAAATGCTTACGGTTCTTACACCCGATCAAAAGCAGCAGCTTGAGACCCGCGGGGAAGAGATGAGGAAGCGAATGGACGAGCGTCGCCAGAAATGGCAGGAAAGGCGTCAGGCAGCCCCGGCAACGGTAAAGCCGGCCGGAAACTAACCTAAATTCCCTTCAATAATCAAAAAAGGCAGGCCGACGACGTGTTGGCTTGCCTTTCTAATTTGCTCTGATAACGCGCCGCGGATTCGTCAGCCGATAAACATTTCCTCTTCCACGTAAACACGATCGATCTGTTTCGGCGATGGAGCGAACAACACCTCTAAGCCCTTTTTCACACCGGCCATAATAGCTGCGATCTCACGGGCGGGCTCGACGATCTTTGCTTGAACAAAATCCGTCGTGTCAACGACTTGCATCTGAGTCCGGTCGATCGTGCGGCTGACAAGTTCGACCTTGTCTCGGGCCGTAATGGCAGTCGAGTTTACTATCTGCCGCAACTCGTAAACTTCATCCTTGATCAACTCGGTCGATTCCGCCAGATAACGCGTCGCCGTCGAAAGATTAGCCGTGACTTCGTTGAACCCGACCGATATCTCTTTTCCCTGAACACTGATCAGGTTCATTTTGTCGATCAAAGGTTCAATTCGTTCTTCGACACGAGCGACCGTCGCGGTTACGCGCCTTATGATGAGCGCGATGGCGATCATCGCGATAGCCATTGCAATGAAGCAAATGGCTATCACGATCGTGAAGATCATGGTCCAAAACTGGGGGTCGTTTGGGTTCATAGCCGTTTAGCTTTCTTTCTTATCGACCGGATAGCTCGGACGGCCCTCCGTGATCGATTTTGCTTCAGTTTTTCGTTTTTCGGCAACGTAGGCGTCCTTTCCGGCCTCAACCGCTGCAGTAAAAGGATTTACCGATTGTGCAGCCGCACTCCGAGCTTTCTCGGTGATCTCACCCGCCTTCTCCTGCGCAGTGTGATACAGTTCACTCGCCCGTTCACGGGAAACTTCGTAATATTCACCGGCCTTTTCCTGCAATTGCGCCGCCGTCTCTTTACCTTTTTCAAGCCCCTTGCGGGTCGCATCGGCTATGTCGCCGCGAAGTTCTACACCTGTCTTTGGTGCAAACAATAGTGCGATCACCGCGCCGATGCCGCCGCCGATCAATAAATAGGTCAATTTTGTTGCCGCACTTGTTTCATCCCTGTCAAATTCGTTTCTCATATCCCTTCCTCCACGCAATAAATGCGATCGATAAATAAAAATTAGCTGAAGCCCAATTATAACAGAAGCTCGCAAGGCTTCCAAAACTCTTTTCTCGTCCGCGCTTAGGACAAAAGCTCAACTTACTCGTAAGTTGGCACTCGGGATGTTGATATTGCATCGAGCGCGAATGCTGCTGACAGGCGGCGGGGCGCACGCTCGCACATCAAAGCCCATATTGACTCGTGCTTGCCGGCGTTGATACCGGCGTTCAGCGTGTGGATGAGCTGGTCGTCACGGACGAAAAGCGAGTTCCTATAAATCGCGGCGTTGCGGAGTTCTATCTGGGGCGTAAGGGCATTGTGCTGAATCGTGATGCTTTCGCTTACGGGCGGGACGATGTAGGTGACCGTAAACTGAAGATTATTGCTCCGTTCCGATCCGGAAAGATCGACCTGGACCGGCAGCAGATTCCGCCCGCTCACTTTCACCGAGATCGGGCCGGCTGGAACATCAACTGAGAATGCACCCTCAGCGTTAGTGTTTGTGGTTAGCGTTTCCGTTTGCGAACTGATCTCGATAGAAACGTTCGGCACCAGCTCGAATTGCGGCGTGACCACCACATCGGATAGCTTACGCCGATTTTGGGCAGAGGCGTCCCAGACGCAACCGACCGCAAGCATTATCAGCAATATGAACATGGCACTTTTCGGTATGGTGTTATAGACATGTTCTTTCGCCTCCAGGGTCGTTGATCAACCGTTCAATTTCGTCAATGCTTGCCGTGCCGCGTCAGCCTGCCTTAGATCGAACTCC
>JBGSYT010000167.1:0-11622 GCA_041750855.1 Pyrinomonadaceae bacterium | reverse complement strand
TCGGAGCTAATTGAGAGGCTCAATAGTACTGAGCTAAGCCCCGAAGAGCTGGGCCTGGATCAATTGTCTGACTATGCCCGGACAAAAGAGGGCCAGCAAAGGACCGAGGCCGAACTGCTATGGTATCGACGGTTGATGCTGTCGGCGACGCCGCTACTGTTTTGTATATTCGCCACAGTATTCGTGCTGAGGTACAACCGCAAGAGCCGGGGGTTCGCGATAGTTTCAGCGCTGCTTGGGCTGATCGCCTTTTATTTGCTTGCGTTCCTGGGGGAACAGCTGGCCCGGACGGGCACGATCAGCGTTCCCGTCGGCAGCCTCATCCCCGTCGCCTTCAGTATCTTTGCGATCGCTTGGCTAGCCGCCGCCGGACGGTTCGCATTTGCCGGCCGCATTGGCGAAGCCATTTCCCGTGCCGTGGTAAACATTAAGTCTCGCCCGCGGAAGACGAGCCTGAGCAACGTCTTTCTCGATCTCACGTCTGGCCTTCGCGATTTCGACATCGGGCTTAACCTTGTCCGTTACTACCTGCTTTCGCTTGGCTTTTTTGCCGCGGTTTTCGTGATCTTTACGGCGTTTGAGCTTTGGAAATTCGCCGGCACGATGGAAAACGGCATATGGCTGCTTGTCAAATATCTGTTCTTTTTGCTGCCGTTCGTCTATCTCCAGCTTTCGGCGTCGGCAGCGATGATCGCTACGCTTGCGACCTATGTCATCAAATCTCGTCAGAATGAGATCATCACTTGGACCTCCGCCGGCCAAAGTGTTTACCGTCTTTTGCTTCCGTGCCTACTGTTCACCATCATGCTGGGCTTCGCCAATTGGCAGGTGCAGGAGCGGATCGCACCGGTTGCCAATCGTATCCAGGACGACCTTCGGCTTCAGATCCGCAGCCGGGGCAACGTTCCTGCCGTGCCGGACAAGATCTGGGTCGCCGACGACGCGAAGGTCGTTTCGTTCCGGCTTGCCAACGGAACGGCCGCAAGCTCCGACACCCCGGGGCAGCGATGCAGCGCAAGGTGTGACATCGTTGACCTGACCGTTTACGCCTTTGGCGACGACGGCATCCGCCTCACTTCTATTTATCGGGCGCCGGCGGCAGTTTGGGAGCGTGGCAGGGTAACGGTCACTGAAGCGGGCGACCGTCTCCAGATGAGCGCGGACCGTGTCGAACGTGCCTCGTTGCCCGCCGGGACGGTGATCGAGGGCGCGAATCCGTTTCTCGGCCTTGCACGCAAACCCGCGCAGATGAACGCGGAAGAGGTGCGGCTGCAACTGGAAGCGAGCGAATCGGAAGCCGAGCGAAGAAATTTTGCCGTCGCACTCCAGCGAAAATACGCGACGCCTTTTCAGCCCTTCATCCTTGCTCTCTTCACGGCTCCTTTCGCCCTGAGCCTCAGCCGAAAAGGGAAGGCTGCGACCACCGGTTACGCCATCGCCATTTGGCTGGTTTATATCGGTACCATCAGTGTTTTCGATCAGTTGGGACTGACAGGTTCGCTGACGCCGTGGATCGCGGTGTGGGGGCCGACGCTGGCGTTTGCTGCTATCGGGGCGTTTTTGTTGTCGAGGGTGCGGACCTAGACATCAGTGAGTGCGGTCAATCGTTCTTCGTTAGCGGCATCGTCGTCGTATCGACGCACACAAAACGGAATACCGCTTCGCCGATCGAGCCCGGCCTTACGTTCTGCTGCTTTGACGAAGGCGTTAGCGATCCGGTTTTTGCGGGAATTGCCTTGTTATCCACTCCTATGACCGACGTTTGATCGAGTGCAAGGACATTTTTAGCACAATCGATCGTCGCGAACTGGACAACATGACGCATCTCACGCGGAAGATTGTAACGCCTGGCAAACGCGGCCGTGTTTACCGGTTCGATCCTTATCCAAAGCTCGTAACGCCCGTCCGTGTTGGTCCTGATGCCCTTGCCGTGGATCGTAAACCCGCGTTCACCCTCGACCGTCGGGCCGAGTTTCGACCAATTGCCATCGGCCGGATTGCCTGAGGTTGCCGGAGCGGGTTTAATGTCCTGTGCCGACACTGAAACCGCCGCAACTCCGATCAGCACCGCAATAATCCATTTCATATGACTTCAACTATCTTCCAATTCAACGAACATTGCAACCGCGCTCCGTCCGCGTTTCGTCGGCCAGGTTCGTCATCGTCAATTCCGGCCCGTTCGTCGGTCGAAAGATCGTGAGTACGCTTGAAGGCGTTCAGGCCGCGTTCCGACCTTAGACGGAACGTGCAAACCCTTGTGAGCAGATGGTTTACGCGACTCGAAAACTGAAATTCCGTCGAAAATGCGAAAAACTTTTTGCGGCGAACGAACGCGATGGCCTGTCACGCCTAACTGCTGTATGTTCAACAACATGCACAATATTACCTGATCCAACAGTTGAGAAGTTCCTCGCAGAACGCCCTCGGATGGCAGAACGTGTCCGATGCGTGCGATGATTTTCAAACATCGGGAAGAATCATTATCAAAGATCGGTCAGAAATCGTCCGTCTGGCGGGATATTGTTGCATATACGGCACACAGAAATCAACCTTTTTCCGACAGCGTTTGGGCGAGCGTATCGCCCGGCGCAACTCTAGGCCCCTTCTCCAAAACTCCCCTCCTCGTCTAAGGAGGGGTGGCAGCCGGATGCTTTTTAGCCGGCTGACGGGGTGGTGAGTACGCTTCGGTCAGTTCAACGTCGAATCTACCTAAGGTCCTCACCAACCCTCCCAAAAATCGGGCACCCCTCCTTAGACAAGGAGGGGAGTAGAAAGACAAGTAGGTGAGTAGAAAGATCGCCGTGAACGAGCCGCCGATGATAGAAAGGATCGGTTCAGCCACTGGTCAAGGAGGTAAAAAGCTCTCAAACCGCTGTCAAAGGAGGACGTCGTAAAACTCCGAAAGAAGCTCAAGGTCTAGCAATCGGCCTTCGCCGTGCTTCTAAACATTTCGACGAAAACAGTCCAGAAATGGGAACAAGGCAAAACCGCCCCAACGGCTCAAGCCTCAAGCTGCTTACGATCGCGAAAAAGAACCCGAAAATGCTATATGTGAGTTAACTCCCCTCCTTAGCGTTCAATCGTTGCATCCAGGTCTTTGAGCGACTGTGCCATCTCGGCGGTTAGGTCGATCGAAGTTGTTCCAAGTTTTAGGACCGCCTTTCCAGCGTTCGTGAACTTTTGAAACGTCCCGTAGTCGATTCGAGCGTCGTAGTATTCCGATGACCCCCGCCCAAACGGATGCGACGGCAACACTTCTATTGACAGCAGGGTCTTACCGTCAGCGATCAGGGTCAGCGTATGCTCGGCCGCAGGCTTAGGCGTCGGTGAAAACCATGACAGCGAGAATATCACTTTCTCCGGCTGCACGGTCTTCGGGCCTGCCACTTCATATCTTGCGAAAAGCGTAAGGACGTCCTTCTTTTTGTAGATATCCTCAGTTGTCCCCAACAAGTAGACGTAGACCGATGCCGACGACATGTTCCTTTTAGGGAACGAATAGACCTCCGCCTTGCCGACGACGCGCACGGGGGCCGCCTTAGCCGGAGGCGGTGGAGGCGCCTGAGAATACAACACAGTCCCTCCAGACGCAGCTAGCAACAACATCAAACAAAACATTAGCTTTCGAATACCATCCATGTCATGAATTCTATCAGAAATCTCTCGGCGGATACCGATCTTGCCCGCCTAACGCCTTAAATGCTAGCCACGTTGTAAACAATTTGGCTATTTGTCGCGGGACTCGGAAACCTGGGTAAAGCCAATAACCTCGGATCGGCTACGGAAGATGGTGAGTGCATCCCTAGCGTGCTGCCTTTCGACCGGTACATTTTCGATACGCGTCGTCTTATTACATAACCCATGTCGTAAACAACGATGCAATTTGCCGCGAAACGCGGACGGGACGGACCAGGGGGAAATGCGCAGACAGTTCCCGTGACCGACGGGCCGTTCGATCCTGTTCAGGAAATGGCTACAAAATGTGATAGCTTAATTCCTTGCATGTTTACAAAAGCCATAGTCCGGGTACCGAGTGAGAATTTTGTCGCTGGGTTGACCAGCGTTGATCTTGGTGTGCCTGATTTTGAGGCCGCGTTGGTGCAGCACAGGGCGTATTGTGATGCGTTGGTTCGGTGCGGCCTGTCGCTGGTAGAGCTTGGACCGGACGCGGAACATCCCGACTCGACATTTGTTGAGGACACGGCGGTCCTGACCGAAAGGTGTGCGGTGATCACGCGGCCGGGAGCACCGAGCCGGAGCGGCGAGATCGTCAGCATGGCCGAAATTCTCGTGCAATATTACGACAAGCTCGATCGGGTCCAACCGCCGGGCACGCTCGACGGCGGCGATGTCTGCCAGATCGACGGCCACTTCCTGATCGGGATCTCGGACCGCACAAATGAGGATGGGGCACAACAGTTATCGGTATTCCTTGCGGCGGCGGGGTTTACTTCGAGCCACATCGATATTCGCGGGATGGACGGCCTGCTCCACCTGAAAAGCGGAATAACGTACCTTGGTGAAGATCGGCTTTTGGTGACCGACGCGCTCGCCGGCGAGGAGGAGCTTGAAAGTTTCGAGTTGATCCGCGTATCCGAAGGCGAGGAGTATGCTGCGAACTGTATACGCGTGAATGACTACGTGCTTTTTGCGGCCGGCTTTCCGAAACTGCGAGGCAAGCTCGACGCTTTTGGCTACAACATCATCGGACTGGAGATGTCCGAATTCCAGAAGATGGACGGCGGATTAAGCTGTCTCTCTCTTCGGTTTTGAGGGGGCCGGTGTCGCTGTGGCCGGCTCAAGCTAATTGTTTCGTTTCTCAATCCAGGGAATTTGACTGGTTTGCTTTAGTCTTCCGTTGGGGCGGTACGCCGGCCGGTCATTGTTGTTGGCTTTATGCGGTAGATCACGTCGATGTCACGTTTTTCACGGACCCACTTGTCCACCCACCGAGTACTTCGTGCAGGAGTCAGGGCCGGATTAACAGAGGAGATAGCCTCAAACGCCTTCTCACGTTCCTGTTCACCTTCCAACTTTTCGGCCCGACCAAATACCATCACGCTGCACCAATTCTCATCGTCTATCACTTCCTCAACCTGCAGGCAAACCTCCGGATTTGCATCGAGCGTTTCCGTTTTTCTGCCTTCGGTCGTATAGATGATTATATCGTGGTCATGTACGGCAAAATGGACTGGAACGACGTACGGGTAATCATTACGCGAACATCCGAGGTGCCCGTATCTGACTCGTCCAAGCATATCTTCCATTTCGACGCGTGAAACTGGCTCAAGGTGGATCATAGTCGGAGTTCCCTCATAATCCCGGGGGGGCGGCTTTTTTGATTGTGAAAGTGATCTTCTCTATCTACTTATCAGTTTTGTGCAGATATTGCAACGGAGGTACCTCTCCATGCTAGCTGAAAGAACCTGGCGGGCGTCAGGAATAAATTACTAAGGGCCACGCCTGAAAAGACGCGGCCCCTCGCATTTTTCTATAACTACTGCCTCAACGACGACGGGCCTCTCTGTTTTTGCGAAAAGACGCGCACTATTTTTCGCGGCCGGCTAAAGTTTGCAGCCTGGCCAAAAAAATTTTCCGAACGGCTTATGCAAAGCGGCAAGAGATCTACGTCTTGATCGCAGCAGGAGGAATCATCAGAAATGAAAATACCGGGTTTGATCATACTTTTACTAATCATTGTTGGCGGTATCTCGGCGCAGTCGCTCAAGCCGGAGAATCCGTATCCATTGAAAGCGGGCATCAACCAGGCGACCGCCGACAGCCTGGTCGGCACACAATATTGGTATCTTTACGCAACGCCCGGGAGCAATCGTTTGACCGTGCGTTACAAACAGGCCACGACCCTCTACGGCGCGGATCTTACTTCGACCCTGACCATCACGCTCTATGACGAAAAAAGGACGTGGCGGACCACGAAGGTCGTTACCCGGAAGCCGAACGCGTCCGAAGTGACGTTCACGGCCGATAAGGTGCTAAAGAAAATGAAGATCATCATCGCGGTGACGCCGCCGAACCAGAACCTTCTGCGTATGGGTGGTGCCTACGAGATCGAAGCGACGGGGAACGTCGAGTTCGGCAATACGGCAAACTCGGCCGACCCGATCGTCCGTACATACGACTCAATGGTGAACGCATATGGAGCCACCAGGTTCCTGGCCAATGGCTCGGTAGTTGCATCCGATGGGTCAACCGGCACATGGAAAGCTTTCGACCCCGAGAATCGTATCTATATCGTCGAGATAGGGAAGTTTCGATGGTCGGTGCAGTACGCTCCGGGCTATGGCCTGGTCAAGCCGTCAGCGCCGGATATGATCGTGTTTCAGGAACTGCGGCGATGACCTGTGCCCAAGGGTTCAACTGCGGCCCGAGCTCCTATCGGTATCTCTGATAGATAGCGTGTGCCAAATCAGAACCGGGATCAGGTTTTCGATCTCTTTTCCACGAGAGATCTTTACGAGGGAATTCAGAAAACGCTACGACCGACCCTTGCTTAGTAGGCAAAGAAGAGAGGCCGCCTTATTAAAGACAGCCTCCTCTTGGAAACGGCTAACAACAACGTTAGGGAATTACGGTTCCGGCGGTTGCTAGGGGATGCCAGCGGCCGTTGCGTTTGATCCAGGTGTCGGTGTAGCGGGACCTGCGGTCAAATGCCACGCCCTTTTCGTCCCTGCCTTTCGTATGAAAGATCCCGTTTACTATGGCCGTGTCGCCATCGATGCGAATACTCGTATCGGTAGATTGCACGACGTCCAAAGTGTCTTTGCTGTTTACAACATCGGCGATGTCCTGTGACCGGTTCATAATCTCGCCCGTAAGGCTGCTGACACTGCCAAACGCAGGTGCAAAGTTGCTCTCAAACCACGCTTTGTCACGATTTCGGATCGCATTGGTCCAATCTTTGTCCAAATACCAAAGTGTCGTTTGATCGTCGAGAGGACCACCGGCATTGCTTACTGCCTGCCAGTTTCCACCGCGTTTTTCGAGAAAATGGACGCTCCTGGAATAAAAGGTCTCAGGTCCGCCACTCGATCCCCTTGGCACCTGAATGACGTTTCGATGGGTTATCGTCGCCGTGTTTGGCGTGCAGGCGATAACGTAGTGATCGTGCGAAACGGTTTCGTTGCTCGGATTCGTCCTGGAAGCCTCAAATTCCGCCATTGTTGCGGCAATGGCGCTTGTTTTCGTTTCCATAGCTGGGAAGCCGACGAAATCGTCCGCATATATATTCATAAGCTGCGCCCGATTTCCTTCGGTCCCGGCTTTAGCCCATGCACGGTCCCATGCCTCGAGTTCCTTTTTGGCAGAATCGCTGCACTGGGCCCAAGCGCCGATGGATGCGAATGCTAGCAAGAATGCTATTGCAATGATCTTTTTCATGTTTTGCTCCTCTTTAAATTAAAAGATGCAATAAAGGAGGAGCATTTCGAACTGCGGCCGCATCAGTATGACCGTTGTCCGCTCCAGGCTGGGGGCCTTCGAATTTGGTCTGTGTGATGAGAATATACGCCTATTAGCGCCGACAAGCAAACACTCGCATGCGATGGATCAGACCACAAAAAAACGGGCTCGGAAGTATCCGGGCCCGATCTTCAAAGGTATTGGGAAATCTACGTACCGGTTTCCCAGCTCGACATATATTCGAGCATTTCGGGGGTCAGGACGTCCATTCTTACGCCCATCGCGTGGAGTTTGAGCGAGGCGATCTCCTGGTCGACTTCGGTCGGGAGAACGTGGACGCCGGCTCCGAGCTTGTCTTTTTGCTTTACCAGATATTCCGCCGACAAAGCCTGGTTTGCGAAGGACATATCCATAACTGATGCCGGGTGGCCTTCGGCGGCGGCGAGGTTGATGAGACGGCCTTCGCCGAGTACGATGACGCTCTTTCCGCCGTTTTTACCGATGTATTCTTCGACGAACGGGCGGCGTTTGACCGCCGGTTCGGACATTTCGCGAAGGGCTCCGAGGTTCAACTCGAGGTCAAAATGGCCTGAATTGCAGACGATCGCGCCGTCCTTCATCGCCTCAAAGTGTTCTTTATCAATAACATGGCGGTTGCCGGTGACCGTGACAAAGAAATCACCGATCTTTGCGGCCTCGGTGATCGGCATAACCCTCATGCCGTCCATTACCGCTTCGATCGCCTTGATCGGATCGATCTCGGTCACGACAACGTTAGCGCCCATTCCGCGGGCACGCATCGCGACGCCCTTGCCGCACCAGCCGTAGCCGACGACGACAAGCGTTTTGCCTGC
Organism: Pyrinomonadaceae bacterium; assembly: GCA_041750855.1. GTDB lineage: Bacteria > Acidobacteriota > Blastocatellia > Pyrinomonadales > Pyrinomonadaceae > OLB17. Next base: position 3,349 of record JBGSYT010000167.1, on the reverse strand, counting down.
GAGCAGGATGTTGGTAGCACGGATGATGCCGTCTAATGTCGATTGGCCCGTACCGTAACGGTTATCGAAGAAATGCTTTGTCTGGGCGTCGTTTACCGCGATGGAAGGGAAGTTGAGTACGCCGGCCTTTTCCATCGCCTTGAGGCGGACGATGCCGGTCGTGGTCTCTTCGGTCGTGCCGATGAGCGTTGCAGCTAACTCCTTTTTTTCCTTCAACATAGTCGCCACAACATCAGAACCGTCATCAATGATCAGATTCGGATTTGTGTCGAGCGCCGCACGAACGTGGCTGACATATGTTTCGATCGACTCGCCCTTGATCGCCATGACCGGAATTCCCCAGTCCGCAACAAGCGAAGCCGCCACATCGTCTTGTGTCGACAGCGGATTCGAAGCGATAAGCAGCGATTCAGCTCCGCCGGCCTGAAGCGTGCGGGCCAAATTCGCCGTTTCGGTCGTGATGTGCGCACAGGCGACGAGGCGGACACCAGTTAGCGGTTTTTCCTGCTCGAAACGCTCGCGAATAAGCCGAAGTACCGGCATCTCGCGGTCGGCCCATTCGATGCGCTGCTTGCCCTGCGGGGCAAGGTTGATGTCCTTGATGTCGTGATGGATAGAAGGTTGTTCGGTTGCCATATGAATAGTGGTCAGTGGCCAGTGGCCAGTTGTCAGAAATTAGTTCGGCCGGCGATAAGTGGTGCACGTGGAGATTTGACCACTGTACACTGACCACCGGCCACTGCTAAACGGTTGCTGCGTCGCTGAGAGCGCCGAGCAGTGCATCCGCTTTGTCGGTTTTCTCCCAGGAGAATCCGTCGCGGCCGAAATGGCCAAAGCGTGCGGTTTCCTTGAAGATCGGCTTGTGCAGGTCCAGCATTTCGATAATGCCTTTCGGTGTCAGGGCAAAATGCTTGCGAACCGCTTCAGCGAGCTTGCCTTCATCGACCTTGCCGGTACGATGTGTGTCGATATAGACCGAGACCGGCTCGGCAACGCCGATCGCATATGCAAGCTGAACCGTGCATTTTTCGGCGAGGCCCGCAGCGACTATATTTTTTGCAATGTATCGGGCCATGTACGTCGCCGAACGGTCGACCTTCGTCGGGTCCTTGCCCGAGAAAGCTCCGCCGCCGTGCGGAGCGTAGCCGCCATATGTATCAACAATGATCTTCCGCCCCGTGACACCCGCATCTCCCATTGGCCCGCCGACCACAAAGCGTCCAGTCGGATTGATATGAAATTTGGTGTTCTCGTCAAGCAGATCCGCCGGTACCGTGGTCCTGATCACTTTCTCCTCGATGTCCTTCCGGAGCTGCTCGGTCGTGACATCGTCAGAATGCTGCGATGAAACAACCACGGCCTCAACGCGAAACGGCTTTCCGTCGCGGTATTCCACGGTTACCTGCGATTTTCCGTCGGGACGGAGGTAGGGAAGTGTTCCATCACGTCGAGTCTCGGAAAGCTTCATCGTCAGATCGTGGGCCAATTTGATAGGCAGCGGCATTAGTTCAGGCGTTTCATTACACGCAAACCCGAACATAAGCCCCTGGTCACCCGCCCCGCCGGTGTCCACACCCTGCGCGATGTCCGGCGACTGCGTACCGACCGCATCAACGACCGAACACGTGTTCGCGTCATAGCCATAGGTAGCGTCGTTGTAACCGATCTCGTGAATAGTGTCGCGGACGATCTGTTTGTAATTTACACGAGCATTTGTCGTGATCTCACCGGCGATGACCGCTAAACCCGTGGTGACAAGGGTTTCACAGGCAACACGTGCCGTTGGATCCTGTTCAAGGATCGCGTCAAGCACAGCGTCTGATATCTGGTCAGCAATTTTGTCCGGGTGGCCTTCGGTGACCGATTCGGACGTAAAAAGAAAATTTCCGTTACTCAATTGTGTTTGTAACTCCTTATAGAGATTCACCTAAGGGTGCCTTCCGATACGAATACCAAAACTGAAATCTTAACTTTTTAGTAAGGTAGTGTCAAAGTGCAACTGTCCCAGCCACAGGAAATCACTAAAAACTAATTGTTTCCAACTATCGGCTCTTCGTGTGGTGCCTAGGATTTCGGCGCGCTGTTCCTGGATCGGGTACGCGGGGAAGCCATGATACGTGACCAATAAGAGGGCACGCTGCCAAATGCCGGATCGCTGTACCATCTATTGTTCGCGTCTGATAATAGAGATTATGTAATTCCCCTAAATTAGCTGCCGCTAGGATGGGTCCTGCTGGGCTTTCACCTGTTCGAACGCCTGCTTAAGCGCCTTTAGAGTGTTGTTTCGGCTTAATTTACCGGGTTTGAATCGGATACGGAGATCAAAATCGCCGTCGGGCGAGCTGTATTCAAAAGTATTGCCCGCTTCATCAGCCGACTTCGCTTTCGTTTTACTTTTGGCGGGCCTGTCCGCTGCCGTTTTGCCGTCTCGCAGCTTGTCACCGTTCAGGCCATCCAAATACTGGAACATCGCGGCTTCGTCAAACTGACGAGCTACATCAAGCAAGATTGCCTTGGAGGCAATTTTAGCTGCGTGACACCGGTCGCGAATTTCTGACGGTATATTCGCGATGGTGAGCAGTTCGGTCACGGTTGTACGGCTTTTGCTGATCTTTTGTGCGATCTGGTCATGCGTGTATCCGAATTTCTCGCCCAAAGCCTTTAACCCGTCTGCTTCCTCCCAGACAGTGAGGTCTTTACGCTGGAGGTTCTCGATCAAAGCGATCTCGGCGACAGCGTTATCGTCGATGTCCAGCTCGATACACGGAACCTCGACAAGGCCCGCCAATTTTGACGCCCGCCAGCGGCGTTCGCCTGCGATGATCATGAAGGTACCGTCGGAAGTCGGCCTAACAAGGAGCGGTTCCAGCACGCCTTTTTCTTTTATCGACGCGGTCAACTCCGTCAGATCGCCAAACTCGGTCCGCGGCTGTTCCGGGTTTGGAAAGATAGTGGTTATTGGGATCGTTCTTCCGACGCTTCGAGAGCGAACGGCGATCTGATCAACATAATGCGCGTCGTGGCGCATTTTCACACCAAGAGGTAAACCGGACTTAACCACGCCTTAGCACCTCCTTTGACAAATTCAGATATTCGAGCGAACCGGACGACCGCGGGGCGTAATCGAAGATCGGCTTTTTGTGGGCCGGCGATTCCTCCAGCCGAACACTTCTCGAAATAACGGTCTTGAAAGCCTTTTTGCCGAAGACGCTTCGGATATGGGCCTCGACGTCCTTCGAGATCGTTGTCCGACGATCGAAAAGTGTGACAACGACTCCCATTAAATTAAGGTCCGGATTGGGCCTTGACCTGATCTTTTCGATGGTCTCCAGCAGTTCGTCATTGCCTT
>JBGSYT010000166.1:0-2030 GCA_041750855.1 Pyrinomonadaceae bacterium | reverse complement strand
TAACGTAAATCTCGGTTCAAAGCTCTTTGGACAGGTGCATGAATCTTTCGGCGGTAACCTCAGGATCGCGATCTCGGCCGGTTCCCGCTTTGACGAATCGGTCGCGGAAGATTTTCACCGGCTCGGGTTCACGATCATTCAAGGGTATGGCCTGACCGAAACCAGCGGGGCCGCGACGGCGACACCCGAAGACGACAATCGCGTTGGCTCGGTCGGAAAACCGATGAAAGGTGCGGAGATAAAGATCCTTGATCCTGACAAAGATGGTGTCGGCGAGGTTCTGATCCGCGGTACTATGGTGTTTGATGGTTACTACCAGAATCAGGCCGCGACCGCCGAGGCGTTCATCGAAGACGGTTGGTTCAAGTCTGGTGACCTCGGGCGAATCGACAAGGATGGTTTCCTGTACATCGTCGGCCGCGGCAAGGATGTGATCGTGCTTCCATCAGGCAAGAACGTCCATCCCGAGGACCTCGAGGTCCACTACCTGAAGTGTCCGCTTGTCGAGGAAATGGCGATCATCGGTATCGAGGAGGGCGGCGATGCTCGGGCGGGTGCTGAGAAATTAGCCGCCGTCGTAGTACCCGATTTTGCGTATCTGAAACAGGCCGGCATCTCGAATTCAAAAGAGGCAATTCGCCACGCCCTCGATAACATCGGCCGCGAGCTGCCCGAATATCAACGGGTCCGCGATTACATCATCCGCGTCGAGCCGCTGCCGCGTACCGCGACCAATAAGGTAAAACGATTTCAGCTAAAGAAAGACGTAGAGTCGGGAGAGATATCTACCGATGTTAAGGAACTGAAGGCGTGGGAATTTTCACCCGACGAAAGAGCGTCGATTGAATCTAACGCCGGCAAGTCGGTGCTTCAAGCGATCAGGCAAAACGCCCAAGGTGCCGACACGATCCATCCCAATATGAATCTTGAGATCGACCTCGGTCTCGACAGCCTCGCCCGTGCGGAAACTTTTGCGTCACTAGAACAGGCGTTCGGAACCGAATTCGAAGGAGACGAAGCTGCTCAGGCCTTGACTGTCGCCAATGTGATCGAGCTTGTAAACAAACACGGCGGCGAGGATGTCAAGGCAGTTTCGGTCGAGCTCAATTGGGGAAAGATCGTTCGCGAGGCTGATGACGATTTTCCCGAGGTCCGTGCCGTACTGCGTGATCGTCCGGTGTTTTCGGCTTTTGCGTTTATTGTCTATCAGGGATTCAATCTGTTCTTTCGCGTTTTTATGCGGCTCGAAGTTGCGGGCGCCGATAAGCTTCGCGATCTGAAACGTCCGTACCTGATCTGCCCTAATCACCAGAGTTTTCTGGACCCGTTCGTTCTTTGCTCGAATTATCCCTACTCGCTTTTCCGCAATATCTTCCATGTAGGGGCCAGTGAGTTTTTCAACAATTCGGTCACGCGTGCTATTGCACGGATGCTGAACGTTGTACCTGTGAACCCCGACACCGAACTTATGCGTGCGATGAAGGCCGGGGCCATCGGGCTAAAGCACGGCAAGGTCCTCAATATTTATCCCGAAGGTGAACGAGCATTCGACGGTGAACTCCACGGGTTTAAGAAAGGTGCAGCAATACTTGCGACGGAACTTGACCTGCCCATCGTACCTGTCGCATTGGACGGATTGCATAATGTCTGGGCACGCCATTCATGGCGAATTCGCCCGGCAAAAGTCAAGATCAGAATCGGCGAACCTTTTTATGCTCGTGACATTCTTGCGGGCCAAGCATCCGTTGATAAAATGTCTGACGAAGACCGCTATGAGGCGGTCACGGCACATCTCAAACAATCGATCGCCGATATGATCGCTGAAATGCGGAGTCAAGATCGAACGTCTAAATAAAGGAACTTTTTTCTATGACCTCAACCTCTATATTTTGCGGTGGAATATTGATCCTGATAGGCCTGATCGGCTATCTCTACGGCAGCGGCCAGGGTACCGGCAGTGCAACGGCATTGATCCCGGCGGCCTTCGGTCTCGTTTTACTTTTGTGCGGAGTGATCGGAGCAGCTAAAGA
>JBGSYT010000165.1:0-71207 GCA_041750855.1 Pyrinomonadaceae bacterium | reverse complement strand
TCCGAAGCTGAAAGGGGCACCGACGGGCTTCACACTGCCGATCCGCGAGGTCAGGGCGAGCGTCGGGGCCGGGTTCATATATCCAATTTGCGGCGATATGCGGACGATGCCCGCCCTCCCCGAACACCCGGCCGCCGAACGGGTGGATATCGACGAGAACGGGAATGTTGTAGGATTGTTTTAGATGTCAGAATTAAATGAGCTTTATCAGGAAACCATCCTGGAACATAACAAGAACCCGCGTAATTTTCGCGAGATCGACGGTGCAGATAAAGAAGCCGTCGGAAATAATCCGCTTTGCGGGGATGCGCTTCGCGTGTTCGTGAAAATTGAAGGCGATGTGGTTTCTGATGTCGCGTTCAAGGGGTCGGGCTGCGCGATATCGAAGGCATCGGCTTCGATGATGACGCAGGTTGTGAAAGGCAAAACGCGGGAAGATGCCGAGGCCTTGTTCGATGAATTTCACCGTATGGTGACGGGCCGGTTGAATATCGAGAGCGACGATAATCACCTCGGGAAGCTCAAGATCTTTGCCGGTGTGCTCGAATTTCCCGCACGCGTAAAGTGTGCCTCGCTTAGCTGGCACACGCTGATAGCGGCCTTGCACGGGGAAGAGGCTGTCTCGACGGAGTAATAGTTTTTGCCCGCGAAACCGGTCAGAACCGGGAGTGGTAACGACCGGGTTCTTTGGTCGCAGCAAAGAGTTTTGCCCGCGAATTACGCGAATGGGCACGAATAGGACAAGGCAAGATCTCTGAAGGCGACGAGTTCGCTGTTTATCCAGTCGTTATCTTTACCTAATTCCCCAGCCATTATTTCTGCAACCTTTTGAGCCGAGTCGGCTGCGGCTTTTGCGTCGAGGAAAAGCATTCGCGTTCGGCGGGCGAGGACGTCCTCGACTGTGCGGGCCATTTCATCCCGCACGGCCCGAATGACATCGCCGCGTGTGTATTGAAAATGCGGATGGAGGAGTTCACCTGCTTCGGCGATCTCCGGCGGCTTGATCGCCAGCGTTTCGGTCCGACATTCAGCAGTTTTCATGCCCCCGCTCTCGATCGCTTTGTCGACTGCATCTTCGACCATTTGGCGATAGGTGGTCCATTTGCCGCCGGTTATCGTGATGAGGCCGAAGCGATCAACGAAAAGGTCATGGCCTCGGGAGAGCGATGAGGTTTTTGATCTCGCATTGGTTCGAATAAGCGGACGGATGCCGGCAAAGGCGGTGAGAATGTCGCTGCGTTTAGGTCGTTTGCTAAGGTAGCCGCCGGCCGTTTCAAGAACGAAATCTATTTCGGATCGCAATGCTTCGGGCTCGAGGCTTGCCTCGGCTGCCGGCGTGTCGGTCGTGCCGACGAGTAGGTGATCTTGCCACGGAATACAGAACAGCACGCGGCCGTCGCTTGTTTTCGGGATCATCACCGCGTCATCGGATGGGAGGAAACTGCGGTCGAGGACGACATGGATGCCTTGAGAGTAGGTAAGGACGTTTTCGGCGTCCGGATCCGACATTCGACGCACGCCCTCGCAAAATGCACCAGTCGCGTTGATGACGACGCGAGCCGTTATCACGAATTCCTCACCAGTCTCCACGTCCGTGAATTCAAGCCCGGCGATGCGGCCTTCGTCATTTTTTCGGAGCGAGGTGACGCGCGAATAATTCAACACCGTCGCCCCAAGGGAATCCGCGGTACGCAGGATGTCGATCAATAGCCGGGCGTCGTCGAACTGGCCGTCGAAGTAGAGAACGCTGCCGGTAAGGCCTTCCTTCTTGATCGACGGAAGGCGTTCGAGGGTTTCGCCGCGAGACAAAATTCGCGATCGGCCAATGCTATATTTTCCCGAAAGCTGATCGTAGATTTTCAGTCCGAGGCCGTAGAACGCCTTTTCCCAGATGCTGTAGCAGGGAATAATGAACGGCAGTTTGTGAACGGCATGCGGTGCATTCCGGAGCAGGATACCCCGCTCTTTCAGAGATTCGCGAACCAGGGAAATATTACCCTGGCGGAGATATCGAACGCCGCCGTGGATCAGTTTAGTCGAGCGGCTCGATGTGCCCTTGCCGAAATCGTGCTGCTCGAGAAGAAGCACTGAAAAACCGCGCGAGGCCGCATCCAAAGCGCAGCCGGCTCCGGTCGCCCCCCCGCCGATGATGACGATGTCCCAACAGACGGTTCCGTCTCTAGCTTTTGTTAAATTCTTGTCGCGATCCACGATGCTAAGGGTCGAGGAAATTTCTCCACATAACTATCAACTATCAACTCATCACTATCAACTGAAGCGGCAATAGAATTATTTCAATTCAGTTGATAGTTATCAGTGATTAGTGGATAGTTTTCCTGTGCGGGCGATCGTTTTTTGCGTATGGACATGCAGAATATGAACGAGGTGGATCATAACAAGAGCGGCCTTTGGCTGGCCATCGGAGCGAGCGTGGCCGTGACCATTGTCATGGCGATCGTCTTGCATTGGCAGGGCCGTATCTGGTGGTGTAAATCGGGCGATGCGGCGATTTACGTACACGAGGCGTGGAACAGCAGCCATACATCGCAGCACCTTTTCGATCCCTACACGTTTACGCACGTTCTCCACGGCGTCCTGCTTTTTTGGCTCACGGGACTGATCTTCGCAAAGCTGGTTATTTACTGGCGCTTCTTTATCGCAACCGTCGCCGAGGCCGCATGGGAGATCTTGGAAAATTCGAGTTTTATCATCGACAAATACCGCGAGAATACGGCGTCGCTCGATTATTTTGGCGACTCGATCGCGAATTCGATCGGCGACGTTATTGCCTGTGCGCTTGGTTTCGGGGTTGCTGTAAAAATTGGAATGTGGAGGTCGCTGGCCTTTTTCGTCGCCGTCGAGATCGTTTTATTGATCTGGATACGCGACGGTTTGCTGCTCAATATCCTGATGCTGATCTACCCGATAGAGTCGATCAAGGCTTGGCAGACGGCGATCTGACAGCATCTTGTTTATCGCTCGCCGCGGGCGGCTTCGACTTTGGATTCGAGTTCCACAGCGAGGCGTCGAACGCCGGGCTGGTCGAACGTCTCCATATTCCGCAGCGTTTCGTCGAGCACGCGGAGCTGAAACTCCGGCCATCCTGCCGGCCCGACGACGGCACCGAGCTCGCCGCTGTAATAAGTCGTTCGCGGTGCGCGGACGCGTTCGGAAGCCGTCTTATCGACCGATATCACGACGGTCGGTATGCCGTCCGATTCGATCCGTCTCGCAATTATTCCTGCGGTTTGATGGCATAGACGTGATGCCGGGATTATTAGGGCAGCGGTTATCGAATAACGGGCGAGCCTTTCCGAAAGTTTGGGCGCAAGTTCTTCGGCGGCGACGCGGGCGTTCGGGATATAGGAACTCGTGCTCCACCAGACCTCGTTCAGCCGGCCGATCACGGCATTCGCTTCGTAATCGACCAGCCGGTCGATCGGGACTTGCGAGTTTCTATCCTCAAGCACCGCCTTCGTATCGTAGCCCTTCGCCGCAAATCTGAGGTCGGCTGCTTCTACCTCGATCGGGATCTCATGAAAGCCCGACTCGCCGTCGCGTGAGTCCATATCGAACGGCTCGGTGCCGTCGATATAGCCGCCTGCAGTGGAGATCAGGCCGAGATTGATCATCGGCAGCGCGCGACGAAGCGGCGTGAACGGCGCGTGGACATTTTCGACGAAAGGATAACCCTGAAGCCGCTCGTCGCCCCGCCAGGCGGCAAAGCGCTTTGTGAAATCCAAAATGTTTTCGATGGTCTGCATACCGACTATTTTTTTACAAACTCTTTGGAAAAATCAAAAGGATCACTGGTCGTTGTGGAACTTCCACCCGCGTGGCCCGGCCGCGTTGCCGCTACGATAATAAAAGATAACAACGCAGCGGCCATACCGGCGACCAGCACCCAGACCGAATACTCGTGAAGGCTGTTGAACTGCAGCCGCAACGGGTCGTCCACCGCAAGTTCGTCGATCGGCCTGCCCATCTGAGACCTCGTGAACTGCATCCAAAGGGCGATAACAAATTGCCCGACGGCGCAGGCAGCTCCCATCACGAGAAAAAGGAACCGTTCAGTCCAAAGCCAAAATCGGCTTGCACCGCGGCGGCCGATCAGCGACGTCAGGATCAGCAGGGCGGCAATGGCGATGCCGCTGATGTTCAGGATCATCAGCGTGCGGCTGACCACGGAACCGGCAAGTTCGCGGCTTGGCAAGACGCCAAACGAGCTTTGCGCAACGCCGATAAAAAACAGAGCCGCCCCAAGCCAAATGGCCAATAAGAGGAGCCGGAGATCGGTCAGGAAATTCATCTGAGAACAAAGGAAATACATAATTATTATCCAGCTTTTCAGGGAAAAGGGCAAAAGGCGGCTTTCTCGGGTTTCCGTTGTGTCTTCGCGACTTTTTGGAGACAGATCACTTTCCGCAGAGTCGGTACGAACAAACGGAAAGACAGTGTATCCTGGATCAGTTTCGGGTCATCAGCTGCCGGCTGGCGTGCCAAACGAATCGCGGATTCAGGATCAGGTATCGCCGCCAGAGACGTTTGGGTTCCTGTATGAGACGGTACAGCCATTCCAGGCCGAGGCGGCCGAGCCAGGCGGGCGATTCTTTAACATTCCCGGCATAAAAATCGAACGAGGCGCCGACGCCTAGCATCACGCAATCAAGCCGGTCTTTGTGCTCCGCCATCCAATTTTCCTGTTTCGGGCAGCCAAGCCCCATAAAGAGGATCTGCGCGCCGGAATTGTTTATGTTGTCCGTTATTTCGGCATCTTCTTCAAAGGTCAGCGGGCGAAACGGTGGCGAATAGGCATAGGCGACATCAAGCCGTGGGTATTCGCGTCGGGCACGTTCGACTATCGCATCGACAACTTCCTTTCGCCCGCCATAAAAGCCGACCCGCAAGCCCTTCACTTCAGCTTCTGCCATTAAGAGCACCATCAGATCGTTGGCGCGAACACGCTCCGGCCCGGCAGCCTTTTGGAGCTTTTGCATCCATACCATCGGCATTCCGTCAGGGACGATCATGTCCGCTGCGTTCACGCGGGCGGCAAATTCCGCCGAATCGTGAGCCTCCATCACCATATGTGCGGTGCCGAAACATACATAAGCGCCGCGGCCTTTCTCGGCCAGTTCCACGACGCGGGCGACTGCCGACGCGTGGGTGACGCGATCGACGTCAAGGCTGACGACCCGAAATCGTTCTCGCTGAATATCGTCGTTTGCCATCTTCAGTCGACCGCGCTCCTGTAGATCCCTTCGAGTTTCTCAATGTATTCCGGGATCGAGAATTTCGTTCGAACGGTTTCGACGGCAGATTCCTGGATAGGTTTCCATTCAGGCCGGCTCGCTAAAACCATCTTCAGGCGGCTGATAAGCTGGCTGGTGTTTCCCGGTTCGACAAGGTAACCGTTGATGCCATCGTTGATGACGGCCGCGACAGAGGCCATTTCCGAGGAGACGACGACGCAGCTGGAAGCCATCGCTTCGAGCATCGCCATCGGCAAGCCTTCGCCATAGATGCTGGGAAGCAGGAAGATGTCGGCTTTGTCGAGTTCGGCAAATTTATCAGGGCCTTTGACCACTCCGCCGTAGTGAAATCGGTCGCCGAGAGCTTCCGACATCTTTGGCAAAAACGACTCGCGCATCGGGCCGTCGCCGAAGCATTTTAGCTGGAAATCGAAGCCATCGCGTCTGAGCGCGGAGCACGCGGTTATCATTTCGTTCAGCCCCTTCGATTCGTGCAGCCGTCCGAAAAAAATGATGACTGGCAACTCATTGATGCTTTCGGACAGGCTGCTTTCGCGTCCGGGGACGGCGTTTGCAAGGACCCGAAGATCGAGGGCGGGCCATCTGGAACCAACGACGCGCTTTTCGAGTTCGCTGTAGACTACGACCACTCGTGCCATGCGAAGCATACGCGCGGCTGCATTCTCAAGCCGGCGGCTTTCGAATTCGTTGACGAGAAATTTGCCTCCGTGAAGGAAAAGCACAACCGGCAACCCGGCTTGTTTTGCCGCACGTTCAAGCGCCAGGTCCCGCCAGATCGACAGGTCGGTCATGGCGGTATTTATATGGACCAAGGCGGGTTTGACGCGACGAAGAAATGCGTAGAACCTAAAGGGCAGAATCGCTTGCCTCGCCATCCAACGGATCCCGGCAGGTTCGCCGTCTTCGCGGCCTGCCTGGAAATGGCTGAACTCGTTATGGCTATGCTCGATTATCTGGCGGACGATGGTAGAAATACCGCTGACATTTCGATCTTCGTCCAGGCTTGGTGCTGTTATGGCGATCTTCATCTGGCAGAAGAAGAGGATATCGTAACGACATAGCTTTTGTCAGCAGGGGAATGCGGCTGGTTGCAGTAGTCCGATATTTGTCATAATAAAGATAGGGTGACATGAAGACCGAGGCGGCGTTGTCCGTGCAACTTGGCCTCAGAAAGGCCGAAAAGCGTGTTCCGGCGTGGGTAATGCCGGTCACTAAAGCGTCGATATTTTCAGCTGACGTTTTGTTGGCGGCGTTTTGTTTCATCGCGGCATTCAAGTTCCGGTCGGGCCAGGAAGTGCTGGCCGAGGGCGCGTGGGCGTGGTCGGACGAATTTGTTCCGTACGCCGGGATCCTCGTATTTGCGGTCGTTGCGAGGTCGCTGATGCTGCTGTATCAGCGCGTTTATAATTTTGCGGGCGCATTCTCCTACACTCGCGAGGCGATCAAGATATTCAAGGCGGTCGCCGTCAGCTCGCTGTTGATAGTGGCATGGGCATTTCTTTTTCGCGGCGGCTTCACGTTTCGCGAGTTTTCGTATTCGCGTGCCGTTTTTGTTCTCGACTTTCTTTTTGCTATCGCTGCATTCACACTATTCCACCTTCTCCTTCGTTTTATCCAGGCTCGATTTAGGGAACGTGGCATCAATCTCCTGCCGACGCTTGTGGTGGGCACGAATTCCGAAGCGCTTCAAACGATCCGCGAGCTTAGGGAGAGGCGCGACCTCGGTTATCGAGTGGTCGGGGTTGTTGCCGGCAATGGCGGACAGGCCGATCCTGCCTTCGAAAGGGAAGCGGGTGTACCGATGGCCGGTAGTATCGGCGACCTGGCCGAACTCATTCGCGAACTCGAGATCCAGGAAGTGGTGATCACCGACAATACGATACCGCGAGACAGGCTCTTCGAAGCGATGATGCAGATCGGACGCGGCCAAAGGGTCGAGTTTCGGTTTGCGCCGAGCCTTTTTAACCTTCTTCCTCAGAAAACAAGCGTTGAGCAGATAGGTATTTTGCCGATGGTCCGCCTTTTCCGCGAACCGTTAACAGAAGTTCAGAGATTTGTTAAGAGGATTTCCGACATCGTGATCGCGGCCGCCGCGATCGTAATTTTGACGCCGGTTTGGCTTGTAGTCGCTCTGTTAATAAAGCTTGATTCGAAAGGGCCGGTTTTCTTTCGGCAAGAGCGTGTCGGGATGGACGGCCGCATCTTTCTTTGCTACAAGTTTCGAACGATGCGTGCGGACGCGGATGAAGAGCTTCACCGCGAGGCTTATCGCAAGAATATCGATGGCAGCCCGGAGGCAGATGGCGGCGGTCCGGGCGAACCGGTTTTTGGAAAGGTCAAGGCCGATCCACGTGTGACGCCCTTTGGCCAGCACTTGCGGCGGTCAAGCATCGACGAGATACCGCAGCTTTTGAACGTATTGAAAGGCGACATGAGCGTGGTCGGGCCTCGGCCGCCGATACCTTATGAAGTAAAGGAATACGAGGCGTGGCATCGGCAACGGCTTGATATGAAGCCTGGAATAACAGGGCTGTGGCAGGTTTCGGGGCGAAGCCGGCTGCCTTTTGAAGAAATGGTAAGGATCGACATCTTTTACATAGAAAACTGGTCGATCTGGCTCGACGTAAAGATACTTCTGCTTACCCTTCCGGCGATCCTCAGAGGTGACGGAGCCCGATGATCCTTTGATCGGACCCAATGGCGACTGTTTTAGAATTGCTCGGATCGGCCGAGCGGGTTTTGGCCTCTGGCGGGATCCCGGATCCGCGCCGCGAGGCAGCCTCGCTTCTCTCATTTGCGCTCGGAAAGGACCGCACCTTCCTGATAGCTCATCCCGAGCACGTCGTCGCGGATGACGCGATCGCTTGGTTTCTGGATGCCGTTCGCCGGCGCTCCTCACGCGAACCCTTTCACTATATAACCGGAACGAAGGAGTTTTACGGAGCGAGTTTTGTCATTACACCCGACGTGCTTATTCCCAGGCCGGAAACAGAACTTCTGGTCGAGCAGGCGATCTCGCTTATCGGGCATCTTGAGCGGCCGTTGTTTTGTGAGGTCGGTGTCGGGTCGGGATGTATCTCTGCAAGCATTCTTTCTAGCGTTGCGGCAGCAAAGGGCGTCGGGCTCGATGTCTCGGAAAAGGCAATCGAGGTTGCCACGCTTAACCTCGAGCGGCTTGGCGTGCTTGCGCGGATCGAATTGCGCCAGTCCGACGTTTTCCGCGCAATGCGATCGGACGAACGATTCGACCTGATCGTCTCAAATCCGCCGTACGTGCCGGCTTCCGAGATCCCGCACCTTCAGCCCGAAGTCCGCGACCATGAACCGCTTTCTGCCTTGACCGATGGAGCCAACGGCCTTTCAATTATCGAAAAACTTATCAGCGGATCGCCGGGCTACCTTTTTCCGGGTGGTGCGATCGCGTTCGAGATCGGGTTCGGGCAAGCCGCGAACGTTCTTGAGATGCTAACGCCCGACCTGTGGGACGCGGTGACGGCCGTGCCTGACCTTCAGGGCATCGAGAGGGTGGTGATCGCACGGAAGCGCAAAGATCGGGAGCTGTAGAACGGCGATCTGCGGTCGTATATGCCGTAACGGGTAATGCTTGCCTTTTGGTATGGAATGAGGTTACTATAAGCGCGATTCATAGTTGACAGTTTGAAAAGCTTACAGGTGAATACTGGGTGCCGGTCCAGGCTGAATTTCGCGGGCCAGGCACAGAGGATAGCTCTAAACTTAGTAAGTTCGGACCTTTTTTCGACGATCGGAGGTGATTCTTGTGAAGGGTACGCTTAATGGTTTATTGGCTTTAGGTTCATTTATCCTCGCGGCCATATCGTTTTGGCAATATAGGGGAAGCGGTGCTACGCTCTGGCTTGTCGGGATCTTATTATTTTTGATCCTAACGCTCGTGTTTGGAGGCCTGTTCCTTTCCGGCCGCGTAAATAAGACCGAGGAAATACATATTACTGAGTGATCGATCTGTGGCAGCCTTTGATGGCGAAGGCACTGCCCGTAAGATCTGAAAAGACCGGTGGTCTCGGCGATACGATGCCGAGCACCGGTCTTTGTATTCGAATTCGGAACCTTGCGAAGTCGAGGAGTGTCGGTAATGTTGACAAAAATGTAATGATTTACAATCATAGTAATTAGCGGGAATCCGGGTGAATAGATGCCAAAGATCGCAGACATTGCAGAAACGCCGAATCCGAACGCGGTGAAATTTATATTGAAGGAGCCTGTCTCGTATGGGACGTCCCACTCCTTTAAGGATGCTTCGGCCGCAAGCGACGACCCTCTCGCGAGTTCGATCTTTGAGGTTGGCGAAGTAGCGTCCGTGTTTTACATGGACAAGATGATCACTGTCGAAAAGACCGACAACATCGAGTGGGATGAGATATTGCCGGCGTTGGCGGTCCCGATAAGGGCTGCAGAGCCCGTAAGGTCTTCTAACGGCAACGGAACAGCTGCGGCCTTAGGCGGCGCGATCGCTGTAGCGGCGAGCGACGATCCGAAGCTTGCGGAGATCAATGAACTTCTCGACGAACGCATTCGCCCATACCTGGCCGGTGACGGCGGTTGGCTGGAGATAGTCTCGCTCGAAGGCCCGACATTGAAGATCAGATACGAGGGAGCGTGCGGAAGCTGTCCAAGCTCTCTCACCGGAACGCTGATGGCGATAGAGAATATGATACGCGAAGAGATCGACCCGGAGATCGAGGTCATTGCGGTGTGAGCCTCGTTTCGCTATATAATTCGATTTAGGTGGTTTCGCGGCCGCGGCGGTCGGAAGATTTTCTTGACATAACACGGTTAAATCCGTAATACTTTTTGTTAGCGGCCGTTAATGCCCATCCGCATGCGGCCGAACAGACCTATTCAATTTCCCATCCGCCCGCATCTACCCGCGTTCCTTTCTCAACTGTATTTTTATTACCTGGAGGAGAAACCCCTGTGAACAGTGAAGAACTCGAACTTAGTTTGAGGACCGAATTCGAAAGCTACCTTAAGGGATTTTTGGCCGATCTTAAACAGGAGGTCAGCGAATTTCAAAGGAATTTCGAAACGGAGTTCGAGAAACACAAGACCCAGACGGACGAGGCTATTCGCAAGATGGCCGAACGGTTCGAGTCCGGTTTCGAACTGGACCGGTCGTTCAATGAGTCTGTGGTCGAGCATCTGCGCCTGGCCCGTGACGAAGGCGCGACGATAACGGCGATCGCTATCGGCGAAGCAGAGAAGCTGAAGGCCGAGACTGAGCCGACTGCCGAGGCAGCCTACGATAAACTGCGAGACGCCGTTAACCAGATAAGCTCCAAGTCATCTCAATCGGAGATCCTTGGCGCCCTGGTCGAGCACGCGTCCGAATTCGCACCGCGGGGCGCCTTTTTCATCGTCAAGAACGAACGTTTTGTGGGGTGGCGAGGATTTGGTAAGGAAATGGCGGCGGATGACACTGAGATCCGCGAGCTTCAGTTGCCGATCTCGGCTGATACTGTGCTTTCGACAGCCATCAACAACCTTTCGGCAACGATGTCAGGACCGGGATCGCACGAGGACAATAAGCTTTTCCTCGATGCACTGGGCCTTGGAAACCCTGATCGGCTTTACGCAATACCGCTTGTCGCCCGTGGGCGGGGGGTCGCCGTGCTTTATGCCGACTACGGTACAGAAGGCGCTGCCCTGAACCCGGAGGCCCTTGAAACGCTCGTCCGCGTTGCAGGAATGACGGTTGAGCTTGCGGCGGCGGGAGTTCAGCCGATGCCGGTGTCGGCTCCGGTAAGTGCTCCGTCTGTCGAATCCGCACCTGAAGTTCCGCAAGCAGACGAGATTCCCCGCGAATCCCGATTTCCTGCCGCTGAACCCGATGTCTCCTATCGGGCTGAAGTGGAGCCCTACACTCCGGCGGTTGAAAGGGAGGCGGAGCCTTCACGCGAAGAACATCTCGGGGAAGCGTTTGATGAAGAACCGGCACACGCCGAAGAACGCGAGTTTGCGTTTGCCGAACAACAGGCTCCTTCCGCCGAAGATATCTACGAAACGGAAACAAGCGAGCCGGGTGTAGAGACCGCTGTTGAGGAGCCTGAAGCCGAAGAGCTCGATCCGTATCAGACGATCCATAATATTCCGGTGCCGGCTGTTCGCAAACCGATCGAGGAAGAGGCCGTTCCGGTTGAGGTTGAGCATTTTCGCGAAACGATCGTCGAGGTAGTCGAGGAAGTAACATACTTTGAGCCGATCGAGGAGCCGGAAGTCGCTGAGCCGGAGCGGTCAGCAACCTTCGTCGAGCAGCGATTCGAGTCCGAAACACGAATTACCGAGGAATTTCCCGAAGTCATCGATGAGCCGTCCTTTGCGAAAGAGTACCCGGTAACGAGCGAGAACGGTATTTCCGCACCTGCGGCCGAACCGCTTGTCGAGGTGGCCACAGCACAGGCGGAACGAACCCGATACCGAGATCGCAACGTCGATCTTCCGATCGAGGTCCCTGAAGAGGAGCGTCGCCTGCACAACGATGCACGGCGATTTGCGCGGCTGCTTGTGTCAGAGATCAAGCTTTATAACGAGCAAAAAGTTGCGGACGGCAGGCAGGCAGGCGATCTTTACGACAGGCTTCGCGAGGCTATCGACCGCTCACGTGAAATGTATGACAAACGCGTGCAGCAGCCCGTGGCGGAAAAGTTCGATTATTTCCACTACGAACTCGTCACATCGCTGGCCGAAGGCGATGACGTCAAGCTCGGTGCCAGCTATCCCGGAAGCAGGGTCGCTGCGTAACGGAAACCAGACATTTTAAGGGGTCAAGGGCGGTTTTGGCCGCCCATTTTTCGTTGCGAGATTTCTCATCCAGCCGGCTGCCGCTCTGAATCGAGCACCGGACGGGTCGGGGGCGGGTTGTCTGGCGATGTATGTAGATGGACCACCTTCCAGTCCTTTCCGATCAATCGGAAGATCAGCGTCATTCGTCCCGATGCTTTTTCCAACTTTTCATCGTAAACCTGCGACTGGGCCCATTTACAGGAGACATATGCCGCTTGCGTTCCGAGCATCTCGACGCGCACGCCGGTCACATCGAGCGTGACATCCTTTGTCTTTGCGTAACTCGATTCGCGGTTCGACCGCATTTGCTCCCAGCCGAGCGTGACCGAACCGTTGTTGTTGAAAAAGAGGGTTCTCGGGTTATTTTCGTAAACGCTCATCACCTTTTCGGCGTCAACCTGCCGGATTCCCTCGAGCAGGCGGTCAAACGCCGCCCGCACATCGCGCGCCGGGTCGGGCTTAGCAGCCGAAGCAGGCTTTTGCCCAAAGATGGCGCCTGCAAAAGAAGCGATTAAAAGAAATATAAATGCGGTTTTTGCTGTCTTTTTCATAGATTAAGTTTACAATCTCAAATCTTCCCGGTGCAATAGGTTTCATAACTAAAACTGCCCACGTCGTTTCGAGAAGTTTCCAAATATTACCTGAGCAAACTCGGATCGCAAACCTATCTCGTTCACACTTCGGACGTGCTCCGTTTGCACGATTTGGTAACGCCAACGGCTTTCGGCGCACTATTTCGTTGACGGACGCGGCTGTCGGCCGTTTCGCAGCTCTGTGTTTTCAAGGATCGAACGCTGCCGCATCAACGGTATGACATTTGCGTCGCGATTTTGTAGAAGTCGGCCAGCCGGTTTCTCTTCCCGGCAAGAGATAACAAAAATTCGGAGGGGAATGTATATGCGTTCCATTGAAAAAGTCCTTATTGCCGCTTTTCTCGGCATCCTGCTAGTTTCTGCCGCATATGGAATTGGGTTCGACGCGGACGATGAAGAACTCGAAATCACGGCCCGAGTCTCGCGAATAAGTTTTATCCAGGGCGATGTCAGAATTCGCCGTGACGGTTCGCAGGATTGGGAAAACGCCGTGCTGAGCCTGCCTATTGTCGAGGGCGACGAGATCGCCACGGAACGCGGAGCGCGCCTTGAGATCCAGCTCAATACCTATTCTCATGTCCGCCTGGCGGAAAATTCGTTTCTAAAGGTCACGGGGCTAAAGGACGGAGCCGTTGCGTTAAGCCTTTCTGAGGGCAAGATGACGGTTAGGTTGTCTGAATTTCACAAGGACAGCGCGTTCTTTGAGATCGACGCTCCGAAAACGACGATAGCGATCCAGAAGTCGGGAATGTATAGGATCGAAGCCGACGGGACCGACAGGGGCGTCGTCAGGATCACCGCGACCAACAGTGGCGAAGCTCGCGTATACGGCGAAAATTCGGGTTTCACGCTAAAAAATGGACGCACCGCGAATGTCAATATCGACGGGCCGCTCGCCGGTGAATGGCAGACGGCCGATGCGTCGAGGATGATCGATGAATTCGATGAATGGTCGCTCGATCGTGACGCGATCATCGCAAAAAGCCTTAAAGACTCACACTACGACAAATATTTCGACCGCGATATCTATGGTGCGGACGAGCTGACGAGCCACGGCGAGTGGATGTACACCAGAGATTATGGCCATGTCTGGCGTCCATATCGAGCCACGACGGGCCGCTATTCTAACTGGTCGCCCTATCGCTACGGGCACTGGCGTTGGGTTCCGCCATTCGGATGGACCTGGGTAAACGACGAACCTTGGGGCTGGGCTACATATCACCACGGCCGGTGGTTTCACGACCGTGGTTATTGGTATTGGTCACCTTATGGGCGAACACGACGCAGCCGAAGCTGGTGGTCGCCGGCCCTTGTCCACGTGACGATCATTAACAACAACGTCTGCTGGTATCCGCTGCCATACAGTTATGCCTATTTCAATTTCAACTTCTATCTCGGTGGCTGGGGCGGCCCAAGACACGGAAATTATGGCGGTCCTCGCGGTCCTCGAGGCGGCCAGGGCGGGCAAACCGCGGCCGTTACGCCTGTCACTCAGCCGACGCCCACTGCAGGGCAGGGACCTGGCGGGATCAACCCCTCGGGCCTGATCGACAAAGAGGTAAAGGCGGAATGGTACACGGTGCCCCCGCACGAGCAGGTGCCGACGACGGGTGTCGTCTCGACGCCGCTTAGCTTGTGGGGCCGGGACAAGAAGGGGATCGTCGCCGCAAATCCATCGGACGCCCGCATCGCACTGACAAAACCGATGAGGCAGGCAGACCCGATCCGAGTCCTGCCTACGTATCAGGAACTTGACGGACGCATTGCCACTCCGATCAAGGCCGAAATGCCGACGAAGGCCGTTGTCGCGACAAAGGTGCGGACCGGTGCGGCGGTGAGGAATCCGGAAGGCGGGCCGATGGACGCCTCGCTTCAGACGACGAAGATGTTCGGTGACCGAACGCCGGTGAAACAAGAGCCGGTGCGTGATGCAGAACCCGTGACACGGAAGACCGGTGCGGTAACTCGTGCTCCGGTAACTACGGTTTCCGATCCGATAAGGGTTGAGCCGGGTGTTCGAACAGTAAAACCGGCCATAGAGGCGCCCATACGTGCGGCACCGACGACCTCGCAGCCGACGAAGCCGAGGACCAACACGGTAAACGAGCCGATCAGGCAAGCTCCGCCGGTGGAATCGACGCGAAAGCCGCGCGTGCAGCCGACGCAGACTCCGCGAAACGATCCACCGACAAGAGCCGCTCCCGTAAGAAGCGAGCCCGTCCGGACGGAGCAGCCGCGAAAGTCCGATCAGCCAGCGATTCGAACGCAGCCGCCAAAAAGCGAACCGGCAAAAACGCCTCCGCCGGCTGAACGCAAAGGCAAAGATCCGGTGAATTGAGCCGGAGCAAAAGGGGCCTGCCGTTCTGCGGCAGGCCTGTTGATTTGACGAAAATGCAGAGAGTTGGCGGCGCGGGATATAGGTCCCGGGCCGTTTTTTGTTATTCCACGTACACCGCTCGGTTGATATTCGTGGTGTTGCCAAGATAGGTGAACCGCAGGTTTTTCATATACTGGTTGGCAACTCTGCGAATGTCGGCCGACCTGACCGACCGAACGCCGTTCATGAACTCAAAGGAGTTTCGCCAGCCGCCGCCGATGAGCTCGTAAAGAGCGAGGTCGCCGACCTGGGCGCCGCTTGTTTCCTGGCCGATATAGTGCCGCGTAAGGAAAAACGCGGAGATTTCTTCGATCACTTCCTCGTTGAGGTTTCGTTCCTGGAGAAACCTAATCTGCTCGCGCATCACGGCGATGGCCCGGTTCGGGTCGTTGGTTGAAACGGAAATGTTTCCGGTGTTTACCGACAAATTGTTCATCGAGGCATCCGGGGCGTACGAAAGCTGCAGTTGCTGCCGGACCGTTTGATAAACGAGGGTCTGCAAGATCGATACGGCGACCCGCATCGCATAATAGTCCCTGCTTCCCGGCGATGGAGCGGCAAAGGTGCCCTTTACATAGTTCGTTGGCAGGGTGCGCTGGGACGAATCGAGCGTCGCCTTTGAAAAATCGAGAGCGGGATACGGTGTGTCCTTATAATTTCCCTTCGGAAGCTTGCCGAAGGTTTCAGCAACCTTGCTTCTCACCACTTCTGTATCAACATCTCCGACAATGACCAATAACAGCCGTGAAGTTTCCATTACCGTCTTATGGTAGGCGGCCAGATCGCGGACGGTCAGTGCACCGACGGTCGCGATCGTCCCGGTTACTTCGTTAGCATAGGGGTGCCCAGCGTAAATGGCCTTTGCTTCGAGCGTCTCAAGGGCGCTTTCGGGCAGCGTGCCGGATTCGCGAAGGCCGGTTAGGATCTGTTCACGGTTTCGACGGACATCCTCCTCGGCAAAGGCCGGGTTCGTCACCACTTCAGAGTAGATATTCCAGAATCGGTCGAAATTCTGCCGCGTAGTGCCAAAGCTGACGACGCTATAGTCATTTGTGACCGCGGCACCGATCGCGCTTCCCATGCTTGCCAGATCGCGGCGGACGGTCTGACGCGGTAAATTCTTGCCCGCTTCGACCGCAGACGAAAGCATTAACTGCTCGATGCCAGCATTTTTCTCGTTAATGTTGCGGGCTCCGCCGCGGATGAAAAGCCCGCCCGCGACAGTCGGCGAATTGGCCCTTCGTTTTACGAGGACCTTGAGCCCGTTCACCTCGAATTCGCTGACGAGGGCCGCTTGGGCCGCAAAGCTGTCGATCCTTGAAGGCTGGGAAGGCTGGCCGAAACCGACCGCAACGCAGACGAAGGCGATCGACAATAAAAACGACAAGATCCGTAGCTGCTGCATTATTTTACTTCTCCGATCAGGTCCTGTTCCGTCAGGCCGGCCTGTTTTCTGGCACCGGGCGAGACCAATGCGACGGCGACGTGGTTCTTTCCGTGAATATAGGTCTTGATGTAGCGATTAATATCCGCACGCGTGACCGCACGCAGTTTGGCGTGGTAGGTGCGAAAATAATCTATGCCGGTAGACGACCACCAGAACCCGAGGATGTGTGCATATTCGCTTAGCTTTTCGCGTTCGAAAAGGTCGTTCGTCTCAAGGATCGTTTTCGCGTTTTCGAGCTCAGCATCGGTGAAATAAGCAGGGTCGGCGAACCGGGCCACCTCGGCATAGGCCGCCTTCATCGCCGCCTTCGCCTTTTCGGGGCGGGTGCTGAGCACGAGATTGATCGGGCCGACGTTTCGCTGAGTGTAGTAGCCGAAATTAACCGAAGAGGCGAGTCCGGAATCGACCAGGTTCCGCTGGAAGCGGGAATCTGGCTGGGAGATTATGTAGGAAAAAACATCGGCGGCATAGGTGGCGGCATCGTCCTTGCCGATCGAAGGGCCGTGCCAGCCGACCATGGCGAACAGGTTCTGCTCGCCCGCCGATTCGCCCTCAATGTTCTTTTCCACTATCACGCCCTCGCTCTTTGTGAGCGGCGGATGATCGACCAGCGGAAACTCGACGAACGGGTCCTTTGCCCTTCGCTCCCAGCTTCCCATTATCTGCTCGGCAAGACGGAAGACCTCGTCGGGTTTCGCGTCGCCCGTCACGACGAGTGCCGCATTGTTCGGGACATAATATCGCGACTGGATCGTTTTCATTTTTTCGATCGTTGCCCGTTCGATCGACTCGCGGGTCCCTTGCGGGTCTTTTCGCGTCGGAAACTTTGAAAAAAGCTTTTGCTTCATCGCGAGGTCGAGAAACCCGAACGGGTTTGCCTCATGACGGTCGATCTCACCAATGACCACGCGTTTTTCGGCCTCGAATTCATCTTCATCAAACCGTGGGAAGCGGACCGAGTCGTTAATGAACTTTATCGCCGTCGCAAGATATGGGGTTGTCGTAGTGAAGTAGTAGTTAACGATCTCTTCGCGGGTAGTGCCGTTGAAGATGCTGACCTTGTTCGCATCACGCAGATACGAAATATCGCCGATCTTTGAGCGTAGGTCGAACGCCGCGGAGCATTGCGCCGCCATCGCGAACCGATTCTGCTGGCCAGAACTTTCGCAGTCGCGGATCAGCATCGCATAGTTCGGTTTGAAGAACATATGCTCGTAAAGATGCGAGAGTCCGTGAAACTCCGGGGGTTCGGTGAACGATCCGTTGCGGACGGCCAGTTCGACGGTCACGATTGGCACGGATGAATCCTGAAGGACTATTACCTCGAGGCCGTTGGCCAGCGTCCGATTAACGAACGGAACTACGTGATCCTGACGCTTTTCGGCGGCCAATGCGGTCGCTGTGCGTCCGTTTGCGGGTGCCGCGACCTGGGCCTGGACGACCAACACATGCGGCATCAGCGCGATCGCCAAAAAAAGTACGATGAACTTATATTTCACAAAAAACTCCGTAAATTAACGGTTCCTCTCAAAACGATGGCCCTTGCATATGCCTGGGCCCGATGTTTAATCTACCATAGGGAGACAATAACTATGGAACGAGATAATTTGATGCACGGAGCACGCACCGCGTTGAATACGATCCCAGAAATGCGCGAGTGGGCCGAAATTTACCTTAAAGAAAAAACCCGGGCCGAAATGCCCGAGCTTTCCGAAGAAGATTTCGAGAAGCACTGGAAATACCACAAACCGGAGATCATGCATGCAGGGGCGGCCGAGGCTGCGATGGCGTACCGTTCACGCGATAAAGAATAGAAAAGCCGGGCACTCGGTATAAATGTGCCCGGCAATCGAAACTAAAGAAGACCTTCATCACTCCACTTTTGGAAGATCCGGAACTTCCTGGGTTGGGTCGACCACATCTTCATTGCCCTTTCTTTCCTTCATCATTCGTCCTATGGGAATTGCAAGGATTACGAGCAGGACCGCAGCTCCGCCGAGGAATAGCGTGGTCGTGGTGAATAGCTTCGGCATCAACTCGAGCTTTTCGGGATCGACGTTGCCTGCAACAAGGCCGCCCATCAGATTGCCCAAAGCAGATGCGAGGAACCAAATCCCCATCATCTGGCCGACAAAGCGTTTCGGCGAGAGCGTGGTCATTGAGGACAGGCCCACGGGGCTTACGAAAAGTTCGCCGATGGTAAGGAAAAGATAAAAAGTAATGAGCCACATTGCCGAGACCTTGATGCCGGCTCCGGCGACGACTATGTTCGAGGCAAAGATCATTATCAAGAATCCGATTGCCGCAAACCCAAGGCCGATCGAGAATTTTATCGGGCTTGATAGCTCGATCTTTTTACGGGCGAGATAAGTCCAAAAACCTGCGATCACCGGCGCCAGCAAAATGATAAAGAGCGAATTGATGGTCTGGAACCAAGTCGCCGGCACCTCAAAACTGCCGATCATGCGTTCCGTGAAATCGTATGCGAAAAGATTCAGCGCCGTCGGTGTCTGTTCAAACGCCGACCAAAAGATCGCCGCAAATACAAACAGCACCGCAATTACGACTACACGCTTTTTCTCTTCGGTCGAGAGTCCGCCAAAGATGAAAAGATACGCAAAGTAAAAGAACGCGATCCCGACGAGCACGTAAGCGAGATATGTACCGACGACCGGCGCATTGATGGTCAAGGTGCCCGTTGCGACAAGGATAACTACCAATGTGAGTATCGCCAGGCCGATGCCTGTATAGAGCTTGACCTGAGTTTCCTGTTTTGCCTGTAACGCCGGATCAGGATGCCGTGTCGGCTCGGAACCGATGTTGCCAAGCGTCTTGGGCGACATGTACCAAAACTGCAGCAAACCAATGAACATCGCCACACCGGCGGCGCTAAAGCCCCAATGCCAGCCGATCTGTTCACCGAGAAAACCCGTTATGAACTGTCCGATCATCGCACCGATGTTGATGCCCATGTAAAAGATCGAAAAGCCCGCATCCTGGCGTGCTCCGCCTTCAGGATAAAGGTCGCCGACCATTGCGGAAATATTCGGCTTTAGGAGTCCCGTACCGAGAACGATAAAGATCAGCCCGAGGAAGAAGGGCAGTTTGTGTTCGACCAGTCCTGAAACGCCGATGGTGAGATGGCCGAGCGAGATCAGGGCTCCACCCAAAAGCACGGCTCGTCTAAGGCCGAGCAGCTTATCCGCGATCCAGCCGCCGGGCAGCGATGCGAGATAGACGCACGATGCATAGATACCGACGATGGCTCCGGCTTCGCTTCTGTCCCAGCCCCAGCCGCCCTGCATCACCGCCGCGACCATGAACAGCGTCAATAGCGGCCGTAGCCCATAGAACGAAAAGCGTTCCCACATTTCTGTGAAGAACAGAGTCGAAAGGCCTTTCGGATGCCCAAAAAAACCACCTTTGTTTGCGTCTGAACCAGCGCTCATGGATTTTCCTCGCTGCTAATTTGAATCGACAAGAGAGTTAGGGAAATATAACAGATTAGCCGTTTAACGGAAAGAGCACTTAGCAGGCAAAAAGATTCAGAATCAGGCTTACAGGAACTCGTGCAGAAGGCCGGCAACCGATCGCGGTCTTTTTAACTGCATATATTAAAATGATGGAACAGAACTCCCTTGAACAATACCGGCCTATCCGTACCCTAGCCTATCTCGCTATTTCAGGACTTGCTTTCGTAACTCTTTTTCAGGCCGGTACCGTTCTTACCGGATTCGGCCAAATCCTCGCGCCTGACCTTACCATTGATCTCGAAGAAGTGGGAGTGGTTTCCGCGTGGGCCATGATCTTTGGCCTTTTGGCTTTGTTCAAGTTTCCAGTGTTTATTTTTACGATCGTTGTGTTCCTGGTTTGGCTGCACAGGGCGCACAAGAACCTGCTTGCACTTCGACCCACATTTCTCAAATATTCTTCAGGCTGGGCTGTCGGCTGGTGGTTCATTCCATTCGCGAATCTCGTTATGCCGTTCAAGGTAGTCCGCGAGGTCTGGTGGGAGAGCGACCCAAATGTGCCCGAAGACCAGATGTTCCTGACCGAAAGCCTGCACAGCGCACCGACATACATGGGATTCTGGTGGGCGTTTTGGCTGCTCGGCAATTTTGCGAGCAACATCCTGGATAAGGTCTTCGATCCGGAGGATATTGCAAATGCCGCCGCAAACGGAGCGCTAATGATCATCGCCGGGTCGTTAACCATTATTGCGGGCATTCTTGCGATCCAGGTCGTATGGGACATTTCCACACGCCAGGCCGAACGTTTTCATACCGTGGAAGTGCTGGAGGCAAGAGAAGCTGCGGCGGCCGCTGCCATCGAAGCCGAACAACCTGCCTGATTTGCCAGGGAATATTTCGATACACTAAACTTGGTGTGACATGCCCTTGTAGCTCAACGGTTAGAGCAGCGGACTCATAATCCGTTGGTTGTAGGTTCGAATCCTACCGAGGGCATTCTACATCGTCTGAATTCCCTTGCCGGATCCCGGAGACCTTTCATTGCGACCCATTAATAAATCAAGCAAGCTGGCCGATGTCTTTTACGACATTCGCGGGCCTGTGCTTGAACTTGCCCAGCAGATGGAGGACGAGGGCCAGCACATCATCAAACTGAACATTGGGAATCTTGCAGCGTTCGGGTTTGAGCCGCCGGATGAGATAGTTCAGGACATGATCCGCAACCTGCCCCAAACCGCCGGATATACGGACAGCAAGGGCCTGTTCGCGCCGCGAAAG
Organism: Pyrinomonadaceae bacterium; assembly: GCA_041750855.1. Taxonomy (GTDB): domain Bacteria; phylum Acidobacteriota; class Blastocatellia; order Pyrinomonadales; family Pyrinomonadaceae; genus OLB17. Next base: position 49,950 of record JBGSYT010000165.1, on the reverse strand, counting down.
GCGGTGATGCATTATTGCCAGGAAAAGCAGATCGCAAACGTGACGGTCGAAGACGTCTATCTCGGCAACGGGGCGTCCGAGCTGATCACGATGTCGCTCAACGCACTGCTCGATTCGGGCGACGAGATACTCGTTCCGGCACCGGATTATCCTTTGTGGACGGGAGCCGTAAGCTTAAGCGGCGGAAAACCCGTTCACTATATCTGCGATGAAGCGAGCGATTGGCTGCCTGATCTGAGCGACATTCGCGAAAAGATCACGCCGAGAACACGCGGCATCGTTGTCATCAATCCGAATAACCCGACGGGGGCTCTGTATCCTGACGCGATCTTGCAAGACATCGTGAATCTTGCGCGGGACAGTCAGTTGATCGTTTTTGCCGACGAGATCTACGACAAGACCCTGTACGACGCCAACACGCATACGAGTATCGCATCGCTGGCGGACGATCTCTTATTCCTGACGTTCAACGGGCTGAGCAAGAATTATCGCTCTTGCGGTTACCGGGCTGGTTGGATGATCGTTTCAGGTGACAAGAGCCGGGCCGGCGATTATATCGAAGGGTTGAATATGCTGGCATCGATGCGTCTTTGTGCCAACACTCCGGGCCAGCTTGCGATCCAGACCGCGCTCGGCGGCTATCAAAGCATCGACGACCTCGTCGCGCCCGGAGGACGACTTTGCCGACAGCGGGACAGGGCTTACGATCTTCTGACGCAGATACCCGGCGTATCGGTCGTTAAGCCAAAGGCTGCTCTTTATCTGTTTCCACGACTCGACCCGCAGATGTACCCGATCGAGGACGACCAGCAATTTGCTTGTGCCCTCTTATCAGAAGAAAAGGTCCTGATCGTTCAGGGGACCGGTTTTAACTGGCCGCGACACGACCATTTCCGCCTCGTTTTCCTGCCGAACGTCGATGATCTGGCCGAAGCGATCGGCCGCATCGCACGCTTTCTCGAGCGCCGTCGCGAAGGTCATCAGCCGAAAAAGTTTTTTGTTGAAGGGGATGTGGTACCAGGTACGGGAATCGAACCCGTCTTTCGAGAATGAGAATCTCGCGTCCTAACCGATAGACGAACCCGGCGGATAGAAGACCTTAATTTTCACCCAGAACCCGATAATTTGCAAGCGAATCGTAGAACAGGCTTTCCAGCCTGTTCGGCCTTTAGCAAGAGAGGTTTTATACCCTAGCGAGTACGACAGGTAGGAAAACCTGTCGTACAAACTAGAACGAGAACGTGTAAGTCACCCCCGGACTTTTGCCGCGGATCATAAGGAAAGTTATGGCGTGAGTGTCGTTGAACGTGTAGGTCAGGCTCGGGTGGACTTTGACTCCGTCAAACTGGACCAGGGAAGTGAACCTGTGAGGAAATCGAACGCTTAGCCCGCCGATGGGACGCCAACGGTGTTCGTATGATCCCCAAACGATGCCGCCGTAAGGGGCGATCGGCAGGCCTGTCCAGTGCTGCAGGTCTTTGCTGAGGGTGACGTAAACCGACGTGCCTTCGGGCGTGCCGATGCGGTCGGAGCTGATGCCGACGATGACCGCCGGACGGTTTTTCGTTTCGGTGACAGGGATGAGCGTAACCAGCGGGTGGACCTCGCCCACTTTTGGGTTATATTCAACGCCGAAATGAATACGCGGATGCCAGCGGTAGATCAACGTGGCTCGCACCGCTGCCCGGTCGACCTGTCCGGTCAGCAGCCGTAATCCGGCGGTAAATTTTTTGGGGTTATCGGCCGTCCCCCGGACAGCCTGGCCTTCGCCCGGTCAGACAGGTCAGGCAGGGACAAGCGAGACATTCCGGGCCAGCGATTTCTCCGTAGGTTTTGGAGCCGGAGCCTTCGGTACAACGAGCTTGTCGAGTTCCCGGCGAAGCTCATCGGGTTTAACGACGCCGACGACGCGCCAAACGATCTTGCCGTCCCGATCGATCAAGGCGGTGGCAGGAAGCACCTGGCCAAGACCGAATCGCTTCATATCATCGGTCGTTGCCCCAAGCCAGACCGGAAAATTCACCTTAAGTCTGCGAACGAAGTTGAGGACCGCCGCGGAATCCGCCGGGGCGTCGGCACCGGCCCCGATGACCTGCACGCCGAGCGCTCCGTAGTCGTTCTGAATTCCCGAGAGATCCGGCATTTCCTTTATACACGGCCCGCACCAGGTAGCCCAGAAATTGAGCACGACGACGCGGCCGCGAAAATTCGCGAGCGATTGGAGGGTACCTGCGAGATCGACCAATTCTAGCGGCGGTGCATCCGTCACCGGCATCGGTCCAGGCTGCGGATCATCGATGACCTTGAGCGAATTTACGCGGAGATAACGCTTTTCGTTCTCCGTTCGAACGACGCCTTCAATTTCGACGAACTTTGGCACGAGGTCGAGAAAGTCTTTCGCCTTGGGCTTGAATGTTCCGGGTTCGAGGATATAGAGAGTGAAACCCTTTTCGTCCTCCACCGCAAGTGCCTGAGGAACACCCTGTTCCGAACATTCCTCGGCACACGTGATGTCAGCGGCATTGCCGTAATGAGTCTTCTTCCTGTCTTCGGCTTCGAACCAGCAGACCGAACAAACGAGCTGGCCCTTTAGCTTTACGGGCCCGGAGCTTTGGGCATGCAGAACCGAGACCGAAGCGAAAAATATTAGCGAAACAAAAAGGGCTTTGATCATAGAAAATTAAAAAGGGAACGCCGTGTGACGTTCCCTAATAATAAGTCCAATTCCCGCGAAAGTTAAGCCGCGGCGGTTTTGGGCTTCTCTTTTCCCTTACAGCAATCGCAGCTTTCACAGCAGCCGCCCTCACCTTCAGTCATCGAAACCGCATTGCCTTTTGCCTCGCCGTCCGTTTCCTTCATCGGGCACGAATCGCCGCAGCAATCGTGGCCTTCTTTCTTGGCATGGTCGCCGGACTTGCCGTGTTCAGCCTTCATGGGGCAGCTATCGCCGCAGCACTTATGGCCCTCGCCTTTGGCGTGGTCCTTTCCGTGCTCTGCATTGTTGCCGTCCTTGTTCTTCATCGGACACGAATCCTTGCAGCAGGATATCGACGCGGTCGGTGCAACGTTGGTTTGTGTGTATGCGGAAGCGGCGATCGCCAGGCCCAAAACGGCGACGATCGCAAATATTGACAAAATTCTCTTTTTCATTTCGTTGATCTCCATTCTATAAAGAAACCTGTGTGAAACCGAGGCATTTCCCGGAGCAGGTCCCCGGAAAGCCAGACTGTTCGTCGGCCGTTCGGCACGGTCCAATGCAGGTCTCTAAATTCGAATGACGCAATGTAAGATCCGGTCTCGCCTTCGATCGAGAGGCGGTCCGCGATAGGCGGGAGTGACAAACTGTCTCTGGTCGCTGAATGCGATCGGCCGAGCAATGTTGCGGGCCGGCGAAACGGGCAGGGCTGGGCGATCAAAGGATGCGGCCCTCTTTTCGACCGGTCCTCCGACAACCCCGAGTACCATCGGGCAGCAAGCGATACTGGTATCAGCGAGAAAAGGCGATGGATTCTCCGCATCAACGGAAGGTGGGCTGCAATGGCCTGCTTCTACCTGGCGGGCCGTTTCGATCTGCTCGTCAAGGATCGCCTGGCAATAAGCAACACACGCGGCGCCGGCCGCGTTTAGACAGACGAACGCGATAAGGAACGCGGCAATCGGTCTGGAAATGTTGCTATTCAATGCCATTCAGACCATCCCTGAGCAGGATCACATTTTACGATAACCTGATCGGCAGCCAAAATTTATGACCTGCGTCACAATTTTCAGAGTATCAAACGTTAAACCGAAAATCGACAACGTCGCCGTCCTGCATTATGTACTCTTTGCCTTCGACGCGGGCAAGGCCCTTCTCTAGAGCGGCTTTCCGGCTGCCGCAGGTGACCAGGTCGTCATAGCTGACGATCTCAGCCCGGATGAAGCCGCGTTCGATGTCCGTGTGAATTTCACCGGCTGCCTGAGGGGCTTTCGTGCCGACGGGAATCGTCCACGCCCGGACCTCTTTCTCTCCGGCGGTAAGAAAAGACATCAGCCCGAGCATGTGATAGGCGGCTTTAATCAGCTCGTTCACACCGCTCGATGGGAGGCCGAGATCTTTTAGATATTCGGCACGCTCGGTTTCGTCAAGGGCGACGAGCTCGGCTTCGAGCTTCGCACAGATCGGTACGACATCGGCATTCTCGGCCTTTGCGTGGTTTATCACCGCCTGCACGTGAGCATTCAAAGAAGGATCAGCGAGTGTTGCCTCATCTACGTTTGCGGCGTAGATTGTTGGCTTTGTTGTGAGAAAAAACCATTGCCTCACAATGGCTCTTTCATCGTCGGTCAGATCCGCAGCCCGCGCCGGGCGGCCTTCTTCGAGAATTGGCTGTATTTTGTCTAATATCTCAAGCTCGCGTTTTGCGTCCTTGTCGCCCGATTTTGCTCCACGCATCGCCTTGTCGCGACGCTTTTCCGCCGATGCGAGGTCGGCAAGCGCAAGCTCGATCTGAATGGTCTCAATGTCCCGGATGGGATCGACCGAGCCTTCAACATGGACGATGTTCTCGTCCTCAAAGCAGCGAACGACTTGGATCACCGCGTGTGTTTCCCGAATGTTGGCGAGGAACTGGTTGCCGAGCCCTTCGCCCTTCGAGGCACCGCGCACAAGGCCGGCGATATCGACGAACTCGACCGTCGCCGGTACTACTTTTTGTGACTTGTGGATCTTTTCGAGCACTGCGAGGCGGTCGTCCGGAACGGCAACGACGCCGACGTTAGGCTCGATCGTCGCGAATGGATAATTCGCTGCGAGGGCGGCTTCCTGTGCGGTCAATGCATTAAATAATGTCGATTTGCCGACGTTCGGCAATCCTACGATTCCTGCTTGCAGCATACTTCGTTACGATCGGCCCCGGACGCAAAATGGTTCGACGGGCAAAACGAAGATTGTAGCTTGCCGGGGCCGGTTCACGAAATGATGGCTGCGGTGAACAGGATTATCGCGGCAGATAGGCCTTCGGTATAGGCTCATCGGTCGCGACGCCAAAGGTCCGCACTCTGAATCCAACCTGGCTCTGGCTCATATACCACGTGCTGTTCGACGGCCTGAAAACGGCGATATCGTACCGCCCGTCGCCGTCATAATCGCCGGGTGTCGGTAAGTCGCCATTCATGCCGAACTGTTGTATATAGAAGCCTTCGGTCGATCGCATCAGATACCAGTTCCCATTCGAAGGCCTAAAAACAGCAAGGTCGATGCGGCCGTCGCCGTCGTAATCCGCCGGTGCGGGAATATCGTTGGCCTCGCCCCATGTCGCCGCGAAAAAGTTCCCGGCGCTGCCCTGTACGTACCAGGTCCCGTTCGAAGGCCGGTAAACGGCGATATCGGCGCGGCCGTCTCCGTCATAATCGCCCGATGCAGGAAGGTCGCCGGCCTGACCGAACTGCCGCTGTGCGAAAGTGTTCCGGCTGTCGTTGAACGCGATATACCAGACACCGGTTGATGGACGGAACAGAGCAATGTCGGTTCGCCCATCGCCGTCATAATCCGCCGGAGCGGGTATGTCGCCGGGCTGGCCGTACTGCCGGGTATAAAATCTGCCCTTTGTCCGGAAATACCATGTCGAATTTGACGGGCGAAAAACCGCGAGATCTGTCTCTCCATCGCCGTCGTAATCGCCGGGTACAAGGAGGTCGCCATCGACGCCGAACTGATGGATGTTATAGCTTGGCCCAAGCGTGCCCGCGACGAACCACTGTCCGGTCGAAGGCCGAAAAACGCTGATGTCGGTCAGGCCGTCGCCGTCGAAATCCGAGACCGTGTTTCGCGGGATCGGGATGCCCGCGACCGGGCCATCGGCGATGTTTCCGTCGATCTCGAACGTCACGCCGCCCCAAGTTTCGTTATGCGGGCCCTGCCATTGCTTGATCCTCTGGTGGTTTGCCCAAACGTCGTTCGGAAACGTCGGAAAAAGTAAATAGGTCCAAACGGACGGGACATTATCCCAACGGGCCATCCAAACCGCTTCCATCCGGCTCTGTTCGGGCATGAATTGCCAATCGTCGATAGCGTTTCTCGGCGAGCCGTAGGTGCCGGACTTGTAGCCGAGTTCGCGGATTCGCTCCGTCCATCCTTTCAGGAAAGCGGTGGTCGCGACGCGGCAACCGGGCGTCCCGGCCGTTTCGTCGTATCGCTCCATATCGTAGTAGAGGATCGAGCCTGTGGTTAGACCGAGGTTATTGGCGTCCGTGACGGCAATATCGGCCTCGCCGCGGCCCTGCTGTTCGGCGGTCGGTGGATCGTAGCTGTGCTTGACGCAAGACGCGCAAACCGAGCATGGCGACTGATAGCCGACGATGGTCGGGATCAGGCCCCAGCCCATTTCCGACACTTGCTGAACCCACGAGGCCGTAAGCTGGGCCTGCGAACAGCCTCGATTTCGGCCGCTCATGTAGATGTTCGCGTCGTGAAAATGCGAGTTGTCCCACCACGCCTGCATCTGCGAAACGGGTGCAGCGGTGCATTTGTCGAACCCCCGATTGAGGCTGATGCGCGTCGACCCGCCCGGTACGGCACCGAACATCGGTCTACTTTCCGCTTCCTGACGAGCGAACGCACGGCCGTGGTCTATCGCCTCGCGGATGGGTTGCGGTGTTACATCGAGACCGGAGATGAACAAACGCCGAACCTGAACACACCCGGTTTTAATACCGAAACATTCTCCTGAGGACTCGATCGACCAGTTAAACTTCTGCTCTGAAGCGGCGGGTTCGTCACTGCTACGCGGTTCGACAAATCGCTTTGCCAAAACCCACGTGACACCGCCATCGGCCGATGCATGACGCTCCCAGCCTTCAAAATTCGAACTTGTCACGACGCGCGCAATGATCTCAAACTTGTGTTCGCTTATGGCCAGACGAGCATTCGACAGATCGAGATCGCCGCCGGAGAACGTCAGATCTACTTTGAGTGTTGCCCAATTCGAACCACCGTCGTAGGTCCGCGCGATCAAAAGATCGCCAGCCGACCGGTCATGCAAAAGCACGGCACCGCTGCGACGGTCTGTGAAGTGCACGGAAGCGATGTGCTGATGCCCGCGTAACGCCGGCCCGTTCACCGCCCAAGATTCGCCGCCGTTGTCGGTCACGAATAAGGCCGTTTCGGTAAAGACGATGCCCGACCGGTCGTTAAACCTCTCGAATCCTCGGATCGATATTTCCTGCTCGGGCGGTTTGTTCACCGGGAACCACGCCTGATGGAAGTTTGCGATCACCTCAAGGCTTCGAAACGGCTGAACCTGCGCGGCAAGCTCTGTTGCAAAGGCGATCGACACGGCAAACACTAAGGAGAACATAATAATTTTCATGGCGATCGATGTTAGGCGCATGCGCATATACAATTCTAATGGAAATTTACAAAAGTATAGCCCATTGTGATACGGCAAGCCAGATTTACCTTCAGCGATGGCAAGACTTTGCTGAAGTGTCGATTTACGCTAACTTATGGCAAGGCTTTCCACCCTGAATTATGTTCGTCTCACTCGCCCTAATTCTCTTGATCGCTACTGGCGGCATAGCGCTTACTTATCTTTTTGAGAGCGATGAGCCGCTTCTTTGGCGATTCGCAGCAGGGACGATTATCGGTTCTGCGATCTTCGGGACGGTGAGTTTTCTCATCGCGATGGCGGTGGGCCTCAGCACGGTTTCCGCGGCCGCTGCGCTCGTTATTACTCTACTTCCCGTGCTTTTACTTTATCGCGGGCCGTACCGGAAACAGTTTGACCTTGATCGGGCACGTGCTAAAGGCAAGATGCAGAGCGCGACCACTGACAAGATGGTCCGTTTTCTTTATTACGCGAGCTTTCTGCTGCTTTTCTGCTTCTTTTTCAGCCAGGCGATGTTTGAGACTGAGGAGGGCATTTTCACAGGTGCCTCAAACAATCTCGGCGACCTGCCCTACCATCTTGGAGCCATCCTTAGTTTTACGGATGGGGCAAATTTTCCGCCTGAGAACCCGTCGTTTGCCGGCGCGAAGTTTTCATATCCGTTCATCGCCGACCTTTTGACGGCCGCCTTTATGCAATTTGGCGCCGGGTTGCGGCAAGCTATGTTCGTCCAAAATGTCGCGTGGGCGTTTGCATTGCTCGTGATCCTGGAAAGGTTTGTGTTTCGGCTCGTGGGCGACCGGCTCGCGTCAAAACTCGCCCCGGCGCTTTTGTTTTTCAGCGGCGGCTTGGGATTCATCTGGTTCTTCGGCGATCTGGCCGCGCAGTCCAAAGGAGTTCTGGATTACATTTTTGCTCTTCCGAAAGACTATACGATCGGCCATGAACCCGGCGCGTTTCGATGGGGAAATTCGCTCACAACGCTGTTCATAACCCAGCGAAGCCTTCTGTTAGGGATGCCGCTGACATTGATCGTACTCGGCGTGTTGTGGCGAACTTTTAACACGGAAGCGGCGGGATCGTCCGGCGTAGAACAGGCGAAAGTTGGAAAGGGCGGCGACCGTACCAGTCTTTTGTTCGGCAGGATCCCGAGTGGACTGGCGGTGATGTTCCTGACCGGCATGCTCGCCGGTATGCTTCCGCTAATTCATCTTCACAGCCTCGGGGTGCTTTTCATCATCACGGCATTTCTTTTCTTTTTCCGGCTTGACCGGTGGCGCGAGTGGATCAGCTTTGGTGCGGGGGTTTGCCTGGTCGCGGTGCCGCAGCTCGCATGGTCGATGACGGGAAGCGCCACCGAAACGGCGAAATTCTTTGACTGGCATTTTGGTTGGGATTCGCAGAATACGAACATCGTTTGGTTTTGGTTGAAGAACACCGGCCTGCTGATCCCGTTGGTGATATTCGGCTGTGCACTTTATTGGTATGGCGGCAAAGGCAAAGGCGAAGGCTCGGATAAGGCGCGTTCAAAAAAGCGAGAGGGCCAGATGGCCGAGGCAGTCCGGCCGTCTGCAAAGCTTTTGATGTTTTACATCCCGTTCGTCTTCCTTTTCCTGATCTCGAATGTCGCGAAATTTGCACCGTGGGAATGGGACAATATCAAGATACTTATCTACTGGCTCGTGGGATCGCTGCCCTTGGCCGCACTCGCGATCTCTTGGCTTTGGAGGAATGCAGGTGTCGGCAAGGCCGCGGCTGTCGTTTGCACGATCATTCTCGTATTCTCTGGTGCCCTCGACGTTTGGCGGACCGCCGCGGGCGCGGTGAAGATGGGTGTCTTTGACGCGGACGCGGTCAAGGCGGCAAACCGAATGAAGCTGATCGCTGAGCCGAAAGCCCTTTTCCTGAACGCTCCGACCTACAAGTCGGCGGTCGTGTTGACCGGCCGCCGCTCGTTGATGCGCTATCCTGGCCATCTCGGATCGCACGGGATCGACTATGGAGAAAGGGAACGTGACATTAAAACGATGTATGCGGGCGGCCCGGCAGCCGAAGAACTCATGCGAAAATACGGGATAGACTTTGTCCTGATCTCGCCCGAGGAGCGGTCTTCTGTCAGACCGAACGAGCCCTATTTTGCAAAGTACCCGGTGGCGGCTGATTTCGGGCAATATCAAGTTTATCGTGTGAAGTAGTTAATAAGCGGGATTGATCGACATTTGAAGGCAGGATAGATCAATTGCAGAACGGGAACGAAGAAGAACTTATATCGGAACGAAAAGGCCTCGACGTGCTATGGCTGGTGAACTGCGGCCTGATCACTCTCGTAGCTGCATTCCTGAGATTTTTTGATCTTGCGCTAAAGCCGTTCCACCACGACGAGGGCGTCAACGGTTATTTTCTGAATACGCTCGTAAAGGACGGGATCTACAAATATGATCCGTCGAACTATCACGGGCCAACGCTTTATTATATTTCGCTTTTTTTCTCGAAGCTTTTCGGGATGAACACCATCTCGGTGCGGGCAAGCGTGGCGGTGTTCGGCGTGTTGATGGTCATCCTAGCGTTTTTCCTGCGGCCATTTATCGGAAAGGTCGGAGCTTTAGCGGCGGGCCTGTTTATCGCACTTTCGCCTGGAATGGTCTATATCTCACGCTATTTCATACACGAGATCTTCTTCGTTTTCCTCGGCCTTGCGGTTGTCCTATCGATATTGCTTTTTATTCGCCGCGAATCGGCGGGGCCGTTTGCCGTCGGTTGGATGACGCTTCTTATCCTTGTCGGTTTTCTGCCTTCAGGTCTGATGATCGCGGCGAGCCTCGCCGGTGAAAGCAACTCATCTCTGTGGGGCTTTCGTATCGCGATCGTCCTGATCCAGGCCGTGCTGGCGGTGTTCGTTATCAGGATGCTGCTCGCGTGGAACAACGGCCGGCCGATCTATGTCCTATTGGCGTCTGCGTCGGTCGCGTTGATGTTCGCGACAAAAGAAACGGCGTTTATTACGTTGGGCACGATGCTCATCGCGATACCGTGCATATTGATCTGGGAAAGATTATATGGTTCCGTAAGCGACACGCCGGAAAATGTTCGAGCGGGGAATGAGATAAGCTGGGCGAATTTTCTGAAAGCGACCGGCGAAGGCAGCGACCGGCTTGTACTCGCCGCAGCGGCCGTCGGCGTTTTCATATATGTAAGCGTGCTTTTTTTCTCGTCCTATTTTACCTATCCGGAAGGCGTGCAGAAGGCTTTCGAGGCATATGCGATCTGGACAAAAACCGGCACGAAAGACCACACGCAAAGCGGATTCTGGGGCTACTTAAGCTGGATGTTCGGTTACAGCCAGCCAGGACCGAAGCTCGAGACCGCGGTCGAAGCGGCGATAGTGCTGCTTGCGGCCGTCGGGACGCTGATCGCGTTTTTCAAAGGACGGCACCGCGTTCCGATGTTTCTTGCCCTATGGGCACTTGGCCTGTTTCTGGCATACTCGCTGATACCGTACAAGACGCCATGGCTTGCACTAAGCTTTCTGCTGCCGATGTGCCTGATCGCGGGCTACGGCATCAACGAGCTCGTACGTTCCGAGAATTCCACGGTCAAGGCGGCCGGAGCCGTACTCGGAATATCCGCTGCAGCCCTTCTTGCCTACCAGTCGTATAACCTCAACTTCGTCAACTACGACAACAACGACCGGATGTATGTCTATGCCCACACAAAACGCGAGTTCATGCATATGATGGAGAGCATCGACAGGTATGCAGTGAAAAGCGGAAAAGGAAATGACCTCGCTATAGACATCGTGTCACCCGACTATTGGCCGATGGTGTGGTACACATACCGGTTTCCAAAAGCGGTCTATCACGGCCGGACCGTCGATAACCCGACCGCGGAGATTATAGTCGCGAAAAAGAACGACCAGGACCGCGAGGTGATAGCCCGCTATTCTTCACGCTACAAGCTCGAGGGCATCTACCCGCTCCGGCCCGGCGTCGAGCTTGTGCTCCTCGTTCGAAACGATATTGCCGATGGGAACGCGCAGGAAGTTCAGCGATTGAGAAATCCGTGAGCGAACGCCGGAGAATTGAAAATTGAGAATTGAGAATGGTGAATGGTGAATTGTCCTCTCTTACCTCTCGTCCCTCGTCACTAAAGCGCGACCCTCATCACTTGTCCGTAGTCCCTCCCTAGATCCTGATCTTGCCAACTTTTTCCAGCTTTTTTTCGTCGGTGGATTTCAGGTAAGGTGCTTCGTCCTGCTGGCGTTTAGACCGTTCGGCGGAGGAATGCCAGTTTAGCCATTCGGCCGGAGCGTCGAACGTTTCGCCGCCGTGTGCGGTGATCCGCTGGCGGATGCGGCACATAGCGGGCGTGTTGATGCCAACGCCGGAAATGATCGCCTGGCCTTTTGTCAGGGCCGGCAGCTCCGACAGCATCGCCCGCCCGGCGCCTTCGACCGATTGGGCGACGGTTTGCTGATCGATCGGGTTCACTATCCGCATGATTATCTGGGTCATGCACTGCGACAAGACGTCCTGGTCAAGCTTGCCCGGCCGCTGCGTGATCAGCCCGACACCAACTCCGAATTTTCTTCCTTCCGATAGTATCTGTTTTAGAACGTTTGTGGACACAACATTCGCTCCTGCCGGCGCGAACCTGTGTGCCTCTTCGAGAAGAGTGAACACGGGATAGTCGAGGAAATTCTCGCCCTTATCGGTATGGCCGCCAACGGTCAACTCGCGGGCCTTATTCACGCGGCGAAGCAGCGTCGCGACGATGACCTGTTGTTCGGGATGTTCGATCTCAGAAAGCTGGAGGATCGTGCATCGGCCGGGCCGGTAAAGCTCGGAAAGTTCAATGTGCTCATGAGCGTGGAATATACCGTCTTGCCGCTCGAAACGCGAATCGAGCCGCCACAGCAGGCCCTGGATCGACGAAACGTTTCCGCCGTCGCCGGCATCCCTATCGTCCTTGCCGTACTGCTGTCGCTGGACCTCATCGCGAAGATCGAAATAGCCGTAAAGATAGTCGCGTTTCCCCTCGGCCTTCAGCCGGTCCTTCAAGCTGCGGTAAGCCTGGCGAAGAAAATGAAGCATCTTGTCCGACGTGCCGTCGGGAAGAAGATACTTGATGTCTGCTTCTGTCAGGCTTGAGAAGCGGACGCGGATCGTGTCAGGCCTGAAGATCTTAACCTCGGGTGTATAACCATCGTCACCTGAGAACGCTTTATCGCCCTGGAGCGAAGACATCGTGTGATACTCGCCGTGCGGGTCAACGATAAGCACGGCGGCGCGATTGTGGGGACGCATCAACTCTTCGACCAGAACTCCGGCGGTGTACGACTTGCCTGCTCCGGTCGATGCGAGGACAGCTAGGTGTGTGGAGACCACGTCGCGGACCGACAACACGATGGGAACCTCGCCCGCTTCGCGCGTAAGGAGCGAGCCGATGTGTGCGGAACCCGATTCTCCTTCGCGCTTCGGGCTTAACATCTCCGACAGCGTCGAGCTTGATGCCAAATGAACGCGGTCACCGGGCTGCGGCGGTATACGGGGGTTTACGAAGTCGCCGAGTTTGGGATTAAAGTATCCTATTGTCTCGACCGTTATCTCTAGAATATCCGCGGGATCTTTTTCCATCCCGAGCATTGCCGCAAGCTCGGCCGGGGCAACGTCCGCTTCGGCAAGAAACGCATCGGGAAGGCCGCGTACTAGAACTCGCGAGCTAATAGTGCCGATGATCTTTCGCTCTTCACTGCCTTCGGTCGCTGCGTAATAAACAAACTCTCCGATCGCTGCCTTTCGGTTGTCGCGAGTGATGAAAAGATATTCGTAAGGCCGCGATCCTGGGCCCTTGACCGTGCCGATCAGGGTGTCGGTGTTGTCCATAGCTTGCAAACCGAGTGCGGAAAAATGACAATTCACGGAAAGTATAACAGAGAGATGACGCCGCCTTCGAACAATGATCACAGCCACTTGATCGGCGAATTTAACGGCGACCGGGATGGGCCGACGTTGATGGTCTTCGGATCGGTGCACGGCAACGAGATCGCGGGTGAGAAGGCGTTGAGGCAGGTAGCCGAACGACTAAGGATCGGAGACATTCGGATCAATGGCCGGGCATATTTGTTTGTCGGCAATCGCAGGGCTGTTGAAAGAGGCGTGCGGTTTATCGATTCCGATCTCAATCGCCATTGGACCGCAGAGAACATCGCGCTAAACAAGGAAGGAGCGACAAAGGGCAGCCCGGTTTCATCCGAAGACCACGAGCAAGCGGACCTGCTGGCGGACATTCTTCCCATCCTGGACACGGCAAGGAATGAAGTTTACGCGGTCGATCTTCATTCCACTTCAGCTGAGGGCGTTCCGTTTGCGACGGTTGGCGACACACTCCGAAACCGTTCATTTGCTCAAAAGTTTCCGGTGACGATCTTGCTCGGTATCGAAGAACAGCTTGAGGGAACCTTGCTCGAGTACCTGAACAACCAGGGAGCCGTTACGCTTGGTTACGAAGGCGGCCAGCATTTTGCGGAATCAACCGTGCGAACGCACGAGGCCCTTTCGTGGCGAGCTCTCGTCAATGCGGGAGTCGTCGAGGACAATGCAGAACTGAGAATATACGATGAGCATCTGAAGAATGTGACGGGGCGAGGACGCATCGTAGAGGTCCGCTACCGGCACGTACTCACAGATGAAAGCGGATTTGAGATGCTGCCCGGTTTCAGGAATTTCGACGCCGTGCGGAAATATGAACATTTGGCAGACGACGCGAAAGGTAGCGTGCTCGCTACAGAAGGCGGCCTGATACTGATGCCGCTTTATCAAAAGCTGGGGGAGGACGGGTTTTTCATCGGCCGCGAGGTCTCGCCATTTTGGATCTGGCTTTCCGGTCTTCTGCGGCGTCTTCGTGTCGGCGATCTTGTTCATCTGCTGCCCGGCGTTTCGATATCCGAAAAAGATCCCGACGTGCTTATGATAAACACCTCCGTTGCTCGATTCTTTCCGCTCCAGATCTTTCACTTGCTCGGGTTCAGAAAACTAAGGTGGCTGGGCGAGTCTCTTGTGGTCACGAGAAGAAAATTCGATACCGTTAGCCCGTTTGTGAGCCGTGCCACAGACACTCAACCAAGAAAGGCGTTATAATACTTGCCAAATCTAAATCAGAAAGACTGAAAACCCAATGGGCGAGAAACACATTGCCACGAAGACGGACGATGCGGAACTTCGAGCTTTCACGCAAGCAGTGATCAACGATCTGCACGCGCTTGAGAAGATGCTGGCGGAAGGGATGCTTGAGGCCAATGCAAGCCGCATCGGGGCCGAGCAAGAGATGTTTTTGGTCGACTCTTCGATGCATCCTGCACCGCTGGCAATGGAGGTAATCGAGGCCGCAGGCGACCCGCGCTTGACGACCGAGATAGGCCGGTTCAACCTCGAAGCGAATCTTACGCCTCTCGACCTTGACGGCGATTGCCTCAGCCGGCTTGAGGCCGAACTGCACGAGGTGGTCGGTATTGTCCGAAAAGCGATGCGTGAGTTTTCCGGCGACGTGGTCCTTTGCGGTATTTTGCCGACAATACAGAAATCCGACCTTGTCGAGAAAAATCTCACACCCAGCCCGCGTTACAAACAGCTGAATCAAGTGTTGACGGCCCTTCACGGCGACGACCGCGTCATCCATATCAAGGGGCTTGAAGAGCTAAGGCTCCATCTTCACGACACGTTTGTCGAATTTTGCAACACGAGTTTTCAGGTCCATCTTCAGGTCCCGATCGATAAATTCACGCAATATTACAATTGGGCGCAGGCGGTCTCGGCGCCTATCCTCGCCGCAGCGGTGAACTCTCCGATATTGATGGGCCACCGGTTGTGGCAGGAAACTCGGCTGGCGCTGTTTCAGCAGTCAGTCGATGAACGCGGGCCGACACATCAGGAACGAAGCCGGCCGGCAAGGGTGACATTCGGGCGCGAGTGGGTAAATGATTCGATACTCGAAGTTTTTCACGAAGACGTCGCGAGATTTCGTATCATCCTCACCCGTGAAATAGAAGAAAATTCACTGGATGTGCTCAAGAGCGGCGGTGTTCCGAAACTGAGCGCGTGGCGGCTTCATAACGGCACCGTTTGGCGGTGGAATCGGGCGTGTTACGGAGTGATGAACGGAAAACCGAGCCTCCGGATAGAGAACCGTTTTCTTCCGGCTGGCCCGACCATCATCGATGAGATGGCAAACTCGGCGTTCTTTCTCGGCCTGATGAAAGCCCTGCCCGAACAGCATCGAGATGTGCGGGATATCTTTTCTTTTGACGATGCCAAATCTAATTTTTTCAGCGCGGCCCGCTTTGGGCTGCGCTCGCAGATAACCTGGCTTGACGGCAAGGCACATAGTGCTCGTGATCTGTTGTTGTACGAGTTGCTGCCTCTGGCTAAGGAAGGGCTGAAGAGCGTTGCGATCGATGCAGAGGACATCGAGCGTTATCTCGGCGTGTTGGAAAAGCGTGTAGAAATGGAGATGACCGGTGCCCGTTGGATCTTGAATTCGCTTCAGTCCATGGACAAAGCGGCCAAAACCAATGTGAGGATGAGAACGATAGTGTCCGAAACACTGAAGAACCAGATCGCCGGCGAACCTCTCCATACATGGCCGCTGGCCAACATTCCGGAGCATTCCGAGTGGATCGACAACTATCGAACCGTAGAACAGTTCATGTCCTGCGACCTCTTTACGGTCCGGCCCGACGATGTACTCGATCTCGCGGCGAGCCTGATGGAGTGGAAACACATTCGCCACATTCCCGTCGAAAATGACAGGGGTGAGCTTGTCGGGATCATCTCCCATCGCGACCTTCTGAACTTCTTTGCCGAAAGGAGAGATCGGCCATCAGAGCCGGTAGTTGTCCACGAGATTATGAAGAGCGACCCGATCTGCGTTTCGCCCGAAACCCCTACCCTCGAAGCACTTTACCTGATGCGGGAAAAGAAGATCGGGTGCCTGCCCGTCTGTGCGGACAAGAAGCTTCTTGGTATCCTTACGGCCCACGATTTTCTCACCGTTTCCACACGGCTTCTCGAAGAACGCCTCAAATCGATCTAAGCAGATTATGTCTCGGAGGCTGATCTACCCGCCTTGATCCGGCATGCGGATCGAGCGGTCACCACACCTGTCGTCAGCGATTCTTATCGTTTCATCACAACCGTCTTGTTTCGGCGGTTTATCGGTGATAATTATAAGCAACGATGAATCTCGAATCCGCAATGCAGCGACGAGGCCTGAAATGGACCGCTATCTGGGGCGTTTGGACGCTGTTCGGCTTCCTTTTCGCGAGCCAGGTTGCCTTGCAAAGCCGGCTTTCCGAAAACCCGCCTCCGTTCTGGCGCGTCCTGCTTTGGCAGCTTTTCTCGGGTTATCTATGGTTTGCGATAAGTCCGGTGATCTTGTGGCTTGGCCGCCGGTTTCCGTTTGAGGGCGGAAAGTGGAAGACGAGCATTCCCATTCATCTCGTCTCAAGTTTTGTCGTAGCCGTCGGACAATTGGCGATCGCAGCATTTGTCCTTCCCAAACTTGGATACATGCGACGATACGAATCCGCGTCGTATCTGGAGATCTTTCAGATCTTTCTGATCGTGAATCTTCATTTTAGCGTTGCGATCTACTGGGGCGTTGTCGGCATCCAGCATGCGATCAGGTATTACCGCAAGAATCGGGAAAGGGAATTGCGTACCTCGCAGCTTGAGGCCCGGTTGGCAACTACACGCCTCCAGGTGCTGAAAATGCAGCTCCACCCGCATTTTCTGTTCAACACTCTGAACGCGATCTCAGAACTTATCTATCGCGATCCGGATTCGGCAGAGCGTATGATCGCCGATCTCAGCGACCTGCTGAGAATGTCGTTGGAGAATCTTGAGGTGCAGGAGATCTCGCTTAAACAGGAGCTCGAGTTCCTTGAAAAATATCTCGCGATCGAGCTAACGCGTTTTCACGATCGACTCAAGGTCGAGATGAGCATCGAGCCTGAGATGTGGGATGCAATAGTCCCGAATATGATACTTCAGCCGCTGGTCGAGAATGCGATAAAGCACGGCATCGGCCCGCGTTCGATCGGCGGGAAGATCAGGATCGACGCCATCCGCGAGAACGAAAATTTACTGCTGTCCGTAAGTGACAACGGCATCGGCTTGCCGAACAGGGACCTGGCAAAGATGGTCGAGGGCGTTGGCATTTCTAATACGCGCCGCCGGCTTCGGCATCTTTATGGTGAGAACCAGGCATTCGACCTGGCGAATGAGGACGGCTCGGGAGTCGTTGTGAGATTGACGATCCCGTATAAGACGACGACCTTTGCAGATCCTGTCCCTCATGAGGATTCCGGGCTTGCGGGCGACGAACTTGCCCGACGCCTTGTACTGAATTGACAGCAATGGCCCCACAACCAGTGATGGCGACGGTTCAAAAGACGAGGAGGCCCTGCGCATTTAAGATCCTGTGGCGAAGATTAGAACATTGATCGTCGACGATGAACCGCTAGCACGCGACCGTATTAAGCGGATATTGCGCGAAGAGCCCGAGATTCAAGTCATCGGAGAATGCGGCAACGGCAAAGAGGCGGTCAAGGCCATATTAGAAAAGGATCCGGACCTGGTTTTCCTCGATATTCAGATGCCGGAAATGAACGGTTTCGAGGTGGTCAATGCGCTCGACACCGAATCGATGCCCGCGATAGTTTTTGTCACGGCCTACGATCAATATGCGTTGCAGGCGTTTGATGTGCATGCTCTCGACTATCTGCTAAAGCCCTTTAACCGGGAAAGGCTCCACAAGGCCGTTGCACACGCACGCGACCAGATCGAAGCAAGACGTATCGGCAAACTGGACGAGAGGCTGACATCGCTGATAGCCGATCTTCGTACCGAACGAAAGTACCTTGAAAGGCTGGTCGTGAAATCGGTCGGCAGGGTGTTCTTTTTGAAGGTCGGGGAGATAGATTGGATAGAGGCAGCCGGAAATTATGTCAAGCTGCACACGGGCAAGACGGCCCATATGGTCCGCGAGACCATGAACGGCATCGAGTCGAAACTGGACCCGGACAAGTTTTATCGCATTCACCGATCGACGATAGTGAACATCGACCGCATCAAGGAACTGCACCCAATGTTCAGCGGCGATTACGCCGTGATACTCGACAACGGGACGGAGCTTTCGTTGAGCAGGAACTATCGTGAACGTATGCTTGAACTTTTCGAGAATCAGGTTTGATCGAAGTTTGCAGATCGGCCCACGCCGAGTTCTTAGATTGATTTCGGATCAGAAGTACTCCTGAACCGAGGTTCCGCTGCATCGGCAATTGACCGAAACACAAAAATGGTCAACCAATTACCGCGTTCTGTCCCGACGTGCAACGTTTCGTCACAAACGCGAACTCTAAAGACTAAGCTCGTATTAAATTTGTTAACTCAATCGCTCGCAAGAGCACCCGGTTATGAAAAAAAGCAAATATATAGGCACCCTTCTACTATTCGGGATCGTGATCTTTTTCAAGGGTTACACGATCGTCATCGGACAGACCAAGCCGGTGCTTGTCGTCCTTAACAAGACCGACAACGATATGGCGATCATCGACCCGGTCGCGATGAAAGTGACCGGCAAAGTTCCCGTTGGGGCCGGCCCGCACGAGGTCGTATTTTCGGAGGACGGCAAAACGGCGTATGTAGCAAACTATGGAGCCCAGACTCCTGGAAATACACTCTCGATCATTGATATCGCAACCGCGAAAGAGATTCGCCGTGTAGATCTCGGCCCGCTGCTTCGTCCGCACGGTATCCAATTGATCGGCGGAAAGCTATATCTCACGGCAGAAACCAGCAGGGCGATCGCACGGTATGATCCCATCGCAAACAAAGTTGATTGGATCATGGGAACCGGCCAAAACGGTTCTCACATGATCGCAGGCAGCAAGGATCAGCGTCGCTTTTTTACGGCAAACATCGGATCCAATTCGGTTACGGCATTTGCCTTTCAGAATGTCCCTCCCTCGGGTTCGGCCATCACGCAAATACCGGTTGGGCGCCAGCCTGAAGCGATAGACATTTCGCCGGACGCAAAGGAAGTTTGGGTCGGGCTGAATCAGGACAATGGCATTGACGTGATCGATACTGCGACGAACAAGGTGGTGCAGCGTGTAGATCTCGGCGGACGGCCCTACCGGGTGAGGTTCACACCGGACGGCAAATTTGTTGTAAATCCAACCTGGCCGGCGAATGAACTCATAGTCGTCGATGCCGCGACAAAAGCGATCGTCAGGCGGATAAAGATCGAGGGAACGCCGTTCGGCATCGATTTTTCAAAGGACGGGAATTATGCCTATGTCACCGCGCTCCAGCCGGACCGGGTGCATCGAGTGAATTTGAGGACCGGCGTCGTTGAAGCAAGCGTTGAGACGGGACGGACGCCGGATGGTGTCGCGATCACCGGGCAATAGAAGAATACTTGGCGATTTTGGATTGCCTCCATAAAGGAAGTACTTATGGCAACCGCAGCAATGAATGGAAATACCGGGAATGGCAAGGCCCGCAAGGCCAAGCCTGGCTATGCTTCGAGGATCGACCTTATCCGGTCGACTATCCGCTCGCTTCTCAATGAACCAGATCTGCGAACGGATACGACCGAGATCGACCCTAGTGACGGCCTCAATTTCTACGAGAGAGTGGCACGTTATGAAGCTCATCTCATCGAATCGGCTCTTGAAAGGACCGGCGGCCGCCAGAATCAGGCGGCGCGGCTTCTCGGGCTCAGGAACAGCACGCTGTCGTGGAAGATCAAAAGACTAGCGATCAGGGCGAAGTAGCTATTTATTCCATCGGCCTATGAAAACCATCTCCGGTAGGAGGGTGGCGTCCTTGCTGCTCATTCTTACCCTGACCAGCCTCAACCTGAACCTGAACCTATACGGACAAGCCGGCGGCCCATCGGCACCTGCCAACGGCCGTACGGTCGCAGAGAAGCTGGATGATCTAGCGGGCACGGTCAAGGTCGAGATGACGGCGACCAATACTCCGGGCGCCGCGGTTCTTATCGTACATGGCGACAAGGTCGTTTACGCCGGCGGATTCGGAACGAAAAGCGTAGAAGGTGGAAGCCCGGTCACGCCCGACACTCTGTTTCGGATCGGCTCCACGACAAAGATGTTCACGGCGGCTGCGTTAGCCGCCCTTGCCGATCAGAAAAAGGTGCGATTCGTCGGCAAATACGAGCACGCTCCACAATCCTGGGATGTGTCTCTACGCGAGGGCAAACTCTACGTAACAACCGACGATAAGGAGCATGAGCTTAAACCCTCTGGCACGAATCAGTTTTCGTACCCGGGCGGAGGAATGCTTTTTGTTGCGAGCACTAATGGCGAATTTGAGCATATTTTTATGGGACTATATGCAGCCCGACGCACGAAGCGTTAGCCCGCAGCCGAAGAGGACTTAAATATGAAAACAATATGGATAGCACTAACGATATTTGCATTTTCCATCGCGGCTCTTGGGCAGACTGATGATGACCGGGCCGCCGTAAAGCAGGCGGCTCTGGATTATATCGAAGCGGTTTATAACATTAATCCCGCACAGATGGAGCGGAGCGTTCACCCCGAACTCGTAAAGCGGGGATTCTACGCCAAACCCGGCGAGGCAGTTTACTCGCCAAACGCGATGACGTATACACAGCTCGTCAACCTTGCCAAAACCTACAACGCCAAAAGCCAGATTCCCAAAGATGCTCCGAAAGAGGTAATCGTCTTCGACGTTTCCGACATGACCGCTAGCGTTAAGGTTACGGCCGTGTGGGGCATCGACTATATGCACCTCGCTAAATATGACGGCAAGTGGAAGATCATCAACATAATCTGGCAATCACCGCCGAAGGTCGCCGCGAAATAGGGTAAAAAGTTCGGTTTACAAAACCCTTTTCCTGACGCCCGTCGACTTCGACCGCGATGCTTGCAGTTAAGATAATCGAGACCGTTTGTGAAGATTAAATCGTTCAATGCACTTCTGATATTTACTACTGCATTGTTGCTGAATGTGCTTATTACGTCCGGTCAAAGCACCAAATCGAAGAAGATCGACGATCTGATAATGCCGGTGGCTGCGACGCAGCAATTCTCAGGGGTCGTTGTCGCCTCAGAGAACGGCAAGATCATTTACGAGAAAGCCTTTGGAATGGCAAACGCCGAACTTAAGGTTCCTAATTCGGTGAACTCACGTATCGGTATTGCGTCGATCACGAAACCGATGACGTCGATCATCCTGCTCCGTTTGATCGAACAGCAGAAGATAGGGCTCGAGGATAAGCTGACCAAATCCATTCCCGATTTCCCGAACGGCGAAAAGATCACGGTCTCGATGCTCGCGTTTCACCGTTCCGGGATACCGCATCGGGTCATGCCGCCCGAACAAGAGACCAGGCCCTTCAGTACCGCGGAGTTTATCGACGTAGTTAAGAAGGCGAATCTGGCTTTCGAGCCGGGCTCGCAAAGGCTCTACAGCTCTGCCGGGTTTTCGGTGCTTGCAAGGGTGCTGGAGATCGCGAGCGGCGAGACATACGCCCAATTGTTAAAGAAATACGTCTTCGACCCTGCAGGAATGAAGGACAGCGTCGATTGGGAAAGCCATTTGATCATTGAGCGGCGAGTTCAGGATTATCTTCGCGACGAACGTGGTTACGTAAATGCGCCTTTCAAGGATTATTCCTTCCTGGTCGGAGCCGGCTCAGTCCTCAGCACGGCATCGGACGTGCACAAATTTGGCCTGGCCGTGATCGACGGCAAATACGGTGAGGCGGCTAAGCCGAATTTCATTCGCGAAGGACTTATGAGTGCAAGCGGAAGTACAAACGGACGCCGCGCATACCTTGAGATCAAAGAAGATAAATCATATGGGCTAGTCATTCTCTCAAATATGGCGAGCGGCAGTTTCGATTTCGTCCAAAGGGGAATGACCGAGATCCTGCAAGGGAAAGAACCAAGCGTCAAGACACTCTCGGTGCCGAAGTTTGATCCCGCTGCAAATAAGGATCTCGCAGATTTTGTCGGTTCATACACTCGGACAGATGGCGGCGCGTTCAACATCGAATTGAGCAACGGCAGTTTGTTTTCAGGCGACATAAAACTCCTTTCCGTCAAGCCGAACTGCTTTTTTGATTTCAGGTTTTACGGAGACGTTTGTTTTTCACGGGATGATGGCGGAAAGGTCAGCAGAATTCGCTGGCGTGGCCTGACGTTTGATCTCTCGGGCACAAAACAGCAATAGGATCACGATGGTATGGAAGCAAAAATGCGAGATCGTCGAATCTCAGGATCGATAATCGAGAAACACGCGGCATCAAACCAGTCAAAATATGAAACAAACATTTTACGCATCATTAATAATGCTGGCGACAACTTTGTCGCTTATCGCACAAAAACCTGATGACAAGGCCGCAGCCCTCGCAGTCGTCAATCAGCTATTTGCAGAGATGGCGGCGGCAAATCCCGCCGGTATTCTCGGCTTGCACACGCCGACTTCCGACCTCGCCGCTGTATTCAAGCAGCGCGATGGCAAGTCGCGATACCAGTCGATCAACGGCGAAGCTTTCTCGAAGATGTTCACCGACAAGACGAAGGTGATGCGCGAGGAAATGTATGACCCAAAGGTCGAAGTGCATGGCGATTGGGCGATGGTCTGGGGCCGCTATGTTTTCTTTAACAACGACACTTTGTCACACTGCGGTATCAATCAATTTAATCTCATTCGCATTGAGGGCGTATGGAAGATCGCCAACGGTGCGTCGACCATCGACCCGAACGATTGCACTGAGAAAGAAAAGGCAATGAAGCCGGATCCTAAGCGGTGGCCGGACCTGAACAGGAAGTGATCGCTATGACCATTATAAGATCGGTTGCACTGCTATTTATCCTGAGCGTCGTAGCCGCGAACTCTTTCGCCCAGCGTGCCGTTTCCCTGACCGGGACGAACGCCCTCAAGAAAGAGCTTCAGATGAAGCTCGAGGAATGGCACCAGGCCGGAAAGTTTCCCGGCGCGACGTTGGGAGTCGTGCTGGCTGACGGCGAGTCATTCGGGTTGGCTGTAGGATACTCAGACCGTGATGCCAAAACGCCGATGAAGCCCACCGACCGGATGCCTGCGGGCTCGACCGGTAAGACGTTCGCGGCGGCAATGGCGCTCCAGCTCGTAAAGACTGGCCAGTTGAGCCTTGATGACAAGATAGAGAAGTTCTTCGGGAAGGAACCGTGGTTCGGGCGTGTGTCGAACGCGCAGGACATCACCGTGCGTCAGTTGATGAACCACACAAGCGGATTGGTGAGATACGAGTTCAAGAAGGAGTTCACCGATTTTCTAACCGCGAATCCGTACAAAGTCTGGTCGCCCGAGGATCGGCTCGCGTACTTGTTCGATTCACCGGCTCCTTTCGAGGCAGGCAAGGGCTGGGAGTATTCGGACACGAACTATATCGTCCTCGGGATGATAATCGAGAAGATCACCGGGAAACAGTTCTACGACGAGGCAGATCGTCGATTCATCAAGCGTTTTAAGCTTCGGAACACGATCCCGCAGGATGGGCCCGTAATGAAGGGCGTTGTTCAGGGATACGCGGGAGCCAATAATCCGTTCGGCGGCAAGGATAAGATGATCGAGAACGGAAAATTTATCGTGAATCCCCAGCTCGAGTGGACCGGCGGCGGTTGGGCTTCGACCGGCGAAGACCTGGCGCGCTGGGCCAAGCATTCGTATGAGGGAAAGGCGATCGATCCTTCGATGGCAGCGATGATGGTCGATGGAGTTCCGGCGAAGCTCGGGCCGAATGTGAAGTATGGGCTTGGTGCGATCATCAGACCGACAGCGGCGGGCACAACCTATGGGCATAGCGGGTTTTTCCCCGGATATATGACCGACATGATGTACTTCCCGGACCAAAAAGTTGCTATCGCCGTTCAGGTGAATACCAGTGTCCCTCAGAGCCTTGGCAAACCCCTTGCCCGAGTGTTGGTCGAGTTGGTCGAAGTCATCGCCAAATCGAACAAGGCTCCTCTCACCAGTCCCTAAAGCGGAGGTCATTCTGCATCCCGCGCGTGCCTATTACGAATAATCACACAATGAGCGTTACAATCTAGGTCAAAGAATCTAATTGGAGGCCTATTTGAATGCGTAGATGTTTGTGTCTTTTTCTCTCTTTATTTGTAATTTCTGTTCCAGTCTCGGCGATCGACAATAGCGCTGAGATCGATGCCGCAACTGCAAAGCTGATGCCGAAGATCATCGAATGGCGGCGGCACATCCATCAGAATCCCGAACTCGGAAACCGCGAATTCAAAACCGCAACGTACGTTGAAGACCACCTGCGCAAACTCGGCATGGAGGTGCGAACGGGCATTGCAAAGACCGGTGTCGTGGGTATTCTAAAGGGCTCGCAGCCAGGTCCTGTGATAGCCCTGCGTGCGGATATGGATGGCCTGCCGGTGACCGAGCGCAACGATCTGCCCTTCCGCTCGCGGGCCACCGCAGAATACGCCGGACAAACTGTCGGTGTGATGCACGCCTGCGGACATGACGCGCACGTAGCGATGCTTATGGGCGCCGCCGAAGTGCTCGCCGGTATGAAGGATAAGATCAAAGGTACCGTTGTCTTCATTTTTCAGCCTGCAGAAGAAGGCCCGCCTCCCGGCGAGGAGGGCGGAGCGCCGTTGATGGTAAAGGAAGGCGTGATGGATAACCCGAAGATCGAGGCCATTTTCGGCATCCACATCAATTCGCGCACAGAGGTCGGCACTATCAGATACAAATCCGGATCGGTAATGGCGGCAAGTGACTGGTTCGAGATCAAGATCAAGGGCCGCCAAACACATGGTGCCTATCCATGGCTCGGCGTCGACCCGATAGCAGTTGCGACACAGATTTACACCGGCCTGCAGATGATAGTCGCCCGGCGTTCGGATCTGCCAAAGGCACCGGTGGTGATCACCGTAGGCCGCATCAACGGCGGTGTTCGCGAAAACATCATACCGGAAGAGTTAGTAATGGCGGGCACGATCCGCACGCTCGATGCAGAGATGCACAAGGACGTCCATGTGAAGATCCGTCAAGTCGCAACGAGCATCGCCGAGAGTATGGGTGCTACGGTCGAGGTCTCGATCGATAACAAAGCCCCTGTCACTCACAATACGCCCTCGCTGGTCGAAAAGATGCTTCCTTCTCTGCAAAAAGCGGCCGGTAAGGAAAACGTTCATATAGGTGAGTGGGTCACAGGTGCAGAGGATTTTGCTTTCTTCCAGAGCGTGCCTTCGTTTTATTTCTTTGTCGGCGGAATGCCGAAAGGAATGGATCCCGAAAAAGCAGCTCCCCATCACACGCC
Source organism: Pyrinomonadaceae bacterium (assembly GCA_041750855.1). Lineage (GTDB taxonomy): Bacteria > Acidobacteriota > Blastocatellia > Pyrinomonadales > Pyrinomonadaceae > OLB17. The sequence goes on along the minus strand of JBGSYT010000165.1, from coordinate 24,202 downwards.
GGATTTCTTCATCGACGACAGCCGCCTCGACGTCGGCGTGAAGGCATTTGCGAATATAGTTATCGACTATGTGAAGTGAAAAAGTGGAAAATCGGAAGATCAGGAGTTCAGGGGGAAGAAGAGCGAATATTGAGGCGGAAAATCGAGGATCGCCACCGACGGATCTAACGGGGCGGCTGTCGTACGCCGGGACGAATGCTGGTCGCACCAGTTCCACGGAAAAGCGGGGTGAACATCCATCTCGAGTGGTTTTCGACGCCGTAGTATGTCAAAACCGATTTTGACCGGCTTTGACTCGCGACGCCGATAAACGGCCCGCTGGTCGATACGGTGAAATCCTCTTCTTGATCCCGGTCATCGAGATCGCTTTGCGTATTAAGGACATTCGCGAGGGTGACCGTGTATTGGTCGTAAAACCGCGTCGGCTGTGGAGACGAGGGAAGAATGCCGTTGTTGTACTGCTGAACGCTTTTAGCGAATCGCGCGATAACGTCAGGCGAGGGTGCGACCAGCCGCCAGCGGCCGTCGAGGCTTAGCGGATCAGTGGCCGATGACTGCCTCAGAATCTGCCTTTTCTTCGTGCCGTCCGGCAATCCCTCGAGAAGATCGTCAAGTGAATTGGGAAGTTTTGTTCCCTGATGATGCATGACGAATTGGTGTATCGCATTTGCGATCTCTTCGCCTCGCCGGATCGCTTCCAGTTCCTTCTCCCTCTGAATATCGTTTTGGACAGAAGGAGCTGCTGCTAAAAGGGCAAACGCGAAGACGACCATGAAGACCATGACCGCCATCAGTGTCATGCCGGATTCGTTAGCGTTTACCGTCTTCATCGTCATCAACGGGTCGTTTTGTGTTTGCCGGACTGTTAGTATTCGACGCCGGCGGAATGTATCGCGGAATGTTGTCGGGAATGCCGGGAATCCGCGAATTGGACGCCGGCTGGCCACCCGGGGTCGTTGGTACAAATGTTTCTCCGCGGCCGGGAACCCCCTGTCCGGGAATGCCACGTCCGGGCAGAACGCCGCCGGGCAGAACGCCGCCGGGCTGGGCGGGGGCGGCCGATGGCGGCGGGTTATGAAGTGCGATCCGATGCCGGAAACCTAGCGTAACGTCCTCAAACACGGTCTGTTCGGCCGAAATGCTGACCAGACGAAACCTGCCCGCCAACACGTCGTTCAGTCTCGCAATCGTCGGAAGTTCTTTGCCCGGTTCCCTCAAATAGGCCGTATCATTGTTTCTATGCGTTCTGGCGACCATTCCGATGTACTGGAACTGGGGTCGGGGCGGCGGCTGAATGTCGAGTTCGATGCGGTTAGAATACTTGGTCCCGTCGGCTGTCTGGGCCATGATCCTCGGTTTGCCATCGTTCCTTATAAGGACGGAAGGAACGTCGGCCGTCATCCTTTGTTCGCTGATATATGTCGAAGGGATCTCCTGCATATCGAAATAGATCTTTGTCTCCGGTGTGAAACGGTCACCGGTGATCTCTAAACGAAAACCGTTAGACCCGGCAAACACGCTTTGAGGGTTTAATACGGCGATCTGGATCGGCGGCGGCGGCGGCGGGCTCGGCGCTATGTACGGCGTGGGCGGCACCGGCGTTGGCACGTAAGGTGTCGGCTTCGCCGGTTCATAGAACGCGAAAATATTCCTGCCCGGGTCGGGGACGATCAACGAAGCCGGCGTATAGATCACAGGCTGTGTCGTCATATCGAGCAGCTGGTCCTGGACCGAGGGCATTTCGGGGCTCGTTGAACCCCTGACAACGACCGCAGGCGTTGGTGACGGCGTGCTTCCTGAACTTCTCGGCGCCGGCCCACCGCCGAAAAATCCGCGGCCAAAGGCCATGAACAAAACAATGAGGCAAGCGGCCCCAAGCACTATCGCCGCTATCGTCTTATTTCGTTCGGTCTTCGATTTTCCCTCGAACAATTTCTTCACTGCTTTCATTGTGCGGCCGGCTCCAAGCCGTCTGGCATTGAGGTGGGCCTGCGGAAATATGCAGCCATTTCGATCTTGAGGCTGACAACACTGCCATGCATTTTTCCTCGCGCGCTTGACGGCAGCGCCGGCTGCCCTTGGATCGGCATTGATGTATTTGCACCCATCTGGTAGGCGGTCGTCGGGTCCATACCCGGCTGAATACCGCTGGAGCTCGCTGTCGTCGGTGCGGCCGGATCGTTCTGTCGCTGTGAATCAGAAGGCTCCAGTTCAACGGCACTGACAACCATGAACTCGCTTCCCGTCTCGATCTCTCGCAGGAACCTTCGAAGATTGACGTACGGGCCCTCGACGGTCATCGTCACATAAACTCCGGGGAAAAAGCTACGAAACCGGGATCTTCCACCCTTCTGTTCGTCACCGTTTTGTCCGCTTCGGTCGAGAATTTCAAGCGGTGCATAATCCGGGCCGCTAGCAGGAAACAGGCCGTAGCTCATCATCAAACCATTTACGCGCTGATAGATAGCCGTTCTCCCGGTAGAAGAAACTGGCAGATACATCGCCTCAAAGTCGTTAACGCTACTTATCAGTTTTGCAACCTGGGTCTCTACATTCGACATATTGCCGTACTTGTCTCTTGCCGAAATGTACTCCTTATCGAGCCGGTCAAGCCTTGCACTACTGTTTTCGAGCTCGCGATTCGACGGGACAACGAAGAAAACATATAGGACGACCACTGCGAGCACTGCGAGCATCCCCGCCCCGAGCATGCCTATTTCCACCGGTCCCCACATTCCGGTATAGACCTTTCGCGGCCGGTTCTTTGGCGGAATATCTATCATCGGTTCTTTTTCGAAGATGATGGTTTCCTTGTCGGTCAGAAGCACCGTTCTATCGGCTTCGTCGACTACGACAGTCGGATCGGGAACGTTGCCGATCTCATTACGAAGGATCTCCGGCTCGTCGCTGCTGCCGCGTCCTGATTTAATTGTCGGATCCTGAACACTCATTCGGCACCTCCTTGTGAGTTGAGGGCGACATCGCCCGTTCGTGGGGCCTCGGGGCGTCCAAAGGACTGGGTGTAGATCAGACGAAGGGTAAACTCCGTAAAGGTGACCCGCTCCGTTTTTTGGAAATCCTGGGCCCGAAGTTCTGCCTGAAAGACACCGGAACTGTTCATCCGGTCGATCATCGTCATCACGGCAGCGTAATCACGGCTCAACACCGAGAAATCAAGCTCGGCCTTAACCTGATCGCCATCCTTGTACACGTTCGCAACTGAGATCCGCGAGGCACTGACGCTGCCCGGAAGAACCGTTTCAAGATCATAAAAAAGCCGCGACCATCCGAAAGACTTATTCGCGACAAGACGGTGGGATGCAACGAGAAGTTCACGCTGCTGCGGCGTCAGTTGCTGCTGGACCTTCTCACCCTCGCCCTTCAACCGGGCGACTTCCGACTCCAGGTCTTTGATCTGTGAGGCCTTTATCTCGTTCAGGTCCGAGTTTTCCTTTAGTTTTGCTAGGAAATAGATCCCTGTCATTCCGGCCAGACCGATCATCAGTGCCGACAATATGAACGGCGTCGTCCGGTTTCGGAAAGGGTTGCTGGAAAGGTTAAGTTTTGTTATCACGATTATTAAAGCGGTGCGGAGATTCTCAATAGAACCGGCAACAAACGCAAAATTCTATCAGAAACACAGAACAAAGTCTTTCACTCCTGCAAGCAGGCAAAGTTGCAAAAATTACTCGCTACGAGGTTTCAACTGGCTGTCCAGCTCGGCGGCATCCACATCGCGGTATATGCAGGTCCGGTTCCTGCCATCACGTTTTGCCCGATAAAGTGCCGAATCGGCCATTTCGACAAGCTCGATCGGGTCGCTCGAATCGTCCGGAAATGAAGAGATGCCGATACTTATCGTAACGTTGTGCGTTTCGGCGGCCTTCCCTTGCCCTACGATGCTAAAGTCGCGTGATTCGATCTCCTTTCTTATACGTTCGGCAGCAACCAGTGCTTGTCCCACCTCTGCGTCAAGTAAAAACGCGGCAAATTCCTCGCCCCCGAAACGTGCCGCGGCATCCCCGCTGCGAAGGCACTTTATGATCGATTCGCCTATTTCTTCCAGTGTCTTACTTCCGGTCAGATGCCCGTAAGTGTCGTTGACCTGCTTGAAATGATCGATGTCCATCATCAAGACGCAAAACGGCCTGTTCGCTATTTTTGCACGCTCGGCCTCACGGCGAAGTTCGGAAAAGAACGAGCGGCTTGATAGCAAGCCGGTCAGATCGTCGTGCGATATCAACCTATGGATATGGCGCTGATATTCGCGGTCAATTTCATCCAACAGGTCGAATCGGAGTATATGATCGCCGATGGATATCTTGTCGCCGTTTTGAAGGGTTTCTTCCCGCACCCGCTCTCCGTTCACGAGCGTGCCGTTACGCGACCCGAAATCCCGAATGGTGTAAGTCTTTTCCTTTGTCTCCGGATCGGTGGAAGTGACGATCATCGCGTGGCGCCGCGAAACCAGCGAATCGTTTACGCGGACATCCGCCCCGATCTCACGACCGAGTATCACGACCTCGCGGTCTAGGGGGATCGGCACCGCGATCAGATCGCCGGTGAGGAAAACAAGCGCGGGGCGCAAGTCGCGAGTTTGACGCTTTGGCTTTTGCATAGGAAGGACTTACGAGGCAAATGGCGGGTCGCTCAATGACTCCGTCTTACAGGATAGCTTATACTTTACACAAATTTCCAGCGTTTTTTGCCCGTTCTCTCCGGGTGAGCACGAATGAAAATACTCTTTGTAAAACTAGGAAGCATTGGCGATATTGTTCATACCTTGCCGGTGCTCGCGGCGGTCCGGGCCCAATTGCCCGATGCGGAAATAAGCTGGGTAGTCGAGCACCGGTCGGCTGAGATACTTACCGGAAATCCCCTGATCGACCGGCTGATCGAGATCGATACGCAGTCGCTTCGAACCCGGAAACCTATGTCAGGGCTGCTGCCTGCGATCCGCGACCAGCTTCGGGCCGTTCGGCGGGACCGGTATGATATTGCGATCGATTTCCATGGCCTGATCAAATCGGCGATCATTGCAAAACTCTCCGGTGCACGGGAAAGATTCGGATTCGCGAAAAGCTCGCTCCGCGAGCCCGCCGGACGCGTCTTTCTTAGCCGAACAGTCGAGGTCGATCCGAATATACATGTGATACGGAAGAACCTGCGGCTTGCGGAAGCGGCATTGGGAATAGATACACGTGACCTTCCGATCAAGTTTCCTGTCCAGACAACGGCAGAGGCTGTCGCCGAAAGCGAGGGCCTGATGCGGGAGGCCGGGGGCGAATTCGCGATACTTAATCCTTCCGGAGGCTGGGTGACAAAGCTCTGGCCGGCATCGAACTTTGGGAAGCTAGCGGACCTCCTTTTCGAAAGGTATCGGCTTCGGTCTATCGTGCCGCTTGGCCCGCGAGACGCCGCACTCGGACACGCAGTTTCCGATTCGAGCCGTTTAGCCAGGCCGATCGTAGCGCGGACAAGCCTTAAAGTCTTCTTTGAGTTGGCTCGCAGGTCGCGCGTTTATATAGGTGGCGACACAGGGCCGACACATCTAGCGGTCGCGGCCGGGGCTCCAGTGGTAGGCATTTTTGGCCCGACGGAATGGTGGCGCAACGGCAGCTTGAACCCGGCCGACATTTGCGTTGAACGAACGGACATCGGATGCCGGGTCAATTGCCATCGACGAACATGCTCGAACTGGATATGCATGGACATTCCGGTCGAGGTGGTCGCAGCGGCGGTAGAGAAAAGACTTAGAAAATTTGACGAAAAACAGGCATCCAATCGGGCTTGGCCGTACTCCTAGTTAATTGGCCCGGGACTGTTTCCGGAGTGTTTTTCGGTCCAAATAGCGAATTCCGTGCCGGTCACAGTGCCGAATGAGTTATAATTCTTATTTGGCCATTTTCAAGTAGAATTTGAGCATAGAGTTGCGTTGTGAAGAGAATTTTTAGCAGGTCAGTTTTAACCGTCGCCATGGTGGCGGCCGCATTTGCTACGTTAGCGGCACAAAACGGCAATTCCGGCAATGGCCTTGTGGTCCCTTTCGTAGACGGCGAAGAGCTGTCGTACGAGGGTAAGCTGAGCAAAAGCCTACTTCGGGGGATCACCGTTGCGGATATGACCTTCACGGTTTCCCGCCCTTCACCCTTTTCGAACTTCGTGGTGAACGCGGATGCCCGTTCCAAGGGCACGCTTACAAAGCTTTTCCGGTTCAGTTTTGAACAGGAGATCGTGTCCAATTTCGATTCGGGCAACCTCAAGGCTCATTCCACAAAGAAGCGCGATGTGCAGAAGGAAAGGATCCGCCTTAGCGAAGCCGTATTCGACTACGGCGAGAACCAGGTCACCTACACGGAGACCGATCCGAACCAGCCGATGCGGCCGCCGCGCAAAATAGCCTCAGACATAAGATCTGAAACCCACGACATAATCTCGGCGATATATCGGCTTCGGACCGTGCCCCTTGCGGTTGGCTCCACGTTCGAGATGACCGTCAGCGATTCCGGGCTCGTTTATCGCGTTCCGGTTCGCGTAGTTGGTAAGGAAAGACAGAAAACGGCAATCGGCCGTGTCAATTGTTTCCGCGTCGAACCCCTTGTCTTTGGCCCGGGCCGTTTGCTCGAGGGTGAAGGGAGCATGATCATCTGGATCACCGACGACGCGCGTCGAATTCCCGTCCGCTCGCAGGTCAACGCTTCGATCGGAAAACTCGAAATACGGCTCAGATCGGCAAAGAACATCGGGCGTTGACCCGACGCCCACCTGAAGGCGTGCCGCTTATTCTCCGACTCATCTGGACTGCCCGTCGATGACGACCCTTGCATCTTCGATTCGAACCCATCATACTTTTAAGTTTAGGCAAGTGGCGGAAATCTATATGGCAGAAAAGGTTACGAGAAAGTTAAAAGCAACGGTGCAAGACAAAGAGGGCAGTTCGGTCGAGTTTGCGGTTTTTTCCGAAGCGGGCGGCCTTCCGGCCTCGCCGTCAAGACCGAGTGAAAAGCTCGAAGCAGTGGAGGGCACGGAAGGTCGCACGATTTCCGATGCCATTGAGCCCGGCGTATCGCTAGCAGACTATTCGGAAGAGTTTCTTGAGCTTGCCGTTCCCAAGCTTCCGTTGCTGACAAAGGCAAATCATGCTCGCCTTTTGATGCAGTCGCCGAACCGGCTTTACTTTTACTGGACCCTCGCAAAAAATCCGTTTCATACGCTCAACCGTGCACTCGGCCAGGCGGCAAATTACTCGCTTGTTCTAAAGCTGATAAATTTGCGCACAGATGCCGAGGAAATCCATCCCGTGGACGCGGCAGGAAACTGGTGGTTTGATGTCGATCCAGACGGCGAATATCGCGCCGAGATCGGCTTTTACGCCGTGAACCGCCCGTATGTGCGTGTGCTATATTCGAATACGATAGCGACGCCGCGAAAAAGCCCTTCGCAGAGGCCGGCCGAGGCCGCAGAGTGGAACGTTCCTGCGGCCAGGTTCGCACGCGTGCTCGATTCGGCAGGATTTCAGCGAGACGCGTTCGACGTGGCACTCGCGGGCGACGACACGATTGCCGCCGACCTAGCGACCCGCTCGGCATTTGCTCAGTTTAGCGGTACGCATTTCGATGAGGTCGCAGCTGTTCAGGGCGACGAGATCCGATATGCCATGTTCGCTCTTGCGTCCGGCGTTAAGCTGGAACAGCTTCGCGGGCTTATCGGCAAACGCCTGTTTGGGATCCTGAACCAACTGGCCGACCTTGAGTCGGATCGTGTCTTATCTGCCCTGAAAGAACGGTTCGAATTTGAGGCTGAGGAATTCGAGATCGAGGGAGAAGAGTCGTCATCCGCTGTTTTCGGGGCAAGCCTTGTGAACTTTCCGCGTCGCACGCGAAAAATTCCCATCAGACCGGGCGACTTTTCAGGCCCGGTGAGCTCGCATTCTTTGCTCAAATAATTACTTGTCGAGCCAGAGGCGCCGTCACCAGCGCCTCTGTCCCTGCTTCTCGTTTCAAACGGCCTTCCTTGCGTCTTTACCACTTTCCTTTACAATCCGTTTAATGCCCGCTGGATATTTCAGCCTGATCCTGCACGCCCATTTGCCCTTCGTACGGCATCCGGAATATCCGACTTTTCTCGAAGAAGATTGGCTTTACGAAGCAATAACCGAGGTTTATCTTCCGATCATTTTCATACTTCAGAATCTTCACGAAGCGGGAGCAAAGCCACGCCTGGCGATGAATGTCTCGCCGCCGCTGTGCGAGATGTTGGCAGACAAGCTGCTGGAGACACGCTACACCGCTCACTTAGAACGCCTACTGGAGTTGGCTGAGAAGGAGGTCCGAAGGACCGAACGCGAAGCAAAGGAATTCGTGCCTGTTGCGCGAATGTATGTAGCAAATTTGTCGGCCTCGCTTCGCCTTTGGAACGACCGATACGGGCGAAATCTCGTCAATGCCTTTCGTGAGTTGCAGGAAGAAGGCGTCGTGGAGATCATTACCTGCGGTGCTACGCATGGCTTTCTTCCGTTGATCTCGACCGAAGAATCCCGCCGGGCGCAGATCGGGGTCGCTGCCGCAAACTATAAAAAGCATTTCGGCCGGCCGCCGCGCGGCATCTGGCTTCCGGAATGTGCTTATGAACCCGGGATCGACGACCTATTGGAAGATGCCGGCATCAAATATTTCATCTCCGACACGCACGCCATTCTCTACGGCGACCCTCGGCCGAAATACGGCGTCCACGCACCCGTAGTTTGCCCGAACGGCGTGGCTGTTTTCGCCCGCGACGTCGAGACCAGCCAACAGGTTTGGAGCGATGTTGTCGGTTATCCCGGGAACGACGTATACCGCGAATTTTACCGCGATATAGGCTGGGACCTGCCGCTGGACTATCTTAAGCCATATCTCGGCGACGAAGGCGACCGCAAGCACCTCGGGCTGAAATATTACCGCATCACAGGCCGTGACGTTCCGCAGCAGTTGAAACAGCCTTACATACCGAATTTAGCGCGCGAAAAGGCGGCTGAGAACGCGATGCATTTCATAGGTGAACGGATCAAACAGGCCAGGGAACTGCGAGAATTGTTCGGCGGGCAGGCCCCGCTTGTCGTGTCGCCTTACGACGCCGAATTATACGGACATTGGTGGTACGAAGGGCCACAGTTTCTGGATTTCTTTTTCCGCAAGCTGCACTTTGACCAATCGGAAATTGAGGCCGTAACACCGGGCGATTTTCTTGATGCCGGAATTCCGATCCAAGTGCAGAGGCCGTCGGCCTCCTCATGGGGAGAAAAAGGATATTTCAAGGTTTGGATCAACGAAGCAAATTCGTGGATGTACCCTTATCAGCACGATGCGGAGCGGCGAATGACGGCGCTGGCGGATAGGATCGCAGTTCCGAGTCCCGAGATCCGAGTTTCAGACTCGGAGAGTACTCCTCTCGGAACCTCTAACTCGGAACTCGAAACAAGAATTTTAGACCAGCTTGCCCGCGAGCTTCTGCTCGCACAGTCTAGCGACTGGGCATTTCAGATCTATCAGGGGACCACGGTGGAATATTCGTCGCGCCGCTTCCAATCACACATCCATCGTTTCGACGTGTTGGCAAAAATGCTCGAAAACGGCCAGGTAAATGAACCTCTCCTCGCGGAGATCGAAAGCCGCGACAATATCTTTCAAGAGATAGACCACCGTATCTACCGGTCGATAAGCCCCGAAAAATAACGAAGGCCGGGAACTGCGTCCCGACCTTCGTCGTTACCTAGCTCTACCCTAACTCTTAGTGCTCGTTAAAGTTTGCCGCTGGCACATCTCCCGTTAATCCCCATGGCCTTGAGAAGATGTTCCGCGTGACCGGTGTCATGGTATAGAAAACGCCCGGATTGCCCGGCCGCCAAACGGTGTATTCGGTGGTGCCGTCGCCATCATAATCGCCCTGGGCTATTATGTCAGTCGCAAAAACGCCCCACGTATCCGAGACATCTGCACCGCCGCCGCTTGGCCTGAATTCCCAACGCCACTGGCCGTTGTCATTCCTGGCCACTGCCATATCGGTCTTGCCGTCGCCGTCATAATCGCCGGGAACGACCGAGTCGTTTGCAAGCCCGAACCACTGCGAGTAAATAACGCCACCCGACGTTTTGACCCAGAAACGGCCATTGACACCGTTCGAATCGGGCCGCTGTACGACGAAATCATACTTGTCATCGCCGTCATAATCGCCCGGTGCCGGAGTGTCTCCGCCTTGGCCCCAAACGACCGACTGGACTCCCGGAGGAGAGCCGATCTGGCGGTAGAACCACGTGCTCGGGTCCGCAGGCGTCGCGCCTGCACGATAAACGGCAAGGTCGGCCCGGCCGTTGCCTGTGTAATCGCCTACTACACTGGCATCGTCGCCGTTAATACCAAATTCCTCAGTGAACATCGTCATTGTTGCACTGCGGACGATATAAAAGACGCCCTGATTACCGGGCCGGAAGACTGCAAAATCGGTCTTTCCGTCGCCGTCATAATCGGCCGGGACAAACTGGTCAGATGCGATGCCCCAGTCGGTAGTTGAGGTCGGGAAGCCGTCCTGGAACGACGTGTACCAGCGAACCTGGCCCGATACGCCGCCGCCGACATTCCTGAGCGTTACGTAATCCGTCTTCCCATCGCCGTTCATATCAAGCGGAGCGATGTTCTCGGGCGGCGTAGGGCCACCCCCAACCGTTATATCCTGAATTCTCACCGTGTATGGCCCGCTTTCGGTAGCACCGCCGCCACCGGGGCCGCTGTACCACGAATCCACAAACAAATGCAGCGGGACGTTCAACGGTACCGATGCCATGTCACCTGCGGTCAATACTTCACTAACGCCACCTGGGCCAAAGAAGGTGTTGTCAGCACCGACAATGCAGTTGGTCACGGTGTTCCCAGTCCCCGCAGGACACATTGCACCCGTGCTGCCGTTCAATATATAGATGGACATATCGTAGGTCGCACTCGTGGTCGTAACTCGGACTTCTGGGCTGGCACCGCGAGCTGTCATCGTAAATGAATAGATATGATCGGGCCCACTTACTTGGGTATAGAAGCCGTTACACGCAAGCGGGATTCCAGTGACCGTGTTGTTCGCACCGGTTGTGTCACCGCTATCGATGAACGGGGCTGCGGCCGTGTAGGTGCCCGGCGGGATCGGGGTTCCCGGGCAGTTATCGCTGCCGGCAAGGAGGTTCACCATGTTGAACTCACCCTGCTGGCCGGGCAGGCGATACTCACTTTGCCGTCGTAGCAACTCGGTACTAGAACACGTCGAGTTCAGCTTCCTGACGAACTCAGCTGCCCTTTGGGCAACTCGCGGTGGAACCGAGAGTTTTTTCTCGTTTGCCTCTGCATCGGCAGGCACTGAAGCGATCAACGCCGCCGCGCCAGCCAACGCCGAAAAAGCTCCGAGTCGCCGCCGCCACGCTGCAACTTCGGCAAAACCGGGCTCGTGTCTAACGGAAGGCCGGCCGAGTATCTCGGATCGCCCTAAACGCACATTTCTGACTTTCATTCGATTTCCTCCTTTTTAACTTTCTTTACAAACCGATCCGACCAAAGTCCGTCGACGGATGATACCTGGCGAATTGACGGATCCGCTCTTTCTGCAATTCCGATAGACCCGTGCCGCCGCGTCCGGCGATGCCTTTATTAAACCTGATCTTTCGGCCCTCGGCCTCCGTTTCGGCGATCTTTGAGTCGATCGATTTTGCCGGTGCTCCGAACCCGTAAAACTTCAATACTTCCTGAAGTGCCGTGGTTTTGCTTGATATCAAATGTTCATAGGTCAACCAGTGAATGGGGAGTCTCTGCCGCTTCTCAGCCTCGGACCACGAAGCAACAAACTGAAAATACCAGGGTATGACGTTGTCGATCAGCAGATCGATCTTTGTTTCCTCGTCAAGCGAGGCAAAGTCAGCCCTGAAGTAGGAGTTATAGTAAGCGCCCTGGAGATTGTAAAAATCCAGAAGGCTCATCACCGAGTCGAAGATATTCCGGACCAGCACGACCGGCCTGATCCCAAACGCCTGCATGAGGTGGACGTTCGCGTCTGAAGCCCGGCAATGTTGCTGTGTGACGGTGTCGAGATGTGCCGTTTCCTTAAGGGTCGGCAAATAGAGCTCGTGCTCCGTCTGGCCGGCGGCATAGACCATAAAAACGTCCCGGAATCCTGTCAGATTAACGAGAACGTTCTTTAGGAAGGTCGATGCCGATTTCGGAACGCATGCGATAAAGATGTGACGGCCAAGCTGTTGTGGAGTGATCTCGGTCGTGTAGTCCGATAGCTGAGGTAACCGACCAGTAACGGACAAGCTGTTCGTCAGATTTATGTGATCGCTTGGGCCAGGAAAAAGTACGATCGCCTTTCGGCAGCAATCGAGGCTTGCATCAAACTGGCCATTGCTGAAGCATACCAGCCCGAGGGTTTGAAAAGCGTCCGCGAACCGCTTCATGAAGACAGAGTCGTCCGCCATCGTGCCCCGAACCTCGAGGCTTAGCGCCGCATGAACAAACCTCATTGCCTGCTCGATGTCGCCTTTCGACAAAAGCCCCTCGACCAGTGCCTTGTAACCCAATAACAGATTGTGGACGACGTGGTCGTAGAACGGCATCTCGGCCGACATTTTCTTTAGAGCGCTTTGAAAAAAGGTCACCGCGACGTCGGGGTTTCCTTGTTTCAGTGCCTGAGCTCCAAAATCGACCTCTTGCTGGAGAGCACCTAACAGGTTCTGATTAAGGTTCAAAGCATCAATCGTTTGAGGGGATTGGTGCATTAACGGCCAAGTTAAATATCGAAAAATATGACACTTAAGGTTACCGTAACGTTGCCGTCCCAGTCAATCAAATTCGTACGAAAACGCGGGCGCTCAAAAACTCCGCCGATGGAACGGAATCATTGTGTCTTATTCGCCGCTCCCTTTAACCACGCCGGGAAAGCAAAGGAACGATCCTGTAGATATTATTTCGAGTACATGCCCGCTACCGGCGTGTCCCCTTCGTGCCCCCACGAAATCACGTCAATGTTCCCCGTATTCCAATCCATTATAAAGAACCGCCCGGGCGAACCCGGCCTCCAAATGGCCAGGTCAGTTCTGCCATCTCCGGTATAATCAGCCTGTACGATGGTGTCAGTTGCGGCCACTCCCCAGACTCTACTGATGAATGGGATAGAAGGGAAATTGCTTGGTCGAAAATACCATACGAGCTGACCAAATTGGTTAGGCCGTACGACCGCGAGGTCCATTATGCCGTCGCCGTCGTAATCGCCCGGGGCAAGCAGATCGTCGGCAAGGCCGAATTGCCGGGTGTACATGTCGCCCCAAAACGATCTGAAATAGAAACGGCCATCCCCCCCCTCGGGCCGCTGGACTGCCAACGTGGGGCCGCCGTACTCGTCGAATCGGCCTTGGATGGGGCGGTCTCCATGCAGGCCCCATGCGACGGCCTGGAATTGGCCCGCTGGATCCGCAAGTGATCGATAGAACCAGTAGCTTTGTGCTCCCGGGGCGGCACCCGGCCGATAGACCGTGAGATCAGCGACGCCATCTTGCGTATAATCGCCGATCACGGTCGGATCGTCGCCTGTTTGACCGAAGTCCTCTATATGAATTGTTTGATCACGTGAGCGAACAATATAGAACCGGCCCTGCGGCCCCGGCCGCCAAATGATCAGATCGTCCCGTCCGTCGCCGTCAACATCCGCAGTTACGGGTATATCGCCATCGATCCCCCAGTTGACGGGATGTTGAAACTGCCCGCTGCTCGTACGCGTGAACCAGGTTAACTGTCCTCCGGGCCCACCGCCGGTATTCCTTGTAACGACAAAGTCCGATCTGCCATCTCCATTCATATCGAGCGGAGCGTCGTTCTCGGGCGGTACGATCGTTTCGCCTATAGTGGCGTTCTGAATCTTTAGGGTGTACGACAAAGTTTGTGAGGGCGTGAAAGAATCTACAAAGAGATGGTGCGGCACATTCAGGGGCAGTCCCTCGAGAGACATAACTCCATTGTACGAAACGTTTTCGGCCAGTATGAAATTGGACGTACCTGACGGACATCTCCCATTCGTTAAGCCATTTTTCAGATAGATCAGGCCCGGAGTTGGAGTAACTTCGATCGAGGGATTCGAGCCGATGGCAGTCACTGTGAACGTATAGACATGGTCGGGGCCCTGGGAATAGGAGTAATAATACCCTCCACCGTAGTTTGATACCGTATCGTTCGCTCCGTTTGTGTTGCCCGAAGCCGTGTATGGAGCAGCGGAGGTGTAGTTGCCCGGCGGGACAATGATGCCGGGACAATTATCGGCTACGGCATCCGACGCCATCATGTTGTAGTCCTTTTCGCGGATCGGCAGCCGAAATTCGCTTTGGCGCCGCAGCAGGGCCGGCTTCGAACTTCCGCCCGCAATCGACGCTGGCTTAAACCTTCCGGTATTCTGTGGAGGTTGGGGCCGTAGAGCCGTACCTGCGGGGTCATTGGCGAGCACGTCGCGAGTGCCGACGGCGATAAGCGATGCCGCTCCCCCAAATAGAGACAAAAGACGCAAGCCGAAAATGCGGGCCTTTCCGGCTTTTACCTGTTCAGCCACTCGGCTTCCCAATATTTCGGCCGTTGAAGGACGACGGGTTTCATTTCGTTTGTTTCGCTTCATACTCAGGTTCTCCTTTTACTGGGCTGAGAATAGTCGGCGAACGAAACAAAAATCTTTCGGTTCTGTTGGAAAATTTCTTCCTTTTTTCTTCTTTTAGTTTGCGACGAAGGCGTCTTTAAGCAACGAAGCCGGATTCGCGAAGAATCTCAACCACTGACATGGCGTTATGCCGGGCGGGCGTATTTGCACCGTCGAGCATGATCTCGGCATTTTCCGGCCTCTCGTAGGCATCATCTACGCCGGTGAAATTCGTGATCTCACCGCGCCGGGCCTTTGCGTACATTCCCTTCGGATCTCGAAGCTCACAGATCTTCAATGAAGTGTCAACAAAAACCTCGAAGAAACTTCCTTCTTCGAACATTTGCCTGACCTGGTTCCGGCTTTGCCGATAGGGGCTGACGGCCGCGCAGATCGCGACGCCCCCGTGCCGAACGATCTCTGAGGCGACGAAACCGATGCGGGTCACGTTGATATCGCGGTCCTCGCGGGAGAAGGTCAGGCCTTTCGAGAGGTGGGTCCGAACCACATCGCCGTCGAGAAGCGTCGAACGGCGTCCCTCCTGAAGCAAAAGCGAGACGAGGATCTCGGCCGTGGTCGATTTGCCAGAGCCGCTCAGGCCCGTGAACCAAATGCAAACTCCCTGCCGGTGTTTGGGCGGGTATGATTCGGACAAGATGGCCGAGACCTCGTGGCGGGTAAACCAGAGTGGCAGCTGCCGTCCCTTGTTCAAATAATCGTCACGCAGCTCCGATCCGGACAGCGAGAAGGTCCGGCTGCCTTTCCTTACCTTACCGATCTCTTCGTAACGGCCCTCGTCGGGAAGGTAGGCGAACTCCTGGAACGCGAGAATGTTCACCCCGGTCTCAGCACTTGCGGCGACCGCCATTTCCTGTGCGGCTTCCGGCTTGTAGAACGGCTTGCCCTGAGAGTTTCGGCCGGGACTTGCGTGGTCGCGGCCGACGATGAGATGGTTCGCGCCGTAATTTCGCCGGATTATCGCATGGAGCACCGCTTCGCGTGGGCCCGCCATGCGCATCGCAAGCGGCAGCAAGGCAAGAAGAACTTGGTTTGGTTCGTAGGCCAGTTCGGCGACCACCTTGTATGTCCGGACCCGAGTGAAATAATCAATGTCGCCTTCCTTCGTCATACCTACAACCGGATGAAGCAAGAGCGAGCCGTCCGTTTTTTCAATGGCCCGGCGAGTCATAACCTCGTGGGCGTAATGGATAGGATTTCTCGTTTGAAATGCGACCACATCGGGCCGGCCCAACTCCCCAAGCCTCTCTCTGGTCCCAGCAGGTGTGAGCCTGAGATCCTCGAAGTCGTGGTAAACAGGCAGACTCAGGACACGCAGCCGGCCGCTAAGATTGTACCTGCCCAAGCGAAAGGATTCTGCGACCAGCGGATGGCGAAGATCCGTCGTGCCGAAAACGGAGGAGGCGTACTCTTCGCGGTCCCACTCGTATATTTCTTCGACATCGAGCAGAGCAAGAAGATCGTTCCGAGCGTCTCTGAGTGCGATCAATTTGCCGATCTTGATCGTCGACACGTCATCGACGGAAAGCGTGATCGGGATCGGGAACAGCATCCCGTCGGCCAGTCTCATTTCCGCAACCACACGCTCAAGATCGGCGCGGCCCATGTAGGTTTGCAGCGGCGAGAATCCACCGGTCGCCAGAAGTTCGAGATCGCACGTTTCTCGCTGAGTGATCTGGATCCACGGCAGCGTGCCAGCAAGCGCAAAAAGTTCGTCA
This sequence comes from Pyrinomonadaceae bacterium, assembly GCA_041750855.1. Lineage (GTDB taxonomy): Bacteria > Acidobacteriota > Blastocatellia > Pyrinomonadales > Pyrinomonadaceae > OLB17. The sequence goes on along the minus strand of JBGSYT010000165.1, from coordinate 7,781 downwards.
CGTTCGCCTGTGTCGACGACTAGGTCGATCAGCTTTCCGCCGTACGGAGCTATTCGGATTGGGGCATCCTTCATCGTTATAGAACATTAGCTAATGTCGGGGCCGCACGACAAATGCGCTTGAAAGAATGGATCGGAGGGATCAAGCCAAAGTTGCCTAAATCGAAACGCAAAGTTATGATTCTCATTCCGTAAGTATCGGGTGAGTACCGTGGTGGGCTTTCGCTAATGGGCACCGAAATGTCATAGGACGACCGAAATATGATCGAAAAAGGCGTAGAGATCGACCCCGCAAACGGGAAATTGGGCATACTGCTGGTAGGCCTTGGAGCCGTCAGCACAACCCTCGTTGCCGGCGTCGAAGCCGTTCGTCGCGGTTTGGCCGAACCGGTGGGAAGCCTAACCCAAATGGGCACCATTCGCCTCGGCAAAAGGACTGAAAATAATTTCCCGAAAATAAAGGAATTTGTACCGCTCGCCGAAGTCGAAGATATCGTATTCGGCGCGTGGGACATTTTTAGCGACAACGCTTTCGACGCGGCAATGAAGGCAGGCGTGCTGGAGAAAGACCTGCTTAACCAGGTTTCAGAGCAGCTTGCGTCGTTAAAGCCGATGCCTGCCGTTTTCGAGCAGAAATATGTCAAGCGGCTTCACGGCGAAAACGTCAAAAGCGGCGAGAACAAGATGGTGCTTGCCGAGCAGCTCATCGAGGACATCGAGAGATTCAAGAGCGAAAATGGATGTGACCGGCTGGTAATGGTCTGGGCGGCATCGACCGAGATCTACCTCGAAGAATCGGAGGTTCACCAGTCGATCGAAGCCTTCGAAAAGGGACTTTACGACGGCGATCCCGCGATCGCGCCTTCGATGATCTATGCCTATGCCGCGATCAGGTCCGGGGTCCCATTTGCGAATGGCGCGCCGAACCTGACGGTGGACATCCCGGCTCTTACCAAACTTGCTGAAGAAATGAGGGTGCCTATATGCGGCAAGGATTTCAAAACCGGTCAAACGCTGATGAAAACGATCATCGCGCCTGGGTTAAAATCGAGGATGCTTGGGCTGGATGGCTGGTATTCGACGAATATTCTTGGGAACCGCGACGGTGAGGTGATCGACGACCCGGAAAATTTCAAGACCAAAGAGGAATCGAAGCTTTCGGTGCTGGAACACATTCTTCAGCCTGAAGTCTATCCCGAACTGTACGAGGGCTTTTCACACGTTGTCCGAATAAACTATTACCCACCGCGCGGTGACAACAAGGAAGGCTGGGACAGCATCGACATATTTGGCTGGCTCGGCTACAAGATGCAGATCAAGATCGATTTTCTGTGTCGCGACTCGATACTTGCCGCACCGCTTGCGCTTGACCTTGCTCTGTTTCTCGACCTTGCCCAGCGCGCGGGTATGAAGGGTGTTCAGGAATGGCTGTCGTTCTATTTCAAGGCCCCACAGACGGCTCCTGGGTTATATCCTGAACACGATCTTTTCATTCAGCTGATGAAACTAAAGAATACGCTCAGGCATATGAAGGGTGAGGAAATGATCACCCACCTCGGCCTTGAGTACTATGACTAGGGTGAAATAGTCGCGAAACACTTTCTTGTGGGAAAAGTGTTTGGCCGATTTACTATTGCACGTAAGTGAGATGTGTGCTAGAAATAGTTTAGCTGTGGGCCTTCATACCTGCAGCCGTCACCTGGGCGTGATCCTTCCACGTCCCAAAGTCCAGCCAACGTTACAATTATTGAAATCATCATTATGACGACGGATTTGCCGCGACCCCAACTGTGCAAATTTGGGCCTGGCAATCGTCATTCGGTTAACGGAAACGGGCAGTTTCGCCAGGTTGTCCGTTAGGAGCGAAGCAGATGAAGCACGAGTCCACGAACAAGAAAACAGGAGCCAGCAAGGGCATACTGCTCGATCCCGACCGCAAAAGCCCCAGAGCGAAGGAATTCGAAGACAAGCTCTCAGCCCTGATAGTCGGCCAGGAAAGGGGTGTTCGGCGCCTTAGCGGACTTTTCCAGATATATCTCGCCGGTATGAACAATCCGGCAAGGCCTATCGGGACCATGTTGTTCCTCGGCCCGACCGGCTCGGGAAAAACAAGGGTGGTCGAGGCTGCATCGGAAGTCTTGTTCGGCGAGCCCCACGCTGTCGTGAAGATAGACTGTGCCGAATTCCAGCACTCGCACGAGATCGCAAAGCTTATTGGTTCGCCTCCGGGATACCTCGGCCATCGCGAAACATCTCCGATGTTAACGCAGGAAAATCTCGACAAAGCTCATACCGATGAGACTAAACTTACTTTTGTTTTGTTCGACGAGATCGAGAAGGCTTCAGATTCTCTTTGGCAGCTTCTTCTGGGTATTCTGGATAAGGCGACGTTGACGTTGGGCGACAACAGGCGAGTTGATTTTTCTCGGACCATCGTGATCATGACCTCAAATCTGGGTGCCCGCGAAATGTCTGATATGATCTCGGGCGGGATCGGATTCGCTCCGGGAAAGGGCGGATCGAAACCGAGAGAGGACAGCGAGATCGACACAAAGATCTACCGCACGGCTCTTGAGGCCGCCAAGCGAAAATTCTCGCCGGAGTTCATGAACCGCATCGACAAGGTGGTCGTGTTCCGAAGCCTCAAGGAGCATCATCTTCGACGGATACTCGAAATTGAGCTGGCCTCGGTCCAGGCACGCATCACCGAATCGGCCGGGACAAAATTCGTTTTCGAGTGTACCGATCCTGCAAAGGAATTCCTGCTTCACGAAGGCATCGATCTGAAGTACGGGGCCCGACACCTGAAGCGTTCAATCGAGCGTTTTTTGGTGTACCCGCTCTCAAATCTGGTCGCGACGCAGCAGGTGGAGACCGGCGACCTTGTGGTCGTGGACTTTGATGCTGACAAGAATTTACTCACCTTTACGAAACATTCGGGCAAGCTGATCGTTAGCGATTCGGAACCCGACGAAGACGATCTGAAGCCGCTTTCCAAGTCGGATGCCGTCGGTGCGCCCCTACCGCAGGCACAGGCCGCAAGCGGCATGAGTAAATCTAAGAGTGAGAATAACGATGTCTAAAGGGATTTGTTTCTAACCGGGTTTTTATTGGAAAGGAGGCTAAACCGGCCTCCTTTTCTATTTTTGGAAACGATGAGCACCTGGTTTTACTGCACACATTAGGCTTTTACCGCTCCCAATTCAGGCATCGGCCGACCGCTTCTCGCCATCGGCCGCGCATCTTTTCCGCAGCCGTCGACATGATCGACGGTTCGAACCGGTCGGACGCTCTCCATTGTCGGCCAAGCTCTTCTTTCGATTCCCAAAATCCAGTGGCAAGGCCTGCCAGGTATGCTGCTCCCAGTGCGGTGGTCTCGCGGGTCTGTGCACAAATGACCGGGATCTGAAGCAGATCGGCCTGCACTTGCATCAGCAGCCGGTTCTCGGTAGCTCCACCGTCAACACGGATCTCAGAGATCTCGGTGCCTGAATCTAAGTTCATCGCATCGAAGAGGTCCGCCGTCTGAAAAGCGATCGATTCAAGTGCCGCACGCGCGAAATGGGCTCGGCCGGTGCCTCTGGTAAGCCCAATGACGAGGCCCCGGGCTTCCTGGTCCCAATACGGCGTTCCGAGGCCCGCGAACGCGGGTACGAAATACACACCGCCATTGTCAGGTACTGATGCAGCCAATGCTTCGACCTCGGCGGACGCTGTGATAATGCCGAGCGAATCGCGAAGCCATTGAACCACGGCACCACCAATGAATACGCTTCCTTCAAGCGCGTACTCGGTAATCGGGCCGATCGTCCATCCAACTGTTGTGAGAAGCCGATGGTTTGATTGGACGGGCTTTCCGCCGGTGTTCTGCAGCATGAAACACCCTGTGCCGTAAGTGTTCTTCACAGAGCCCTGAGAAAAACAGGCTTGGCCGAATAGAGCCGCTTGCTGGTCGCCGGCCAATCCGGCGATCGGTATGCCCTTGAGTTCAGCCGGGAAATCGACTTCGCCATAGATCTCTGATGACGAACACACCGATGGCAATAACATATACGGAACATCGAATATATCGAGTAGCTCTTTGTCCCACTCGAGCGTCTTTATATTGAAAAGCATCGTCCTCGAGGCGTTTGACGTGTCCGTCAAATGAAGCCTTCCGCTGGTCAATTTCCAGACCAACCACGTGTCAACGGTTCCAAATCGTAGCTCCCCTGCTTCGGCTTTGGATCTCGCTCCTTCGACATTGTCCAGCAGCCATTTGATCTTGCTTGCGGAAAAGTAGGCATCGACCTCGAGGCCTGTTCGCTGCTTGATCAAGTCTGCATATTCCGAACGAACCTCGTTGCAAAATGGAGCGGTGCGCCGGTCCTGCCAGACTATTGCGTTGTGAATTGGTTCGCCTGTTCGACCGTCCCAGATGATCGTAGTTTCCCGCTGGTTGGTTATCCCGAGCGAAGTTATATCAGACGCAGAAAGACGGGCCTTTCCGAGGACCTCGACGGCTGTATTGATTTGCGAACGCCAAATCTCTTCGGGATCATGTTCCACCCAGCCGCTTTGCGGGTATATCTGTTTGAATTCCTTCTGTGCCAGCGCAACCACCGTGCCGTTCTCATCGAAAACGATCGAACGACTGCTGGTCGTGCCTTGGTCAAAAGCAAGGATGTATCCCATGGGCAGAGAGTTTAAGGCTCGATCACGTTTTTCACAAAATCGTTCCGGAGATACGTGTCGATCTTGTCGCGCACACGGCGAAACGCCTCAAGCCTGTTCTCATAGCCGCCGGGTGCAAGCCAGGGATCTTCGAAAGCGTGATGGACCCGCTTTGTGCGAGCGGGGAAGTAAGGACAATTCTCTCGAGCGTTGTCGCAAACCGTCAGAACATAATCGAACTCGCGATCCGCAAACACGTCGACGGACTTTGAGGTGTTCGAACTTATGTCGATATCAACTTCCTTTAACACCTGTATAGATTCAGGGCTGACACCGATAGGCCGAGTGCCGGCACTCTCAATCTCAAATCGGTCTCCACATATATGTTTCAAGAGGCCTTCGGCCATTTGGCTTCTGGCCGAGTTACCTGTGCATAGTATTAAAACGCTTTTTTTCTCTTCGGACATATATTTTGAGATTTAGGCGGGCACAGCCTCACCAAATGTTTTCCTTAGACGTAAAGCTACCCTGACTAGAAGGATGAGGACCGGAACTTCTATCAGCGGGCCTATCACCGCTGCGAATGCTACACCTGAGTTTATCCCGAATACGGCTATAGCAACGGCGATGCCGAGTTCGAAATTATTACCGGCCGCCGTGAACGCAAGCGATGTGCTCTTCGGATAGTCGGCCCCCGCCTTTTTTGCCAGATACAATGCCGAGAAGAACATGATCACGAAATATAGAAATAGCGGTATGGCGATGCGTACTACGTCAAAAGGGATCTGCACGATCAGTTGTCCCTTGTAGCTGAACATAACGACGATCGTAAAGAGCAGGGCGATCAATGTGATCGGACTTATCTTAGGGATAAAGACGTTGTTGTACCACTCTTTGCCTTTGGCTCTGACCAGCAAGAATCGCGTGACCATGCCGGCGAAAAAGGGTATGCCAAGATAGATAAGAACGCTTTCTGCGATCTGGCCGATGCTGATATTCACTTCAGCACCGGAAACGCCAAAGAGCGGAGGAAGTACGGTAACGAATATATAGGCGTAAACGCTGTAGAACAGTACCTGAAAAATACTGTTGAATGCGACGAGGCCGGCGGCGTACTCGGTGTCGCCGCGAGCAAGGTCGTTCCAGACAATGACCATCGCAATGCATCGTGCAATGCCGATCATTATCAGGCCGATCATGTACTCCGGCTTGTCGCCAAGAAATAACACCGCCAGTCCGAACATGAGCAGCGGCCCGATGATCCAGTTCTGCACAAGCGAAAGACCGAGGATCTTAGTGTTGCGAAACACATCGGGAAGCTCTTCGTACCTAACCTTCGCCAAAGGCGGGTACATCATCAGTATTAAGCCGATCGCGATCGGGATGTTGGTCGTGCCGACCTGAAACTGGTTGATGAAATCCGCGGTCTGCGGGATGAGGTATCCCAGCCCGACACCGATCGCCATTGCGGCGAAGATCCACAACGTTAGGTAACGGTCAAAGAATGACAGTCTTTTTACCGGGTCAGCAATTTCAGAAGTGGTTGCCGCCATCTGTTGAGAAAATCATATATGAGAATACATATATATGCAATCTCACAAGGGCAAACCTAATATAGTTGCCTTTCATTCCCTGATCATAGGGCTGATGGACGGGCCAGAATAACGTAGTTCAAACCAATTCGGCGGAGGTGATAGCTGAAACTTAAGCCAGCTTTCCCTCCGCCGATTATGAATGCGTCATGAACAGTGTTTTCAGGATCGATCATCGATCACGTCTGCTGCCCCGCCGCGCAACAGCCCATGCTGGTGCATCCGAGCCGACTGCAAGCCGAACTGAATGAGATGGACCCGATCCGCTTGTTAAGCATTACAAAATGCAGCAGGCCGATAATAAGACTCCCGACCATCACTTGCGTGGCCATCATTTCGCCCATCGACCCGTAGGAGCCCATGCTGAGCGGAGCCTCCAAACTCCAAGCGGACACCGGCTTGCTGCCGAAGATGAACGCGAACGATGCCACCTTCAGTATCGTCGCCGCCACGTGCAGCGAGTATTCCCCCGTCGTCAGGCCGCCTAACGATGCCCGGCTGTTCCCTTCCGAGAATACGTCCAGCATCTCAACTGATAAAGCGGCGACGACGAAAAATACTCCGGCCCAAAGCGCGTATCCTCCGGAGTCTTGGTAATAGAGAAAGTACGCAATCGGGACCATTATCAATGCAAATATCCCGTGCAGTTTATGTTCGTAGATCGATTCAGGCCTGGTATGAAGCTTGTACTTCCACATGTGGTAGTAGAAGAGGTCCACCGCTCCGACGATCATGAACAAGTTTAAAAAGACGAATCCGACAATGACTAGATGTTCCATTTCCATGCCCTCCTATTCAGTGTCGGCACTATGCCGCACACGCTCCATCGCCGCACGAGGTGGCGGCCACGCGCGTCCCGTCGAAAAAGCTCTTCAAGTTGGCGAGCGAATTTGCCATCCTTCTCGAATCGGCCGGAACCTTATCCTGCTGCTCAGCACTACCGTAGACCGTTTTCAAGACAGCTTCGATTATTAACGCTTTCGGAGCCGCCTTATACTCCCGGCCCTCAAAATCCCACACTCTGCAATAGGTTTCGGTTCCGCTGATCGCACTGCATGAAGAGCAATGGCTTTCCCGAACCTCCAGAGCAAGATCCTGACCGTTTACCCGGATCGTCGGTGAACTGACAAACCCGAGCTGCAAAGCCTGGCCGTAAGACGTTACGTGGACTTTGTGCAGTTCCACCTCGGCACCGGTCGTTTCGAGAAGCGTCGAGATCTCGTTCAGCGCGTCCTCAAGATTGCCCTCCGAGCCCTGGCACGGCTCGCACGATTCGAGATCGAGATATAGAAAATCGATCGTTACCTTTTTTTTTATCCACCTTGGCCGGCTCCGCAGCAGTTCCCGCTGAGCAACCGCATCCGTTTGATTGTGTTTTAGTTTCCGTCATCTTATTTCTCCTTTGCGAATTAGAAATTCCCTTTCGGGTTTCGCTTCTGAAGACGGAACTTTTCACAAAAGGACGCAAAATATTTTCAAATAGCTGATCTCAATTCGGGCAGGCTGCACATACCTCTTTCTGCTGCCGGCATTCTAC
>JBGSYT010000164.1:0-73072 GCA_041750855.1 Pyrinomonadaceae bacterium | reverse complement strand
CGATGCCCTGCAGAAACTCTTTTGCGAAAGCATAATCTTCGCGTCGCTCGCCCTTAACCTGGCGGGTTTCGACCGTGTAGGGCCGGTCGTCGTCGTCATACTGGATCGGCGCTGTCGTGCGGCGATTCTTCTGCACGTCGTCGTAGGTGTTGTAGCGGATGGAATAGATCAGCGCGTCCGATTCCGAGATGTCCCGACGGACGCTTTCGGCGGTTTGGACCTCGCTGCTGGTATCCACACCGTCGCTGAACAGCACCACGGCCTTGCGGCCCGCGACCTTCGCGAGCTTTTCGTTGAGGACCATGTCGAGTGTCGTATAAAGTCCCGTGCCGGAGCCGATCTTCGCTCCATCAATTGCCATCCCAAGGATGCGGCGGTCGCCGGTCGCCTCGCAAAGCACGATCGGTTTCTCGGCGAAGGATATCACCATCACGCGATCGTCGGGCCGGAGCTGTGCGACGAACTTTTTCGCCGCCGCCTGGATGTCCTGCAGCTTGAAGACGCTCGAATAGCTCATATCGAGCACGAGCGCTACCGTGAACGGCTGGTCCGTATTCGAAAACCACGCTATCTCACGCTGCTCGTCGTCTTCGAACACCCGCACTTCGGCTTCTGTAATGTCCGTAATGACGCGGCCGCGTTTGTCGGTGACGCGGAAGGGCACGATAACGAGGTCTGTCTCGACCCTGATGACCTCCATTTCCGGCGTTGTGGCACTGGCGAGCGTTTTCTGCTCCGCCGCGACGGCCTTTCCATCCGAACCCGGCCGCACACGCTCCGTTATCACGCGGCTCTCGGAGTATTGCTTCGTCCGCGCCGACTGTCCCGCCGCATAACCGCAGCAAACGACGACCAAAACGAACATCGCGCCGAAAATTCGATCCATTAACCCGACATTATAACCCTATCTCCACCCCTCCGGCGAGAAAATGAATAGAACCCCCCCGCCACAGGCAGAAACACGACCGGTAGGAAGTGTGCCCGCCACGCCACAGGCAGAAACACGACCGGCAGGGAGTGTGCCCGCTCCGCCTAAGGCAGAAACACGACCGGTAGGAAGTGTGCCCGCTCCGCTTGAGGCAGAAACACGACCGGTAGGGAGAGTGCCCGATCGCGGCCCGTGCGTTAGATGGCCTCCGCACACTGGTGAACGACTACTTTGACCGGAAATCCGACCCGATCCGTCGGCAGACAAGCCATCTTGTTCTGCTCAATGGCCGCTTTACTCTGCGAAATGGCTACTTTTCTCTGCACAATTGCCATTTTGCCCTGCGGAATTGCCATTTTCCGCTGCACAATGACCGTTTTGCGGTGCACAATCGCCATTTTCCGCTGCACAATGACCGTTTTGCCGTGCGGAATTGCCATTTTTCTCTGCACAATGACCATTTTGCGGTGCACAATCGCCATTTTTCTCTGCACAATCACCGTTTTGCGGTGCACAATCGCCATTTTACTTTGCACAATGACCGTTTTGCCGTGCGGAATCGCCATTATTCGCTGCACAATGACTAGTTTGCCCTGCGGAATCGCCATTTTTCTCTGCACAATGGCCACTTTGCCGTGCGGAATGATCACTTTGGCGTGCACAATGGCCACTTTGCGGTGCAAAATGGGTGGAATTCGGCGAAAAATGGGCGTTATTTTGCTCAAACCGGCCGCCCGGGAGCGTTTTTCCGGGCAGATCAGAGAATCTCAACGGACCGACCGCAGAGTCCCTGAAAGGGACAGAGATAATAGCCCAGGGTAAGGCCGAAGGCCGCCACCCTGGGTACGAAACACAGACAGACTCCGACCCTGAAGGGGTCGAACGGGCCGCGACGGCAGATGTTGCTCCCCTTCAGGGAGCGGATCGCGGTGTTGACACATCCCCGGGGTGTTACCCCGGGCTATTAACTTCGTCACCTTCGCCGACGGGAAAAGCAAACCGGACACCTGGGCTGAACATCGAGCCAATATCTTCGTCACCTTCGGCGACGGGAGAAAAAAACCAAACCGCAAGGGCTGAACAGGGTGGCCATTGCACCGCGAACTACGCGGAGCGTCGCCCGGCCCGGCCCGCCCTTCTGTGTTGTCCTTTGCCGCCGGGCCCAATAAGTGCTACATTTCCCCGTAATTTCCCATGAACACTCTCTATTACGGCGACAATCTGAAGATCCTTCGCGATCACATCGGCAGCGAGAGCGTCGATCTGGTCTATCTCGACCCTCCGTTCAATTCAAACCGCAATTACAACGTGCTTTTCAAGGACGAAAGCGGCTCCGAGGCCGATTCGCAGATAACGGCGTTCGAAGACACGTGGCATTGGAACGCCTCCGCCGAGCAGACCTATCACGAACTGATAATGACGGGCGACGACGTGGCGAAAATGATCGAATCGTTCCGCTCGTTCATCGGCAACAACCAGATGATGGCCTATCTCGTGATGATGGCCGTCCGTTTGAAGGAGCTCCACCGCGTTCTCAAGCCGACAGGTTCCCTTTATTTACATTGCGACCCGACCGCAAGCCATTATTTGAAGATTTTGCTGGATACAATATTCGGCGCGCAGAATTATCGAAACGAGATTATCTGGAAAAGGTACGGCGCTCACAACGATGTAGGGCAAGGATCTAAGCACTACGGCCGGGTGCATGACACCATCTTGTTTTATCCGAAATCTGAAGACGCCACTTGGAACCAAGTGTTCACGCCGCTCGATAAGGAATACATAAACAAGACGTATAACAAGATTGACGCAGACGGAAGGCGTTTCACTACCACGCCAATGACGGGTCCTGGCGGGGCAGCGAAGGGAAACCCGGAGTTTGAATGGAACGGACACACCCGATTCTGGCGATATAGCAAAGAAACGATGCAGAGGCTTCACGACGAGGGAAAACTCTATTATTCAAAGACTGGTTACGTACGGCAAAAGCTCTACCTTGAGGATTCGAAAGGTGTTCCCGTTCAGTCAGTTTGGAATGATATAAGCTCCCTCTCGGGTGTCCACGCTGAACGCCTCGGTTACCCAACCCAAAAGCCCGTTGCGCTGTTGGAACGGATCGTTTCCGCGTCGTCGAATGAGGGCGATCTTGTGCTTGATCCTTTCTGCGGGTGCGGGACGACGATTGCGGCGGCGCAGAAGCTTAACCGGCGATGGATCGGCATCGACATCACGCACCTGAGCGTCGGTTTGATGAAACTGCGGCTGAAAGATTCGTTCGGGCTGGTGCCGGTGGGAGCGCGGGGGAGCGGGGACACTCCTGTCCCCATCGGCGGTTCCTCCGCCGAGACATTTGCCGAACGCCGAAGCGACGTTCGTGGGGACAAGAGTGTCCCCGCTCCGTCCTATCGCGTCATCGGGCAGCCGGAAGACCTCGATGGTGCCCGCGAACTGGCCGCGAACGACCGTTACGGGTTTCAGTGGTGGATACTTCCGCTCATCGGTGCGAAAGCTTTCGGTGCCGAGGCCGGTAAAAAGGAAGGAAAGAAAGGTGCGGACAAGGGAATCGACGGCTCGATAGTCTTTGTGGACGACAATTCGAACAAAGCAAAACGCGTGATAGTCTCGGTCAAGAGCGGGCACCCCAACGTCTCGCACATTCGCGACCTCGGCCACGTCATCGACCGCGAAAATGCCGCCATCGGCGTCTATGTCACGCTCGAATCGCCGACCCGGCCGATGATAACCGAGGCCGTCGAGAAAGGCTTCTACCATTCGCCCGGCTGGAACCGCGATTATCCGCGCCTCCAGATCATCACCGTCGAAGATATCCTCGCCGGAAAACAAGTTGACATGCCCCCAACCGGAATTACGTTCAAGCAGGCCGGAAAGTTGGGCGTGGAGAGCAAAGATCAAGGTATGCTGGGATTCATTGATGAATAGGCGATCTGCTCTTTAGAGCCCAAGGATGTAGGTGAGAATAGGATGTCAACTGAAGAAATCTACGCGGTTTGCAATGCGTGCGGTTCGATGCTCGCGGCCCCGTTCAAGTTCGGCGACGGCGTGAGCGCCCGAATTAATATTATTGGTGCGAGTAAAATAGGCTGCCCTTGCGGTGGATATGGTGTAATTCCTGACGGAACTTATAACCGAACCCCGGATGGGATTTTTGAGGTGATTGCATCATCGCAAAGGTCTGCCGCTGAACTCAGGCGAATCGCGAAGCTACTTGAAAGCGCGAGAAAAGGACAGGCGGGGATTGATGAAGTCACTAAGATTATTGAGACGGAACTACCCGAACTTTCTCAGAAGATCGATTACCGACCGAAAAATGCGGCAGAGCTCGCGGCCTACATCACCGTCATATTGGCGGCAATCACTTTGATCTTGAACGAGACCCGTCGGACGCCCGAACCTCAGCCAGTGATCAATCAAACAATTAATGTCTATGGCGGCGCTGCCTCCGAGTCCACGAAGGTTGACGAAAAAAAGAAAACTCTTCGATCCTTGAAAAAGAAAGGGAAACGTCGGAAAAAGAGATAGACTGCGTTGCAGATTTCCTTTGCGAAGGCTTGAAATGCAACTCCGAATTGTAGCGGCGTTTGAATTCGGCTGGCGGTATATTCCCCAACGAGCTGTGGGGACGTTCTTCGTTGTAGCTGAGCAGCCATGCCCAGCTGATGTCTCGGACCTGCGAGATTGTGGAGAAGATATGCGGGTCGAGCACTTCCCGCCAGATACGCTGGGTCATGTATTCTTTTGGCATGCTTAATTGTTAATGGTTATTCCTTTACGATAGCATACCCACAGAATCCGTCGATGCTTGTATTTGTTAGGGTTTTCGCGTATCTTGCCGAGTTATCAACACACCTCTTTCACTTATGGAAAATATCCCCAACTGGGTCTGGCTCGCTGGTAAGATAATTCTCACAGTACTAGCCGTAGCGGGTGGTCTCAACGCTATACTCAGCCTGAAGTCTCGATGGAAAGATTGGTGGGCACCCAAAAGTAAACTCGGATTTGAAAAGAGGCTGAGACAATTATCACTTCTTATCGCAGAGGTATCAAAGCTAAAGAACAACCCGCATTTATATTCAATAGCGGTTGGTGACAATCTTCTTAATGCGGTCCTAACGTTCCTTTTGACCTTATTGTTCGTAATGATAGCGACACTATTTTATTTATTAACAGGCGACGTTACCGTCGTTAAATGGATTGCTCTGTTCACTGTCGTAATTATTGGTATTGTCCTTCTTGTTTCGTTAGACGATATCTCTAAAACCGCAAAGCTTTCTAGGTATGTTCGAGACCCTGAGATATTGCTTAAGGAAATTACAAAACTGATTGAGAGGGGGAATAAGAACGGGTACCAATCCGACAATCAAGAGAAGATATTAGAAGACTTTCAGGCTTCTGGCTTGATGCCGGATGACGAACAGCTTCATTATCCTGTGGATAAGTTGAAATCGAACGCCACGACTCCGCTTAAATAAGCCAAGTAAAATCCCTTGAGCTGATACATGAATTTGTTATGATTTAAGTAATCTCATACAGAAAGTCTTGCGAAGACCCCTGCATCTTGGGGCTGGATTGTTTTCCTGCAAGACTTCAGTCCGCACCGAGATGTAGTGGTTTTTTGTTGAGAAACCGGTTTCATTTTTCTTTTATAACTGGACTTCATGACCAAGAATAAAGAACGCCTATTGTTCACCGCGATACTCACAGGTAGTCTCAGTGTTTGTTTTGCGGTGATGTTTGTCCTCATAAGCAACAATGATGACGCTAGGCTAGGCTTCAAATCCTTGATGAATAATATAGGTTTCAACTTTGATTTAAGAGAAGAGTTGGGGCCTAAACCACCTCGCATCGGAGATAAGCAACGAGACGTAGAAGATTATTGCGGGATGCCCAAAGAAAGGCCCAGAACTTACGAGACTGCAAAAGCTAAGTTCCTTACATACGAATACAAGAATCATTCGAGACCGGACTGCGAAGGAACATACACATTCATGAATGGCGTTCTCGAATCGATTCAGAGATCGTAAGCTCACCGTCAAGGACACAGGTCTAAACTAGAGTTTTCTGCTAAAGCCGCGAGCGAGGTAAGCCCGTTGGAACGGGCTGGGAATCGTGGGGCGAACTATGTACCACGCCATAAATGGCGTGGCTATTTGCCGCGAAACGCGGTGAAACCCGATCGCAAAGCTATCCTCCACCGTGAACGGCGACGTGTCGAAAAAAAACATCTTGCCCGGATGTGTTAAAGCGTGTTAAATTTCGAGTTGGCTCTCTCCACGGGCCGTGTTTGCTCCTGCAAACTTCCACGTTCTCCCAAGAACGTCAAGAAAAGCGTCGGGCTTTGGATGAAGCCGGGCGTGTCCCACGAATCTTCTGACGAAAGGCATTTCTCGCCGGAAATTCTCTCCAAATAACATTGGTATAGCGGACAAATAGTTTGTTCGGGCAGCAGACTCGGCGCCTTTGACCTGAGAGGCCACGGGCGAACCCGCGCGCGTGCTGGAATATCCGGATGCATTTGGAAGGTTTCGGGTCACTTCGCCGCGTTCAGGCTCACAGACTATAGGAGACATGATCATGATACCCAGTAACAGATGGTTCCCGACGACCTTGCAGGACAGGGCGGCGTGGTTTCAGAATTTTAGTTTACAGTTTCAGAACCTGTACATCGGATTGGGCTTTACGGCGGCCGATAACGATACCGTTGTGGACGACAACGCGATGATGCAGTTTGTTGCGGAGGCGGCGGTGTCGGTAGATGCGTTTGCCGACGCGATGCGGACCTTCCGAAAGCAGATCACCGAGGGCGAACAGGGCGGCCCGCCGCCGAATGTGCCGGATTATCTGCCGCCGGGCGCACCGGGGGACGTGCCGAACGGCATATTCGAACGGCTCGACGCCCTGGTAAAGCGGATCCGCGTTTCGCCGACCTTCAACGTAGAGGAAGGCGACCTGCTCGGCATCAATCCGGTGACGCCGGCGCGTCCGATACCGGGCGAAATACCTCCGACGCTGAAGGCAGAGGCCTATCCGGCTTCGCAAGTGCAGGTAAAATTCATCAAAGGCGATTCGAACGGCGTCGCGATCGAGACAAAGCTGGATAATTCCGAGACGTGGTCCACCGTCGGACACTACGGCAGCTCGCCCGCCGTCCTGAATATCCCGACAAGCCCGTCAAATCTGCCGCGTGCCGTCCAGGTGCGTGCCCGCTATCTGGAAAAGGACAGCCCCGTCGGCCAATACTCCGACGTCGTCGTCCTCTCGACCCTGCCTCCGGCCTGATCCCGGCCATATCTTTTCAATTACTCTGTGCCGCGCGTTCGCTGTTTTCGGACGTGCGGCTTTTTCTTTTTGGTTCCCGGCCCATCCGAAGCATGTGCTAAGATCAAGCGGGAAATTTTGCCATGAAAATCATCGACCTCAAGGTATATACGCCGGCGAGGGACTTCGAGATGTCCAGGCGTTTCTACGGCGCATTGGGATTCACGTTGTCCGAAGCATGGGCGGGCGACGTTGATTGTGCTCTTGGCGGCGCCGTCTTTCGCCTGCAGAAGTATTACAACAAGGATTGGGCCGAAAACTTTATGATGCTCTTCGGCGTGGACGACGCGAGGGAATGGTATGAGCACGCCCGACGGGTTATCGACGAAAACGACTTCGGCCCGGCGAAAGTCGCGGAACCGGAAGAGGTTGGCGGTTCGACCCTCTGCCATGTTTGGGACCCGTCGGGCATACTCCTGATTTTTATTTCCTGAATACCCAACGCCAAGACCCGACTTTCGTCATTTGTGAGTTATGAACTCCGGAATCGTGCCATCCTTGCTTGTTCGCAGCATGACAGAAACTCTTGCGTTTTATGAGCTGCTTGGATTTACTGTTTCCGGCTGTAGCGGAGACCGCGAGAATGCCGATTGGGCTGAAGTAGAGCGTAACGGGGCCGTGATCCAGTTCTATACTGAGCCGCCGACAGGTACTCCGGCGGAACCGGTGTTGAGCGGAACTCTTTTTATTGGTTCGGACAACGTTGATGCGATCGCTTCACAAGTAAAGGGCAAAATAGAGCCCGCATGGGGCCCGGAAATTATGGAATATGGGATGAAGGAATTTGCCGTGCAGGATCCGAACGGGTATTTCATCGCATTTACCGAACCCGCATGACGTATTTTGGTTTGCCATATGAATGAAGTTGAAATCGAAACGACCTCCACGATCACCTGTCCAGATTGTGGCAAGCAAATGACCGAAGAAATGCCGGCCGATGCGTGCCAGTTCTTTTATCAGTGCGTGCATTGTGGACAGGTTCTGCGCCCGAAACCGGGCGACTGCTGTGTTTTCTGCTCGTACGGAACCAGGAAGTGTCCCCAATCGGGAGAATAGTCCACCCGTCGGCCAATACTCCGACGT
Organism: Pyrinomonadaceae bacterium; assembly: GCA_041750855.1. GTDB lineage: Bacteria > Acidobacteriota > Blastocatellia > Pyrinomonadales > Pyrinomonadaceae > OLB17. The sequence goes on along the minus strand of JBGSYT010000164.1, from coordinate 64,725 downwards.
CGTCGTCCTTTCAACCCTGCCTCCGGCCTGATCCCGGCCAATAATTCACAAAACTAAAGCCGCGCGTTCCCATCGTGCGGTTTTTTTTGTGTCCGGTGCAGCGGGAGCCGCGTCTGCGGGCCCGCAAGGGAGCGGGGACACTCCTGTCCCCATCGGCGGTGCCTCCGCCGAGACCGTTGTCGAACGCCGAAGCGACGTTCGTGGGGACAAGAGTGTCCCCGCTCCGGCCTGCGGCGGCAAAGCCGCAAGAGATTGCCTTTTTATTATGAATAGCGAAGGCGATGGCGGAAGAAATTTCTACCGCAGGGCCCCGAGTCCCGACTTTTCCATTGAATTCGGAACTTACCAGCAGTATAGTTGCTGCATCCGAACGTAACTACGATCGGGCAGTATGCCCGGTGGTTTCAGCGACCAGTCTCGGGCACGAAACACAATCAGCTTCTTAAAAAGGTTCGATCATTTTTCAAAGGAGGGAAGTGATGAAGCGATTTTTGATCTTTGGGTCTGCTGCGGTCGTCCTGATCGCGGCCGCTGCCGGCATAGGCCAGTGGTTTAATAATATCTTTGACGTGGACCTGACCGGTTACGAAGAGGTGCCGGCCGTCTCGACCGTCGGCTACGGCGATTTCCGTGCGGAGTTTGGCCCGTACAACAATTCAGTTTCGTGGCAGCTCGTATATCGCGACCTGGAGGGCGACGTCACCCAGGCCCACATCCACTTGGGACAAAAAAACGTCAACGGAGGGATCGCCGTTTTCCTTTGTTCCAACCTCGGAAACGGTCCGGCGGGCACGCAGCCCTGTCCGGCGTCGCCCGGAATGGTTACAGGAACGTTTCGGGCCGCGGATCTGGTCGGACCGGCCGCTCAGGGCCTTGCACCGGGCGAATTCAGCGAGTTGGTTCGGGCGATGCGGGAAGGCGTGACGTATGTCAACGTCCATTCGACCAAGTTTCCCGGCGGCGAGGTCAGAAGCCAGCTGATCTTCCCGCAGCAGGACAACCGGAACGGATTCATCCAGTCTTCGGCCCATTCGGGACACTGATCGCGGCGGCATCAGGGCAGAAAGACGTTCTCGAAGGCTTCGCGGACGGCGATGCGGTGGAACGCGAGCTGTTCAAACAGGGCTTCGGCGGTGTCGAGGGACATTCGCCGCGCGTAGCGGTCGATCATCGGGCGATTTGCCATCGTGATCCGGGACGAACGGCCCGAAACGAGCCGGATCGTGTGGTCCAGAGTGGAAAGAAAGGCGTGCCCGGCTGAGAATGCGGCGTGATCGGCGGCGGACAGGACGCCCGCCCGCAGCAATGCATCGAGTCGGCCGGTTGTCGTGCGTACGTCGGCCGGAACTGCAGTGATGTTGGCAAGTTGGAGATACCGGACCGCGAAATAAACGTCGAGCAAGCCGCCCGAACCGAACTTAATATTTGCCTCGTGCCTCGATCGCGGCGTGCCGTGGGCTTCTTCCAGACGCTTTCGCATGTTCCACGCCTCGCTTTTGATAAATGAGGGATCTTCGCGGCCGACGCGCTCCGCGATCGCTAGACGCAACGCCGCTTCCGAGCGACCCGCAGCGGAATCTGTGCCATCGCCGATCGCACGCATCTGAATGTAAGCCAGCAGTTCCCAAACCGTCGCCGTATTTCGGATGTATTCTTCGAAAGCCACCGTCGATGTGCCCAGCGGGCCGTTCCTTCCGTGCGGACGAAGCCGGAGATCGACGCGATAGAGATTTCCTTCACGGGTCATTCCGGAAAGCAGCGTGACAAACCTTTCGATTATGCGAGCGATCCATTCCGAATTTTCGGCAACTCCGCCATTTTCAGATTGTTCGCCGCTCACGGCGACGATATCGAGGTCCGATCCATAGTCAAGCGTGCCGCTGCCAAGCTTTCCGAGGGCGATCACAGCGGGCAAGGCCGCGTCTTTCCCGCGACTATCGGGTGAATGTCGGCCCGCCGCCTGCATCGCGACGCCAATGCTGGCCTCTGCGAGCCGCGTTTGGAGACGGCGCGATTCGTCGATCGAGATATTTTCGAAGATCTCGGCGATCGCGATCTCAAGAATGCTCTCCGACCACGTCTTTCGCATCGATGCAAGGACCGATGCGATGTCGTGATCGCTATGGGCCGCTGAAGTAAAAGCTGCCGCGAAGTCTCGGGTGACAAGATCGGCGTCGGGCGGCTTCAAAACGCTCGCAAGTCGCGGCATCGAAACGATCATCTGCTCGAACTTCGGCGAGACTTGCGAAATTCTGCGAAAGATCGAGGACTGTTGAGGATCAAGGCCGGGAAATGGGGCGGCGTTTTCTTTCACGATGCGGTCGTGCGGGTTCGCCGTCTGCGGTTCGGCCGAGGTTTTGTTCACTTTGAGCGGATCATCGCCGTCCGCATCCGTCAGTCGGGCGACGGCATCGGCCTCACCGCCGAAGACGCGGCGAAATACATGCGAAACACGTTCTGTATGATCAAACAGAGCCGCATGGAACTCGTGCTCGTCCGCAAATCGCATTTTTGCGGCCAGAATCTCCAGCCGTTCGGGCTCGCGTGGCAGCGAATGGGTCTGCAGGCCGTGCTCCATCTGAAGAATATGTTCAAGACGGCGAAGAAAATCGTAAGCGGCGGAAAGATGCGAGAGTTCTTCGCTGGTTATATGGGCGCGGTCGGCGAGCCGCGAAATACTGATCAGCGTGTGTGGAGCACGCAGCCATCGATCGGAGCCGCCATAAGCAAGCTGCAGGGCCTGGGCGATAAATTCGATCTCACGAATGCCGCCTCGGCCGAGTTTTACATCGAACACGTCGCTGCGCTGTTCAAGATCGATCTTTTCCTTTGACCGGAATACTTCGGCAAGGGCGTCGGCAACGTTTCGGCCCGGCCGAAAGACCGCGTCTTCCACTCTGTCGAAGAATTCTCGGAAGATCGGATCGTTTCCCGCACTGGCCCGCGAACGTATCAACACCTGCTGCTCCCAATTCCGTGCTTCGGTAAGGTAATAGCGGACCGTTTCGTTCAGAGAGAGTGCGAGAGCCCCGACACGTCCGTGCGGCCGGAGTCGCATATCGACGCGATACGCCGAACCCTCGCCGCCCGACCTTCCAACAAGCCTGATGACCGCTTCAGATAGCTTTGAAAAATACTCGCGGTTCGTGACCGACCCCTTTGTCCCATTGCCGGTCGTGTTCCCGTCGCCGGAATATATAAAAAGCAGGTCGATGTCGGACGAATAGTTCAGCTCCTTTGAGCCGAGCTTACCGAGGCTGACGATCACCAGGTCTGACGGCTGCTCTTTGCCCTTGTCGTTCTTCTCAAACGGTGCTCCGTAGCGGTTGTCCATCTCCTGCCGCGCGATGCGAAGGGCATTTTCAAGAATGGCGTCGGCAAGACTCGAGATCTCTTCGGTGATCTCGGCAATTGTGGTCAACCGTCGCACGTCGCGGATAAAGATCCGAAGCAATTCTCGTCTTCTAAATCGGGCAAACAGGACCGAAGGGTCGAGCTGCGAGTTGGTCAATGAAAATCGGGCAAGCGATTCGAGCAGTTCTTCTTTACTTCTCAGGGACGGGTCAGCACGCCTGCGGGAAAGCCAGCCGACATATTCGGGATTTTGTACGAGCGTGGCCGCAAGGATCGGACTATACGAAGCGAGAGTAAGTAGATCGGCGAGCAAGCCCTCGTTTTTTAGGATTTTTGCCGCATGTGACGGATTGCGCTCGGTGAACTGCTCCAGAAAACGAAGAGCCGAACCGGGCGAGGGCAGTTCATCGGCAAGCGTTTCGATCCTGGACGGCTGTATGTTCATTATCGAAACCTTGTCGCAGCGATGTTCAGCTTTTTTATCTTGTATCCGAGGATGCGCTCGGTCGAATCGAGCATCCTCGCGGCCTTCGCGATGTTGCCATGCGTCGATTTCAGGGCGTCCTGGATCAGATCGCGCTCATATGCATCAACCGCCGCCGAGAGAGATAGCGACGTAACCGTGCCGGAGATCTCTGCCGTCTGAAGCGTCGGCGGAAGATGATGGCCGTGGATGACATTCGAGTCGCATGCAAGCACGGCACGCTCGACCGCATTCTCAAGCTCGCGGACGTTGCCGGGATAATGGTAGCTCATCAGCATATCGATCGCCGGAGTTGAAATGCGACGGATCCGTTTGCCATGCTCGGCCTCATACTTTTCGAGAAAATGTTCTGCAAGCAGCAGGATGTCGGACTTTCGCTCGCGAAGGGGCGGTAAGTGGATCGAAAACACGTTCAGCCGGTAATAAAGGTCTTCGCGAAACGTCCCTGCCGCAATGGCCGACTCGAGGTTCTTGTTCGTCGCCGTTACGAGCCTTATGTTCGACCTTCTTGTCTCTCCACTTCCCAGCCGCTCGAACTCGCGCTCCTGAAGCACGCGTAAAAGCTTTATCTGCGTATGAAGAGGGAGGTCGCCGATCTCATCGAGGAACAGCGTTCCACCGTCCGCAAGTTCGAACCGGCCGCGCTTCATCCTGTCGGCTCCCGTGAACGCGCCGCGTTCGTGCCCAAATAGCTCGGCTTCGATCAGCGTGTCAGGCAGGGCCGCACAATTCAATTTGATGAACGGCCCTTTGCTGCGAAGGCTGTTGTAGTGGATGGCATTCGCGATCATTTCCTTGCCGGTGCCGCTCTCACCGCGAAGAAGCACCGTTGCATTCGATTTCGCAACCTGGCTCACCTGTTCGTACACCTGCCGGATTGCATTCGAATTGCCGACAATGTGTTCGAGGTCGTACTTTTCCTTAAGCTCTTGCTTCAGCGAGAGATTCTCTTCTCTAAGGCGTTCACGCTCGCTCAATACCGCTACCTCTACCCGCAACGCCTGTCCGATGAGCGAGGCGACGAGTTCGAGGAGCCTGATCTTATCCGGCAGGTTGGAGTCGTCAGCCGCCTGTGCACAAAGCAGCCCAAATGTTTTTGCAGAACTCCTTATCGGGACCGCCGTGATCTTCGAATCGCCGTTATGATTCGGAAGGAAATCGAGTTCCGGTTCGGCCGCAAGGTCGATCGAGACCGTTGGGTCCTTGCTTCCGAATGCGGCGAGAAATGGGGCGGCATCTGTTCGGGCATCTAGTTTCCGGAAATTCGCAATACTAAGGCCGCCTGAGGCAGTGACGATTGGCCGTTCAGATTCGGGACGAAACAGCAGCACGAAGCAATAATGAAGCCCCAGACCCGAGACGAGGTGGTCCGCGACCGCATTCAGGCCGACCGCCGTTGCCGAATCTACGGCAAGCGAATCAGCGACATTCTTCAAAATATCGAGCGGATCGGTCAACATTGGCTACAAAAGTGTAGGCTAATTCGCGATTCGGTTACAATCCTGCATAGTCCATAATGCTTGAAGAGGGCATTGGTTTTTTCAATGAACGCACGTTACGGCATTCAGGTAAGGCTCGATGAGAATCGGATGAGGCTCGAAGACTTTCTTTTCGATCGTTTTCGAAATCACAGCAAGCTTTACCTTAGAAATCAGATCAAGAATGAGTTCTGTGAGGTCAACGGACGGAACGAGAATCGAGGACATCGGCTGCGGCCGGACGATTTCGTCGAGATCGAGCTGGACCCCGACCTTCAAAACTCTATGGTCCCGCAAGAGATCCCACTGGAGATCGTTTTTGAGGACGAGCACCTTTTCGTGATAAACAAGCCGGAAGGGATGCTGGTCCATCCGTCACACCGGGAAAAGACTGGCACGATCCTGAACGCCCTTTCGTTTCATGCAAATCGCGACTCGCCGTCCCGACATATTCGCCCCGGGCTTGTGCATCGGCTCGACAAAGACACTTCAGGTCTGCTCGTTGCATCCAAGAGCGTTCGCGCCCATGCCAAACTTGCAACGCAATTCGAGAAAAAGAAAGTCGAAAAAAGATACCTGGCACTGGTTGAAGGAACGGTGGCCGACGATGCCGGTACCGTCGAACTGCCGATCGGCCGATATGTTGAGGCCAAGACGTGGGGCGTAAAATCAGATGGCCGCTCTGCGAGATCAAACTATAACGTGATCGAAAGGCGCAACGGGATGACACTATTAGAATTGGAACCGGTGTCAGGGCGAACGAATCAGTTAAGAATTCACTGTGCGGCGATCGGCCACCCGATAGTCGGGGATGTCGCACGCGGAGGGCGGAACTTCGACAGGCTTTGCCTTCACGCTTACCGGCTGGCCTTCCAACATCCGTTTGACGGTTCAAGGATGGCGTTCGAGAGGTGCATCGATTTCGAACCGGAACGTCTTGGCGAATAATCGGTTCGATCTTCCTTTTTCATTCTGTCAGTTTGAGAGCGACATCCGGGAAGATCCGGGCTTCGATCGAAAGGTTGCGGCGGTCCTCAGAGGCTTCACGCGTGACCGAGACAAACCCTGAACCGACATCGTACGTCTCCGCAACCGCCTTGCCCTCGCGGCTGAAGCTCTCCAGATTCGACATTCGCCGTCTGTATAGATCGGGAAAGCCGTCTTTCAACCCGAGCCTTGCGGTATTCTCGACGAGGTTGGCGAACATATTTCGATATGTCGATTCGTTCGGGATCGCGCGGCCGCCGTTCGCGGAGTACCGCAGCACGACCATCGTACCTCCATTTTCGATTCCCTTGACACGGTATTCGATCTCTATTTTTCCGGTGGTATCATCGTGCAGTTGGACCGTTCTATTTGCACCAACGCATTCTAATGCGGAATTATTGTTCGCCGGGTCGGATGGGCCCCAGTTTCCGCCACCGAGATTACGAAACGTTGCGATGGGGCCGTCGGCCGGGTACGAGCAAACCTCGGCAGGTGGAAAAAAGTTCTCAGCTGCTTTGGCAGTTTCGGGAACGGGCATCTCGCAGCCGGTCAGACCTAGAAACAAAGCCGCCGTAAGCAATGTATATCGGCTTGCAGCAAACGCATTCTTCCTGGGAGTTTCGTGTTTCATTCAATTTATCAGTTCGCGGAACGCCCTGTCCCGTATATCGCGGCACCCGGCAATCGACCGGTCATCTTCTCACCGTCGAAGACCAGTTCGCCGTTGACGATGACGGCAGAAAACCCTTCACCGTATTGATGCGGCGACTGAAACGTCGCCTTGTCGTTTACCGTATTTTCGTCAAATATGACGAGGTCGGCGGCATATCCCTCTTTGATCAGACCTCGGTCGCGCAGCCCAAAGGTTTGGGCCGGCAGCGAAGTCATTTTCCTCACGGCATCTTCGAGAGAGATTATTTTTAATTCTCTTACGTAATGGCCCAGCACGCGGGCGTTGTTCCCGTAGCCTCGCGGATGCGGAACGCCGGAGCCGAATTGGCGGACGCCGCTGTCCGATGCGATCATCGTGAAGGGCTGCCGCATGATGTTCTTCACATCATCTTCGCTCATCACCTGATAGACCATCTGCGCACCGCCCTTTTCGTACATCTCGAAGATCTGCTCGATCTGGTCGTCAAGCTTCTTGCTCTTCCGGGCCAGCTGGGTGATCTCGGCGATATTCTTTCCGTTGTATTCAGGGTTCGGGCGATAATTCGCGACATACGCGAAAGCGTAGTCCTTAAAGGCTCGTTTCTTAATTTCGGCCTTCATATCCTCGACGATCTTTTTCTTCGTTTCGGGAACTGCCAATCTCTTTTTTCCTTCTTCGCGGCCGCCGGCGATCGCCCAACTCGGCATGCGTGCATCTAGCGATGTCGAAGAAGCGGGATAAGCATACTGATCGACTGTCACCTGAAGGCCGCGTTTGCGAGCGGCTTCGACAAGGCCGATCGTCGTCGAGCTTTGGCCCCACAGAGCTTTACTTGAGATCTTAAAATGTGAGATCTCTACCGGCATATTGGCTTGTTCGCCGATATTGATTGCCTCGTTTATCGCTGCCACAACCTCGGCCCCCTCGTCACGAATGTGGCTTGCATAGGTACCGCCATACTTCGACGCGGCCTTCGCCAGTTCGACGACTTCGTCGGTTTTCGCGAACGTTCCCGGAAGGTAGATCAGCCCGGTCGAAAGGCCGACAGCACCTTCGCGCATCGCTTTTTCAACCATTTCGTTCATCCTGGCCTGCTCGTCCGCGGTTGGAGCTCTATTATCGAGGCCCATCACAGCCGAACGGACGGAGTTGTGGCCGATGAGCGTGGACAGATTCACCGCCAGCGGCTTCTCGCTGATCCGGCCGAGAAACTCACCGACGTTCGTCACCGAACCGCCGCAGTTACCGGTCACAAGCGTCGTTACGCCCATTCGGATAAAATTCTCCGCATTTGGGTGGTCGTAAATATTCTCGGTGTGTGCGTGTACGTCGATAAAGCCCGGAGCGACGATCTGCCCTTTTGCATCAATCCGCTTGGTGGCGGAACCGGCCTCGTCATCGAAACGGCCGACCTGCACGATCTTTCCTTTCTTTACGGCGATCGATCCTCTGAACCAGGGATTACCCGTCCCGTCTATGATCCTTGCATTAACGATGACGAGGTCAAATCTCTCAGCCGTCTGAGCGGGAATCGCCGGAACGCTCGAGAGGACAAAGACTAGCAGCAGGAACAATGTCGTTATTTGCATATTAAAGAAAATGCCGTCAAATGCTGAGCTAGTCAATATTGACGGCACTTTTAATTGCAATAAGCACGGTTTATGCCACCCCGGGGGCGGTGTCGGGCACAGGGGGATCGCCCGGTCGTCGAAAAGGGTCTTTCAACTCGACAGGGTCTTTCGATTTCTTACGAAGTTTCATATTGAGCACCTCGACCAATATCGAAAACGCCATTGCGAAATAGATGTAGCCCTTCGGTATCTTTTGATGGAAACCTTCCGCGACCAGCATTACGCCGATGAGGATCAGGAAAGAAAGAGCGAGCATCTTCACGGTCGGATGTCTGTGAACGAATTCACCGATCGGGCCAGCAAACGCCATCATGGCACCGATAGAGATCATTACCGCCGCGATCATGATCCAGATGCCGTTCGGCCCGTACTGATCGCCGATCATTCCGACTGCAGTGATAACTGAATCAAGCGAAAACACGATATCTAGCAGCACGATCTGAACAATCACGCCTGTAAAACTGGCAAAGCCCTTTTTCACTGCCGTTCCCTCTTCGCCCTCAAGCGAATTGTGTATCTCGTGCGTGGCTTTCGCTATCAGGAAAAGCCCGCCGATCAGCAAGACGAGGTCCTTGCCCGATACGGTCTGCTCCCAGACCGTGAACAAAGGAGCGACAAGGCCGATGACCCAACTGAGCGACAAAAGCAGGATCACACGCATTACGAAGGCGAGTCCGAGGCCGATAAATCTGGCCTTAGCCCGCTGTGCAGGCGGTAGCTTGCCCGCCAGGATCGAGATGAAAACCACGTTATCGATGCCAAGAACAAGTTCGAGAAGTGTCAAGGTAGCGAATGCGATCCATACATTCGGGTCGGTTAACAATTCCATGGATTCGGTTCTCCGTTAATCTTAATGGTCTAGGAACGGGCGAATATTAGCACGCCGTACTCGGATGTCGAAATGGAAAACCAGGCGACAAAACGAACCTAACAAATCGCTGTCAAGACGCAGCGATATGCAGATCAAAGATTTGTCGGCCTGCACAAGAACCGGGTGGATGATATTTACCTGAAACTATCCTTTTTTCTACACGGTAGGCTTCTGGAACGGTCTGCGGCGCGGCGGGCCTCGGCGTTTTGGGTGCGTGAGGGTTTGATGGTGTCTGTGACGCAAGTTGCAGCATCGGTGATCTTCGCAACGAGAAGGTAGGACGTGAGTTTATTTGAATCTTCAGGGTCTTCGCTGACGTTGAATCGGACGATCAGGGCGATCGGTTTGCTGCCCTTCAGTCGCCATTCGGCCCGCGGCCCGACCGAGGAAAAGCCGCCGAAGAACTCCCAGAACTTCAGCTCGTGCACTTTCCTGTTCGGCGAAACGATGTTTACCGTTTGCCGCAGATCGCCATCGATCACCTCGAGTTTGTAACCGGCCACGCCTAGACATTCGCCCTTGTACGACCCGCCCCCGTCGTCGGTCAGCTCGATCGTCTTGCACTTTTCGGCGGCGAGATCGGTATAGCGGCTTGTAATTTGAGCCTGGACATTAGCTGCCACAGTCAAACCGAAGATCAGCACGACGAAGATCATTTTCGTCATCTGGACATCCTCATTGTTTGCTGCGTTTCCCTAACGTCGAAAACGCATTTTCCTCCAACTATAGTTGCAACTGTCCGGCCGGTGAATTCCCAGCCATCGAACGGGGAATTTCGCGATCTCGAACGTGAATCGGAATTACGATAGGTCCATTTCATTTCAGGATCAATGATGGTGATGTCGGCAATCGAGCCAGGCTTCAGCGTGCCGCGGCCTTCGAGGCGGAAGATGCGCGCCGGGTTGGCCGAGCACATCTCGACCAGCCGTTCAAGGCCGATCACGCCCTTGTGAACGAGTTCATTGAACGCGAGCCCGATCGCGGTCTCAAGGCCCGTGATGCCGAACGGTGCACGGTCGAACTCGAGTGCCTTCTCGTCGTGATGATGCGGTGCATGGTCGGTCGCGATGGCGTCGATGGTCCCGTCCCTTATGCCTTCGATCACCGCTTCAAGATGCTCCTCGCTGCGAAGCGGCGGTGCCATTTTGTAATTCGTGTCGTAACCCTCAACGAATTTATCCGTCAATGTAAAGTGATGCGGCGTTACCTCACAGGTGACATTGATGCCTTCGTTCTTTCCCCGGCGAACGGCCTCTATCGCGCCCTTCGTCGAAACATGGGCTATGTGGATGTGAGCTCCCGTCTCCTTTGCAAGTAATATATCCCGGACCACATCGATATCTTCGGCAAGTGCGGGCATTCCTTTCAAACCCAGCAGCAGCGACACACGGCCTTCGTGCATAACGCCGCCGGATGAGAGCGATTTGTCTTCGCAATGGTCGATCACCGGTAGGTCGAAATCTTTTGCGTATTGCATCGCACGCCGCATTATACCTGCGTTCGGCACAGGCCGCCCGTCGTCTGAAACAGCGACAGCTCCAGCAGCTTTCATTTCGCCCATTTCCGCAAGCTCGCTGCCGTCGGACGATTTTGTGATCGAGCCGATCGGAAAGACATTTGCCAGTCTGGCCCGCTCGGCCTGCTCGATCATGTAACGCGTGATCGCGGCATTGTCGTTGACCGGATTGGTGTTGGGCATCGGGCAAACCGACGTCCATCCACCTGCGACGGCCGCGGCACATCCGGAAGCGATCGTCTCTTTGTGCTCCTGGCCCGGCTCGCGCAGATGCACGTGCATGTCGATAAACCCCGGAGCCACGAGCAGCCCGCTCGCGTCAAATACCTCGCAGCCCTCAGGCTTTGCGTCATTCGGGCCGATCCACGCCGAGACCTTGCCATCCTCGATAAGTACGGACATTCCCGTGTTTTCAGGTGCGGCCGGATCGATCAGATGGCCGTTAGCGATCAGAAGTTTCATCTAGTTTTTGGGATATTTCGCGTCGGCCTTGACCTCTTTCAATTGGTCCAGGTGCCGGTCGGCGTGGCCACCGATAAAGAGCATTCCTTGCATGCTGTCGATCGTGCCCATCGGGCTCTGCACGAATGTGGCGCGAAGGTCGGTCTTGTTGTTCTTTATGTGTTCGATAGTCGCTGCGCGCGTCTTTTCAAAATTGGCGAGCAGATCAGGTATTGTTTTCCAGCGCCCGTTCGGACGAACTTGTTCGGGAGCCGTAAACTTCGTACCACGATTGGTGATCGCAAGGGTGATCGTGGCGTCGGCGATTCGCGGAACGTCTTCGCACTTGAGTGCGCGGGCCGCGTTAGGCGCTGTCATCATGCCAAACAGTGCCTGCTCGACAACGGTAATGTGCTCGGCGATCTCAGCGATGGTCCAACGGCCCTCAGCGGCGCGGAAATTCAATTGAGCGTCAGAGATGCCGGTGAGCTGCTTGACGTAATCGTCTTTAGTGTCGTTGAGATACTTCAGCGCGAACTCGCGGTCCTTTTCGGTAAAAACAACGGGAGTCCTGGCCGCCGGGGCTTGAGCATATACGCCGGTAGCGGATAAAAGCACGACCGAGACCAACAAAAACAATCTTCGTGAAAACATTGCGAACTACCTCCAGAAAGAAATTTGCACGGTGATACGACGCGTTACCCGCTTATGTTTCCGCCAGTTGCAAGATATAGCACCGCCATTCGAACAGTAACGCCATATTTTACCTGGTCAAGTATCAGTGAACGCGAGCTGTCAGCAACGTCGGATGCGATCTCGATGCCTCGGTTCATCGGCCCGGGATGCAGGACAATCGCATCTTTCTTTGCCAGGTCCAGCCGCTCATTTGTTAAGCCGTAATGTATAGAGTATTCGCGAAGCGTTGGGAAATATGCGGCATCCTGCCTTTCGCGTTGTATCCGGAGGATCATCACTACGTCGGCCCCGCGGATGGCATCCTCAACGTGGTCGCAAACCTCGAGCGATCGCCGATCGCGAATTGGTGATTGTGGATCTTCGGATATAGGCCCGTTCAGAAAATACTTGAAGTCCGATGGAACCAAAGTGCCGGGGCCGGCGACACGGACCTTAGCACCTAATTTGGTCAAAAGATGAATGTTCGATCGGGCAACACGGCTGTGAAGGATGTCACCTACGATGGCGACCTCGAGTCCCTTTATCTTTTTCTTATGCTCGCGGATGGTCATCGCGTCGAGCAGTGCCTGTGTCGGGTGTTCGTTCGCTCCGTCGCCCGCATTGATGATCGCCGCCTTGCTCACTTTTGCCAACTGGTGTGGGACACCCGCCGAACCGTGACGAACGACGATGCAGTCCGGCTGCATTGCGTCGAGATTCAGTGCCGTGTCCACAAGCGTCTCACCCTTAGCCAGGCTTGACGACGAAACACTGATGTTAACCGCGTCTGCTGAAAGGCGCTTTGCTGCCAGTTCGAATGAGGTGCGTGTCCGTGTAGAATTCTCGAAGAAGAGATTGATGACGGTCTTACCGCGAAGCGTCGGCACCTTCTTGATCTCGCGGGCGTTGATCTCAAGAAAACTCTCGGCGGTGTCGAGAATGCCCTTTATCTCCGCAGCGGTCAGGCCGCGGATGCCCAAAAGGTCCCTGCGTCGAAAAGGTTTTTCCATCAACTTGTAGAAGCCCGCCGGTTTGCAACGACCTATGGCTCAACGCAAAATAAATTCTCGCCCGCTTTCAACATTGCCTGTGGCCAAAAAAAAGAGCAAGGCAGTTAACCTTGCTTTGTGATCGCAATCAAAGTCTGTGCAACTATTGGTGGCACCTGAAGAGGGCAGAACATCTCAGAATCGTAAAGGTAATCCTCGCCGTCCTCGTCGACTACCCGCAAGCCGCCAATCTTCTCCGCTTTTTTATCCGGAATAACTTGGTAGAGCTTGCCAACCTCGAGCGATGCAGCAAAACCCTCATTATTCAAGCAGACAACAAATTGAGGAGCCTTCATAAACTAATCCAGAAAAGGGAATTTGATCTTCATATCGCGTTTCCCGATCCCATGGGCTTCGTACCAGTGTACCTCAGCTTCCCGAAAGCTTCCATCGATTAATTTGACGGTGGCCACGCCCTTTTTCTTCCGCCAACGGCCTTTGCCGTACTTTTTGTTCAGAAGCGGTAGAATTCGAATAGACCCTCCCGAAGCGATCGTTTCGACCTGTCGGATATCGCCAACGATCTCGAACTTCATGGCTTCTCGAAGATCCCTACGGCCTCGATGCCGTCGAATTCCTTCAGCATCACTCGAATGATTTCGGTCTGCTTTGTCGGGACGATCTTTCCTACAAAATCGGCCTGGATCGGCACTTCGCGATGCTCGCGGCCTCGGTCGATCAGAACGGCGAGCTGGACCTTTTTCGGCCTTCCAAAGTCCATCAGCTGGTCCATAGCCGCCCTGATGGTTCGGCCGGTGTACAGCACATCGTCAACAAGCACGACTACCTTGCCTTCAATATCGTCCGCCAGTTCTGTGCGATTTACTATCGGGTTTGCACCGACGGTCGAAAGGTCGTCGCGGTACAATGTTATGTCGAGAATCCCGAACAAGGGTTTCATGCCTTCGAGAGTTCGGATTTTTTCAGTGATCCGTTCCGCCAGCGGAACGCCCCGGCGACGAATGCCGACAAGATAAAGGTCTTTAGCACCGTGATTTTCTTCAACGATCTCGGACGCGAGGCGTGAAATAGCCCGCGTCATGCGGGCGGAATCCATTATTCGCGATTTCTCAATCAAGTCTGCTTCGTCTGCCATTCGGAGCAAATCGTAACAAACATGCAGGCAAACATCAAAAGCTTAGGTGCATGAGTTTCTGCAACGGACGCATATAAACTAAAATCGGCAACTCTGAGATGTCATTTCTTTGGGAACAAATAGGGCGGCGAGCGATGTTCGGTCTGGAGGCCGAGCGTGCACACGAGCTTGGGATGAAACTGCTGCGATCGGGTGTCGGGGGTTGGTTCGCCGAACCTGATCCTTCTGTTGATCCAGATGTCCTGGCCGTTGAGCGATTCGGGTTGAAATTCAAGAACCCGCTCGGTGTGGCTGCCGGATTCGATAAAAACGGCGTCGCCGTTGAACAGTTGGCGGATCTTGGATTTGGTTTTGTTGAGGTCGGAACGGTCACTCTCCATCCGCAATCGGGAAATGAGAAGCCGCGGATGTTTCGTTTGCCTCAGGATCGCGCGTTGATTAACAGGCTGGGTTTCAACAACGAAGGCGCCGCGGCAATTGCCGAACGCCTTTCAAAGATAAAGCCCAAATGCGTCGTTGGCGTGAATATCGGTAAGAATAGGGATGTTCCAAACGAAGAGGCGGTTGAAAATTTTCTCGCAGCGTTTGAGATCGTTCACCCGGTTGCGGACTACATCGCTGTTAATATTTCCTCACCCAACACGCCCGGACTACGCGAACTGCAAAAGGCCGAAGGCCTGGAAAGCCTTCTTTTAGCCCTGCAGCAGAGAAATTTAGGGCTTGGCCGAAAGCCTCTTCTAGTTAAGATCGCTCCCGATCTATCCGAGCAGGAGATCGAGTCGATCGTTGGTGAATGCGTTTCGCACGGTGTAGATGGCCTGATCGCTACCAATACGACCGTTTCCAGAGAGGGCCTGACGACCCAAAATCCCGAACAGTTCGGAGCAGGAGGAATGAGCGGAAAACCGCTGGAGCTCCGTTCTAACACGGTGGTCGCTCACGCTTTTAAGTATGCGCAGGGAAAACTGCCGATCGTCGGGGTCGGGGGGATATTCGACGCTCAGGATGCCTTTGAGAAGATCCGTCGCGGAGCCGGCCTTCTTCAGGCCTACACGGGTTTTGTTTACGGCGGTCCGGGCTTCGCCCATGAATTAAACGCGGGGCTTTCACGCCTCATCACAAATGCCGGATTCAGCAGCATTGATGACGCTGTCGGCAGGTAAACGGAGGCATTCAAACTCACGGTGGTAGTGGAATGAATGTCACCGTTTACCTTATTGCATCGGTTCATTCTCCTTGTGATTAAAGGACCCACAACACTAAAGACACAAAGTTGATGACACAGAGATCGCAAAGTGCGGTTGGCGAATGGTCAAACTGACCCGTCGCCAAAGCTGGCTTTTGGTTGACACCCCCAAACCAATAGCTATAATTAAAGTTTTTGTCCGGCTATTTGAAACGCAAAGGAGGGGTTGATGATAATCGATGTAAACAAGATCGACTCTCTCGGCCGTTCGTTCGAATTCGCGCTAACCGACGAAGACCTTGATTTGGGAGCGTTCGGGGTTCGACTCGCAGGGCCGGCAATTGCTAGCGTTACCGTTCGCCAGTCAGGGAATACGTACAACGTCGCTGGAACGGTATCCGGCGAACAGTCGATCGATTGCACTCGCTGCCTCGCTCCGGTCTCAATTGATCTGAGAATTGAGATCGAGGCAGATTTCGTCAAGAAAGGTCACTTTGCGACCGACGGAGACGGTGAGCTTTTGCCGCATGACCTCGATGCCGACGAACTGCTGGACGACACATTGGACCTGAAACATCTGGTTCGCGAACAAATACTCCTTGCCTTTCCCGAACAGTTATTCTGCCGGCCGGATTGTAAAGGGCTCTGCGAAAAATGCGGCGGCAATCTCAATCTGGTAGATTGTAAATGTAACGAAGAGGAGATCGACCCTCGATGGGCGGCCCTGAAGGATCTAACTTAAGGAATGAATAAGGGTCGGTTCGTGAAATGCTCCGATACCGGCCGATGTTATAGTCAGAAAAGATTTTACCGATATGCCAAATCCAAAACGAAGACATTCACATTCTCGAACTCGACAGCGACGGGCACACGACGCGCTGAAACCCCCTCAATTTTATATCGACAAAGAGACTGGTGAAGCCAAACAGCCTCACCGGATCGATGAAAAAGCAGGGACCTACAAAGGCCGCCAGATCCTTGACGTAAAAGAAACAGAATAGGCTTTTGAATTTCTCCAGTTTTTAAGTTCTAATTCTTGCGAATGACTAACGGGAACGCTGGCATTATCGGGGTGGGACACGCCTATCCAAGCGGCATTTTGACGAATGCCGACCTTGAGAAGATCGTCGATACAACCGATGAATGGATAACCTCGCGAACGGGTATCAAACAGAGGCATAAGGCGGCCGCCAACGAATACACTTCGCAATTTGGTTCCGCGGCGGCCCTGCAAGCCCTTGCACGCGCCGGGTTGAAGCCTGAAGAAATCGATATCATCATTTGCGCGACCACCACGCCCGATCAGATCATGCCCTCGACGGGCGCGTTGATCCAGGCCCAGATCGGTGCCGTGAACGCAGCAGGAATGGATGTTTTCGCCGCATGTTCCGGCTTTCTGTACGGTTTAACGATGGTCGAATCGATGATCCGAACCGGGCAGATCAAATATGCTTTGGTCATAGGAGCCGAGGTGCTAACCAAGTATGTCGATTATACTGACCGGGGAACTTGCGTGATATTTGGCGACGGAGCGGGTGCGGCGGTGGTCGGGCCCGTTGCCGAAGGGAAGGGAATACTCGCCACAAAGATCAAGTCAGACGGCCGATACGAAGAGCAGCTTTATGCTCCGGGCGGTGGAACTAAGATGGGCACGACCCATCAAACCATCGATGACGGACAGCATTTCTTTAAGATGAAAGGCAACGAGCTTTTCAAAGTCGCCGTGCGCTCGATGGCGGATATTTCTGCCGAGATGCTTGCCAAGGCTGGGTACACGGTTGAAGATGTGGATATAGTTATACCGCACCAGGCCAATCAGCGGATCACGGATGCCGTTGCGTCGAGGCTTGGTGTACCCGAAGATAAGGTTTATTCGAATATTGCCGAGCACGGAAATACTTCGTCGGCCTCCATTCCGATCGCGATAGACGAGTGCATCGAATCGGGGCGGATCAAAGAGGGAAGCCTGGTGTTGTTGACCGCATTCGGCGGCGGAGTCACCTGGGGCGGAACGGTGATCCGATTTTAGATCGCGGATTTGAATGCGTAGGACTGCTTATATTTTTCCCGGCCAGGGCTCACAAGGCGTTGGTATGGGCAAGGACTTGTTTGACAATTTTTCTGCGGCACGCGAAGTGTTCGAAGAAGCGGACGATGCACTCGGGTTTGCGCTTTCGGAAATGTGTTTTTCCGGCGATGAATCTGACCTTCAACTCACCGCAAACACGCAGCCAGCTATCCTTACCGCTTCGGTCGCGGCATTGCGGGCAATGGAAGAAGAGGGCTTTGCAAAGCCGGATCTCGTTGCAGGGCACAGTTTAGGAGAGTATTCGGCACTTGTCGCGGCCGGCGTCCTTGATTTTGCAGATGCGGTACGAACGGTGAGGAAACGCGGAGCTCACATGCAGGAAGCCGTGCCTGTAGGTGTCGGAGCGATGGCGGCGATCCTGGGATTGGACGTGGCCGCTGTCGAAGAAGGTTGTTCAGAGGCGGCTGAAGGGCAGGTTTGCAGCCCGGCGAATATCAACTCGCCGTCGCAGGTCGTGATCGCCGGAAACGCCGAGGCGGTTGACCGTGCCTGTGAGATATTGAAGAACAAAGGTGCAAAGCGGGCCATAAAACTAAATGTCTCGGCGCCTTTTCATTGCTCATTGATGATGCCGGCACAGGAGAAACTGGCGTTAGACCTGGCGGGTTTGGGGTATAGAGCCTTCGAGTTTCCGATAGTCCATAACGTGAATGCGAAGGAAAACGGCGAACCGTCAGTCGTTGCCCATAGGTTGACCGAACAGGTATCGAAACCGGTAAGATGGCTTCAGACGATAGAGCAAATGGCCGACTCCGGGGTGGAAAAGTACGTTGAGGTCGGGCCGGGTAAAGTGCTTACAGGTTTGGTGCGACAGATCAAAAGGGATGCTGTTTACGCAAATGTTGAGAACGCAGAAAGTTTGAGAAATACATTAGAACTGCAATAAAACTACAGGAGAAGCTATGTCAGAAGTCCAGGATAAGATCAAACAGATAATCGTTGATGAATTGGGTGTGGATGAGGCGGAAGTTACTGAAAATGCACGCTTTATCGAAGACCTTGGTGCAGACTCGCTCGACCTCGTTGAGCTTGTGATGCGTTTTGAAGAGGAATTCGATATCGAGATCCCCGACGAGGATGCCGAAAAGATCCAGAGCGTCCGCGACGCCTACGCCTACGTCGAGCAGCATAAAGGATAGAATAGTGGGCAGTGGGCGGCGGGCAGTGTACTGTGTTTTCAACCGCGCAGGATACAGTTTTTATGCCGGTTCAGAACTATCGTGGGCTGATCGCATGGCAGAATGCGATGGAATTGGTCAGCGTGGTTTACGATCTGACCAAGAATTTTCCTCGGGATGAAATGTTTGGCCTAACGTCGCAGATTCGCCGGGCTTCCGTATCGGTGCCGTCGAACATCGCAGAGGGACAGGGACGGTGCTCAACGAAAGAGTACTTAAGGCATCTTTCTATCAGCCACGGTTCGCTTCGCGAGATCGAAACACAGAATCTGATCGCCGAAATGTTGGGTTATATCTCAACTGATCAGAGTAACGGGACGATGGAGAAATGTGCAGAGGTTGGGCGGCTGAGAAATGGGCTGGCAAACTCGCTGGAGAAACGGATGGAGTGAGCCTGCCCTCTGCCAACCGCGCACTGTTAACTCTATGAAGAGACGAGTAGTAGTAACGGGCCTCGGTCTGGTCACGGCGTGTGGAAACGACGTGCCGACGACTTGGTCTGCGATGATGAACGGCGAGAACGGTGCCGATTACATCAAGAAATTCGATACCGAGAAGTTCCCGGTCCAATTCGCCTGTGAAGTGAAGGACTTTGATCCGCTTAGTTTTCTTGATAAGAAGGAAGCTCGGCGAATGGGAGCGTTCACGCATTTCGCCCTGGCTGCGTCGGATGAGGCAATGAAGGACAGCGGCCTCGTCATTGACGACAAGAACGCCGATATGGTCGGGACATACATCAGTTCCGGCATCGGCGATTTTTGGGCGATCGAACGCGAACATGAAAAGCTCTTGAACTCAGGCCCGGACCGTGTTTCGCCGTTCTTTATCGTTTCTGCGATCGTGAACCTGGCGGCAGGCAATGTCTCGATCCGGCACGGTGCGAAGGGGCCCAATTCCGCCACCGCTACGGCCTGTTCGGCCGGTGCCCACGCCATCGGAGACAGCTTCCGAATAATCGAACGCGGCGACGCCGACGCTATGATCTGCGGCGGAGCCGAAAGCGCGATTACACCGATGTCCGTTGCCGGCTTTGCCTCAATGCGGGCACTTTCAACCCGCAACGACGACCCAAAGCGGGCATCACGGCCGTTCGATGCTGAAAGAGACGGTTTCGTCATTGGCGAAGGCGCAGGCCTGATGATCCTCGAAGAACTCGAATTTGCTAAAGCACGCGGCGCACGAATTTATGCAGAGATCGTAGGTTATGGCATGTCCGGTGACGCATTTCACGTTACGATGCCTGACGAGACCGGGTCAGGAGCGATACGGGTAATGGAGCGAGCGATCAAGGATGCAGGTATCGCGCCAGACCGCATCGGTTACATCAATGCCCACGGAACCTCGACGCCCTACAACGATAAATTCGAATCGATGGCCATTCGAAAGGTCCTCGGCGATCACGCAGACAATGTCGCGGTCAGTTCGACTAAATCGATGACCGGCCACGCACTCGGAGCCGCCGGCGGCATCGAGGCTGTGCTTTCGGTGCTTGCCATCCACCACAGAAAACTGCCGCCGACCATCAACTACGAATTCCCCGATCCCGAGTGCGACCTTGATTACATACCTAACACCGCCCGCGACGCCGAGGTCGAATTTGCCCTTTCAAATAGCTTCGGTTTTGGCGGAACGAATGCGTCGCTGATCTTCAAGCGTTATTCAGATTAATTTTACCGGCCGGGCGCTGATTTGAATTGGGAGCGCTCCTATTGTATTCTATGAATGAATATTCATTCATTTTCGCGAACATTTGTTAAACCGATGAAGATAATAGTTTTAATGAAGCAGGTGGCAAATAAAGATGCGGTGCTCCGCATTGCCGCCGACGAAAAATGGATAAATGATAGCGATGTCGCTCAGCAGACAAACGAATCCGACGGTTATGCACTCGAAGAGGCCCTGCGGATGAAGGAAGCAAAGGGCGATGGCGAGGTCGTCGTCTGTACGCTTGGGCCGCAATCGGCAAAGACCGTGATCAAAGATGCCCTTGCCCGCGGAGCGGACAGGGCGGTGCACGTCGTTGTTGAAGGTTCAAAGTTGCTTTCGCCATACCAGATCGCATGGGCGATCGCTGACGCGATCCGCGAGGAAAACGCCGACCTTGTTTTTACCGGCCTTCAATCTGACGATGCGAGCTACGGGCAAACGGGCGTTATACTCGCTGAGCTTCTCGGTATCCCAAACGCCACGATCGTGATCGAGGTAGATCGGAGCAAACTCGACGGCTCCGTCCGGCTGAAACGTGAGCTAGAAAGCGGCTGGTATCAGTGGTTTACCTATCAGATGCCGGCGCTGCTTACGATCCAGTCAGGTATCTCGCAGATTCGGTATGCCTCGCTTAAGGGCATCATGGCCGCAAAGAAAAAAGAGATAAAGGAGGTTACCCCATCGATCGGCGACTTTGCGGGCAAGCAGACCGTCCAGAAGGTTTACATGCCGCTCAAAACGAAACAGACCCAGTTGCTGGGCAACGGTGACGCGAAAGCCGGTGCCGCCGAGTTGGTCGAGAAACTCCGCTCGGAGGTACGTGCGATATGATCCTTGTTTTCATCGAACACAAGAATTGCGTCCTGAATAAGACGTCGCTTGAGGCGATAGCTGCGGCCCAGGCCATTGGGAAGGATCTCGGGCTCAGGGCGATCGCAGTAATTCCGTGCGGGGGCGAGTGTCCTCTGGCGCAGGAGATCGCCGGGTATGATCTGGAAAAGGTGATCGTCGCCAGGAACGAGAAACTCGGCACTTACACGCCCGACGGCTATGCTGATGCATGGGAGCAAGTGATCAAAGCGACTAACCCCCAGTACGTCGTGATGTCGCATACATACCAGGTCCGCGATTTTGCACCGAAGGTCGCCGCCAGGTTAGGCCGCGAGGTTGTCGGGGATTGCATTCGTTATAAGGCCAATGCCGGACAGCTCGTTCTTACACGTCGAATTTTTCTTGGCAAACTCGATGCCGATCTGACCGTCGGCGGCGACGCCCCATATTTCATCACGTTCCAGTCCGGTTCATTTCGCGGAGACACCGCCGCGAAGGGAAGTGCAACTGTTGAAACGATGGATGTTACCGTTAATGACCTACGTATGACGCCCGAAGATCCGTTTCAGGAAGCGAAGGCTTCGGTCGATCTTACCAAGAGCGAGATCATCGTTGCGGTAGGCCGTGGCATCAAGTCCCAGGAGAACCTTGCAATTGCCCAGCAGCTTGCCGATGTACTCGGCGCAGACCTTGCGGCATCCCGGCCTATCTGCGACAACGAGTGGCTCCCTATCGACCGACAGATCGGCTCCAGCGGCCAGACCGTTGCCCCAAAGGTTTATATCGCTCTCGGTATTTCGGGTGCCATCCAGCACATCGTCGGGATGAAGAACGCGGATACCATCGTCGCGATCAACAAGGATGCTGAGGCTCCGATCTTCGACATCGCCGATTACGGAATAGTCGGCGACCTATTCGAAGCAGTGCCGGTAATGATCGAAGAGATCAAGAAGGCGAAGGGATAGCCGGGCTGCCGAATAGCAATATTTTTAGACAAAGGCGACGGAGACAGGTTTGCGTCGCCTTTCTCTTTTTCCTTCCGTGACAGGTTTCTAATGGCAAGTGATTAGATGGTCAACGGTCCCTCATCCCTCGCCACTTATCATTCAGACGTTTACCGAGTTGGCGATCGCTTCATCGAATATCTCAAGAGCTACATCGACGTTTTCCTTGGTGAGGATCAGCGGCGGCGACCAGCGGATCGAGTTCGAACCGCACCCGAGGAGGATCAGTCCCCGTTCGTAGCAGGCATACTCGATTCGGTCGCGAAGTTCGGCGTCGGCGGCGTGCGGATCGTCGCCTGAGCCTTTGACGAACTCGACGCCAAGCATCATACCGTAACCGCGGACATCGCCGATACAATCGTATTTTTCTTTGAGCTTGTTCAGTCCGGCTTCAAGATAGGCACCTACGTCACGGCTGTTGTCGACGAGTCCGCCCTGGAGCAGTTCGATGGTCTTCAGCGCGGCAGTGAGTGCGACAGGGTTGCCGCCGAACGTCGAGGCGTGAGCACCTTTGTGCCAGTCCATAATGTCGGCCCGAGCAATACAGACCCCGATCGGCATTCCCGACCCTAAACCCTTGGCAAGACACATGATATCGGCCTTGACTCCTTCGTGATGATCGAGCGCGAACATCTTCCCCGTGCGGCCCATGCCGGACTGTACTTCATCGACGATCAGCATGATCCCTTTATCGGTGCAAATTCGTCGGAGTTCCTTTACAAAGGCCGTCGGTGCAGGCACATAGCCGCCCTCGCCCTGCACTACCTCAAACACGATGCCCGCAACCTCTTCTGCTGGTGTTGTGGTCTCGAAGACCTTGTTGAGCCATGTGAGCACGTCGCGCGTGACGGTTGCTTCGTCAGTCTGCTGATCGGTGATGAAGTGGCGGAACTTGTTCGGGTATGGGATGTGGACAACGTCAAGCGGCTGACGCATAAACCCGAGACGCTGAGCTTTTTTAGATGATGTGAGCGAAAGTGCTCCGAGCGTACGGCCATGGAACGAACTCTGAAAAGCGATGAACTTCTGCCGACGCGTATGATACATCGCGAGCTTCAGAGCAGTCTCGATCGCCTCGGCCCCGCTGTTGGCAAAATGGGTTTTGGTCGGGCCTTCGATCGGGCAGATCTCGTTGAGCTTCTTGCCAAGCTCGGGCATATGCCGATAGTAAAAATCGGTGCCGCAAAGATGGATCAGCTCGCTTACCTGTTTCTGCAGTGCCGCGACGATCTCGGGATGACAGTGCCCGGTCGAGCAAACGGCGACGCCGGCGTTGCAATCCAAAAAGACGTTTCCGTCCGGATCAGTGATCCAAACGCCCTGGGCGTGGTCGGCTACGAGTTTGTAATCGGGCCGCGGATAGCTTGGCGTTACGAATTGATGATCGGCATTGATTATCTCAAGGGACTTAGGTCCCGGCAGTGCGGTTTTAATAATGGGACGCTGTAAATCAGTTGATGGTGTCATTGTTTTTTCTCCAAATGGGTTCAGAAGCGGGGATGCCCGCCGGTTGTGTCGAGCAAGCTCGACGCTAAACGCAGGATGGAGAAATTTAGTCGCCGCCGAAGAGTTCGGCGCGTTGGCGGGCAGGTCGGAGTTTTGCGATACTTCGCGGAGTCATAATTCAAGGGAAGAATATATCAGAAGAGGGTGGAAGATTCAAAGATTTGCGTCGTTCCGAGTACGTAAAGCCGCTGTTGCGCGTTTTCAGCGAGCGGAATTTATCCTGTCATTTTCCCATGGTTCCGCCAAAGGCTTCATCCTGGGCTCCAATGCTTGTCGCCGTTGGCGATAAAAGTGTTGATACTTGCGCGTCGAAGTAGAAAAATGCTCAGATGAAGGGCAGGAAAAGACTACTGCCGATCCTTCCCCGGCGAAATATTGTCTGAGGAAATTCTAAAACCACTCGGTATTTCACGGTCCGGGCTGGCCAATTACATTACCCTTCTACCGCGTCGTATAAACGAGATTATTCACAAAAAACGTTTAGTAAATCCTCGCACGGCGCAATTACAGACTCTTAAAGCGGCCTCAGGGGCCCGTGAGTATCATTTTCCATCCGAACCGCAAATTTCAAAGGTTTTCACGTCTTTTACAGCGACTGACAATATCCTGGAGGTGTTATGAAACGAATCTTAACCGGATCCATGTTTCCCGCGATAATTTTGACATTTTCAATGCTCTCGTTTGGGCAAGGCGTCAACGGGGTCTCCGCCGGACAGCGTCTGGGCGATCAGGCGGCGGGGTATAGCTTTACCGCACCATCCGGTTGGAAATTCAACAAGGGCGAGGGCGGTTTCGCGATGGTCGACCCGGCGGAGACGGTCATCGTTTCGGTCAGGGCGCATTCGTATAACAATTTCCAGGCCGCTATACGCGACACGAATCTAGAGGGCTTTCAGATTGCTGGCGAACCGCAGGACCTGAAAAACGGCGGAAAGGCGGTGAGAGTGACTAAGAAAAACGTCAATGGGCTGGGCGTGGTGGATTTTTTCGTTTTGTTTTCGCCGAACGGCGGTGGTGTCGTGGTTATGGTCTTGAGCGATAGCCGGGATTCGGTCGCGGCGTTTAACGCTGGTTTGAATATCAGTAACAGCGTGGCCTTCGCCAGAACACAGCAAGCCGGCGTTCCGCCTCGGCAGGAAGGCAACGCGACGGGTTGGCAGGCAGCGTTTGCAGGAAAGCATCTTCTGTATATGTATTCGGGAAACGGATACTTCGAAGAAAAGCACATTTATCTTTGCCGGGACGGCAGTTTTCTCCAGAAGACCGGTACGGGCGGTTATACACCGGGCAACTCGGACGGCGGCAGCTTTGCCGGACGTGGCGGGCATCGAGGAACGTGGAGTGTTAACGGCTCAACGCTTGTGCTGCAGTTTCAGGACGGCGATGTCGGCAGATACACTATTACGCAGCGGAGTGCACGGAATGAGGTCGGCCTGAACGGCAGGCGGTATTTCGTCCAGTCGAACGCGGGCTGCTGACACAACGTACCAAACAAGATGAATCCCATTGCGGCTTGCTGCCTTGCGTGAAACAATAATGGCATGCAAAGCCCGAAGAAATACACCAATAATTTAATAAACGAGACGTCGCCGTACTTGCTCCAACACGCGCATAATCCGGTGGACTGGTATACATGGGGCGACGAGGCCTTCGAACGGGCAAGAGCTGAGGACAAGCCAGTGTTGGTGAGCATCGGTTATTCGGCGTGCCACTGGTGCCATGTGATGGAGCACGAATCGTTCGAGGACGAGGCGACGGCCCGGATCCAGAACGAACATTTCATCAGCATCAAGGTCGATATGGAAGAACGGCCCGATGTTGACCAGATCTATATGAGCTTCGTTCAGCTCACCACTGGCCGCGGCGGCTGGCCGATGAATGTTTTCGTCACGCCGGAAAAGCTGCCATTCTTCGGCGGCACCTATTTTCCGCCGTCGCCACGGTACGGTATGCCGTCGTGGCAGCAGATCTTGATGAGCATCGCTGAAGCCTGGAAAGAACGGCGTGATGAACTGGAAAGATCGGCGGTCGATATCCTTGGCGAACTGCGGCGTTTGGCATCGACCGTATCGGTGGCAGATGGACAACCTTCGCTCGAAAATATTGCAGAAGAGCTGCTGGATGGCGCGTTTCAGAGTTTCGTTCGGTCCTATGATGCGAAAGAGGGCGGATGGGGCGGCGCCCCGAAATTTCCTCAGGCGATGTCAATAGAGTTTCTGCTTCGGTACTGGAAGCGCACCGGCGAGGAACAGTCTCTTAAGATGGCCGCCCACACTGCCCGAAAGATGGCGAACGGTGGTATCTACGATCAACTTGGCGGCGGTTTTCACCGCTATTCGGTGGACGCGGTCTGGCTCGTTCCGCATTTCGAGAAGATGCTCTACGACAATGCCCAGCTGATCCGCGTGTACCTCCATCTTTACCAGATAACAAAGTCATTAAGGAATCCGGCGCAGGAGGACGGGCTTAGTGTTCAAGCCGAGAACGTCCCCGATCAAGACTTCTTCAAACGCATTGCCGTCGAAACCCTGGAATACGTTGTCCGCGAGATGTTCCATCCCGACGGCGGGTTCTATTCGTCTCAGGATGCAGACAGCGAAGGCGAGGAGGGCAAGTTTTTCGTTTGGACACCGGAGGAGATCATGGCGATCTTGGGTGAGGCCGACGGGCGGGTGTTTTGTCAGTACTACGATGTAACGGCGGATGGGAATTTTGAGGGTTCGAATATTCTGAATGTAAAGAACCCAGCTGCTATCGCTCCCGGTCCTGACCTGGGCCGGAAATTATTCGATGAACGGGAAAAGCGGGTCAAACCATTTCGAGATGAGAAAGTGCTAACGGCATGGAACGGGTTGATGCTCGCGGCGTTTGCGGAAGCTGCGGCCGTCCTCGAAAGCGAAGAGTTCCTGCAGGTCGCAAAACGCAATGCCGATTTCCTGTTGTCTGAACTCATGCGAAGTGAGACCGATGAAGACGGACACCCGCGCCTCCTTCGGACCTGGAAGGACGGCCATGCGAAGCTTGACGCCTATCTTGAGGACTATGCATTCCTGGCAGATGGTTTGATCGAGCTGTTTCAGGTTTCCGGCGAGTCAAGGTATCTCTTTGAGGCCCGGAGATTGGCGGAGGCGATGATCGCCCGATTCTGGGACGAGGAACGGGGAGGCTTCTTTTTCACAGCGTACGATCATGAAGAGCTGATCGTCCGAAACAAGGATCTTTTCGACAATGCGACGCCTTCCGGCAATTCGGTCGCGGCCGACGTTCTGCTGAAGCTTTCGAAATTCTACGGCGACGCACGATTCGAACGATACGCACTTACGACCTTGCGGCTTAGCATCGATCAGGTGCGTCGTTTCCCGCAGGGCTTCGGCCGTACGATTGCAACACTTGAGTTTTCACAAACTAAGGTAAAAGAGGTGGTTGTTGCGGGTGAGAAGGGAAACGGGCTGACAAGGGAAGTTTGGAAGGAATATCGGCCGTTCAAGGTTGTCTCGATCTTCGGATCGCCGAGCGAACACGACCCTCCGTTATTTGAAGCACGAGCGAGGCTGGACGGCGAGGCCACGGCTTACGTTTGCGAAGATTTCGTGTGCGAACGGCCGGTTACGGATATCGAGGAGTTGAAGGTTCTACTGGATCGTGATTGATCGAATCTGCAACATCGTTCCCGACCTACAATCCTCATCGTTAATGTTCCAATTGAAAACGCGGCCTCCGAGGAAGCCGCGTTTCTGAAACCTATTCACGAGCAAAATTACTTGTTCGTGTTGCTGGTTGCATTATTGGACGTATTTGCTGGACGATTTGCCATCGCATTGTTCGCCGTCGACATTGCGTTGTTAACCGCGTTCGAAAGGTTCGACATCGCATTGTTTACGGTATTCGCTGCCGCGTTGACCTGTGTCATCGCATTTGTGTTAGCGCGGTTTGCGTTCGCATTTGCGTTCGCGTTGTTTGCCGGCGTGTCACCGCAAGCCATTCCAAGAGCACCAAGGGCCAAAAGGCTTGAAAGTGCAATGATTTTTCTCATGTTAATATTGATCTCCTGTCTTCTTCAAAGAATAAGTTAACTTATTTTTACTAACGACTGGTTTTACGCAGTCTTGTCCCAATCCCTATTTTTTTTGGAACATTGGACAATATAATTAGCAAAGCGTGGTTAGTCAACCGGAAAATCGAGAAAAAGTTAGTTTTTTTTCTGAAAGTTTGCCGTTTTCCCGGGTTTTACGCCCAGTTTCAGGTGTCACACGGAAACAGCATCGCTATTAATAATGTATTGACGCCGCCTGTATTTCGAGGCTATCTTTACTTCATGGCCGCGAATTTTTTGCGGCAGTTCCTCTGGTCGATCCAACCATTTCTATTTTCTTATTTTCCATATGAACAGCATTTCCGGTCCCGGCCTCGTAAGGCCGAAATCGCGGATCTTAACACTCGCCCGCTATCTTCCGCTCACGGTCGGGCTGGTTGCCATCGTGGTCACTTATATCTCCGCGACCACGCTTAGCGGGGTGTGGCGTTGGGCGGTTGTGGCGATAGCGGCAGCTTCTTTCGTGATCGCTTGCCTGTTCGCTCCGGCGACAATGGCAACGGAGATTGCACCGGCTAGTGACAGTTCCAAGGGCGAAGGTCTCGAAGACGGTCTCGAGGATCGACTCGTAGCTCTCGATGAAGCGAACGAGTTTTTCGGCACATCGCTAAACGCCGCGGATATGTTCAGACTCGTATCGAGCCGGGTCGTGGAGATCTTTCCTTTCGCGGGCTCAGCCCTTCTGGTGCCCGCTGAGGGTGAACACGGGATGAAATTCCTCCATTTTGACGGTGATAACGCAGACTCTTTCGCGGATCTCGAGATCGCGGGGTTCGGATCTTTGGCAGGAAGGGCGTCTCGTTCGGGCGAGATGGTCATCGAAAACGACCTCACTCAGGAGGCAGAAGCACTCGGCGAAAGTCGGTTGGCAGGATTTAAGGCTTCCGTTGCGATTCCGCTGTCTCAGGGCGATTCGACATTCGGCGTTTTTCAGATCTTTACGAAAGCCCCTGTCAGTGACGGCTACGATACGAGAAAAATGTTTGAAGCTATTTCAGAGCACGTAACGCCGATCTTTAAGAACTCGCTGGAATTCGAGCGTTCATTGTCCTCGGCATTGACGGACTCGATCACCGGGCTTCCGAACGAGAGGGCATTTTACATGATCCTGGAAAACCAGCTCGCCGAATCGATCCGGCACCGCGATGAACGCCCGCTGACCGTGCTCTCGATAGACATTCGCGACTTCGGTGCGGTCAACTCTATGCTCGGCCACGGGATCGGAGACCGGATGCTCGAGTTTGCCGGGGCACGCATCAGCGAGCATCTCAGGAAGATGGACTTTCTGGCGCGTACGGTAAACGACGAATTCGGCGTGATACTACCAACGGCTACGGAAAAGAAGGCGCAAGAAGTGATAGCGAGGATCAGGGAAGGGTTCTCACGTGTCGAATTCGACATTGCCGAAGGCGAAGGCGTATTCGTTGAGCTGAACATAGGCTGGGCGACGTTTTGGAAAGACGGTGAAACTGCGGATCAACTCTTACGTGCAGCCCAGCAGCGAAAACGCCTCGCCAAGTCCGAAGCACCCGCCAGCGTCCTTTGGTTCCCAAAAGAATATGTAAACTAACCTCGCCCTTTAACATCTCGCCGTCGCATTCCTAAAAATGCTGATAAGTGTCTCCGGGCAAGCGGCCGATCAGGTTGCGTTTTTGTGCCGCGAATGTCTTATACTCTGTTCGGAATCAAGTGCAAGGGCAGAGATCGATGGCAGCCGCCGACCCGCATCAAATATCGGATTTACTGGCAAGATGGAGTGAAGGTGACGAAGAAGCTCTGAACCATCTGATGCCGCGTGTTTACGATGAGCTGCGCCGGATGGCCCGTCGACAGCTTCGACGAAGCCCGACAGCAACTTTTCAGACCACGGAACTGATCCACGAGGCCTATTTGAAACTGGCCAGGAACCAGGATCGAGACTTTGTAAACCGAGAGCATTTCTTCGGGGTGGCTGCAACCGCGATGCGTCATATCCTTGTCGATTACGCTCGCTCGAAGAATGCGCAAAAGCGCGGCGGAACTCCCGAGAAGATATCCTTGTCTCCCGACTTAGCGGACAGTTCGACTCTTTCGCTGCAGGTCGTAGAGCTTGACAACGCCCTTCAAACCCTTGCAAAGCTCGACCCACGAAAAAGCCGGGTCGTTGAACTGAAGTATTTTGGCGGTCTTACCAACGAGGAGACTGCAGGTGTTCTGGGAATCTCTGTAGAAACAGTCAAGAACGACTGGCGGTTCGCGAGGTCATGGCTTCTTCGTGAGCTGGATCGCACAGAGAAATAAACCCCTTGGTCGAATATTTACGTTTATTGGAGTAGATGAACGTTTCGCGACTTGAACAGATAGAGCGTCTTTACCAAGCCGCCGCCGATCGTCCCGCAGACGAGCGTGTCCGATTTCTGGACGAAGAGTGCGGAGGCGATGTAGAGCTGCGCCAAGAGATCGAATCGTTACTCTCCTATAACGCCGCCGACGCGAGTTTCCTCGATTCCCCTCCTGCTTTGCTTGCCGCTGAGATGTTTTCCGGCGATGGAAGGCCCACTGACCTGGCCGGCAAACAGATCGGCAACTATCGGATCAGGAACCTCCTCGGCGTCGGCGGTATGGGTGAGGTTTATCTTGCGACAGATGTTCGCCTGAACCGGCCTGTCGCCCTAAAGGTGCTTGCCGAGAGCATCGTTGACGACCCGGACAGGCTGATGCGTTTTGAGCGGGAAGCTCGTGCCGCCTCTGCTCTCAATCATCCGAATATTCTCACCGTACATGAATTTGGAGAATCAAACGGCTTGCATTATCTGGCGGCCGAGTTCATCGACGGCACTACGCTGCGCCAAAGAATGCTTGCAGGCCAGTTGAAGATCGAGGAGGCATTAGACATCGCGATCCAGGCGGCCTCGGCCCTCGCTGCAGCCCACGAATCCGGTATCACGCATCGCGACATCAAGCCTGAAAACATCATGCTTCGCCGCGACGGATATGTGAAGGTGGTCGATTTTGGGCTTGCAAAGCAACGGTCGCAGTCGTTCGAACCGTTGGATGCAGGCTCGGAAGACCCGACGCATGCATTGCTCGACACGGAACCCGGCGTTGTAATGGGGACCGATGCGTATATGTCGCCGGAGCAAGCCCGCGGCCGGCAGATCGACCACCGAACGGATATTTGGAGCCTTGGCGTTGTGATCTACGAGTTGCTCGCGGGACAAAGGCCATTCGCGGGCGAGACCCGGGCAGACACGATCACAGCGATCCTCGCGTACGAACCTAAACCTTTGTCGTCGCTCACGAACGATCTGCCGGCCGAACTTCATTGGGTCGTCTCGAAAGCTCTTACGAAGGACGTCGAAGGGCGTTATCAGACCGCAAAGGAGCTGCAGGTCGATCTGAAAAAGATTAAAAGATCGTTCGAGCAAGGGGAAGGCCTCTCCGAAGCTTCAGGAAAGAGCAGTATGTCGGCCGACAAGGGCGGATCACCACAGGCCCACTCAACGCTGGAGACAGGAGTCAAGACAGCTGAAGGCAATGGCAAAGGGACTGCTCGAAACCAAGGCGCCTCGGGGCGCCTTTTCTCTCTGGCTGGCAGCTTCATTTCACAAGGAACAGGTAAAGCAGCACCTGCGACGGTTGCAGCGGCGATCTTGCTCCTTGCATCGGTTTTCGGGCTGGCGATCTATTTCGGCTTTGCTGCATCGAGAAGCGCCGCTCAGATCGATTCGATAGCCGTCCTTCCGTTTGAAAATCTGACGGGCGATCCGAATCTGACCTACGTTTCGGATGGGTTGAGCGAGGGCCTGATCGATCACCTTGCCGAGATTTCGCAACTGAAGGTCATTTCGCGAAGATCAAGTTTCAATTTTCGGGGAAGTGACAGCTCCCTTCGCGATATAGCGGAACAGCTTGGGGCTCGCGCTGTCGTGACCGGCAGCGTTACCCAGATCGGAGACGAATTGGCCGTCCGTATCGACATCGTTGACGCGGTTGAAGACCGCCATCTCGCCGGCGGCCAGTTACGACGGAAAGCCGGCGAATTGATCAGCGTCCCGAATGAGATGGTGCAGACTGTCGTGAATTCCATCAGCCTCAAGCTCTCTGACGATCAGTCGAAGCGGTTCACGGTGGTCCATACGGACAATTCCGAAGCATTCAGATACTATCTCAGCGGACTCGTCGCGCTGAACGGCCCGCAGGATGTCCGCGGGCCGGCATTGGAATATTTCGAGCGGGCGGTTCAGATCGACCAGAATTTCGCTGCGGCCCACGCGGAGATCGCATGGATAAATTGGGCACTCGCCAACGTTTCCGAAAGCCCCGTCGAGTCAATGTCGAAGGTGAGAGCGTCCACGGAGCGAGCACTTGCGATCGATCCGAAACTGGCAAAAGGGCATGTACTTCGAGCTTTGCTTCATGAATACGAATTCGACTGGCAGGGCGCGGAACGGGCCTATAGACGGGCAATCGAGCTTAGCCCAAACTCCGATTTTGCCAGGAATAATTTCGCCTTCTTTCTTTCGATAATGGGCAGGCATGACGATGCGTTTGCCGAACTGGAGGAACAGCGGCTTCGCGATCCGATAAACAAGCGGCTGGCACTGCTTCAGAAGGGAATACTTCTCACGCAGGCACGGCGTTTTGATGAAGCGATCGCTGTTTACGCCGACGCACAGGCCCTTGATCCGGCTCGCGAGATACCACAGTTTTCGATCGGCTATGCCCATGCGGGGAAGGGTTCGTATACTGAAGCGGTCGAATATTACAAAAGGTCCGTGCAATTGCTTGGCGGTGAAGACAAATACAGCCAGCCGCTTGTTTATCTGGCCGCAACCTACGCGAAAGTGCCCGGGCAAGGGGAAGAAGCCTTGAAGATCCTGGACAGGATCGAACGAATGGAAGGCTATCGGTCGCCCGCACTAATGGCTTTCGTTTACGGAGCTTTGGGCGATACCGACAAAGCCTTCTCGCACTTGGAACAGGCTTATGCCGACCGCGACATTCTGCTTCGCTACATCGCAACGGGTTACGAGTACGACGAACTTCGTGGAGATGCTCGCTTCGCGGATCTTTTACGGAGAACAGGACTTTCAAAATGAACAGTCTTAGGTGGCTTTTTTTGATCTCCATGTAACTTTTTTGCTGAGGATTGCGGCAGCCTCCATTAGTTAGCGAGCTATCCTGCGGGTTCTTGGGAATCCGCCGAAGCGTCATCCGGTCTCTTCGAAAATCCCGAAATATCCCATCGACATTCAATATTCTTAAATAGTCTGAGGCTTGAAAGGACCACGCCGGAACCGCCGCCCGCGATCTTTGTGCCTTCGACACCCGCGATCTTCGAGCCTTCGACGCCCGCGATCTTCGATCCCTCGACACCCGCGATCTTTGTGCCCTCGACGCCCGCGATCTTCGATCCCTCGACGCCCGCGATCTTGGAGCCCTCGACACCGGCGATCTTCGATCCTTCGACACCCGCGATCTTTGTGCCCTCGACACCCGCGATCTTTGTGCCCTCGACGCCCGCGATCTTTGAGCCTTCGACACCTGCGATCTTGGTGCCCTCGACGCCCGCGATCTTCGATCCCTCGACGCCCGCGATCTTCGTGCCTTCGACACCCGCGATCTTTGAGCCTTCGACGCCCGCGATCTTCGATCCCTCAACACCCGCGATCTTTGTGCCTTCGACACCGGCGATCTTCGATCCTTCGACGCCCGCGATCTTCGTATCTATTTCTCTGGCGCGGGATGCTGACGGGCCGTCAGCAAAAGCTAATCCGGAATAATAACGGTATTTGCCTTGCGGATCCGGGCCGTCGGTCGGTGGTTCCACGCGTCGACGCGAGATCGTGTTGAGATACCTGTCCAGGAATCCCGCCCAGGTAAATTTCTTCGAACGGCCCACATCTTTTACGAACCAGAGCTCGCCATAATTCTTCCGAGAAGCCTCAAATCCTTCTCGCGACCACGGGAAAAACACTGCGATGCCGTTTGAATATTGGTATTCTCCGCCGCTGAACCCGCTTAGGATCACCGCTTTCCGCAGCCTCGTCAGTACCTTCCGGCAACAGTCCTGAACTTCCTCGAGGATAACTGTGTCGTCGCCGTCAAGCTCTTCGATAAGAAAGCCGCATTCGCGGTCGAGAAGCTCGCAAAAGTCGCCAAGGTCGACATTCTGATCGAACATATACGACTGGCACTTCCAGTGGACAAGCAGGAGCACTCGTTCCATTTGCCTGTAGATCCGCGAGGATGGATCACTAAAGCAATCGACCAGGACACCAGCCAGTTGGTCGAAATCGGAAGCAAGGTCCGAAAAATGCGAGAGGTCCCAGGCCGCCATGTCGACCGAGACGCCGCCGACCGTGAACGAATCCTGGCTCTCGATGAACTCGCGAACAAAATGTTCCGCTACGGACCGGGCATCGCCCATCCCGTCTTTTGCTCCCGCGAGCTTGCCGAGAATTTTGGCATACGTCCACCCAGCGCTCGGCACGCTTCCCTCGGAGGCGATCATTGTCTTGGCGACGTAACCAAACTGGTAGCCGACCTCGAGCATTCCCATAACGCAGCTGTCAAATCCCAGGATGTCGAGCTTCTGGCCGAGCAGTTCCGTAAGTTCGCGGTCCTCGTCCTCACCGTCGAGCTGGTACTGTTTCGCTTCATCGGCCAATTCTTTCTTAGTGCTGACCATTCGCTGGAGGACAAAGTAAAGGTCCTTCATCTTCATCGTCTTGCCCGTAGATTCGTCCTTGAATAGGCCAATGTCCTGAAAACCAAGCGAATGTCCGGAAAAGATCAATGCGTATCGTTTGGCACGGCGTCCGTTTCTGGTCTCTCCGTCGTTCTCGACCTCGACCTTGTTGACGCACCAATCGACAAAATTGAGCACCGATCGCCTGTCGGCAGCATTCTCATTGAACTTGGCCGGAGCAGGGTAAAGCTTGTCGTTGAACGCGAATGACCGGACATATTTCGGCCTGCCTGCCTCGGAGAAGTCGCAGTAAAGCGTAGGGATAGCCGGCGAATTTCCGTCGTAGTAAACGAACAGGTTCACGTTATTGGCCCCTTCTTTCGCCACGGACTTGATCTGCTCAAGCGCATAGGCCATGTCCACGGCCAGGTTGTTGTCACCTGCCATGTAGATCATTATTGTCCATTCCTTCTCGTTCATCGTGGATCCCCTCCTCTCTGTATTACAGGTTGCTAGACAGCAAGCCTCGCGGCCTGTCCTGCGTTAGGCCTTGTTGAAATGCGAAGCAACTATAAGCCAAATTCCGATTAGCGCAAAGTAATGATCGTAGTTTCCTGCGTGCGAAACTATCCATGCTTCGGCATCCGTTGGCGCAAGGCTAAGAATATTCTCGGAACATCCTTTGTATGTTAGATTTATAGGGCATGGCAAAGATCAGCTTTTACGGTGGCGTTGGTACCGTTACCGGCTCAAAATACCTTCTTGAACATAACGGGAAGAAGGTCCTGGTGGACTGTGGTTTGTTTCAGGGCGGGCACGAGCTTCGCGAACGGAACTGGCGAGACTTGCCATTTGACCCGAATGATCTAGACGCGGTCATAATCACCCACGCTCACATCGACCACACCGGCTTTCTTCCTCGCCTTGTAAAGCTCGGGTATTCCGGCCCGGTGTTTACATCTCGGGCTACCGCCGATCTTTTGAAGATACTGCTACCGGATTCGGGACGTCTTCAGGAAGAGGACGCTGATTACAGAAACCGCCACCAATTGACGCGCCATTCGCCCGCATTGCCGCTATATGACGAAGGCGACGCAAAGGATGCGTTAGAGCTGATAAATCCGGTTCGAAACGATGGCAATGCGGTTGAGATCTGTGAGGACTTTCGTGCCAGCTTTCTCGTCGCCGGGCATATTATGGGAGCGAGCCTTGTGCTTGTGGAGATGTCCGGAGCGCGGACACTCTTGTCCGGAAGCGCCCGACAGAACGCTGATGAGAGCCGGGTGGATGAAATTGTCCCGCCGGAGGAATCAGCGTTGGGGACAGGAGTGTCCCCGCTCCGTTTTCTCTTCTCGGGCGATCTTGGCCATTATGATCAGCCAATCGTTAAGGACCCGGCGGCGCCGCCCGATTGCGATTTCTTGATGGTCGAATCGACCTACGGCGACCGGCTTCATGGCGACGTCGATCCTGAAACGCAAATGGCTCGGATCATCAACGACGCCGTCGAGCGTGATGGGCCGATCCTGATACCGGCATTTGCAGTCGGCCGAACTCAGGAGGTGCTTTATCTTATCCGCGAACTTGAGGACGCGGGCCGCATACCGGTTCTGCCCGTTGTCGTCGATTCACCCATGGCGGCACAGGCGACCCAGGTTTACAGCCGTTGGAACGAGGAGCACGACGAGGAATATGCATCGATCATCAGCCAGAAGAGGCATCCGCTTCGTACCCGTTCAATGACGACCGCATCAAGCCGCGACGAATCGAAGCGGCTAAATTCGATGCAGGGAGCGCGGATCATCATCTCGTCGTCCGGAATGCTCACCGGCGGCCGAGTGCTGCATCATGCAATGCGCATCCTGCCAGAAGAAAAGGCGACGATCGTTTTTGTCGGCTTTCAGGCCGCCGGAACGGTCGGACGGCGAGTACAGGACGGCGAGCCTGAGGTCAGAATAATGAAAAACTGGGTTCCCGTCAGGTGCCGTGTCGAGAAGGTCGAGGGCTTTTCGGCCCACGCCGACTGGAAGGCCGTCCTTAGATGGCTGGAAGGTTTGCGCTCGACGCCGCGATTGGTTTTCACGACGCACGGCGAACCCGATTCGGCATCCGCAATGGCCGAGCATATTCGAAACAGGTTCAGCTGGAACGTCGTTGTTCCGGAATACGAACAAACTATCGAGCTTGAGTAAAGTGCTATAATGCGCAACGAGAATAATGGCAGCCGAACCGCAGAAAAAAATAATCTCCCCTGAGGAATACCTGGTCATGGAGGCGGTGTCTCCGGTTAAGCACGAGTACTTTAACGGAGAGATCTTTCAAATGGCCGGTGCAAGTTTCTTCCATAACCTTTTGACGATGAATATATCGGGATTGCTTTTTAGCCGGATAGACAAGAAGCAGTGCTCGGTTGTTCAAAGTGAAATGCGGCTGAAGATCGAGGGATCCGGGTTGTTCACTTATCCAGATGTAATGGTTGTTTGCGGCAGGCCCGAATTGGTAAAGATAAAAGGCCTGGACAGCCTGCTCAACCCGGTCTTGATCGTTGAAGTGCTCTCTCCGTCAACGGAGGCCTACGATAAAGGCGATAAATTCGATCACTATCGAACTTTAGGATCGTTACAGGAATACGTGCTTGTCTGGCAGGACAAAAAGCGTGTCGCCCGCTATCGAAGGTTGAAAGACGGAAGTTGGCTCCTGAACGATTTTATTGGAGAATCCGCTGACATTGAATTGACATCGGTCGGATGTACTCTGACCGTCGATGAGATCTACGACAAAGTTGAATTGGAAGACCAGCCTGATTAACTGCTCGGGGTCGACTTGATGCAATATCTTGAATCATCGCCTTCGCCCGCCTTTTCCCCAATTATCAAGTGTTTCTGGTCGCTTGAGGCCAAGCCGGATGCCTCGGCGCCGGCTGAACCCGTTGTGCCCGACGGCTGCCCAGAGATCGTCTTTAACCTTGCCGACCGATTCCGGCGTTATACGCTGTCAGGGAGCGGTGCGCTCCAGCCGAGGTCGCTGGTCTCCGGGCAGTTGACGAAAAGTATCGTCATAGGCCCGACAGGATCGGTGGACCTGTTCGGCGTCAGGTTCCAACCGGCCGGCGCTTTCGCGTGCCTTCGACTTCCGATGGCGGAAATGACCGACCGGATCGAAGACCTTGCGGATGTGATCGGCGGCCCCGAAGTCGTACTCTACGAACAACTCGTCGCCGCATCCTCGTTCGAATCGCGAATATCGATCTTCGAGAAATTTGTCGATCAACTCTCCGATAAGAACACTAATACCCCGGGCGAACTTCTCCACGCCGTCAATCAATTTTCCGCGAATGGTGCTACGGTCGCCGCTCTCTCTCGCGAGATCGGTTGGAGCCAGCGTCGCCTTGAGCGGCAATTCGAAAAATTTGTCGGGCTGCGGCCCAAGATGTTCTCGCGTGTCGCACGGTTTCGCCGGTTGATGCTCGTGCTTGAGGCTGGCGGCGTGAAAAACCTCGCCGACGCAGCCGTCGCATGCGGGTATTTTGACCAATCCCATATGAACCACGAGTTCAAGCACTTCACAGGCTCATCGCCGACGCAATTTATGGACACCTCCCATCGCATTTCCGAACATTTTGTTTCCGGCGGTCAATAGCGTCGCTTTTTTACAATACGGCCATGGCAGTTCGTTGTTACGATGCGGCGTAGTAGGCAAAAAGCTGACACGCGGAGGTTTGATCAAATGAACAAATTATGGACCGTTCGGGCTGTTTTTGCGGCAAGTTTATTTTTTGTTTCCACGGCATCGTTGAATGCTCAGGACACAAAGCCGGCCATCGACGGCCTGTCCTGGATCGCCGGCTGCTGGCAGATGTCGGTTCCGCAGAGGAACATGACGATCACCGAGCACTGGATGAAGCCTGAGGGCGGGACGATGATCGGGATGGGCCGGACGGTCGTCGCCGGCAAGACCGTCTCGTTCGAATTCCTGCGGATAGCCGCGACCGATTCTGCTATCGACTACATTGCAAAACCGTCTGCGAGCAAAGAGGAAACGGCCTTTCGGCTAAATAAGATGTCCGCCGGCGAGGTAATTTTCGAAAACCTGAAGCACGACTTTCCGCAACGGATCATCTATCGAAAAGGCGAAGCCGATTCGCTGTTCGCCCGGATCGAAGGAATGCGTAGCGGCGAATTGCGAGGGATGGACATTCCTATGAAGCGAGTGCCCTGCTGAAGCGTCGTCTCCTAGGGCTGCGGTTGCAGTTGAAATCCTCGACGGCTTATCTTTCCGATACAGGCCGTGTCAATTCCGGCGACGGTGCCGGTCTCGACAAAGCGTGCGGAGATATTTTTGATACAGTCCAGTCCTTCAAGGCCAGAAATACCGTGGCCGCCGCTGGGTACGACAATATGAAGCGAGTTCGGCAAGCTCTTCGCCAATCGTTCACCGTACTCCGGCGGTGTGACCGGGTCCCATTGTCCGGAATAGATCAAAGCGGGCACGTTGGACCGAACCAAATTTGAATAACCCGCAGGGATTTCGCCTCTTGGCCATAGGGTGCATGCCTCTCGCTGCTGGCGAAGCCGATAAGTTCCAAGGAATGTGTCTTCTTGATCCAGGCCTTCGTCACCTTTCACGAACGGCAGATCCTCGGCACAGGTTATCGACAAATAGAGCCCCGTTGCTCCGGTCGCGACGATCACCCGCCGATAAAAAAGTGCCGCCTCGGCAAGCGGCTTGAAATTTCCATTTGCCGCTTCGCTAATAACGAGCGGAATGCGGGCTGCCGCCCCCGATTGATAGAGCATATACCGGATCGCCTCGCCGGCCAGGTCGCGTGATAGCTTGACCTTCGCGGGTTTGCTTTCGGCGACGATCTCAACCTCCACCGGGCCTTTTTTCAGGGCCGCCAGGACCTTGTTCGTATCGGCCTTTATGTTAGGGAAAGCATTCGCACAATTGGCATCGGCAAGGCACTCGTCGAGGACGCCGTCTAGTGCAAGCTGTGTGTGCTGCGGAAAATCGCGGGGCATGAACTGGTAAGACGGCGATATGCCGTGCAGGTGTATTGTGCGAACATTGGCGCCATATCGCCTGACATATTCCATCACGGCCCGCGTGCCGTAGGACGAGCCGGCCAGATTTATCTTCTCGTATCCGAGTGCCTTGCGAACATCATCGAGATCGTCCATCGCGATCGAAGTCACGTAAAGCTTTAGGTCGGCGGTCTTTTCGAGTTTCTTGCGGCATTCGCGAACGGCGTCCGGCGGATTCCAGTGGCCCAGGTAGCTGTTAAGGTTTTTAGGGTCGAACAGTTCACAGTTCAGCGGGTTCGATCCGCCGGTGCCGCGTTGGTCAACGAAGACAAGGTCGCGTCGTTCCCGAATCTTCGCGAGATCTGCGGCGACGTAGGGAGCGTCCTCCGTAGCTGACGAGCCCGGTCCGCCTGCGATGTAAAACACCGGGTCCGTGGCCTTTTCTTTGCCCGTGGCGGGCAGGACGACGATGTTGATCGGTATCTTGCGGCCACGCCGGGTATCTCGATTTTCGAATACTTCGAGTTTGCCGCACGTTCCCTTTTCAGTTTTGCCGCGCTCGGCGGTCGGCACGTCGCAGGGTTTTAGATCTGCCGGGCTGGCGGCACGCTGGCCGATGATTGAACCCGTCGCTAGAAAAACGAAGGTAGCCAGAGCTGCGATCTCTATTCTATTTTTCATCTCAGAGTCGATACATCACTCGTATCGCAAACACTCGATCGGGTCCAGATTCGCCGCCTTTCGGGCAGGAAGCACGCCGAAACCCAGGCCGATAAGTATCGAGATACTTAGTGAAGTGATTATCATCCACAGTTCGACCTGCGCTGGAAGCGAAGGGACCAGCAGCAGGATAAGGTTGCTTATTCCGATCGAAAGGGTCAGGCCGACGACGCCTCCGAGGAACGTCAGCGCCATTGCCTCGGCAAGGAACTGAAACACGATCGCCCACCGTGTCGCTCCGATCGCCTTGCGGATCCCGATCTCCTTGGTCCTTTCGGTGACCGAGACGAGCATTATGTTCATAACGCCAATGCCGCCGACCAGAAGCCCGAGCCCTGAGATCGCGATAGCCGCGATACCGACGCCGGCAAGCATGCCGTCAAATTGCCGCATAAAGTCCTCGGCCGTCTTCATATCGAAATTGTTCGGATCGCCGGTTTTCACCTCGCGGCGGACTCGAAGAATACCTTCGATCTCCTGAACAGCGTCATTCAGAAACCCCTGTTTCGCCTGGACGATATGAAGCACGGCGTCGCGGGCGGGTGCCACCTTTCGTGCGGTCCGATAGGGCATGAAGATCTTCCGGTCCTCTTCGTTCTCACCGAATAAGCCGGCTTCGCGCTTTTCGAGTACGCCAACGATCTCCCACGTCGTGCCGTTCATACGGATGACCTTGCCGATTGCCTCAGCGGCATCGTCGTTGAACAGAGCCTCCACAGCGTTGACGCCGATCACGAGGACCCTTCGTCGCTCGTAGTTGTCCATCTCGGTTATCCACCGGCCCTCTTTCATCCGCAGATTTGTCAGCCCCGGGTAATTCGGCGTCACCCCGTCCGTCAAGGCCCAACGATAATTCTTGTCTTTATAGATCATGTTATCGTCGAAGCCCGTACCCCACGAACCGATATTGACCGCGACCGTCGCGATATCATTTACCGATGGAGCCTGCGCGAGTATTGCTTCGGCATCTTCGAGGGTCAGTGCTTTACGGTTGCGTTCGTCCCGATTCGACGGCCCGAATCCCGTCGAAAGATGGAACAAATAGACATTGTTCGTCCCGTAATCCTCGAACATCTTGACGATGGTCTGCCGCATGCCGGTAAGGATCGACGCCACGACGACAAAGGTCAGAATACCGATGACAATGCCGAGGATCGTCAGGATTGAACGGAACTTGTGCGATACGACGCTGTCGTACGCCATTTTTAAGACTTCAATGGGTAGTGATGCCGATACTCGCATATTACGTACTGCAGACTTCCGGTCTGCCGGGACGACGGGACAGCCCGTCGGACGAACTAAGCCTTTTGAAGCGCTACGATCGGGTCAAGCCGCGCGGCCTTCCATGCCGGATAAAGCCCGGCTACGATACCTATCACGCTCGAAACCAGCAGTGATATGCCCACATAAAAGATCGTGATCGTCATAGTCAGCCCGAGTGCGGCCCCGACCGCGGCGGTCGCCCCGAACGACAGCAGGATACCCAATAACCCGCCGACCACGCACAATAACGCCGATTCGATCAGAAACTGGAGCAGGATCTGGCTTTGCGTTGCTCCTAGGGCTTTTCGCAAACCGACTTCGAACGTTCTCTCGGTTACCGAAACGAGCATGATGTTCATCACCACGATCCCGCCAACAAGCAGAATGATCGCCGTGATCGGAAGTACGACGGCCGCGATCGCACCGGTCACCTGGTCCATCGTCGAGTTAAATTCATCGACGTTGACCATGGAGAACGTGCTCTCGTCACTTCCCATTAGCTTGCGCTTGTTTCGCAGAAGCAAATTCGCTTCTTCGATCGAAGCGTGAAAATCTTCCGATCGGATCGTTTTTCCATGGATCTGCAGCCCGCCAGTCCGGTTGAAGATCTGGTTGTGAAGAGTAATAGGAATATAGACGTGACGGTCCTGTGATTGCCCGAAGAACGATCCGCGCTTCTGTTCCATTCCGATGATGGTGACCGGAACCCCGCGTATCCTGATCTGCTTTCCGATAGGCGAGGTGAACTCGAACAAGCGTTCCTTTACATCCGAGCCGATCACGACAACGGCCGCCGCCCGCTCGACTTCCTCTTTCGAGAAAAAGCGACCGTCGTCGAGCGTCTTGTCCTCGATCTCGTACATATTGTCGGTAACACCTATCATGCGAACCGACGGCATTTCGATCGCGTTTTCCTGAAGGTCGGCGCCTGCGTTCATCTGAGCCCCGACATAAGAGCATATTTTGCAGTTGTCGCGGACGTATTCGTATTCGTCCCAGATCACATCCTTGTTGCGGCGGTTCAGCCGCTCGTATTCCTCGCCCGACATGCCGCCCACCTGTGCCAGCCGGGTGATCATGAAATGGTTAGAGCCGAGCACCTTCGATACCTGGCCGATCACATAGGTTTTCAGCCCGGCGATCGAAGCACTCACTACGATCACCGCAGCCACGCCGATGATTATCCCGATCAAAGTGAGAAATGCTCGCAGTTTGTGTTCAAGGATCGACTTGAAGGCGATCATGAACGCGTCTGCATAAAATGAATAAAGCTGCCGCATAGCTATCGGAGTGTGGTCTAGAAGGCCAATTCAAGAAAGTCAGGTATCTGAACGAAATTTAGATGGTCTAAGTTCAGATTTTTTCAACGCAGTATCAATGAGGCCCGAGATCCGCACCAAATATACGTAAAGCGGGGCGATCTTGTTGCGTTTCAGCGAAAAGCGTGTCATCGTTCGCACACAGAATCTCTCGATCGGTGGATGAAACGAAAATCTGATCCTTCCGGGTTAGGTTCTTGCAATAAAACGGGAAATGGAGCAGACATATGAACCTTAGAGCAAAATTTGCGGCTTCGTTTGGTGCCGCCTTCTTATTGGCCGCTTGTAACGGAACGGCCGACAATCGTGCGCCGGCAAATGCGAATATCGCGAATGGAAATTCCGCCAACGCGACGCCAGTTAAGAGCAATGGCGCGACAAAGACGGGCATCCCCTCAAAAGAAGAACTTCTAGCGATAGAGAGGAAAGGATGGGAATACTGGGCAACGAAGAACGCCGCCGGCCTCGAGAACTATATGGGGCCCAAGTTCTTGAACGTCGGCAGCAACGGCCCGTCAGACCGCGCCGCAGCAATGAAAAGCTGGACCGGACACTCTTGCGAAATGAAGGAACTCAATTTCAGCGAAGAGAATGTCAGCGAACTCAGTGACGGCCTCGCTCTTATGACCTTTAAGGCGACCGCGTCGATGACCTGTGCTAACGCTCCTGGTCCTAGTCCGCTCAATGTTTCAGTGATCTACGGCAAAGACGGCGATACCTGGAAGGCGATGTATTATCACGAAGTACCGGCGATCGATGCGAAAGGCGATTACGGGCCGCCGTCAACCCCGCCGGACCCCGCAACGGAGCTCGCAAGCCTGCAGGCCGCACCTGAAGCGATCGCTGCGATCGAGAAAAAACTTTGGGAAACATGGAAAGCACAGGACCAAGCAGCCTTTGAAGAGCATATTTCTGCAAGTTTCGTAGGGAATGGCCGAACGGGCCGCGTCAGCCGCGGTGATTATCTGAAGGGGGCGTTTGGCTCGGAGTGCAAGGTCGATTCATATTCGACGGGACCGATGAAGTCGATGGAGCTTGCAAAAGATACAACATTGATAATTTATCGCGCTTCATATAAAGGAAAATGCGGCGGCGAGGCTCTTCCCGAGAATGTAATGGCGGTTTCTATCTACCGAACGGAGAACGGTCGTCCGATGGTGATCTATTTTATGGAGAATCCGTTGAACCAGAAGTCTTAGTTCGAATTTGCGATAATGAAAAACTGCATCGTTGATCCAGATCGGCGGTGCATTTTTCATCAAACGGCGATCCTCGCTTCTGTGGTGCAAGATGTTTGGCGTGTTATACTTCTGCGTTGTTGAACAACTCGTAATGGTTTAGAGGGAGATACACCTTGGCAGTTTTAGTCGATAAGAACACACGCCTGATCGTTCAGGGAATTACGGGCAAAGAGGGCACTTTCCACACGCTGCAGATGGTCGATTATGGCACGAACGTGGTCGGCGGCGTGACGCCCGGAAAGGGCGGCACGACCCATGAAGGCATCCCCGTATTCAACACGGTTGCCGACGCCGTCCGCAAGACCGGTGCCAACGCTTCGGTCATTTATGTCCCG
This sequence comes from Pyrinomonadaceae bacterium, assembly GCA_041750855.1. Taxonomy (GTDB): domain Bacteria; phylum Acidobacteriota; class Blastocatellia; order Pyrinomonadales; family Pyrinomonadaceae; genus OLB17. The sequence continues at coordinate 20,322 of JBGSYT010000164.1, read as the reverse complement.
CCTGCATTCGCCGCCGACGCGATAATGGAAGCTGCCGATGCGGGAATTCCGCTCGTCGTCTGCATAACTGAAGGCATTCCGGTTGCCGACATGATAAAGGCAAAAGAATTTCTTAATGGTCTTGCACTCGACACTCGACACTCATCACTTGTCACTCGTCTCATCGGCCCCAACTGCCCCGGCATAATTTCACCCGGCAAGTGTAAGATCGGTATCATGCCCGGACATATACACAAAGAGGGACGGATCGGCGTCGTTTCGCGTTCAGGTACGCTGACATACGAGGCGGTCGGGCAGCTCACCGCTCTGGGCCTTGGCCAATCGACCGCAATCGGAATTGGCGGTGATCCGATCATCGGCACTGACCATACGGACGCCTTACGGCTTTTTCAGGCGGACGACGAGACCGACGCGATCGTGATGATCGGCGAGATCGGCGGCACCGCTGAAGAGGACGCGGCCGCATACGCAAAGGAGAATGTCACCAAACCGATCGTCGCCTTCATCGCCGGCCAGACCGCACCACCCGGACGCCGAATGGGCCACGCAGGGGCGATCATATCCGGCGGCAAGGGCACGGCGGCAGAGAAAATGAAGGCTTTGACGGAAGCCGGCATCCGCGTCGTGCAGTCGCCTGCGGACATCGGCCAGGCGATCGCGGATGTTTTAGGTTCGAGCGCAGCGGCTTGACTGACACTTGAGGATTTATGGCAGAAGCAGAATTCATGCATCGCTGGTTCGAGGAGGTTTGGAACAAGCAACGCGAGGACGCGGTCGACGAAATGTTTGCCGAGGATGGCGTGGGGTACGGACTGGGCTACGAGAATATCGTCGGGCCGGAGAATTTCAAGGTGTTCCATCGGGCGTTCGTGTCGGCGTATCCTGACTTAAAGGTCACGGTCGAGGACACGGTCGTCGAGGGTGACAAGATCACTGCTCGCTGCCGAGTGAAGGGAACCCACTGCGGAGACGGGATCGGGGTCACGCCGTGCAACACGCCGGTCGATTTCACGGGAATGGTGATCGTGCGCATCAAAGACGGCAAGATCGCCGAGGCGTGGAACGAGTTCAACTTTATGAAAATGTATGAACAGCTTGGGGCGTTGACGTTAAATCTCCAATGAAGTTCTCGCATTCGTTCCTGGCCTCAGTCGAGGATATAGACGAACAGGGTCACGTCAATAACGTAGCCTACCTAAGGTGGATCCAAAATATCGCCGTCGCGCATTGGCGACATGCAGCGACCGAGGAAATGCTTGCAAAATTCGGCTGGATCACGGTGCGGCACGAGATCGACTACAAGAAACAGGCGTTTGAAAATGATGAAATATCGGCGACAACGTGGGTCGGCGAATGGACGCACGTGACATGTGAACGGTTCACAGAGATCTACCGCGGGGACGAACTTCTTGCAAAAGGAAGAACGGTCTGGTGCATGATCGACCGTGGGACCGCAAGGCCGGTGAAGATCGCGAAGGAATTGAAAGAAAGGTTTGTTTGAAATTATTTTGTAACAACATAATTTAAGGAAAATAAGGATTTAATGAGCATAATAACATTTGGCATCATAAAGCCCGATGCGGTTCGGGCAGGGAAGCAGGGACAGATCATTTCACGCATCTTGGGAGCTGGATTCAAGATCCGGGGGATGAAGCTTATTCATCAAACGCGAAAGCAGGCCGAGGGATTTTATGCCGTTCACGCCGGTAAGGGCTTTTTCGATGAGCTTTGTGATTTTATGTCTAGCGGTCCGTGTGTTGTGCTTGCGCTCGAAAAAGAAAATGCCGTTCCAGCGTGGCGTGAGCTGATGGGGGCGACCAACCCGGCCGATGCCGCGGAAGGTACGATCCGCAAGGATTTTGCCACCTCGATCGGTGAGAACGCCGTCCACGGTTCCGATTCGAACGAGAATGCCGCGATCGAGGTCAGCTATTTCTTCAGCAAACTTGAATTAGTCGAAGGCTAAGGGTATAAAAGCATATCCGATTGCGGATCGCGGAATGCGGAGTGCGGATTTGGGTTTCGCATCGCGCTTGGGATGTTATAGAGAATGGTGAATCTATGAAAAAATGCCCGACTTGCGAACGAACCTTTGATGATCCGATGCGATTCTGCCAGGCAGACGGCACGCCGCTGGTCGAAGATCCGCCGGCGGTAGATCCTTACAAAACAATGGTCGCGTCTTCAGCGGAGATCTCGTCCGCGATCCCGCTATCTGTCGATCCGAAGGTTGAGGAGCCGATGGCCGCGACAGGGGAAGACGAAGTTCTTCAGCTTCCCGCCGATCCCGATCCGAAGAAAACGTTGTTCGTTTCTGAGGAAGAAATGCGGAAGGAGATGGATGCTCACGACGAGCCGGTGATGGAACTGCCGCCTCTGGCGCCTGAGCCGCCAAAGTTCAGCGAGCCGAGCCTTGGTCCGCCGTCATTCGCCGATTCGCCGCCCCCGTCGCCGTTCTCACGGTCGGACAACGAGCCGATCTCCAGCCCGGCCGACGATCAGGCGTACAACAGAACGACGCCTCCTATTCCGTCGCCTTTTGACAGGCCGAAGGCGTCTACATACGAAATGCCGCCGACTCCTGAGACCAAGCCGCCGGCAGACCCCGAACCGGCTTTTTCGCCCGCTTTTTCTACGCCGGATGAAACGCCGTCGCCGGCATTTGAACCGTCGGCGGCATCACCCATTCAGAATTGGGAGCCTAACGAACCTATGCAAAACGCACCTGTATCCGCCGCCCCGCAAGGGCAGAACCAGACCCTCTCCATTATTTCACTTGTAGCCGGCATTGCCGGCCTTACCATCTGCTGCGGTTCGCTTCTGCCAAGTTTAGCCGCGATCGTTCTCGGCTTTATGGCGAGAGGCAAGGCAAGCAGCGACCCGGTCAATTACGGTGGCAGTGGACTGGCACTTGGTGGAATTATCACTGGTGTGCTGGGCCTGCTGGCCGGTATAGTTTTACTGGCGCTCTATTTCCTTGGTTTTGCTGCGTCGTTGATGCAAGGCGTACGTTAGTATTTGGACTAGATTTATAACGATGTCTTTGATCACCAATGTTTTGCAATCGACGGTTGCGATAATCAAGGGTATGACCCGGACCCTTTCCGAGATCCCTCGGGAAAAGTGGACCGTTCAATATCCGGACGAACCGGTCACCATGCAGCCGCGATATCGCGGGCAGCATCTACTGCACGTTGATGAGGCGGGCAAGGAGAAGTGCGTTGCCTGCTACCTCTGTGCCGCCGCTTGTCCTTCTGACTGCATTTATATCGAGGCCGAGACTGACCCGAGGCCATATGAACAGCGTATCGGGAGGGACGAACGATATGCCAAGGTCTATAACATTGATTATGGACGGTGTATATTTTGCGGCTTTTGTGTCGAGGCCTGCCCGAAAGACGCTATCACGCACGGATACAACTTCGAGATCTCTGTTTACAACCGAGCTGACCTGCTGAAGACAAAGGATGACCTGCTGATCACGAAACAAAAGCAATCCAAGAACTATCGTGTGGCGTTGTCGTCGGAAGATGTCGATTCAGAGTTTAAAGTTGTCTGATCACCTCATAATTTCCTTCGAGTTCTTGCTCCTGATCGAAAGGCCGCTTCATTTTGTACTTAGGTGATCTCCGGTGTTCGAACAAGACCTGCCACCAACACAAAAAGGCCGCCGTTATGAGATCAGGGCCCTGGGATTGCGGGAGTTTGCCGGCGTAAGCAATGACCTCACACGGCTTGATCCCCACCTGCTTGCTAAATACGCGGGCCTGATCGTGTTTGAATTTCACCAGATCGAGGGCTTAAGCGAAGAGACACGGGAACTGCTGCTGGGCGACGCAATAGATAGTTGGTCCGGCGGGGCTGCATCACGCACGCTGCCGAGTGGCGAAAAGTTGATCATTCTTAATCCTACTCACCAAAAAAATCGGCACGCCGCCACGCTAATGGAAGAGATCTGTCATGTGTTCCTTGGCCATCGGCCTAGCAGGCTGGCGATCGAAAGCAGAGACCGGGATGGAAACGTCAAGGCACGCGATTACGACGCCGCCATCGAAGAAGAGGCCTACGCAACGGGTGCGGCGGCACTGGTGCCTTATGCTGGTTTGAAAAAGCTGGTCGGCAGCGGGCGAACGGTGGCTCAGATCGCCCGCCACTTTGGCGTTAGCCGAGCCCTCGTCGAATATCGCCTCAAGGTTACCCGCCTCTGGAGCACCTACACGGACCGCATTTTCACTCCTGACGCTTAGCGTTATTCCCCTTTACGATTACAATAAGCCTTCGCTGTTGGTTGCAGGTGCCCGCGTGTGAGTCTGCGCTTTGGCTTCGTCCCGTACTTCGAAGCTCCAGGCTCCCGGATCGATGCGAAATTGGATCAATGGACCAGCACAATCTCCATAATTCTGCCGCCGATACCGGTCTTACTACGGTCGATAAGCTAAGGCTGCTTCTGGACATCACGAATAAGATCAGCCGTTCGGTCGATCTTGACGAGGTATTAAACCTGGTGATGGACACCTTGGGGTCGCTTCTGCCGTACGATGCGGCCGGGATCTATCTTATCGAACAGAGCGATGACTCTATTGATCCATATGTGTTTAAATCAAAGGTCATTCGCGGGTATGAAATAAGCTTTGAATTGGTCGAGCCAAGACTGAGAATGGGAGAGGGACTGCTCGGGCACGTTGCTCTGACCGGGAAGCCCATTATCGCCCCTGACGTTAGCCTCGAGCCCCGTTATTTCGCCGCACGAAAGCGCACTCGCTCTGAAATGGTCGCACCGATCATCTCGAACGACCGCGTGATCGGTGCATTCGATCTCGAAAGCGATCATGTGAACGCCTATTCCGAAGATGACCTCTCGATACTCCAGCTATTAAGCTCACAAGTAGCAATAATCATCGAGAAGGACCGGCTTTATGAGCAGGTTGTCGAAAAGAAGCGGATCGAAGCGCAGCTGGAGATCGCCCGACAGGTGCAGCTTGAGCTTTTACCGGGGCACGATCCGACGATCGAAAATTTTGAGATCAGCGCATATGTCTTTCCGACCGAAGAGGTTTCCGGAGATTACTACGATTGGGTGCAGATATTCGAGGACCAAATAGGCATAGTCGTTGCCGATGCTGTAGGAAAAGGGATCCCGGCAGCTCTTTTGATGGCGTTCCTGAGAGCAAGCCTTAGGGCCGGCGTCCAGATCGGCTACGCGCCTCACATCGCCCTCTCAAAGGTGAATAACCTGCTTTGGGATTCAGTCGAAGATCATCAATTCATAACGGCGATCTACGGCATTCTCGACACGACAAACCGGTCTTTCGTCTTCTCTAACGCCGGCCACAATCCACCGCTGCTTATCAAGACAGATGGCGTACGGCGATTTGTCGAGTACGGAGATATGCCGCTCGGTATGTTCAGCGACACGCGCTATCACCAGCATTTCATTCGTTTTGAACGCGGACAGGTGATGGTGATCTACACGGACGGCATTATCGAGGCCGCAAATGACGTCGGCGAAGAGTTTGGCATGGATAGATTTGCTGACCGCGTGCACGAATGCATTGACCTGCCGGCAAAGGAGATGATCGACTACATCCGAAAGGGTGTCGCCGATTTCACAGAAAGAAAGTTTCTCGACGACGACGGCACGCTCTTCATCGTCAAAGCGATCTAAACAGGACGTAGCATCAGGCAGCTTTAAAAAGAACGAACGCGGTCGGTGTTCGTTCGTGAACTACACCTTCCGCGTTCCTTCAGTTGAGAAATTAGTTATCCTTTTTGCTTAGTGTGCTTTCAGCGACGTGTGCAGATTATCGCCGCCCGGAACTACCGGCGAGGTGTAATCCCCGTAATTTATCCGGTCATTGCCGGTGGAGAAAGCATAAATATCGAATCCAAAAGAGTCTAAAAAGACCGTAAGCTCCTCAGTTCGCATAAGATAAAGGTTTTCCGAAAATCCCAATTCATGCCTTATCTCAAGAAGCCGCTCGACTACTTCGAGGGGTGCGAAACAGATGGTTGGATCTTTGAAAGTTGCCATTCGTTGTGGCGATCACTGGTAACTCGGACCTGAGTAGGTCGCCGTTCGTTGGATTAATACGATCTTCAAAAGGTTGTTCCCTATAATTCCGAACAACGAAATTGCCGCTCGGGCCTACTAAGCTATAAATAGAACGAAAATAGATTGATTTTTGCGTTAATTAGAACTACGATTAGGAAGCTCTTCCGAAAGGACATAATTATGAAACTCTTGAACTCGCGCATTATCAGTGTCGCCGTGATCGCACTGTTCGTGTCGGCCGGGGTTTTTGGACAAAGCAGCTCCAACTCCGTTACCGCCAGCGATCGTTATGTTGTCTCCGCAAAAGCGGGCGGGGTTAATTTTGTCTATGGTTCAGCAGGCGTTATCCGCGAGGCCGGCACAAGCGGGCTGCTCATCAAGGGTGACAGGCTTGCGATCGGCGATCGCGTATCGACGGGTGCGAATGGCCGTGTAGAGGTCCTATTGAACCCTGGCTCGTATCTCCGCCTTGGAGCGAACTCTGCCTTCGAATTCAAGACAACGTCGCTTGACGATCTCCAGATCGCTCTGGGGTCGGGAAGTGCCTTGTTCGAGGTGTTTGCTACGAAGGATTTTGCGGTGACGGTATCGACGCCTAATTCGTCGTTCCGGTTGATCGAGTCGGGTGTTTATAGGATCGATGTCGAGCAGGATGGAACAGGCACTATCGCTGTCCGGAAGGGCAAGGCTGAACTCGATGACCAACTGGCGACCGTCGTTAAATCGGGACGTGAGGGCAGTCTTGAAAACGGGCGGGTCTCAGTCACCAAGTATAAAAAGAGCGATGTCGATGAACTCGACGGCTGGAGCAAAGACCGGGCAAAGGAATTAGCAAAGTTCTCGGGGAGCCTTCAGCGTGACGCTATGAGAACCGCTTTGATGCGTTCTTACATGGGCCGTCAATGGAATATGTACAGTTCGTTCGGACTGTGGGTCTATGACCCGCTCCGCCGGGTAAACTGCTTCCTTCCTTTCGGATGGGGATGGGGATCGCCATACGGATATGGCTTTGGTACAAGCATTTATTATTACAATCTGCCGCCGGTAGTGTTTTATCCGCCTCCGGGAGGGGGCACGCCGCCGGTCGCGACGATCCGCGACAGCAAACCTGGCCGATTGGTGGATGACCCGGTCCGGCCGCCCTTCGTTCATGTACAGGGCAGCAGCAATGCTACCGGGGCTAACAGCATGGTTAAACCGGGCAGGGCCGATTCAGCTAATCCTACTTTTGGTGGAGAACCGGTTCGATCTTCGGGCGGTTTTTCGACCGGGCCCGTTTCTGCTCCGCCATCTTCGCCAGCACCGGTCGTCGTGGAGTCAAAGCCTGGGCGTCCATAATACCTCGTAAGTTGTTTTTCGATGCGGGTGGCCTTTAGCGGCCGCCCGCATTCGTTTTAAGGCAGAGCACCCTGCAAGGCTGATGCCGTTTGCTCCACGATTGGCTCAAGTCCTAGGTAGGGTTCGGCGATGAGAAGGACGGCTTGAAAGGCATTAAATATTGTGTGAAGGATGACGCACGGCAACAGGCTGTTCGTACGAACCCGCATAAGCGTCAACACCAGGCTGAGCAGCACCAGAACGATCATTGTCGCCAGGCTTGGATAATATTGAGGAAGGTGTACCAACGCGAAAAGTAAAGTGACAATTACAACGGCAGTCCCGACCCCGACGGATCGCTGAAGTGCGGAGTAGAGCACACCTCGATAAACGACTTCCTCCACCAGCGGGGCCGTAAATGTTGCCATGAAGGCAACAAGGAACACGGCGTATCTCGAACTCTTGAGGATACGCATCATTTCGTGTTCCGGCTCCGGCAGAAAATACCCGATCAACCCAATGAGCGCAAAAAATCCTGCGATGATCCCGATGTAGTGGTACCATCGCATACCCCCATGATCCCAGCCGAGTGTCCCAAAGAACGAATAGCGATTGCCCGCCGTCACGAGAAACCATGCAATTAGAATAGTGATCAGATGGGCCGGAATGACGGCAAGTACCTGGATCGCGATCGCCGTTGGATCGCTCGCCAGTGCCTTCATCATGGTCTCCGTATCAGGATGATCGGTGCCCAGGGTAAAGGCATAGGGTGCCAGAAACAACGCAGGCATAAGGATTATCAACAGAACACTCGCGACCCAGAAGGATACTGCAGCACGAACACCCCACGGAGGGTTGTTCGGAGTTGGCGTTTGTTCGGATGACTCTTCGATCAACCTCGAAACCGGGACGAGCTCGGGGTGATCGGCAGACTCTTGCAGGTGGTCGGTCACGAATGAGAGTTTAGCGAAACGTAGGGCTTCTTCCAAGTAGGATCTGTGCTCAGCCCTTTTAACCACACGTTGGCCGAGTACTTCCATAGCCTGCTCGTCTTCATACTTTCAAACTAACGGTATTTTTGCCTTGAAATGCACCCACAATCACTATAATCTAGAATCCCGTGGAGCAACGCGGCGGAAATCCCCGACAAAATGTTATCGCAGTGATACCGGCGAGGTATGAATCTACCCGTCTGCCCGGCAAGATGCTCCTGCCAATAGCAGGAATACCGTTGATCCTGCATACAGCACAAGGGGCTGCGGCTGCAAGAACGGTTTCGCGTGTAATTGTTGCAACTGATGACGAAAGGATACTCCGTATCGTCGAGGACAGTGGATTTGAGGCCGCGATGACCTCGCCAGAACATCGCTCCGGCAGCGACCGGATCGCAGAAGTTGCGCGGGAACTTCCTGAGGATAGCGTTATAGTGAATGTCCAGGGCGACGAACCTCTGATCTCGCCCGAGACGATCGACGGAGCGGTTGAGGCCCTGCTCAGCGACGATCAGGCGGATATCGCGACTACCTCCGAACCGATCGACAGTCTAAACGAACTGCTAAACGGAAATGTGGTCAAGGTCGTTACGAACGACGCCGGGCGCGCGTTATACTTTTCCCGTTCGCCCATGCCATTCCCTCGCGACGCGTCGCTTCGATATGACGGTGACCTCAACGCCGCGATAGTTGATGAGCCGGAGCTGATGTCGATCTACAGAAAACACACCGGCTTATATGTTTACCGGCGAGAATTCCTGCTGGAGTTTACCAAGCTGCCCCAGTCGAAACTGGAAAAGATCGAGATGCTCGAGCAGCTCCGTGCCCTTGAGAACGGTGCAAAGATCAAGGTCGTCGAGGCCGTAGGACGATCGATCGGGATCGATACAGAAGAAGACCTTCAGCGGGTCAGGGCGATCATCGAGAGACGTGAGTCCCTATCTTCGATGATCAGCGGGTAGTTCGACAAGGATAGCGTGAAAGCACACGGTGTCATTTTTCCGTAGGGTATTGCAAACAGATGTCTGACTGGATTGGATTGTTGTTTTTCTTGATTTTGATCGCAGGGGCCGCGATTGGCCTAAGGGTCATTTCTAAACCGGCAAAGCGGACGACGGAGGAATTTGAAAAGAACGCGGCCGAAGGGACGACGGCACTTGGGGCAAGCATGAACGCGTTGCACGAACTGATGAATCCGGAAGCTGCCAAGTCGAAGGAAGTTCAGACGCAGATGAGGGACGGCCGCTATCAGAAGAAACGGCGAGAGGGAAAAGCCGGAGCCAAAGCAGACGAGTCAGATCCGGCCTAAGTGGTCGGCGATTGAAATAGTACGGCGGGCTTTCAATACTGCCGAGATCGACAGGCTTGGAGAGCCCGTCACACGAAGTGATTATGACCAAATATATTTTCGTAACAGGCGGCGTGGTTTCGAGTTTGGGCAAGGGGTTGGCGGCGAGCTCTATCGGGTGTCTGCTCGAGGCCCGCGGGATGAAGGTCCAGATGATGAAGCTGGACCCGTATATCAACGTCGATCCCGGCACGATGTCGCCGTTCCAGCACGGCGAGGTCTTCGTGACCGACGACGGTGCCGAAACAGACCTCGACCTCGGCCACTATGAGCGGTTCACGAATGCGAAGCTCTCGCAAGCCAATAACTGGACGAGCGGCCGCATTTATTTATCGGTCATCGAGAAGGAACGTCGAGGCGATTACCTCGGCAAAACGATCCAGGTGATCCCGCACATCACGGACGAGATAAAATCTGCGATCCACGCCGTGGCCAAACAGCATGAGCCGGATGTGCTGATCGTAGAGATCGGCGGTACGGTCGGTGATATCGAATCGCTGCCTTTTCTCGAGGCGATCCGCCAGATCGGCAATGAAGAAGGCAAGCACAACGCGCTCTTTGTCCACGTAACGCTTGTCCCTTACATCGCCGCGGCCGGCGAATTAAAGACCAAGCCGACTCAGCATTCCGTTAAGGAACTGCGGGAAATCGGTATCGCAGCAGACATTTTGCTGTGCCGTTCTGAGCGTACGCTGTCGATGGACCTCCGGCGAAAGATAGCACTCTTCTGCAACGTCCAGGAAAATGCCGTGATCTCCGCTCTCGATGTGCCGTCGATCTACGAGGTCCCGTTGGCCTTTCACGAACAAGGCCTCGACGAATTGATCGTGAACGACCTTGAACTTGACGAAAAATTTCCCCATCTGGACCTGAAGAATTGGCGCGAATTGGTATCGACCATCAAAGACCCGACCGGCGGATCGGTAAGGATAGCGATCGTGGGCAAATACGTTGAGCTCGAGGACTCGTATAAGTCGCTGCGGGAGGCATTGACCCACGCCGGCGTGGCCAACAATCTTCGCGTCAACGTGTTGTGGATCGAGAGTGAAAATTTGCTCAAAGACGGTTACGAAACCGAGTTGCAGGATTTCGACGCGATACTGGTGCCAGGCGGTTTTGGGAAACGCGGTATTTCGGGCATGTTACGGGCCATAAAATATGCTCGACGATCCGGGACGCCATACTTCGGAATCTGTCTTGGAATGCAGACCGCCTGCATCGAATTTGCCCGGAATGTATGCGGCCTTAAAGACGCAGATTCAACCGAGTTCAATGAAGAGACGCCGTTTCCGGTCATCTTCAAACTTCGCGATCTTGTCGGAGTCGATGAAATGGGTGGAACGATGCGGCTTGGTTCCTGGGAGTGCGAACTAAAGGAAGGCTCGCTCGCCCACCATGTATATGGTGGGGCCGAGCGGATCGAGGAACGCCATCGGCATCGGTTCGAATTCAACCCTGAATTCAAGCCCGTTTTGGAAAAAGAAGGAATGGTCTTCAGCGGGATGTCGCCCGATAGCAAGTTCGTCGAGATCGTCGAGCTTGAGCGCTCGATCCATCCGTTTTTTATAGCGTGCCAGTTTCATCCGGAGTACAAGTCCAAGCCGCTGTCTGCCCATCCTCTCTTCACGTCGTTCGTCCACGCAGCATGGGAAAACAGGCTGAACAGCGAAAATCTCCAGCACGACGTCGCAAGCGACAGGCAACCGCAGTTGCATCCAACAGACCCGGTCAAAGAGACCGTTTGATGGTTGGTTAAGTCGAAAGACAAGATCGTTCAAGCCTATCGTCGCGAACGATGCTGCCTTTGTGTGACCTGTCTTTTACCGAAGAGGAATGAACAAATCAGCGATCGGGAAAATTCTTCTGCAATTTAACGCATTCGCTCCGTTTCGCTTCTTTAACCGCGATAAGCTCCTTGTTCTGGTATATCACCGATTTTCGAACGGCGAGGAGATCGGGAAGACCTCTGCGACCGTTTTTAGACGCCACCTGGATTATCTCGTCCGTCACTACAGGGTCGTTTCGCTGACCGAGGCTGTTTCCCGGGTTTCAGCCCTTCAGAAACTGTCCGGCCGCGAAGCGGTCATCACCATCGACGACGGCTATCACGACTTTTACGACATTGCCTTTCCGATACTTCGGGAATACAACGTCCCTGCGACCGTTTACGCTGTGACAGGATTTGTCGAAGGGCATTGTTGGATCTGGACGGATATCGCGCGTTACGTATCGTTGTCAGCGTCCAATGCCGATCTAGAGATTGAGATCAATGGAACAATGGTTAAGCGGAGCCTCAACGGGCCGGGCTCAAGGCTTGCGGCAGCCGGGGCCGTAAACCAGGTGTTGAAAAAGCTCTCAGATCAGGAAAAGGATCGCGAACTGGAACGCTTTGCCCAAATTATGAAGGTCGAGGTCCCCGACAGGCCGCCTCCGGAGTTTGGCTCGTTTACTTGGGACCAAGCCCGAGAAATGGCTTCCGCCGGGATCGAGATCGGTTCGCACACGGTTTCGCACCCGATCCTCACTAATGTCGACGCCGAGAGGCTCACGAGTGAGTTGGAAGACTCAAAGATCATTATTCAGAGAGAGATCGGGACAAACACGGTTCATTTCTGCTATCCGAACGGTGACTACGCAGAACGGGAGAGAAATGCTGTCGAGCAGGCCGGATATGCTTCGGCGGTCAGTACCGAGATCAGGCTCTGCAGCGATTCAGCTGACCGTTTCCAGATCCCGCGGATCGATGCGGAACCGGAGATGTATCGGTTCGTGCAGGCGACCAGCGGCTTTGACCGGTTGAAAACGGCAATACGCGGTTAGGACAAGAAACCTTGAAGGTTTTGAGTATATGAAGGGTCGGCATATCTATCGAACAGTCCGTCGAATGTTCCTGGTTGGTCTCGAACGACGGAACGGACTGTGCTAAGGTTTTGTTTATGGGAACGGGTGCTTTCGCGGTTGGCAGTTCGAATTTCGGGAACGGAGATCTTACTTTCATTCTCGGCCCTTGCGTGGTCGAATCGAGAGATCACGCGTTGTTCATGGCGCAGGAGATCGCCGATATTTGCCGCGAGGTTGGCGTCGGGGTTGTTTACAAATCGTCATTCGACAAGGCAAACCGAAGTTCGATTGAAAGCTTCAGAGGCGAAGGCATAGATTTTGGGCTTGAAGTGCTCGCCCAGGTCAAGGCTGAGATCGGTGTTCCGGTCATAACCGACGTGCACGAGCCGTGGCAAGCTGAAAGGGCAGGCGAGGTAGCAGATATACTCCAGATCCCGGCGTTTCTTTGCCGCCAGACCGACCTGCTGATCGCGGCGGCCAAGACCGGAAAAGCCGTGAATGTGAAAAAGGGGCAGTTTCTTGCGCCCTGGGATGCGAAGAACATCGTTGATAAGCTAAAGCAGGCCGGATGTGAAAAAATTCTGCTTACCGAGCGCGGAGCAAGCTTTGGCTACAACAATCTCGTCGTCGATCTCCGCAGCTTTCCGATCATGAGGTCGTTTGGCGTGCCCGTCGTTTTCGACGTAACACACAGCCTGCAGCTGCCCGGCGGCCTTGGAAAAGCAACGGATGGCCAGTCGGAATACATCGAACACTTTGCTCGTGCGGGCGTTGCCTGCGGTGTTGACGCGGTTTTTATGGAGGTCCACGACAACCCTGCAAAGGCGCCGAGCGACGGGCCAAATCAACTTCCGCTAACGCGATTGGAGCCTCTACTAAGAAAGCTTAAACAGATACACGAGATCGTAAGCGAGGCAAAATTTGCTGAGACTTCGAGATGAGAATACTCCGGATCAGTTCCTTTCTATTTTTACTTCTTGTTTGGGGCGGCGCTACGGCGCAGGACGATATCCGTCCCGCGGCGACCTGGCAGGTTCTGAAATATGATATTTCAGCGACGCTTCCGCAGGGCGAGGCGGACCGAAATCTGACGGTCAAAGCACGGCTCGACCTGAAGAACATTTCCTCACGGCCTGCATCAACACTCTCCCTTCGGATCGGCTCAGCGGCCGAGATCAGTTCGGTAACGGTCGGTGGCAGCGCTATCGATTTTACGAAGTCGGAAGAGAAAATAAACGCAGCCATCAGTTTGCAGAGGATCGTCCTGCGAATACCTTCGGTCCAGGCAAACGGCACCGTTTCTGCGACGGTTGATTACAAATTCAATGTTAAAGATAACAGCGGGCTAAACGCGATCTCCGCAGCTGGATCGCAGTTCCTGCCGACTTCGTTTTGGTATCCAACGCCAAACAGTTGGTTCTTCGCCCGAGGAGCCGATTATGCGCCTTTTAGATTGCAGATTCAGGCAGCGGGGCTGACTGCGATCTCGTCCGGCGCTGAATCAGGCGGCAGTTTCGAACAAAAATTGAGTGGCCAGCCATTCTTTATTGCTGGCGCCTGGGACCCTATCAACGCGAACGGCGTCAGCGTGTTTCTGCCGAAGGGCGCAGGTGCAGAGGAACAAAAACGTGCGGCGGAGATCGCCGCGATCGCTTCGGACGCGAGAACATTCATGGCCGGCCTTTTGGGCACCGCTCCCGATGCACCTATCAAGATCGTTTCGGTCCGTCGGGGCGGCGGGTTTTCCGGCGGGGGAACGCTGTTGATCGACGACGGTGTGCTTCGTCGAAGCAAGCTTGATTCTCTGACCGTTATGACGGTTGCGGATGCGGTCGCAAAAATGTGGATCGGCGGCTCGGTTGCGGTTTCGGGCGACGGGTCCGGAGTGCTTCGCGAGGGATTGACTAAATACGTTGCGACGCTTTTCCTTGAGAGCAAATATGGAAGAGAAATTGGGGATGTCGAGAGGCTTCGGCAGCGGACCGCCTATGCCGCTGTTTCGCGTCGCGACCTCCCATTAAATCTCGGCTCGCCGCTAGATGATTATTACTATGCTGCCGTGGCGAACAAGGGCTCGATGGCCTGGCGGCTTGTTGCCCGGTCGGCTGGCCGCGATGCGTTCTTCGAGTCGGTGCGTCGGCAGTCGCAGGACGGCGACCTGACACTCGCAAAGCTCCGATCCGCATTCTCGGCTCAGAAAGAACTTATCGATCATTTATTCGATCAGGTGACCGAAGCTAACCTGTTAGCCGGGCTGCCAAGCCAGAGCAGCGGCGATTGGCGGGTGGCGTTGAGAAACACCGGGCCGATCGATGTAACGGTGAATGTCACGGCCCTGCTAGCAAACGGCGAGCGAATGTCCGCACCCGCAACCATAAGTGCCAAAAGTTTCGGCGAGATATTTTTCAAAACCCCGCATAAGGTGATGCGTGCAGAGATCGATCCGGAAAAGTACTATCCGCAGACCGATTATTCGGACGATGTCGCACCTCGCGAAACGACCGACAACGACCTCCTTCTTGCTGTGAAGCGGCCTTTTGACCGACAGGAATTTGCCGCTGCCGAGACGATGGCGCGAACCGTTTTGCGGGAGTATCCTCGATTCGACGATGTACGTATTCTGCTCGCCCGCTCACTTCTGGGCCAGAACAAAAACTCTGACGCCGAACGAGAGTTTCGCGCGGTGCTGGACGAAAGATTACCGTCGTCACGAAACATCGCCTGGGCAAATGTCGGGCTTGCGGATCTTGCGGCGAAAGGTGGGAAGACCGCGGATGCAGCGAAATTCGCTGAGGACGCCATCAGGGCCGACGCCGAATATGGAGCGAGCCTTAATGCCCGAAATATTCGAAACCGCGGCGGGACCACCAATACGGGTGACGAGTCGATCAGGACATTTTTTACACAATTTGACCGGGCGGCGACATCGAATCGAAAGGCGGACGTTGATGCATTAGCGTTAACCGGCGAGATACCCAGGTTTACTGCCGGCATTTCCGGCCAGGCGACCGAATGGAAAACGACCGTGCTTCATGTTGATCGGATAGACGCCAACAATGTTTGGGTCGAAACAAGCCTGGCGATCAAGCTGCTCAATCGAGAACCGGAAACAGGTATGGCTGTTTACCGCCTTACAAGGATCGGGTCGGGGTGGAAATTGAGTGGGGTTGAAATATTTGAGGTGCGATAGATGGTTGTTGGCGGCCCCTTGTTGCTTTTGGCGTCGAGGGTAAAATTGCTTGTGATGGACTGCGACGGTGTTCTTACGGATGGCCGTCTTTATTTTTCCTCGGCTGGTGAGGCGATGAAGGTATTTCATGTCCGGGACGGGCAAGGCATCGTAAACTGGCACAAGGCCGGTTTTTCATCAGGTATAATTTCGGGCCGGCACGCCGGCGACATACTCAAGGCAAGGGCCGATGAGCTCGGCATAAAATACCTTCGGGTGGGATCGGAAGACAAAACGGCGGATTTTGCGGAGATCATAGCCGACGTCGGCGTCACTGCCGAGAAGACGGCCTATATCGGCGATGATGTCGGGGACATTTCGTTGATGAAGTTGGTCGGAATGCCCATCGCGGTTGCCGACGCCGTTCCCGGGGTGATCGAAGCCGCCGCATACGTGACGAAGGCAAGGGGCGGCGAAGGTGCTGTCAGGGAAGCGATCGACCTGCTGTTGGCTGCCAAAGCCGAAAGCTAGGCCTCGAATAGCCCGAGGCGCGCATATTCGGCCAACTTATCCTCTACAACTAACGGCAGGCGGGCGAGATTTGCGTCCCTCTGAGCTTCAGAAAATTCGATCCTTTTCAATACCTCACCGGTCAGTTCATCCCTTTTCCTGTTGCCATCGCAAAGCAGCAGCAAAAGCTGCATCAGGTCGTGCTCCGGTTTTACGTTCATTCCCGACATCGTTGTAAGGTGCGAGGATTTATTGCGGATCTGCAACTGAACAAAACGGCTGGTGCGTGGTTTATTTGACGGTATGCGCGGAAACTGGGGCCGAAATTTATAGACATCGATCATTCCTTTATTGAATAGGCCCATCAGCTCTTCCGTTGCCCTCTCGACCGCCTCCCCACTAGTTACTCCACTCAGGCGGGCTGCGTTTTCCATTAACTCCTCAAAGCTCGCCGACCCGGACCAGATCGATATCAGGTAATGAATGGCCGCTTTCGTTATAGGATCAGAGAAAATGATCTCTTCCCCGTCGGGTGTCCGGAAAACTTCATCGGCACTCGATGTGAGATCTGGCTGGACAGACACCGGCTCAAGTTGAGATGCGATGTAGAAGGATCTGAGGATATCGGCCGCCGGGTTACGGTTCAGCAAATGATCGTTGCGGCAGACCAGCGTGCTGCGGAACGGGCGTCCAATGATGAAGTCGGTTATTTGCTCCCGCTTGATGACGTCGTCCCCGAGTTCATCGAGTTTGGCACCGATCTCGGGCCGCAGCTTTGACTCTTTCCAAAAAGAATCGATCTCGCAGAGAAACTGCAATCCGGCGGGCTTAATTGTTTCGACGAATTCGTGGAAATAGAACGGACGGTTCAATTCCGACAGGTCGTCGTGGAAAATGTTTTCCACGGTCCGCTGCGGGTATGTGGCCAGCTCCGATGCGATCAGCGAGCTATAAGCCGACTCCTTGTCCGCTGCGAAATTTATGAAATTCAGGAACTGCAGCCCCGCCGAAACGCGCACCGCCGGAACCGGAATTTCCGCGGTGAAGAATTTCATCATGTCCCAGAGCATCTCGCGTACCTTGCAGCCAGGGTAAGCGTTGTAGCTGATATAGCCAACGCCGTGCGGGGCGAGGCATTCGGAATATATCTCGAGGATCGTTTCCCGGACTGGTTCCGGAACCCATGAAAAGAGGCCGTGTGCAATGATATAGTCAAACTCGCCGTATCTTTCGCGGTCGAATTCCATCACGTCCTCGCAGCGAAATTCCGTATTTTCCACCCCTAGCTCGGTCGCCGAATTTTTCGCTCTTTTAATATGTGTCTGCGAAAGATCTATCCCGACAAACGTGCTCTCAGGAAGAATATAGGCGAACGAAAGTAGATTCGTCCCATTTCCGCAGCCCAGTTCAAGCACACGGCACCGCTCGGCCGGCGCCGGTTCCATGCCGTACCACGTGGCCAATGTTGCAAGCCGATCCGGCCGCGTCTGTGGGAAGGTGAAGCTGGAATACGGAACCTCGTCGTAGCTGAATGCAGGTTGGTTCATAAATCGAATCTCTCTTTTTCCCTAAAGGGCGCTGGTATTATATATCGCAAACACATCTATTCGCGCGTGCCAGGCCAATTTGAATTTCTCTGTTTTCTTTGAGCCTTGAATGAAGTGATAACCATCTCTCCTATAACAAAGCAACCAACGAGCTGACACGAAAGTTCGCGGAGAAGAAAAGCGCGGGTGAAATTTCGAACTAGCCCACTACCTTTTTTGTGGAAACGCGAACAAAGTTGTGGCATAATCCGCTTGTCAACCCATACCTGAGCGGGCGTAACTCAGTGGTAGAGTGTCAGCTTCCCAAGCTGAAAGTCGCGAGTTCGACCCTCGTCGCCCGCTCCAATTCTTCTTCCTCGACTTCGATGAACGAGAGCAGCGGATGCGTATTAAGGCAGCCATCTCTTGCGCCTTTTCGCATTTGCAAGATAAATTTTCGAGCCCGTTCCGGTTCAATGGCGACTTGACTGCTTAGCCCCTTTCTGATACCGTTTGCACGCTTCACCTAATTTAGAAGGAAAGTCGCGTCATTCGCGTTTTCGCTCAAGGAAAACTCTAATCGTAGACCGCCAAAGGAGGCTCATGTTTAATTTATTAGATTATGCAAAAGTGTTACTATTTTCGCTATTTTTGACTGTATGCTCCTTTGGCCAGCGATCTACACCCACTCCTACGCCGACCCCAGCTCCGCCTGCGCTAACATCGGTTAGTGTTGATGCAACACTTATAGGTGATGGTCGTCCGACGTCGCCTTTAGGCGTGGCCGACGGCGCAATCTCGACTACAAAGTTGGCTGACAATTCGGTAACGGCGTCCAAAATTGCGACAGAGAATGCACCTGCGAATTCGCTTATACTTATGTCAACGGGTGGTGGAATGCGGTGGGAACCTCTGCCAATCACTCCGCCATCGGGAGGCGGTGGACCTATGCGCGTCGTGGATTCAACTAGCCGAACGGTCGGTTATGTAGTGTCTGTTAACCCAAACGGTCAATTCACCTTCGTCGTCTCTCATATTGAGATCCCTAGTATAGGATTCGACGAATGGGTCGGCTTCTACGTAAACAAAAACGGTATCACGGGTTCCGATGAAAGATTTATCTACTACAGCGGAAGTGGGTGTTCAGGAAATATGTATGTAGATTCTTTTAATGGGGCCGATGACCAATGGTTAGTAAGAAAGGGCTATAAGTTCCCTTGGAGTTCTAACCTTTTCATACCTTACGGACCGATAACCACGCGGGGCTATGGATCGTACCGACGAAATACACTGCCGGGGAATTGCGAAAATGGCTCAAGTACCAATCTTTTGCAGGCAGTGACCACTATAGCGGAGTCAACCTTAGGCGTCCCACCCTTTGGAATGACTCGATGATGAGGCTGAGTGTCGGGTCACGTCCGCTCGTCGTAAAGCTACCATTGATTTAGGTCGACGTATCTACTTGCGTATGCACTAGGCTCGGGGTAGCTCAGTAATATTTTGTCAGCATTCCAAGCTGAAAGATGCGAGTTCGATCCTCGTCGCCCGCTCCAGAATCCAATACAACTCAAGGGCGAGGATGGAATGAAGGTTGACGACGATCGGCCAAAAAGCCAATATATTTTCCCGCATTCCTCTAGGCCGAAGCAGTGATCTTGGTTCGTAAAATTTATTTCGAAATCGGGCAACCCGCCAAATCCCTTTTGCGTCATAACAGGTCGCCGACGAGTGCGGTGATAATTCCACGGTGGTAAGCCGGTGCTTTCAGAAGAACTGAGAGGGCCGTTTTTTATGCCCTCAGCTCAGATCGATCGAAAGCTGTTATTTGAATCCTGATTCGGAACCTAAGTGATGCGACGTGCGTTGTATCTGACGGTGTTAGAGTTTTTCTCGGAACGCGAATGTATGCTTGACAACATTGGTGAGAAAGTAGAGAATTAGAAATTGCCCCACAAGCTGTTCTTTTAACAGGGATTTAACTTAAGTTAAAGAAAATGGCTCTTCGGGGTTGACAACCGAAAACGGTTCTGTATAATCAGGAGTTTCGCTTGAAGTTCAAGCGAGGCTCATGACGAGCAGTTGATATTTGAAAACTAGATATGTAGGTCCATGTGTTAATTCGTACGTTTCACAACGTACAGAACAACGAAGTCCGAGGAACTTTAAGTTCTTCGGCAAATTGAAGCTAGTAAGAACTTTTTAACGAGAGTTTGATCCTGGCTCAGAATCAACGCTGGCGGCGTGCCTCAGACATGCAAGTCGAACGATTAAAGCTCTCTTCGGAGAGTGCATAGAGTGGCGCACGGGTGAGTAACACGTAAGTAATCTACCCTCGGGTGGGGAATAACTCAGGGAAACTTGAGCTAATACCGCATAATGCAGCGGCACCGCAAGGTGACAGTTGTTAAAGGAGTAATCCGCCTGGGGAGGAGCTTGCGGCAGATTAGCTAGTTGGTAAGGTAATGGCTTACCAAGGCTACGATCTGTATCCGGTCTAAGAGGACGGTCGGACACACTGACACTGAACAACGGGTCAGACTCCTACGGGAGGCAGCAGTCGGGAATTT
>JBGSYT010000163.1:0-2089 GCA_041750855.1 Pyrinomonadaceae bacterium | reverse complement strand
CTGGGCGACCTGGCCCTGGCTTCCGCCGAGGATGTGGCCCAGAATGCCGCCTGCATCGGCCTGGCGTGGAGGAGTTGCCTGCTGGCCTCCGCCGAAGATCATTCCGCCCAGACCGCCCAGATTGTCGAGGATGCCCGCGTGATTATCTTTTTCGAGTGCGTTGTTTAGACTTTCGGCCCCTTGCGGGGTTGCCGCATTATTCGCCAGGCCGCTGATCAGCATCGGCAGAGCCGCTTGTATAGCGGCATTAACGGTTGAGCTTTCCGCTCCGACATTTTGACTGATCTCTTCGACTGCCTGGCTACCCTTTTCGGGTCCTAGCAGGTCCTGTAATGAAAACATAATATGGCCCTCCTGATTTCAAAATTGATCCACTCGCCGATATAGTAAATGAATACTGCTAATCTTATCACGCATGACGCACCGCCGCTCGAAAGGTTCAACTAACAGCAAAATCTCGGTATTCGCCAATTCAGCGTGTATATTTTTGTTCATTGTCATATCTTCATCCTGCGTGGGTTGGCTCGGCGGTGACGGCGGGATGAGGTTTTCGCATGTCTCGACCGAAGCCGGAGCCAACGGCGAAATGGGTGAGCCGTTCGGAATTGCGGTCCACGAAGGCACGATCTATGTTTCGGATGGCGAAAATGACTGCGTTTGGAGCCTCGATAAAGATGGTCCCGCGGTGTTCGCTTCGGGCCTCGACACGCCCTCCGGGCTTGCGGTCGACAGCCGCGGCTCTATCATCGTTGCCGATACTGGTTCGCACACGATCCGTTCAGTCGATCGGACGGGCAAGGTAACGATCATCGCCGGTACCGCCGGTCAGGCCGGAACGTTTGATGGGATTGCTGATACGGCTTCATTTAATGGCCCCATCGGCGTAGTGGTTTCCGCTGCCGGCCGGATCTACGTTGCCGACACATATAGCGACCGCATCCGCGTCATTGAGAACGGAAGCGTTTCGACACTTGCTGGGAGCACACGAGGATTTGCCGACGGCACCGGAGAGAGCGCACGGTTCGACACGCCTACCGGTCTCGCCGTGTGGCAGGACAAGTTGCTGGTCGCTGACACCGGCAATGGGCGAATTCGCGTGGTAGGAACCGACGGCCGTGTCTGGACGCTTGCGGGCGCCGGGCAGGGCGATATCAGCGATGGATTGCTTGCTTCGGCCGGCCTGTATCGGCCGACAGCGATCACCCTGGCTAAAGACGGCACGATCTTTTTCACAGATGGTAATGCGATCAGACGCATAGATGCCATGCCCTTCCCGGTCGTGCGGACGATGACCTCTGAACGCCGCGGCATACTGGACGGTCCAACTCACAGAGCCCATTTTAATCGGCCGTCTGGTCTAACGATAACCGCCGACGGCAGTTTGCTGACGACTGACAGCGAGAACGGCCTCGTTCGGCGATTTACCGGCGATGAAACTGGCAAGCAGATCGATCGCGAACAGATCATTGGACTCCGCGGGAATCCGGCTGAGTTTCGCAAAGCAGCTGCCCCGAGGTGGCCCTACGATCCCCCTGACGCCCCACGTGACATTGCGGGCACACTTGGGGAAATACGGGGCGAGATCGGCGAAGGCAGCGATTCTGTATGGTTTCACAACGGACTCGACATCGCCGGGGCCTACGGAGAAACAGCCCGGTTTATACGAGACGAGAAAGTCTTGCGGCCTCAGGCCGCCGAGCATTTCGGCACATTACGCGAACTGCTGCGTATGCCCTCGCTTGGTTATATCCATATTAGACTCGGCCGTGATCAGGCATCTCGGCCCTACGATGATCGGCGTTTCCAGTTCGAGCGAGATACAGAGGGCAAACTGAAAGGTGTCCGCATTCCGCGTGGAGCAAGGTTCGTCGCGGGTGAACCTATGGGAACACTAAACGCTATGAATCACGTCCATCTAATTGCCGGCCGCAGCGGCTATGAGATGAACGCCCTCGATGCACTTATCTGGCCCGGGCTCAACGATTCCAGGCCTCCTACCATAGAAAAAGTCAGTCTTTTTGATGAAAATTGGCATGAGATTGAAACCGAAGCAGGAAAATCGCGTATTACTCTCAGTGGAAGGGTGCGC
>JBGSYT010000162.1:0-3539 GCA_041750855.1 Pyrinomonadaceae bacterium | reverse complement strand
TACGCTTGGCGAAGCCCATGCAGCCCTGGCCGAAGTCGAAGTCTCGGAGTGGAACTGGCCGGCCGCCGAACGGGGATTCGAACGGGCTCTCGAGCTAAACCCGAACTATCCTACCGCACACCACTGGTACGCCGAATACCTGTCGCGTTTTGGGCGCCATGACGAAGCGATCCGGGAAATAAGACGTGCACAGGATCTCGACCCACTTTCTATCCCAATCCAAATGATTGCCGGACATGTATTGATGATGGCTCGTCGCTACGACGAAGCTATCGCCGAATTCAAACAGACGCTCGAGATGGACCCGAACTTTCATCTGGCACGCCTATTTCTATCCGAAACCTATATCAATAAGGGGATGTACGAAGAGGCCCTCAACGAAGCTGAAAAGCGCGTCACGCGCCTACAGGATGCTCCTGAGGGTCAGGTGGCCAGGCAACGGGAGAACTTTGCGGAAATGCGGGCAGCTTACCGGCAGTCGGGCGCAAGAGGTTTTCATGAAAAACGTCTCGAGCAGCAGAAAAGGGGTCAAAAAAGGCCGTTCCTAATGGCGAGGCTCTATGTCCAGCTCGGCGATAATGACCTGGCGTTCGAGTGGCTCGAAAAGGTTTTCGAAAAGCGCGAAGGCGACGGTTACCTCTACGTAGATCCGCAATTGGATCCGGTGCGCGGCGATCCGCGCTTCCGAGAACTGCTCCGGAAGGCTGGTTTTCCGAATTAGAATCGGATTTGACTGATGAAACGATGCCCTGAATGCAGACGGATTACAACGACGACACGCTGCTGTATTGTCTTGAAGACGGAGTTGCGTTTGGCGACGAGTTTGGGAACGAAACACAAAATGGGATCTTGCACGAGACCGCATGGCTGGACGAAGCGGCGACCCGTCCACATATTTGTCACGGGCTATATGTTGGCAATCGGTTTCTAACACGTTGACTACGTCTATTCGCAAAGGTAGCGTTTTTCGGCTTGACCTGGTCGACGGTTCAATCTATAAAAATTGCAGCATCGTCATTTTGGCCATAATCATTCCAATGAAATCTCTCATTAGACATCGAACAATATCGTACACCTCGGCATTTTTTGCGGTCCTCATTTTGGCTGCAAATGGTTTGGGACAGACTACGGCCGTTTCGTCTGCCGACGATGCCCGCGTCCAGCGCCTTGCGGGCCTTGCCAGGGTTTGGGGGACTGTGAAGTTCTTTCATCCTTATACGGCTACGCGCGACATCGACTGGGACAAGGCGCTCGTTGATGCGATCCCAAGGGTCAACGCGGCGAAAACGCCGGCTGAATACGCCCAGGCGGTTGACGGGATGTTAAAGGCGTTGGGCGACACCGCCACGTACGCTGAAATGTCGTCAGGCAATGCAGTCTCTGATACAGCGGCCAGGGCCGTACCGCCAGATCCGCTATCGATGGATGGTAATGTTCTCGTCATTGACATTGTCGGTGCCGCCCGCACGATAGCCTTGGCCAACGATAAACAGGCAGAATTGGTTCGGCGTGCAAATGAGATGTCGACAAAAGCCGCGACAGTGGTGCTCGACATGCGCGGCGAAGTGAAGCCGGAGGAAGATGCTTCGTGGTTTTTGGACATATTTTTGAAATCCGTTATCCCTGGCTTGTTCGACAAACCGATCCAATTGGCATCGTCACGATACCGGATCCACAATGGCTATCCGCCACAGACCGGCTCGACATCGGGCGGCTACTTTTCAGGTATGACGACCGACACACCCGAATTCATCGCGGGCCGACGTACTGCATCCGCGGTTCGTGTGGTAGTGCTGATGGGCGAGACCGAGACCGAACCTCGTCTCGTCTCAGGGCTGCAGGCATCCGGCGCGTTTTTGGTTCGCGATGGCCAGCCCAAACGTGCCGGCGGCGCCAATCCGTTTCTCACCAAACTTCCGGACAACGTCGTCGCCCGGATGAGGACCGTTGAACTGGTCGGCCCGACCGGCGGTATCGGCTTGGAGCCGGACGCGGTGGCGGCCCAAGGCAAGGCGCTTGAGGTTGCACGGCGGCTGATCAGTGAGAACAGCTTTGAATCGCTCCGACGCAGCAGCAACGCGGCAACTAGTGTGTCGCTCACCGGCCAGAGAGACAAGACGTATCCCGAAATGGAGTTTCCGCCGACCGAATATCGCCTTCTGGCACTGTTTCGGTTTTGGCACGTCATTGACCGGTTTTTCCCGTACAAACACCTGATCGACAAACCGTGGGACGAGGTGCTGACTCGTTATATTCCGAAATTTGAACAGAACAAGGACGCTGTCGACTATCAGGTCACGGTCCAGGAAATGGTTGCCGAGATCCAGGACTCGCACGGAGGTGTCAGGTATCCAACCCAGCCGGCGAAAGTTTCGGAGCGAAGGGGCCGCCACTTCCCGGCCATATCTATCAGGTTTGTGGGCGACGAACTCATGGTTAACGGCCTACTCGATCCCTCGGTTCCGTTGAAGAAAGGCGAAGTCATATCGGCGATCGAAGGCCAGCCCGTCTGGACGTATGGCGAGCGAAGTGCGCGTCTGTTCGCGCACTCGACCAGGCAATCCCTCAAGCAGATCCTTCAGTTCGACATGCTGCGCGGGCAGCAGGACAGTGTGATTCGATTAACCGTCAAAGATCTGAAAGGGCTCACGCGTGATGTGGAGCTCAAACGTACCGTGGGCGCGGCCGATCCGCGTTGGCAGCAATTTTTTGATGGGGCGGACACCAAACTTCCCGTTTACAGAATGCTGCCGAGTGGGTATGGATATGTCGATCTCGTTCGGCTTACTGTTGCCGATGTTGATAAGATGTTCGAATCGCTAAAGAACGCTCCCGCCATCATATTCGACATGCGCGGGTATCCGAAAGGAACCGCATGGGCGATCGCTCCACGACTGACCGACAAGCGTAAAGTAGCCGCCGCTAGGTTCTATCGTCCGATCTGGTTCGGAAACAGCCTGAGCGACGGCGACTTTACCCATGGCACCCATTTTACGTTCGAGCAAACGATTCCTGACACCCCGGGCGAAACTTATAAGGGCAAGGTTGTGATGCTTATTGACGAGAAGGCTATCAGTCAGTCCGAGCACACAGCCCTGTTCTTTGAGGCGGCGACAGATACAACTTTCGTGGGGAGCCCGACGATGGGCGCGAACGGTGACGTTACGACGATGACCCTGCCGGGAAATCTGACAGTGTCGTTCTCAGGCCACGACGTTCGTCACGTCGACGGACGACAGTTGCAAAGGGTCGGCATCCAGCCACATGTGAAAGCCGTGCCGACCGTCAAAGGCATCCTGGCCGGCCGTGACGAGGTGCTCGAAGCAGCAATCGCTTACCTGCGTGCGAAAGGCATCAAAGCGGCGCGCAAGTAAGATCGCCGGCGTTTTCCACGTGTGGCTGCCGGCTTTCACCATGTTTACCTTCGTCGGTTGATAGCTCGGAAAATCAGGAGCACGACGATGGCCCCGATGATTGACGAGATGAAACTCGGGAGTGAGCTTCCAATGTTGTTGAAATTGCTGACCATCGGATAACCG
>JBGSYT010000161.1:0-13230 GCA_041750855.1 Pyrinomonadaceae bacterium | reverse complement strand
GCCGAAAGTTTCGCCGCCAGCATGGCATCGGCAGTTACGTGCTGGATTTCTATTGCCCTACGGAACGGCTCGCCGTGGAATTAGACGGCTATGACCATATGACACTTCCCGGTGCAACGCACGACAGCGAACGCACACGCTACTTGAG
Source organism: Pyrinomonadaceae bacterium (assembly GCA_041750855.1). Lineage (GTDB taxonomy): Bacteria > Acidobacteriota > Blastocatellia > Pyrinomonadales > Pyrinomonadaceae > OLB17. The sequence goes on along the minus strand of JBGSYT010000161.1, from coordinate 13,082 downwards.
GCATTTCGGAATTCGCGTGATCCGATTTGAGAATGATCTTGTGTTCAAAGAGATCGATTGGCTGATCGATGTCATCCGCGCAAATTTCGGCTGGCACGATCGCGGCGAAACACCCACGCCATGGATACCCTTGAAACAATAACCTACGCTTCTTGTCTGCTGTACTCCCCTCCTTGTCTCTGTACTCCCCTCCTTGTCTAAAGAGGGGTCGCAGCCGCTTCGGCTGACGGGGTGGTGAGGTTCTTTGGCTACGTCAAGTCGGTGGATAGTGAGAGTCGAATCACCACCCCGTCTGCGGAATAAAAACCATTCCGCAGCCTCCCCTCCTCAATCCAGGAGGGGAGGAATCCATTAACTATCGGGTAAGCGAACGGCCGCCTGCGAGGCGAAAGATCGCCAGGACCACGATCGCACCTATGATGGAAGAGAGAAAGCTCGGTAAGTTGTCGCCGATATTGTCGAATGAACTAATCATCGGATACCCGAAGAAATAACTTCCCAGGAATCCGCCGACAACCGCTCCGACGATTCCCAGGATCGTCGTCATTATCAAGCCGCCGCCATCAGGGCCGGGCATAAGAAATTTGGCAATGTAGCCTGCTAAGAATCCTAGAATCAACCAAATGAGTAATGAAATCATTTTATTCTCCTTTTCCGGACCGTCCGCACTGTCCAATTGGGGCTTGGTACGGCCGGCAATCAATCAAGTGTACTTAACCCAAGTAACCTTTGACTTGATTTGATCATATTGACGAAAGACTGTCTGTGCGATGCCACACCGACAGAACGGAGAAGGCAGGCTTTTATTAGGGTCTGCACAAAAAGAAAAAGGAAAGCCCGCTTGGTTTTAAGGCCGAGCAGGCTTCCTTCGTTGAGGCTGCGAACTAACTAATTTAACTAACTAACTAACTACTAAGCTGCCGAAGCAGCGTTCCACTAACTAACTAACTGAACTAACTAACGAACAGCCAACAACAATATGTATGATACCAAAAAAGACCACAGGTCGCAAGATGGATTGACTGTAAAAGGGCACGCGGACAGCAACAGTCTATTTCGAACTTGCGTTCCTGACGTCAACGACGTCGAATTTCTTGCTTGAAAAAAGCGAGAACGCAATGCTCGCCTGAAGCTGTCGCTTGCCCTCAACGGTCATGGTCGAAGCGTTCGGCCCCGGCGTAAATTCGACAACGGCTATGCGTGTTCTATCGGAACTGGCCGCACGCTGTGCCGGTTTGTACGAATTCTGAGCGAGCGAAACACTCGACAATGCGATGCCTAAAACAAGTGCTGTAAATATGTTCCTCATACTTCCCTCCAATTTGTTGTCCGGCCGCTATCGGTCCGTCAACAATGAATGCGTCGGGAAGCGTGAAAAACTATCAGAGGGGGGGGGGGGGAATTAATCTGAAAAAATGTTTGGCGAAACTGCACCGGTCATAACCAACACAAGCAGGATGAGGAGAGCTAAGAGAGAACTCGCAGTAATGCAGCAGATCACGTAAAGAACGAACCAACCGGTCGAGGTCATTCCGCCGCGAAGACCTCTCGATCGGAAAAGGTAATACAGGAGGGGTAGAAATCCGAAAACGATGGTTGCAATCGGGAAAAAGCGATGTAGATCATACCCGCGCTCCGCGCTGTCGATCCGGCACCATGCGAAGGTCAGGAAATTGATAGCGATGCCGCCGATTAGGTCGACGACACGAGACAAGCTCCGGTCCGCCTCCAAGACAATGCCGAAAACCATGTACACCACCCAAACAAGCGGTGTGAAAACAAATAAAAGCCACCGTTTCTCCGATGAGATCCATTTGTACCTCGCCGGGCGTTCTGTTTCAGCAACTCCCATAAACGCCAACAAGAGATCATCCCTGAGCGGCGTAATGAGCGAACGCCTCGTCCCGCGTCGAGCCGAAGGCGTAGCAATCGCTTTCTTCGATGCTGACGAATTCCGGCCCGACCACGCAGTATTGATCGCCGTCGAGGAAGATCAGAGTGCCGCCCGGGCCGGGTTCGGCCTGCAGGTCGGGATCGTGCTTCATCGACTCGAATTCCGGGGTCACGGGTACGCAGCTCCGCTATTGCTTGGCCGCGGCGCGTTTGGCGCTCCACGACTCCTCGGCATTGCCGCCAAACGAGACGGTGCCGCTCATCGAATCGCCGGAGACCTTGCCGGAATACATCAAGGTGAGATCGTTGCCGCCGTAATTTATGGTGTAGCTAAAGTTGATCGTGTCACCTTTGATCGTACCGGCGAGAGGCACATCACCGCTCGACCGTTTAACGGTCCCGGTGAGCTTTTCACCATCGACCTTCAAAACGATCTTGAACGGGCGCGCTCCGCCGGGTGTCTCGAACGAGCCGTCCCACTCACCGGCGACAGATGTTTGGGCGAATGCCGCTGCCGGAGCAAGCAGCATCGCCATCACAAAAATGGTCGAAAATATAACTCGTTTCATAATTACTTCAAATGTTTCTTAAAGAATTCGATCGTGCGGTCCCAGGCGAGTTTGGCCGATTCGGCGTCGTAGCGCGGCGTCGTGTCGTTGTGAAAGCCGTGTTGCTTGCCGTCGTACATAAACGATTCATACTTAACCTTACCTGCCGCGAGTGCCTCTTCGTAGGGCTTGATCCCTTCGTTGATACGAGCATCGTTCCCAGCATAGTGGAACATCAGGGGAGCGGAGATCTTTGGCACGTCGGCAACGCCTGCCTGCCTTCCGTAAAATGCGACGCCTGCGTTCAGGTCTTTACCCAAAAGAACGGCCAGTTGATTGACCAGTCCGCCGCCAAAGCAGAACCCGACGGCGCCCAGCTTACCGGTGCTGTCCGAACGTTTCTTAAGCCACATCGCCGACGCGACAAAGTCCTCGGTCATCTTCTTCCCGTCGACCTGGCGAAAGGCTGCGGCGCCTTTCTGCTCGTCGCCCGGATAGCCGCCGACCGAGGTCAAACCGTCCGGCGCAAATGCCAGGTAACCTGCTTTGCCGAATCGTCGAGCGACGTCTTCGATATACGGATTGAGGCCACGATTCTCGTGGATGACCAGGACCGACGGAAACTTGTTACCATTTGCCGGACGCGCAAGGTAGCCCTTGATCGAGCCATTGCCGTTGGGCGATGCCACAGTCTCGTAGCCGACCTTGATGTCCTTGTCATCCGGGTTGATGGTCTGCGCCCAGGCGTAGTTCGGCGTCAGGCTCTGGAATATCGCCGCAACTGTCAACCCGCCTACGGCATATTTCGTCAGCCCTTCGAGAAACGACCGTCGGTCGATCTCACCGTGCTGCCACTCGTGAAAAAGGTCCAACAATTCTTGCGGATACTGGTCTGCGGTCTTACGTTCCATGGTTTCACGTCAATTTGTAAAGAATACTTCAGTCCGGACCGTATTCAAAACGGATCGGGACGGAGAAGCATGTCCTTTGGAGCGGGATAAAAAAGGAAGATAAACGGAAGAAAAATGAAAGGACTTATCGTTAGAGATCGATTTATGATACTTACTAGCAGAATACGAACCTATGCCGAACGACACGAAGATGAACCGAATGATGATCCTCCTGGTTTGCTCCCACCTTTTCCTTTCCACCTCCTTCATAGGCGGGCAGCCGTTCAAGCAAGAACCGCCCGCGACATGCAGACTTGGTCTCCGGCTTGATGAGCGTGCCGATGAAGGGTCAATGCGTCAGATCGGGCCAACGAACGTGCAAACCAGGTTTTCAGTTCCAAACGGTGACGAAGACGTCATCCGTATCGAGACAGATCTGGTCATTTCGGAGTTCGACGTTCGCGACCGCCGGGGAAGAAGGGTTGCCGGACTGTCAGCTGCCGATTTCATCGTCGAGGAAGATGGTGTGCCGCAAAAGATCGAGATCTTCTCGGATTCCGGGGCATCGTCCGTGGTAGGACGCTCGATCATCCTGATCATCGACTACAGCAATAGTCAAAGCCCGTACATCGCGACGAGTATCGCTGCTGCGAAAACGCTGGTGAGTATGTTGGAGGCAAACGACCGGATGGCGATCGTTACTGACGACATCGAACTCCTGACTAATTTCACGTCCGACAAGGCAGTGCTTTATGGGCACCTCACGTCGCTTCTGGATCGCTCGATGAACGGCGAGTTCGGCGCCAGCAAGCAAATGACTGCGATGTTTCGCGCGGTTGACGAGTTGTTCGACCGCGCCGAAAAGCGGCCGGTCGTAATTTTCCAAACTGACGGCGACGAATTTTTGTTGATCGGCTACGGTCAGACAAGAACAAGGGCCGAATGTTTAAAGCAGTTTCGCCATTTCGATCAGCTTGAAAAACTGCTCAGACGTTCGGGAACTACGGTTCACTCCATCATTCCGGGACCTCGGGTTGATAACATCCGGGATCGACTTGGTATTGCCGAAGCGCGGGCTGCGGTCGAATCGGAACTAAAAGCGATCCTTACTGCTGCTCGAGGCCCATCTCATATGTTGGACCGGCAAATAACCCCTCGTTTCGTCAAAGAGTGGATGCAACGCAAACAACGTGACTCGTCAGCGGTCTCCTCGATCGCAGAGCTGACCGGCGGCACCGCTCAGTATCTTGAAAGGCCCGAGCAGGCTGGTGAGGTTTATCAAAACATCCTGAACGAAATGAATCAACGTTACTTGGTCGGCTATTATCCCGCCTCGCCGCTTAGAAATGGGAACCGACGGTCCATCAAGGTCCGACTGCGGCCCGGCCTTGACCACAAGATCCATAGCCGTGAATCCCACGATGGCAGCTTTCCCTTCGTCGAGAAATAGCCGTATTTCTTGTGGGTCAGTGCCCCATTGACCTGTGCCGGTCAAGACCTACTGTCAATTCAAGGTGTTTCCGGGCGCCGATCAAGGTCCGGATTGTGTTGTTGGGTGGGCTCTCGCGTCGCCATGTTCGATCGGCCGGCGTGAATCGGTAGGCACCGATCCTCGTGCCATTCGGAACACTGAACGCGACCTCATACTGCCCGGCCGGAAGTCCCCAAAACTCAAAAAAGCCATGCTCATTGGTCTCAACGACGCGGGAAACATCATTGCCAGAAACCGTTACCTTGATTCCCGCCAGGCTCGGCGGGTCGGGGCTGAACCGCTTAATCGAACCCGACAGTCGGGTTTGGCCCGTGAACTTGGTCCGGTTGTCCAGAAATGTCAGATCGGGCGCAGCTTCTTCGATCCTTATCGAGCGGGAACAAGAGTTGATCAGGTACAAAGGCCCACGCAGATTTCCTATACGTCTGGCAGAGGTTGTATAGATCAAGAACCGCTGGGTAACCTTTTCGCGAGCGAAACTTCTGGTACACTCGCCTCCGCCTCCATCAAGGATCCTCATCACCTGCCCGGCCTTCAAAGCACCTTTGTAAGACTTCTCGACGGCCATCACCGCGGCCTGAGTTCGATAGACATTGTTGTCCGCAACGCTTCGATCCAGCTCTTCGAACCTCTCGAGCCGCACGGCCACGACGATCGGTGTGCGGGAGTACTCGTCAAGCACAGTTCGGCTTTCCGAGCAGGTACAGGCCTCGGCCTCGGAAACTCCGGCAAACAAAGCAATAAAAAAAGAAAGGAAGGAAAACCCGATAAGTCGCATAGATATGAAATTAGTGCGATGAACGTCGATGGTCACAACTCGACACATATACATTATGCAGTTTTCCGCCCGAGGCGTGAAAGGAAAATTTTGGTAGATACACCTTTCGCCGAAAGCCATGTACATAGCGGTACGCCCGCGGTCGGTCGCCAGATAATCGGAAGTGCAATAATGATCGACAAGAAATCTGCGGGTAAATTGTGTTTGCAGCAAGGTTACTTAACTGGGTTGCGAAACATGGCCGTTCCATCGAGATTCGACGGTGGCGATCGCAGTTTTCATTACAGCGATTCTTCAATTTCGCTTGATTGGCCCTATAATGCCCCGGATGAAACGAACCTTCGAGCCGCGTAAACCATCCGGCTTCCTCGACTATCTTTCACTCGCTCTGACAACATTCGGCGTCGGGTATTTACCGTTGGCCCCAGGAACGTGGGGTTCGCTGCTGGCCGTCGGTTTCTATGCTCTTCTCGCTAACCTGTTCGCGGGCTATCGTTACGCTGCAGAATTACGAGAACCGGAATTGATGGTCGCTTTGATACACGCGGTCATCCTCCTATTTTTCCTCATCTTTATTCTGGTCGGTATTTGGGCCGCGAACCGATCGATCGAACTTCTTGGAAATTCGGACGCCTCGGTCGCAGTCGTCGATGAGGTAATGGGACAACTGGTCGTTTTCCTGTTCATTCCGTTTACCTCTTCCTGGCTACTGATCGGAGCCGGTTTCGTGCTTTTCCGCCTTTTCGATATTTGGAAGCCGTATCCGATAGATAATCTCCAGCATCTTCCGGGTGGCTTGGGAATCTGTGCGGATGACATTGGAGCCGGAATCTACGCCGGTATTTGCCTTTCCGTCATTTATGCGTTAAGCCTTTGGATATGATCTACCACGTATTGCCTGGTGATTCGATCGTTCGGGAATTTAAGGCGACCGATATCGACGGTGAGACGATCGTCTTTCGAGAATGCCTGATCGACGGCGACATTTCGGCTTCGTCACTCGACGAGTTCTGGAGTTTGCGAGCAAATTTCATCGAGCTGAAACACGGCGGCGACCCCATCGAATATCGCGAGGGCGTTGCCTACGAGTTAGAACGCCTGACGGAACTCGGAGATAGGGACGAGATAAACCTCTGGTTCGAATTTGAATTGTTCTGCTCCGCCAATATGTGGTTTTGCATCGATCTGTTGAAAGACAGCCGGGCGCAGATCTTTCGTGTAATGCCCGGCAATGTCTTACCGGACGACGTATGGAAAGGATTTGCAGAGCATGACGCAGATGCACTCCAAACTTGTTTTGAAAACCGGGTGGAGCTCAATGCAGCGGATATTACCGCAGGCTCAAGCCTTTGGCACGCATTCGCTGAGCGGGACGCAGGGAAGCTTCGGGTCCTCGGCGACTATCGCTCCGCGGCTTTTCCCTTTCTCAAGGAGGTGGCCGACGCCGCCGCTGAGATCGAGCATCGGCCGGAGATGGTGCTGCAGGAGATAATGCGAACCGGTGCGACAGGATTAGCCGATATCTATCCCGAATTTAAGAAGCGGGCCGGCGTGTACGGGTTCGGCGATCTTCAGGTAGAACGGATACTCACCCGCGACTGATCACGCCGGTTCCTTCTATGTCTTTTTTGAGACCGGATCTTCCTCGTCATCTTTCTGAAATATCCACCCTTTTCGCCAGAAAATAAGCAAGAGTACCGCTGCGATCGTGAACATGAGGCCGAGCGTCGCGAAATATGCCCACGGCCAAGCCAGTTCCGGCATGTTCTCGAAATTCATCCCGTAAATTCCTGCTATCAGCGACAGCGGCAGGATAATAGCCGAAACAATGGCCAGTGTTTTCATAACATCATTCGTACGATTCGCAATGATCGAAAGATGAATGTCCGACAGCCCTCCGACGAGGTCGCGGTAGCTTTCCGTCAGATCGGTAACACGGAGAAGGTGGTCGTGCACGTCTCGGTAGAATGGAAGCACGTCGGGCGGGATCTGCTGGAACTCTCCGTGCGAGATGCGATAAAGTACCTCGCGTTGACGGGCCGAGATGCGCCGCAGCCGAGCAACGCTCCGACGAAGCTCCATGATGTCTTCGAGTACAGCACGACTCCCATTCCCAGCCTCGAACACACGGTCCTCGAGATCCGTGATCGATTGGTCAAACTCTTCAACCACGGGCATGTACTGATCGACGATATTGTCCAGTATCTGGTGCAGCAGATAAGCGGCTCCTCTGGTGCAGGCGAACGGGGTAGCCCGAAGCTGCTGTTTTACCGCAATAATGCTGCTAAAGTGTTCAAGGTGAAAGGTGACAACATAGTTTGCACCGAGATATCCGTCCAACTCCTTGGTAACAAATTTCTCGGGCCCGGTCTCGCCGGTCCGGATGCCGTGGACGATAAAGTAGAGATGATCGGGAAAAGGCTCGACCTTCGGCTGATTGCGTTCCTCAATACAATCCTCGATCGTCAACGGATGAAAATGGAAGGTGTTCAGCAAGATATCTGTCGCCTCAGCGATTCGCTCGGGCGTGTCGCCCATCAGGTCGAGCCAGACGACCGATCCCTCTTCCCTAAGAAGGGCAGGCAGGTCCTTCGCAGCAAAGCCTTCCTCAATAGCCACGGCCCCGGGCCGATAAACAAATATTTCCATAAGGTTGCCGTCGCCGATTATACAGAATGAGACCGTCGGTTGTCAGTCATATAGATTTGCGTAGAGTTTAAGACTTCACTTGGGTCAAAACGCAGGATCATCTTGCTGAGAACAGCCAGATTGTCATCCCTCAGTTCGTAGAAGCAGTTTGGAGGCAATTGCAATTTATTCGGCAGGCCGCCAAAATGTACTAACAATGGCACTTGACCCAGAGCATGGAGTATCCCTTCGCGTAGCGAATGTCACAAAACGTTTTGGTGAATTTACCGCGGTTGAAGATCTGAGTTTTGAGGTCCGCTCGGGGCGGATCTTTGGCTTTCTTGGCCCGAATGGAGCCGGAAAGACCACCACCATCCGGATGATCGTTGGGATAACTGCTCCGGACGAGGGCTCGATCGAACTTTTTGGCGAAAGGATCTCGCCGAATTTGCAGAACCGGATCGGCTACCTGCCCGAAGAACGCGGCCTTTACAAGAAAATGAAAGTGGCCGACCAGCTTCGATATTTTGCGGAGTTGAAAGGCGTCTCACGGAAAGATGCCGATCGAAGGATCGATGAATGGCTTGATCGGATGAAGCTCTCCGAATGGAAAAAGAAAAAGACGACCGATCTTTCAAAGGGAATGCAGCAAAAGATCCAGTTCATTTCCACCGTTCTTCACGACCCGGACCTGCTTGTGCTCGATGAACCATTCTCAGGCCTCGATCCGGTGAACGTCGAATTCATGATCGAAGTGCTTGCCGAGTTCAAACGGATGAAAAAAACGGTCATCTTCTCGACTCACTTGATGGAGACTGCCGAACGCCTATGCCATGACATAATCCTGATCAACCGTGCTCGCAAGGTGGTCGGCGGCACGCTTCGGGAAGTGAAAGAAAGTTACGGAACCAACCTGATCGCGTTCCGCGGCACCGCTGCAAATAGCGTTCTCTCGGACACCTCTCTTGTTAGAAAAGTGGTCTCGCACGCCGATGAACAAGAGCTGCACCTGGCAGATGGTATCGATTCTCAAATGCTATTGCGAAGGCTGATAGAGGCTGGGTCGATAATTTCAAAATTCGAGAAAACCGAGCCTAGCTTGAACGATATATTTATCGAGAAAGTCGGCGCCGATATTCAGGCACCTGAAGCTACGAAGGAGAACCAGGCAACGGTATGAAGAAATTCTTCGCAGTTGTGCGACACGAATATAAAAAGATCGTTCTCAAATGGTCGTTTCTGATCGGAACGCTGCTTTTGCCTTTTCTCGCTCTGGTGTTCACGTTCGTCCCGATGATCATATTCTCGATCCGGGGCGAACCGACGCGAATCGCCGTTTTTGATCCGAGCGGAAATATCCTGGCTCGCCTTGAAAAGAATCTTTCGGCTGACCGGCTTGTCGAGAGGGCCAAACAGGCCGCGCGTGAAGCGCTCACTGAACTGGATGCCTCGCAGGAGGAGAAAATGCGTCGAAATGCCGCGCAGTTCATTCAGAGCTTTCAGCTAAGCCAGTATGAAGGCCCAGCCGGACGGGACGAGGCCCGTGCGGAACTTTTGAACCAGGTTCGCCAGGGAAAGATCGATGCATATCTGATGGTCCCAGATAGAATAGATCAAGCCGGTGCTCGTTTCGAGTTTCGCTCGCGACGCGCCGGCGATTTCGTGTCGAACGACACGTTCAAGAGAGCGCTTAACGACGCAGTGCGCTCCCAGCGGCTGGCTGATTCGAATATCAGCGAGGAGCTTGTCGATAACCTGAGCGCCGCTGCAAACATCGATGCGAAAGGCATTGATGAGACCGGTGCCGAAAAAAGCAGCGAGGGCACGTGGATAGCCTCTTTCGTAATTGGGTTGATGATCTACATAACTCTCGCTATCTACGGACAGCAGATCCTTGGCGCCGTCGTCGAAGAGAAAGAGACGCGCATCGCCGAAATCCTTTTCTCTTCGGCGAGGCCGTTCGAACTACTGCTTGGCAAGCTGGTCGGGGTCGGGCTTGCGGGGCTAACGCAATTGGGGATCTGGGTGATAACGATAGCAGCATTCGTGGGATTTCTAGCGGCCCAGGCGGACCTTAGCATGATTCTGGACAAAGTTCCGACGATCACTCCGCTTATGGTCGGCTATTTCCTGATGTTCTTTCTCCTCGGGTTTTTTATTTATGCAGCCGTTTTTGCCTTGATCGGCTCTATGGTTACGACCGTTCAGGAAGGCGGCCAGTTTACTTTCCCACCGATGATGATAATGCTGGCGGCTTTCTATTTCACGTTCGCGGTAATTCGCGACCCGAACTCGTCCGTTTCATTCTGGGCTACGATGGCTCCATTTATCGCACCGATCACGATGCCTGTTCGAATCCTTGCAGAAATGCCTCCGTTTTGGCAGATCGCGCTCTCATTCATCATCAATGTTGCGGCTATCGGGTTGCTGATCTGGGTAGCATCACGTGTCTATCGAGTGGGAATGTTGATGTACGGGAAACGTGCAACTATTCCTGAGGTTTGGAAGTGGATCCGACAAGCGTGAAATGTCCGAACTAGGCCTAGACCTCGGATTCCATGACTTCGTGACCGGTACCCGGAGCAACGAGTTCAAGGATATCGTTTACGAGACCCTCATGTTCGAAAGGTTTCGTGCAGTACTTATCGAACCCGAGGCTTAGAGCCTTTTCCCGGCTCTCGGCAGAGGTGAACGCGCTCAGGGCCAATGCCGGGACCTTACCTCCCGCCTCGGGAGGCATAGATCGCACACGTCTGATAAGCGAAAAACCGTCCTCATCAGGCATGCCGAGGTCCGATATGATAATATCCGGCTTTGTTCTGGCATTTTCCATCGCTGCTGCTGCCGAACGGACCGAACCAAAGCTATCGACCGATGCCCCGTTCTGGGTAAGGAAAAGCTCAAGTACCTCTCTTGAATCCGCATCGTCCTCGACTATCATGATCCGCAACCCCTCGAGCCGCCACATTCTTTCTGGCGCGGACATCTCTTCGACCGGCTCCTCGAGTACTGCCCCTTCCGTGTACGGCAGCGTAACCGTAAACCTGGACCCTTTTCCTGGCCCGTCGCTTTCGGCATGGACCAGCCCGCCGTGCTTGGTGACCAGGATCTTCACGATCGAAAGGCCGAGGCCTAAACCGACGTTCGGCTTTGCCTGATCGACATCGCCCTGCGAGAACTGCTTAAAAATATGCGGCAGAGCCGCCGGGTCGATACCTCGGCCGGAGTCGGTCACGTGTATCTTGACAGAATCTGCTAGTGTCTCGATCTCTACCGAAACCCGGCCGTCTTCGGGCGTGAATTTAATGGCGTTCGATATCAAATTGCCGAAAACTTGGTTCAGTCGATTTGAGTCGCCGAACAATGGGATCGACTCGTTGCTGGAACTGAAAATCAACTCAACATTCTTAGCGTCAGCGGTAGGTTTTTGGGCCTGCCAAGAGTTGCGAACAATCTCGTAGAGATTTGTCGGCCGGTATTCGAGCCGTATCCGTCCGGATGCAACGCGGGCAGAATCGACAAGGTCATTGATGAGTTTTGCCTGAAACTTAGCGCTACGCTCGATCGTTTCAAGTGCATTCCGGCGCCTCTCTTCGTCAAACTCTTTCGTGAGCAGTATGGTGGTCCATCCCAATATTGCGTTTAACGGCGAACGCAGCTCGTGTGAGACGAACTGAAGGAAAAGGTCCTTTGATCGATTCGCCTCAACCGCCTCTTCCCTAGCCCGTTTTTCTCTTTCATGGGCTCGTGCGATCTCAGCGGCGGCATGTTTGCGCTCAGTGATCTTCTGTACAATGCCAATCATTCGCTGAGGTTTTCCGTCGTCGTCAAGAAATGAGCGTCCCTCGGAACATATCCATTCCGTCGTTCCATCCAGTTGCACCACACGAAATTCCTCTTCGTATTTGGTACCGCCGACCCGGGACGCCGACAGAAAACTGTCCACAAAGTCCCTATCTTCCGGATGGATTGCCTCCCTGTAATCTTCATATTGAAAATTTCCGTAGGAGGGAAGGGCGAATAGTTCGTTGCAACGCGGTGTCGCATAAATCCTGTTCTCTGCAAAATCCCAGAACCAAAGCCCGATCTCGGCATTTTCCGCGGCAAAAAGTAGTTGGGAGCTCGCTCCGCTATCTCCTGTTACAGAATTAGAGCGACGTCCGATCGATTCGCCAGCAATGAAGATCTCTGTATCGCGCCCTTCCCGTAAAACGGGATGAATGAAAACCTCCATCGCCTCCTTCTCGTCGGCTCCGATGCGGAAATCCAGACATATCCTCGAGTCGCTGCCCGCTCCAGCTTCGGTGATTGCACGCTCAAGGAGTTTTCCCGTGAGCTCGGACGACTGCCAAAAAGCCGTCTCGCAAAATACCTGACCGGAAAGAAGAGACGGGTCGTTGCCGGTTCGCTCAAAGATCTTGCCCGTCAAGCTAACCACTCGGCCATTCCGGTCGAGAAGCCCGTAAAAGTCAAATACTAAGTCGAATACGGCGACACTCTCCGCGGAAAACCCGCAGTTCGCAAATCCATTATCTAACGCTTGCCCGGATATCATGTTCGATTCTACGTGAGCACGTCCCTGTCTAAACGGCAAGCCTAGACATGAAAATAACCCCGCTCCCTATTCTCGGAACGAGGCTATTTTACCAAAACGCGACCACAAAATCCGCAGATTTGCGAACCGACCGAAAATTAAACTGTGCTGCGACCGTGAAAAACCTCACAAAAAAGAGTATCGCCGCGGCCACCAAAAGAATCCCCAGCAGCCCGACCCAAGGCGTCTACGACCCGAAGCCCAAACTCCGAGGCAGTTCGCAAAAATGCGTCTTACTTTGATACAATAACGGCTAACC
>JBGSYT010000160.1:0-2350 GCA_041750855.1 Pyrinomonadaceae bacterium | reverse complement strand
TTTTGGCCATCGCCATAACCTTTTCGAGCAACTCACACAAGAGAATTGAATCGTTCCCAACGTGATTTTAGCCGCGTCATAAACTCAAAAAACCGTGGATGGTTTTGAATGTTTTCCAGATTAGGATCGTTGTTGAAATAGGTGTAGTTTGGAAATCCGTTCTCTGCCGCAAACTCCAACCATTTTACGGCTTCATCGGGATTATTTAGGGCCGCATAGGCGGAAGCAATGTTATATGCGGTGTGGTGAAAATGGCCGTAGCCCTTTCCGATTTGAACGGCACGCGTGATCGCTTCCTCTGCCTCTTTCTGTTTGCCGGCTTTTGCCAGAAGCAATGCCTTCACGCTCGTAAAACTTCCGCCTTCATCCTGTGGATACATTCGTAAATAATCGTCGACAATTGCTTCCGCCTCGACTAAACGCCCGGTTTGAATGAGTGCCTCCGCCATGCTCCGGTCAACGATCAGCGGGGTAAAGTCGCTCGGGATGGTCTTAAGGACCGCGATCGCATCGTCAAATCTTCCTTGATAAGCGATATAGACGCCTGCTCGAAAACGGGCCAGAGTGTTGTTCGGGTTTATTTCCAGCGCCTTCTTAACGCTTTGTTCAGCCTCGTCCAATAAACCGATATGCGAATAAACCATCGATAGCTGATGATGCGTCTCGTCTAAATTTGGGTCCAACGCCAGAGAGCGTTTGTAGGACTGAATAGCCTGTTCGTGAGGGAACTGTTTCGTGTTGGTCCAAAGTATAAGACCCCGTGCGAAATGGCCTTCGGCAAGATCAGGATTCAAAGCGAGGGCCTTGTCTATCGCAACCTCGGCGTTCTCGTAAAACCATTTCCTCTCAGAATCCGAACTGTATTTAAACGCCATGGTGTTGTAACCACGCGCCAGTTGGGCATAGGCCTCCGCAAGGTTTGCGTCGATCGCAACGGCTTCTTCCAGTAGTTTGATCGCAGCTTCTGTGTCCTCCCGATTCTCGCTCGCGACCTTTACCTTGCCGCGCATATAAAGGTCGTACGCCGGTGAGTCTTTTGAACTAACCGCCGGGGATTGCGCGGGCACTGCCTTCCGAAGCGACACCACATAAACTACGGTTCCTGCCACTAGCGCGATGCCAACAAGGATCAACGCCACCTTCGAAAGCGTTGGTTTGGGCCATCTTTGCTTAAGGTTGGTGAACGCCGGCCGCAGTATTTCCGTAGCACGTTCGTTTTTTAGCGAAAGTTCGTCGATATGATTCGCTTCGCTTCGACGCTTTAGAGACTGGAGATCGACAAGCATTTCGCAGGTGGTTTGATACCGATCATCTACGCTCTTCTGCAGGGCTCTCGAAACGATCATCCCCGCCCCGTTTGACGAGGCCCCCGACGGCAAAGGCAGCGGATCTTTCTCAAGTATCGAGGCGATCGTGTCCATCGCCGTCTCGCCCTTGAAAGGCGTGCTGCCGGCAAGCATTTCAAACAGCACGACTCCCAGGCTCCAAATATCGGTCCGCTGGTCGACATCCTGACCGCGCGCCTGCTGGGGCGACATATAGGAGGGCGTACCCATTACCGTTCCGGGTTCCGTCTTGACGAATGCGAGGGTCTTGTCTTCGGCGTCGATCGCCGCCGCAGGTTTTTCCGTCAGCTTTGCAAGGCCAAAGTCGAGGACCTTAACCAGACCGTCGCCGCGAACCATAATGTTTTCAGGTTTAATATCGCGGTGAACGATGCCGTGCTCGTGGGCGGCCTCAAGTGCAAATGCAACCTGAACGGCAATATCAAGTGATTGGCTGACGGTGAGATCGCGGATCGCGTTGCGAAGCGTAACGCCCTTGACATACTCCGAAACCATAAAATGTTCACCATCAGATTCTCCGATCTCATGGATCGTAAGGATATTGGGATGGTTCAAAGCTGAAGCAGCAACCGCCTCCTGCTCAAAGCGGCTTAAGCGACTATTGTCAGAGGACACACTCTCCGGCAGCACCTTTAATGCTACGCTGCGCCGGAGCTTCAGGTCTTTTGCCAGAAAGACTGCTCCCATGCCGCCTTCGCCAAGCTTCTCAACAATTTGATAATGGCCAAGCCGGTCTCCTATCTGCAATTTGTTTTTGCGGGCTGTGGGCACTTTAGGCAAGGATATTCCTATGTACGGGTCAAGTCAATGAGTTTCATTTTCGAATTTTCCCGCGTTTTGATCAGCAAACAATTGTCAACGCATCATACGTCTAAATTCTTTACATCTAGCGCGTTATCTTCGATAAATTTGCGGCGGGGTTCTACTTGGTCGCCCATTAGGACGGTGAAGATGCTGTCGGTTTCGATTGCGTCCTCAATGCGGACCTGGAGCATAGTGCGTTT
>JBGSYT010000159.1:0-2969 GCA_041750855.1 Pyrinomonadaceae bacterium | reverse complement strand
AAAGTTTCGCGGTATGCGAAAATCTACCTTCTACTTGCACCTTAAAGAATGTGAGTTTAGATTCAACTATAGAAAGGAAAATCTTTACTCAATCCTATTGAAAATTATCAATTATCCGTGACTTAACTAGTCATGACCCTAAAGAATTATCACATTAGAATTTTACCTGGCCCGTGCCAGCCCGGGCCGCGACCTGACGACGGCCTGCGCGTCGATATCCTTTTGGGTAAACGCAACTTTCTTCATTTCACCTTTGGCAAACATTTCTGCCTGATCGGCATGGTACGGCGATGACGGCCGGTTGCTTTGCCCGTAGGCAAGCACGGAATATGCACGCGGCACATCACCAAATTCCACCGCGATCACCCAACAATCGCCGCCTATAGCGGCCATCTTGCCGTCATTGGCACGCTCGAACGTCATTATCCTAAAACATCCGAGGTCGTTGCCGCAGCCGCCGACCGGCACATCCACTTTGCCGCGGCGAACCCGATAAACATCGCCCCAGCTTACATCGATACTGCCGTAGCGTTTCGCGGTTTCCTCGACCGCCCATGCAAACGATTCCGCGGCACGCTTTGGATCGGCAAGGCCCCACGGCGTGTTAAACGGATCATCGGCCGTCCAGACCTTGGCATATCGCTGTGCATCCGGCAGGGCTGGCTGGTTTGGGCCGCGCATCCCCGAATAATGCCGCCACCATTCCTGAAAGATCACCGAACCGCGGCTCTCAGGCGACGCCGTATTGTCCCATCGTTCGATCAGCGAAAGTGCGACCGTAACGTCGCCCGCTGCACCTGACGCCTTTACCGCCGCGACCAGGTCGTCTTTGACGCGGTCAGCCAAGAGGGCACGGTAATTGTGCTTGATCTTTACGATATCCTCGAGGCTGAATTTCTCATCTCCGCCTATCATCTGGATCGCGAGCTGGCTTCGCAGAGAAAGACGCGGTTCTTCGAAGTTTGGATACGCATTTTTTGTCTCGACCGGCATTCGCACGTTCGTATAATGGTGCGAGCTGTTCTGGTTATGCACATAGCCGCCGGGCGGATTCAGCACCTGTGGCAGCGATTCGAATAGAACATATTTTGTCCAAACGTCCGCAGTTCGGCTCGCGGGCACGGCCGTTACCTCGTCAACCGGAGCATGAGGCAGCAGCGGCAACGCGGCGTTCCAGATGTAAAAGATATTCCCGGCACGGTCAGCGTAGGTGAAGTTTGACGTCACGCGTGCCCGCATCTTCATCGCGCTCTGCCACTCGGCCAAAGTTCGCGATCGCATCATCCTCAGAAACTGCTCGCCCGCCCGATATTCGCCATCGCCCGCATATTTGAAGATGTAAATTTTCCCGTCTGCTCGCTTTATGACGGGCCCAAGATCGGTCGACCAAAATTCCCTCGTTTCGGTCGAGGTACTCTCGCCGTTTCGAAATTGGACCGTTATTAGTTGTCGACTCAACGCCACCGAACGGCCGTCGAATAAATAATGGTCAGCCTTGTTAGGGTCGGCGTCGAGTGCATAGATCTGGTCAAGGTCCTGCGAATTGTTGGTCGTCGACCAGCCGAGGTTTTTGTTGAATCCGCCGATCACACCAAATGGCCCGCCGATGCGGAAATCGCCGTAAAAATCGATCACGCCGGGCACGGTCATGTGAGCCTTATAATAACCCGCCGTCCAGCGAAGATGCGGATTGCGCATCAAAATGGCCTTTCCCGAGGTCGTCCGGCTAGGTGCTAAAGCCCAGGTGTTCGAACCGTCGTTCGCCTCGACGCCCTCATCCATCGTTGCCGGATCTTCGGCCGGCCTACCAGTCTGACGCGTCAGAAAATTGCGAATCTTTTGCTGCGACGGAAGGATAAGCTCAGTTGAAAGCACGTCAAAGCCCGTAAGATCAGTCGGCATTCCAGCCGGAAACTCTTCGGGATGGAGGCTAATAAAACGATTCACACCGGCAGCAAAACCTTCATAAACATCGCGAACATCTTTGGAAAGCAGACGATACTTTGATCGGACCTTCTCTCTCTCCCGCCGGATACTGAAATCGGCTTCAATTCGTTCGTAGCCTGCAACCGACGCCCATCGCCCGCTTGCCTGAAGCAGCCGCATGCCCGCTATATCGCCGTAGTCTTCTGACTGAAGCCATCCGAGGGCATATCCAGCTGCAAACAGGTCCCGGGCCCGGATATGGGGAACTCCCTTGTCAGTCCGTATCACCTCGACACGCTGCCAGGGCCCACTAGCGAGGCGAACGGCGAGACTTTTCTGTGAACGGGTTTCAAGAGGAGCAAATAGTAGGAATATAAGGAGAAGAAGTAAATACTTAGGCTTTCTCATCGGAACTCAATTGAATTAAAAGGTTGCAGGGAACGCGTGAACTATACCACCCATACGATCGTCCAGTCCATATGTTTGCCCTGATGACACCAAAACAACAAAGGGCCCCTCAATTACGAGAGGCCCCTAAATATGTTGAAATTATTCCCTTTTTAGACGTTAACGCCGACGAGACGCGGATTCGCCTTTTTCTTCAACAGCTTACGCAATTTCAACCGAGCCTTGTGGAGCTGCGATTTGGATGTGCCGACCGAGCAGCCGAGTATTCGTGCCACCTCTTCGTGCTCAAAACCCTCGACATCGTGAAGGACGAATACGTTCTTGTAACCATCCGGCAACTGCTCGATCGCATTCTCCAGTGCGATCTTATCGACGATCCTCATTCTTTCCGGATCGGCCGTACCGGTTACGATCTGGTCTGGCGTTTCGCCTTCCTCAGTAACCTTTTCAAACTTCACGTTCCGCTTTCGGAAGTGCATCAACACCTGATTCACTGTCATTCTGTGCAGCCACGTCGTAAATGCCGAATCGCCGCGAAAACTACCGATCTTCCTATACAGCTGGATAAAAACGTCCTGTGTAAGATCCTCGGCTTCGTACGCATTCTGGAGCATGCGAAGACAGATAGAATAGAC
>JBGSYT010000158.1:0-42830 GCA_041750855.1 Pyrinomonadaceae bacterium | reverse complement strand
CTCGACGAAATCAGCTTCGAGGTTTACGGCCCTTGCAAGCTCGTCCGAACCGGGGTTAGCTGCGACGAATTCCGAGAATTTCTTCTTGATCGTGCCGTCGACGAGTTCTTCGCCAAAAAGCACCTTTTGTCGGATCTCTTGTCGATTCGAATTGTCGCTGCTCGCGGGCCCGATCCGCCCGTTCAGGTAATCCCGGGAAAAGAAGAATATCGGATCGAGAAGCGAATATCGCAACGGTGTCATCGGATCTGCCGGAAGAATTTCGTCGGGATTGATCCCGTCACCTCCATAAACTATCCGATCCGTGACTGTCTTGGCTGCAAATGTGGATCTGCCGATCTCGACCGGTTTTCGGCGGTTCTGATAGTAATCGTAAAGGCTCGTCGTCTCGTAATCGCGTTGGATAGACCGACCGGTTGGTGTGTAGTACCGGGCGGCTGTCAGTGTAAGTCCCGCGCCGCCAGGAAGATTCAGGACGTTCTGGACAAGTCCCTTCCCAAAAGTCTTTTGGCCTACAATGATCGCCCGGTCGTTGTCCTGAAAAGCCCCTGCGATAACCTCCGACGCCGAGGCCGACTTATCGTCGACCAGCACCACCAGCGGCATTTTCTCCCGGTGCAAAGATTCTACCTTCCACGTCCGTACGTCGTTTGAATATCGGCCTCGCTGTGTGACGATCGTCGCTCCGTGCGGAAGAAATCTCTCCGCTATCTTGATGGCCTGGCTCAGGATGCCGCCCCGGTTGCCGCGCAGGTCGATGATCAACGAGGTTATGCCGCGTTCTTTGAGATCGCGCAGGGCCACGTCGAACTCCTTGTACGTGGTGTTCCCGAATCCGTTCGTGACATCGATATAGCCGGTGCCGCCTCGAAGAACAACTCCTTTCGGAACTGCAGGTTCGTGGACCTTTTCGCGACGTACCTCAACCTGTTCGACACGGAGACTGGCTGCCCTCTCGACCGTGAGACGGACGTTCACGCCCGTCTTTCCCCGGATCAGATCGCGCACTGCATCAGGCGACAGCCCGGCGATCGGCCGCCCGTTTACCGAAGTTATCCGGTCACCGAAACGCAGTCCGCTTTTTTCAGCCGGTGATCCGGGAAATGTCGAAATGATATAGATCCCCATCTGGCCACTGCGAAAGAAGGCTGCGATGGACGAACCGGTGCCGGAATATTCGCTTTCATATTCGCCGAGCAGCGATCGGAACTCGACGGGATCGTAATAAGATGAATGCGGGTCCAGGGTCTTGAGCATGGAAGAAATGGCGGAGTTGGCCAACCGGTCGGTATCCGTCGTTGTGGCAGAGATATGCTTCGCCGTGATGATCGATATTGCCTCGTCGATGTCACTTTGGATCGTTTCCGGCCTGACGCTAGCGGCCCGGTTTCTACCCGCCGGAGCCGAACCCGATGCCGAAAAGCTGCTGCCCGGCGCAAGCGTAAACGGCTCTGCATCAATTTGGATTTGAGGAAGAGGCTTTTCCTGAGCAAAGGCCATCGGGTGGAGGCCCGAGCAGACCACAAAAAGTAGTAAAAAACAACGAAAATTCGACATAGTACACCCGTGCCCGGGACAACCTTGCCCCGTCCATCCTCCGAGCGGGCCTCACAACCATACTGATCACTCTTTCCACGAGATAAATACTGAATTAGCGGTCAATTCCACCGTGTTTTTCAACGTGGTTGATAATCGCCGTGAATTGGGTGAGAATTCAATGATGTCCGAAAACCATGACAGCGAGCTCCCTAAAAGGCTGCAGCGGCTGATCGAAACGATCGACGTGGCAAACGTGCTTACCGAGCCGCTCACGCGATCGCTCGCGAAGCTGCTCGAGATCTCGGCGGCGGAGATGAATTCCGATGAGGCCTCGGTCCTGGTGCGTGACGGTGATGAGGGCGACCTTCGGTTTCTGGCGGCGATCGGAAAGGTTGCGGAACAGCTTCTGAATATCAGGATCCCGGCCGGGAAGGGGATCGCTGGGTTCGTTATGTCTTCGGGGCAACCCATGGTCGTCTCGGACGTGGGCGAGGAATCGACATTTTACTCCGAGGTAGATAAGACCACTGGCTACTCCACTCAAATGATCCTCGCCACGCCGCTGAGCCACGGTGGCGAGGTGATAGGAGTTCTGGAATATATAAATCGGCGGGGAGATCCGCCCTATGAACCGTTCACACCTGCCGATATGGACCGGGCCGCGTCGTTTGCTGAGGCCATCGCGGCACTCGTCAACGCCTACGAGTCAGCCAAACTCTTTCGAGACCTCGGCGAACATATGCTTTCAGACGCCTCGAGCGAAGACCTAACAGAGGTGCGTGAGTGGCTGAGAGGCCTTCGTGATTCACAGGAACACCGGACAATGATGGAACTTGCGGTAATGGTTCGCGAAATCGCCTCTCGCGGAGTGGCCGAACAGAACATCTGCAGGGAATTGATGGATTCGATCTTGAAGTATTCCGACGCCAGGACCGAAACGAGTTTTCTTACCCTTTAAAGTTCAAATATGACCACGATCGCCGGCATCGAATCGGGCCCGTTCACAGGAGGCGAAAACTTGCTCCGCCTATCGGGCGATTGGCGCACCGCGACCGGCAAAGGCGTCAGAATAGCGATCGTGGACAGCGGGATCGAGGCCGATCATCCTGACCTTATAGGGAAAGTGGCGGATTCGGTCGAGGCCCGGGCTGAGAACAAGAAGATAGTGTTCGACCCGTCGGTTTCGGGCGATTCCGCGGGCCACGGAACCGCCTGCGCCGGCATTATCGCACGCATTTCGCCAGACGCAAGGCTGTACAGCATCAAGGTCCTTGGTTCGGCGGGCCTGGGTGACGGGCAAGCATTCCTGGCCGGGCTTGAGTACGCGATCAAACAGCGATTTGAGGTGATCAATCTCAGCCTCGGAACGACAAAGCCGCAGTTCTTTTCGCCGCTTCATGATCTGCTTGATCGGGCGTATCAGGCCGGGTGCGTTGTCGTAGCGGCGGCAAACAACCTTCCGCACCCGAGCTTTCCGTCAGTATTCTCATCATCGCTCATCTCGGTCGTGAAGAGTGCTGAGACCGATCCGCTCAACTTCGCGTTTCACTTCGGTGAAGTGATCGAGCTCACTGCGCCCGGAGTAAACGTCCGCACAGCATGGCTGAACGGCGGGCATCGATCGCTTACCGGGAACAGCTTTGCTTGTCCGCATATAGTGGGCGTGATAGCCCTTCTGCTTGAAAGGCATCCTGAGATGACCCCGTTCCAGGTTAAATCTGCACTTTACGCGATCGCGGGCAACAACAGCGAAGGCCGTCTAGCACGGGCTTAGTTGTGGACGGCGCTTGTGTCGCCGATTTTGCATTTTCCTTTTCAAAATGATTTGATTTATAAGGCGGCTTGACCTATTTCCGGTTGTCGGCCGCACCGAGATCTATGTCCCAAAAATTCAACCTGCCGCCGCTTGAAATTGAAACTTACTCGCTCGAAAACGGACTTCGGGTCGTTCTAAATCGTGACGATTCGGTGCCAGTCGTTGCCATCGCCGTTTATTATGATGTCGGGTCAAGGAACGAACGCAAGGGCCGAACAGGCTTTGCCCATCTTTTCGAGCACATGATGTTCCAGGGTTCGGAGAACGTCAAGAAGGCCGAGCATTTCCAATTCATTATGAAAGCCGGCGGCACAATGAACGGCACTACCTCCAGCGAACGCACCAATTATTTCGAGACGCTGCCGGCAAACCAGCTTCCGCTCGGGCTCTGGCTCGAATCGGACAGGATGAGGTCGCTTGCCGTCACGCAGGAAAACCTTGATAACCAGCGTGAGGCGGTAAAGGAAGAAAAGAGGTTGAGGTACGACAACCAGCCGTATGGACAGATCTTTGACCTTATCTCGGAGATGATCTATACCAATTTCGCGAACGCACACTCGACGATCGGTTCGATGGAAGATCTGGACGACGCCTCGGTTGATGACATCCGTGAGTTTTTCAGAGTTTACTATGCGCCGAACAACGCCGTTCTCACCGTTTCAGGTGCTTTTGATCCCGAAACCGCCAAAGATCTGATCGAGACCTTCTTCGGCGACATACCGTCGCAGCAATTGCCTCCGCCGGTCGATGTCGATGAACCAGACGAGGTTGCTGCGAAGTATCGCGAGTGGGAAGACAAGCTGGCTCCGTTCCCGGCGTTTCTTGTCGGTTGGAAGATACCACAGCGTCGGTCGCCGGAATTTAACGCTCTATACCTCGCCGGCAAGGTCCTTTATGACGGCGAAAGCTCTCGACTTTATCAAAAACTGGTAAAGGGCGACGAGAGCGTTATCCAGCTGTTCGGATTTACAGACGAACGGCGTGGGCCGTCGAGTATCTTCGTCGGTGCTATACCTAAACCCGAAAAGGACCTCAGCAAGATCCGCGATGTGATAATGACGGAGATCGACCATATTGCGAAACACGGCCCAACCGCGGACGAAATGCAAAAGCTCCATAACCAATTGATCAATGATTCGGTCAGGCAGCGGCAGTCGTCACAGACGAGGGCACAGTCTATCGCTGAATTTGCCCTGTATGACGGTGATCCGTCGTTGATAAATTCGGAGCTGGACACTTTCCTGTCCATCACGCCGGAACAGATACGCTCGTCCGTCGATCGCTATCTCAACTCGGAGAACAGGGCCTTGCTTGATGTAGTGCCCGCGGGAATGGGTTGATCGGCGCAGGGGATTGGGCGCGGCTTCAAATGTAAGCACGCCCGAAAAAAGAGCTTTTAAGATTATTTATGACGCAGACCTCATTAAAGACGGCCCCGGGGCCCCTGGCACCAGTGCCGTTCAATCTTCCACCTGCCTTCAAGGCGACACTCGATAATGGCTTGCGGGTCATTATTTTTCAGGATTCCCGTCTGCCGCTGACAAGTTTTCGGCTTGCGTTTTTTACCGGCGATATCCACGACGCGGAAGATTCGGTTGGACTGACCTCGGCCCTTGCCTCAATGCTGACTGAAGGTACCGAGAATTATTCCAGCCTTCAGCTTGCTGAAAAGATCGAGAGACTCGGCGCTGGTATTTCCGCAAGTTCGTCTGACGATTTCACCGTTATTGCGGGATCGTCGCTCGCACTTTATAGCTCTGAGATCTTGGCACTTATCGCGGAAATTGTCTTTTCTCCGACGTTCCCTGAGAACGAGCTGGACCTTTATCGAAGAAATACCGTCGAGAACCTGAAATTCCAGAGGTCACAGCCGAATTTTCTCGCCGGTGAGCAAACGGCGAAGGTCATTTTCGGCAGCCACCCCTATTCCCGTGTCTCTCCGGCAGCCGAGGACGTTGAAAAGCTGACGTCGCCATTATTGGCTGATATCCATCGTAAACGATTCGTACCCAATAACGCTGTCCTCTTCGTTGTGGGTGACCTTGAGATCGAGCAGATGCTTGATGAGATAAAAAGCCACTTTGGCGATTGGCCGCGTGGCTCGGTCGAGATTGACATTCCGCCGCCGCCGACCGAGCTGGACAAGCCGATATTGACCCTGGTCGACCGGCCAGGGTCTGCTCAGGCGAATATTGTCCTTTCGAACCTGGCGATTCCGAGAAATGATCCGGATTACTTTCCGGTGCTCGTCATGAATCAAGTGCTCGGCGCCGGTGCTTCGTCGAGGGTCTTTATGAACCTTCGAGAGGAAAAGGGTTACACATACGGTGCGTACACCCGCTTCGATGCAAAAAGACTGGCCGGAAGCTTTGAGGCAACGGCAGAGGTGCGGACCGCGGTGACGGGAGACTCGCTGAATGAGTTTTTCTTCGAGCTCGGCCGTATTCGTGATGAAGATGTCGCGCCCGGCGAACTCGAAGATGCCAAGAATTTTCTCACCGGCGTTTTCCCGATCCGTGCCGAAACGCAGGAGGGATTGACCAACCTCCTCGTGTCGCAGGAACTTTACGGCCTGGCGGACGATTATCTCCAAACCTATCGCGACAACGTTTCGGCAGTGACCGCGGACGATGTGAGAAGGGTCGCAAACCGGTTCATTCATCCCGACCGGATGTCGATCGTGATCGTAGGCGACGCAGGTGAGATCCTGCCGCAGGCACGCGACCGCGCCGAAAAGATCGTCGTTTTCGACACCGAGGGAAAAGAGAAGGAAACCCAATAGCCGGGACACGAAAGGCCTACCGGCAAATGTCGGAAAAATTCAAGGTGCTCGTAGTATCATCGCCACGCCGGTTCAATTCCCGAACTATCTACTATTATCCTGCCGGCTGATCTGTGAACTGGATCAACGCAAAGTCAGCCCCTGCAGGATCGGCCACCAGCGCGATCCGACCGACACCGGGTGTATCAAAAGGCGGAACGTTCACTTTACCGCCGTTCGCAACGATCTTCTCCGCGGTCGCGTCCGCATCCGCGACTGCAATATAGGTAGCCCAGTGGGACGGCGGCGGTTCCGGTCCCCACGATTCGTCGATCGCCAGCATTCCGCCTGATGCCTCACCATCGATGACGATCTCTTTATAGTCCATCTTTGTAGCTTTCGACTGCTCGGTCGTCCAGCCGAAGAGCTTTGTATAAAAATCGTTGGCTGCAGCGACATCTTTTGTGCGCAGCTCCCGCCAGCAAATCTCGCCATGTCCAGGTATCTTAAAGTCGGCCATTTTTTTCTCCTTTTAGCTCTTCATCGTAAACGTCGCGAACATCGCGCCGGACGGGTCTTGGATCAAGGCAAACCGGCCGGTGTTCGGAATATCCGTCGGTTCTTTTATGATCGTGCCGCCCAGCTCTTCGGCCCGTTTCGCGTTCTCGTCCACGTTTTCAACCGCGACATACGTCAAAAAGTGGGGAGGCGGGAGCTCGCCTGCTCCACAGATCTCGTGCGAGATCGTGTAAAGCCCCCCGGATGGGTAACCTTCGCTTCCACACGTGAATTCGTTATAGGTAAACGCCCCTTCAGTCGCCTTACTGTCCTTAAAGCTCCAGCCGAAAACGTTTGAATAGAACGCCTTGCATTTCTCAGCGTCCGTGCTGGCTATCTCGGTCCAACAGAACGAACCCGGCTTCGGCCCTTCAAATTCGGCCATTTCACTTGCTTCCTGTGCCATTCGTACTCTCCTTAAATGAGGTTTATTTCGTATCGGAACCCTTGTTCCCGGTATTTACGGTTTGAGCGGTGGAAAGGTTCTCCAAGCAAACCCAATTTTTTGACGATTCGCGATCAATATTTTGTCGCGTGGGATGCGACTATCATCCATCGGCCATCCGTTCGGGCGAACATTATCGTGACCTGCTGCGGCGGCTCGCCGGAAGCCACTGGCTTTTTTCGAAATGTGTAGATCGCCGCGTTGTCATAGATCACGATCGCGTCGTCCTGGTTTCTTAATCCGAGCGGACGGGAAGGCGAGTAGGCCTGAAGGTTTCGCAGCACGGAGAGATCACGGCCGGTCTGGCCATCAGGGTTTGTTGAGATGAAGTTGTCGGCAACGCGGCTTTCGATCAATTTCCCAAGCGTAGCGTTGGAGGCCGTCCGAGCGTTGACGAACGAGTCGATCAGTTCACGGACCTGTCGTTCGGCCTCGAGATCTGAGTTCTGCGGCGCTCTTGTAATTGAGGGAATATCGGCGACGGCCGGATGGATCGGATGATAGGGCCTCGGCTCGCATGGGATAGTTGTGCTGTGCCCTGCTGCGTTCTTCCAGCCGTCGCTGCGACGTATCCAGAGCTCAGTTGACTGTGCCTTCATCAGGCAATTCTGCCCACGGTAGCGCCAATGGTTTCTCTTCGTGACCGAGACGACGGCGACAGGCCCGTAAACGTCGATTCGCGGAGTCTCGTTCTCGTAAACTACCGTTTCAAAATCGAGCTTTCGTCCCGCTCGCAGCAGTACCGAATCCGCACGCATCATCGCGATCAACTGTTCCCGCAGATTGAAAACGGGCCGTTCTCGGATGCCCGCGTAGTTGGGCAGAAACACCCGTTCGAAGGCTGACGCATCGCGGCTGACATAGGCCTTTGAGATCTCGTCAAGTTCCTGGTGGATCTTTTCCACCTGCTCAGTATCGCCTGCCGGCAATGTTTGAGAAGAAAACGCAGATTGGCCGACCGACACCAAGAGCAAAAATGTCATGCCTGCCAATCTCATACTTTCCACCGCCGTGCCGAGGGTAGAAACGCAAGATCATATCCTGGTAAATACCGTTTCGACCGCTAATTCTTCCTCGCCCTCGGGCGAAACGTTGTACATAATGACCTTAAGCGTTTCATTCTCGGGTACTATCAATGTCCTCCAGCCCCAATCAGGATGCCCTTCAACCTTGTAGGATCCCTTAACATCAACTGAGCCGTCGTCATTCACTTTCCCGTCAGAAACCATCAGCGTGTTCCGGCTATGCCATGAATCGGTCCAAACGGCCTGCGCCGCTTTCGTTTTCGGATCCGACCCCATCAGGATGATCCCTTCCTGCGGTTCACCTTCGAACGTCCAGGTATATTCAAACGAGACGAACTGTCCCTTTCCTTTAAGTGAGACGGTCAGACCGGACTCCGATTGCTTAAGCGGATTAGGGTCCCATGATAAATGAAGGTTATTCGTGCCTTTCCAGGTTCCGATACAATCTGCGATCTCTCGTGAGATGCTCATAATAATTCCTCTTGGTATTGAATGAGCGCAAGCATATCACCAATCCCCTGGGATTTAAATATATGAGCTTGTGGATGCTTGCGAGAACGAGGGGAGTTTTGAGTTGCGAGCGGGTCCATCGGGCCAAAAACGGGGTGCCGCGACGGCGGGAGATCACAACTCAAAACATTGGGTTGGAAACTTTCGTTGCTTAACCGGCACGGCGCGCGGGCTGAGCCATCGCCGCCATTCGCTTGCTTGCCGTCATTAAATGGTCGATCAGGGCCGATGCGGCTCGTTTCGACAGTTCGGATACGTCGCATTTCAGGATCAGCCTGCATTCCGATTCAGTGTCGATGCCCGATTCGCGGCCGATCGCTCGGATCATTCCAAGCTGTTTTGCAGTAACCAGTTCGGAAAGGCTTGCAGCCACCGGGTCGGCAGGGAAGCCTTTGACCTCGGTGGGTCGGTCCTCTTCGATCGTCCCGGCCGATTCGTGATCATTCTCATCAAATTCGCGCTTATACAGATCGCGTGCGATACCAAACTTAACGGCCGCTCGCTTCAATGCGTCGTGCTCTGCTTTTTTGATGCCCGTCTCGGTCCTTGCGGTCCCTGTCCCGATGCCTTCTCGGGTGACCCCGTCGATCGTCACCGCCACCGTGATCGCCACCGTATCGCCGATCTTTCTTATATCCCTGATCGAATGCATCCAGTTTGGAGCCGTCTCATCGAGGATGTCGGCCACCGTGTGCCATTCGACATATTCCACTGTATGCACATTGCCGTTGCGTCGACGTCCGGCTTCTCGTTTACGTACCAGTTCGGGATCAACGTTTTTTCGAAGTTTCTGCAGAGTCACGCCAAAATCCAGTATGTTGTCTTGTTTGGCAGCCGCCTCAATGGCCTGTTCTTTCAACATTTTCGTCATCATTTGAATTTCTCCTTCTCGTGTTTACCTGCCGATTTGGCTTGAGCATAAGAGAGCGGTGTCTGAATGCCGCTCCGATCTCAAATTGCCTCTGCCGGCACCTGTACGCAGTTGTTCAGACAGCAACTACTCAGTCAAACTATCTACCAGACAGCACGCGTGTGCTATCTGTGCAACAGTGTACTATATAAATTTTTAAGTTGCAAGCATGAAACGGGGTATTGCAATTAAAAAATCATTGTGCTATGTTTTATCTGTGAAATGTGATCCGCAGCTATGATACTGCGAAAGAACTGCACAAAGGAGGACAAAAAATGGCATTTAGAAATGACAATCTCGTCAACACGGGCGAACTGGGCCGAGCGATCAAACGAAGAAGGGAAGAGCTGGGCCTCAGTCTCAGGGACGTAGCGGATGTGACCGATGTCTCGGCTTCGACCCTTTCACGTATCGAAAATGGCACCGGCAAGCCGGATGCGGACAACATTGCGAGACTAACGCAATGGCTGGATATGCCCATTGACCGGGTAATGAACCGAAAGACTCCGGCCGATGTCGAACCGGTGGTCTATTACCCGCACGAGGCAACGCCGGAAATAGTTGAGGCCCACTTGCGCGCCGATAAGAAATTGACGCCCGAGACCGCCAAGGCCCTTTCCGAGCTGTTTCGTGTTGCCTACAAGCAGTTCAGCAAGCCAGGGAAGTAAGGTCAACAAAACAACGTACCCATACAGGAAGGTTTCTTTATGAGAGCGATCACCCAAACCCACCCACTTTGCACCGAAACTGCGGACCGGCGAGGCTTCGCGTTCGACACGACCCTGGTACTGTTCTTCCTGGCGTTCGACGGAGGCCAGAGATTTTCGTTCGGCCTTGATGGCATGATCTCGGCTGCGACGTTGATTATTTTTCTCGTATTCCCCTATTTTTTGCCGTATAATGGCGAAAAACCGGTTTTCGAACGGTGGGTGATCGGGCGTGCAGCGATCGCGTCCCTGGGTATCATCCTCGGGCTTCTGTTCAAGCAAACACTTGGCGTGCTTGTACCCGAAATGTTCCGGTTTGTTCCGTTGGCATTGTTGATCGCTGCCGGAGCGTACAGCGCGCTGGTTCAGTTTTACTCTATTTTTAGGTTTCGTTTGGCAAAATAGGCAAAAGGCGCCGAGCGAAAAGCAAAGATCCGTGCAGGCATCTGGAACCTGCACGGATTTTTATTGTGTAAGCATTACGCGAAAGATATCTGCGAGTCCTTTTTTGTCTAGCCGGTCCTCTGCAATTGCGATCATTGCCTCGTACAGACTCAAGTCGTCCATTGACGGAAAATCAAATCCGTTCAACTCAAGAAAAACCATGGCGGAAGTGAGAGCGGTTCTCTTGTTGCCGTCAAGAAACGGCTGATTTTCAGCGATGTGGAAAGCATAGGCAGCTGCCATTTCAAAAAGATCAGCGTGCAAATACTCTCCGCCGAAACTGGCTTGCGGCGTCATAACTGCGGATTCAAGCAAGCCTTCATCCCGGATTCCATTCAATCCGCCAAACGCAACTAACTGCTCTTCATGAATGACAAGAACGTCGTCCAACGACAAAAAGTTCGGGTCTTTCATTCGGCAAGCTTCCGAAAAGTTTTCTCGTGGCTCTTAATAAGTTTTCGCGTAATACTGACGACTTCCCCTTTTTCCTCGCTGTCTCGCACCGGCTCGATAACAAGACGTCGTCCGTCAGTTTTCACTTCCAAATCCGTATCTCGCGTGATTCCCAGAATATCCAGAATTGGCTTTTCAATGATGAGGCCAAGACTATTTCCAATAGCTGTAAGGTTCTTTCGCATAATAACGATGTTATAACGAACTATGGCAGAAGTCAATAAACTTTATACCGTCATTTCGTTACATTGGCTGGATTCCAGCGAAGCATGAATCTTCAAAACTTGTTCAACGAGATTCAAATACTGACCAATGGTCAACGCCTGAGCACCGTCACAAAGTGCCTCTTCCGGGCATGGATGAACCTCAATGATCAACCCATCGGCCCCGACGGCGACTCCGGCTCGGGCCAGCGGCGTGACCAGGTAGTTGTGGCCCGTGCCGTGCGACGGGTCAACGACAACGGGCAGGTGTGTGTAGCGATGTAAGGCCGGCACAACGGACAGGTCCATCGTATTGCGGGCATGGTCGGCAAAGGTGCGGATACCGCGTTCGCAAAGGATCACGTCGTAATTGCCCTCAGCCATTATGTACTCGGCGGCGAGCATAAATTCATCCAGTGTCGCGGAAAGGCCGCGTTTCAACAATATCGGTTTACGCGTCTTCCCGACGTATTTCAAAAGCGAGAAATTCTGCATATTCCTCGCTCCGATTTGGATGCAGTCGCCATATTTTTCGACCAGATCGACGCCGTGTTCGTCCATCGCCTCTGTCACGATGTTGAGGCCGAATTGATCGCGCACGTCCGCAAGGATCTTCAACCCGTCCTCGCCTTTGCCTTGAAAGGCATAGGGTGAGGTCCGCGGTTTGAACGCACCGCCGCGAAAGAACTTTGCGCCGCTTTTCGCGACGGCCTCTGCAGCAGCAAACACCTGCTCTACCGTTTCCACCGCACACGGGCCGGCGATGATCGCCAATTCAGGACCGCCTATCGAGGCGTTCCCGACCTTGATGACCGACTTTTCAGGCCTCAGCTCCTTCGAGATCAGCTTATAAGGCTTCGTTACACGAATTGCGTCGGCAACGCCGGGTAGGTTTTCAAAATGGGCGGGATCGACCGCTCCGCGATTGCCTGTGATACCGATCGCGGTGCGATTTTCACCTGGCATCGGATGGGCCCGAAAACCCAGCGTCTCAATGACCTCGATTATTCTTTCTATCTCCGAAGCCTTCGCGTCGGGTTTCAATACGATGAGCATAATTCTCTGTGTTAAAAGCCCGCACGTAACGTTAGGGCCTATGCAAGCAAGCAATCCCGTCGGAAAGCCTGCGAAACTACAACCTTAGATATCAAAACTCCTGTTTGCAACCGGTGGCAGCAGGCTGCCTACAAAGTCTCGGACCCTTTCGACCACATCGCCCGTTTTCAACGCACGTTCTATTTCCGATACTATGGCCGATCCGACGACCGCAGCGTCGGCATAACGCCATACATCTTCGATCTGCTCTCGGGTCGAGATCCCAAAACCGACCGCAATCGGGAGCTCGGTGACCTTACGCGCCCGATCCACTAATATTTCAGCCGAACTGCTTGACTCGCTTTGAGCTCCGGTCACGCCTGCGCGCGAAACCGCATAGATAAAACCGCTCGCATTTGCCGCTATCTTTTCAAGCCGCTCGTCTGTTGTAGTCGGGGCTATAAGCGAGATCAGATCAACATCGTGACTTCGGAGGATCGTCCCGATCGCACCTGCCTCTTCATCGACCGCGTCGGTCACAAGCACTCCGTCGATCCCCGCCGCTGCCGCCTCTTTCGCCAATCGCTCGATGCCGTATCGAAAAAGCGGATTGAGGTAGCTGAAGAGTACGATCGGCACTTCCGTCTCCTTTCTTATTTCGGTCACCATCGATAACACGTCAGCTAGTGTTATCCCATTTTCAAGAGCACGTCGTGACGAAGCCTGGATAGTAGGGCCGTCGGCCATCGGGTCCGAAAAGGGAACTCCGAGTTCGATGATGTCGGCGCCGCTTTCGGCAAGCGTCAAGACGATTTGCTTCGACGTCTCCACGTCAGGATCGCCAGCCGAAACAAATGGTATAAAACCCTTTCGCCCGTCGGCCCTCAGCAAATCAAATTTTGCAGTGATCCTATTCATCAAAACTATCAACTATCAACTTAAAACTACCCACTGAAGGAAAGAAATTCATGGCTCGCGTTAGGATAGTTATTTTTAAGCGGAAGAGGCACACTCCCTACAGGTCGTGTTTCTGCCTCAAGACATCGGCGACCGTATTCACATCCTTGTCGCCTCGGCCGGAGAGATTAACAACCACTATCGATTCTCTCGACATCTCTCCGACTATCTTCATCACGTGTGCGATCGCGTGCGAAGACTCAAGAGCCGGGATAATGCCTTCCGTTTCGGACAAAGCCTGAAATGCAGATAACGCCTCATCATCAGATGCCGAGACATATTCCACACGGCCTTCGTCATGCAGGAAAGCATGCTCCGGGCCGACGGACGCGTAGTCCAGCCCGGCCGAAACAGAATGTGTTAAGGCGATCTGGCCCACTTCGTCCTGCAGCAGATAGCTTTTCGTGCCCTGCAATACTCCGACCGAACCTCCCGACATAAAACGTGCCGCGTGCTCGCCGAGCAAGCTTCCGGTACCGCCCGCCTCGACACCGATCATTCGGACACTTTTATCATTCAAGAATTCATGAAATAGCCCGATCGAATTCGAACCGCCGCCAACACACGCCACTAAAACATCCGGCAAACAGCCTTCCTTTTCAATTATCTGTGAACGAGTTTCGCGGCCTATCACGCTTTGAAAATCGCGGACCATCAGCGGATACGGATGCGGCCCGAGTGCCGAGCCTAGCAGATAATAAGTCGTCTCGACGTTCGAAACCCAATCGCGCAGAGCCTCGTTGATGGCGTCCTTCAAGGTTCGCGAACCGGAATCGACGCCGCGGACCTCGGCTCCGAGAAGCCGCATTCGAAAAACGTTTAGCTCCTGCCGTCGCATATCCTCTGTGCCCATGTAAACCACACATTCCAGCCCGAAATGAGCGCAGACCGTCGCGGTCGCAACACCGTGCTGTCCGGCACCGGTCTCGGCGATGATCCGCTTTTTTCCCATCCGGCGTGCCAGAAGGATTTGCCCGATGCAGTTGTTTATTTTGTGGGCGCCAGTGTGATTCAGATCCTCGCGTTTGAGATAAATGCGAGCACCGCCGAGATTCTCAGTAAGCCTTTCGGCAAAATACAGCGGCGTCGGCCGGCCGACGAAATCTTTGAGAAGAGCTCCATATTCGGCCCTAAAAGCTGCGTCGTCGCGATACGAAAAAAACGCCTCGGTCAGTTCATCCAACGGGGCAACGAGCGTCTCCGGGACAAAGCGTCCGCCAAACTCACCCCAATATCCATTTTCATTTGGTTCGTAATTCGTCATGCACTCTTAGCGTTTCGAATGAACGCTTCTACCTTCTTCGGATCCTTTTTCCCCGGCGACGACTCAACACCGCTCGCAACATCAACTGCGTGCGGCCGCGCGGTTCGGATCGCTTCGGCTACGTTTTCGGGTGTGAGCCCACCTGCGAGGAATATCGGACCCCTAAGTAGAATGATCTCATAAGCCAGCTGCCAATCGATTTTCTTGCCAAGACCGCCCCAGCCTCGTTCGGAAGAGCTATCTAGCAACAAGGCATCGGCGCCAAACAATGGCACCGATTCTGCTTTATCACCAGGTTTTACGCGAACCGCCTTGATAATTTCAAGACCATCGACGCGTCGTAGTTCGGCCACGGTTCTGAGATCTTCGTCGCCGTGAAGTTGCACTACGTTAATAGAGGTCTTAAATATCACCTCTAAGATTGAATCAACTGCTTCATTAACGAATATACCGACAGCAGTCGTCGCTTTTGGCAGATCGGCAATTATCGCGGCCGCCTCTTCCGGTGGAATAAAGCGAGGGCTTCCGGGAAAAAAGTTGAATCCAAGGAATTCTGCCCCGGATTCGGCCGCGTGTTTTGCGTCACTAAGATTCGTTATCCCGCAGATCTTTACCAACGGAGATTCTTCGGGAGTTGGTGTCAGCATGCCGTCGTTCACACCAATCCTCTCAGCGCATTTACCTGATCAGATCTTCTCATCAGCGCTTCACCGATCAGGAATCCGGAATAGCCAAGTTTAAAAAGCTCAAGGATCTCGTCGCGACCGGTTATGCCGCTTTCTGCGATCATAATGCATCCATCCGGAGCATGTCTGATAAGTTTCCGGGAAACGTCCAACGAGACTTCGAACGTCTTCAAGTTTCGATTATTGACGCCGATCATGTCCGCTCCGCTCTCGGTCGCAATTCGCATTTCACCTTGATCGTGAACTTCGACGATCGCGTCCATTCCAAGCGAGTGCGCCAACGTCTGAAAGTTCCTCAAACTCTCCGACGTTAGCGCAGCGACGATAAGAAGCACGGCGTTCGCACCTGCGGCTGCCGATTCGAAGATCTGATATTCGTCGATGATGAAATCCTTTCTCAGAATAGGCAGATCAATAGCAGAACGTACCGCTTCTAAGTCGTCGAGAGAGCCTTTGAAGTGATCTTCTTCGGTCAGTACGGAGATTGCCGCCGCTCCGCCGGATTGATATTGTTTAGCGGTCTTGGCCGCGTCAACGCCGTCGTTGATCACACCTTTCGAAGGGGACGCCCGTTTGAACTCGGCAATGATGCTCGGTTCCGGGCCCGCGATCGCGTCGCGCAAACTGTAAACAACGGTATCGAATTGCTCTGCTGCAGAACGGACTTCGCCCATGCTGCGAACAGCCTTAGCCGCTTCGATACGCCTTCTTTTGTCCGTGATAATTTTGTCGAGAAACGGAGTCATTTATTAACCGCCGATGAGAGTAGTTCGAGCTTTCTCATTGCGTGTCCATTCTTTAAACTATCAAACGCATAGCTAAACGCATCGCCGATCGTTTCACCATGCCCAGCTAAATGGAAGGCTGCCATCGCGTTCATCATGACCATTGACTCTGCTGGCGATCCTTTCAATTCATTTTTGAGGATCTTCCTGATCATAGCCGCACTTTCCAGAGAGCTGGGAACCGAAAGGCCGTCGGTCGATTCAACTCTCAGAAAACTATCTTCCGGACTTATCTCGAATTCACTAATGCTTTCACCTTCGACCTCAGCGACAAATGTTGGTCCGCTGATCGAGATCTCGTCGAGCCCGTCTTTGCCGTGCACGATCCAAGACTTTTTCGTTCCCAATCTTGCCAGAGCCTCCGCCATTTTCGAAACCAGATCTTTGTCCCAAACTCCGATCAGTTGATGCGGTGCCGAAGCCGGATTGCACAACGGCCCGACGCAGTTGAAGATAGTCGGGAACCCAAGCCCTCGCCGGACCTTGCCGAGCGTTGGCGAGAGACGATGGTGGTTCGGAGCGAACATAAAGCAGATACCGATCTCGTTCAGGCAACGTTCGGCTGCTGCGGGCTTGGCTGTGGGGTCGATCCCCAGTTCTGCCAGAACGTCCGCGCTTCCGGAATTGCTCGTCGCGGCTTTGTTGCCATGCTTCGCTACCGGCAATCCCGCACCCGCAACGACGAAGGATGCGGCCGTGGAAACATTGAAAGTCTTCGCCTTGCTCCCGCCGGTGCCGACAATATCGACGAATCGCTCGTGTCGGGAGTTTACCCTGATCATCCGCGACCTCAGTATCTTTGCGAACAGGTATATCTCTTCTTCCTCTATCCCTTTATGGTTCCATGCGGTCAGGACATCGGCGATCAACGCTTCATCTTCCTCGCCGATCAAACCATCCAGCAGGCCTTTTGCATCCTCAGCACCAAAAGATTCGCCGCGACGAAAGAGGTCCGTAACCTTGTGCAGGATAGTGCTATTCATTGTTCTTTTGAACCAAACGCCTTGCCTGAGCCGTCACGGCCTTCCGCGATCTCGATCGCTCTTAACAATGCCGCAGCCTTGTTCTCTGTTTCACGATATTCACCTTCAGGGCTTGAATCGGCGACAATCCCGGCCCCGGCCTGCACGCTTACCACGCCGTCTTCGAGCACCATCGTGCGGATCGCGATGCACGTGTCCATATTGCCCGAATAATCAAAATACCCCACCGCACCTGAATAAACTCCCCGCTGCGTCGGCTCGAGTTCGCTGATGATCTCGACGGCACGCACCTTTGGCGCACCCGAAACAGTTCCCGCAGGGAAGCACGCGGCGAGTGCATCGAAACGGTCCCGATCACTTCTTAGTTTCGCCGAAAGTTGTGTGACCAGATGCTGCACGTGGGAATATTTCTCGACGCTCATCAGGCCCGAAACCTGAACCGTGCCAAATTCCGCGACTCGCCCGAGGTCGTTCCGGCCAAGATCGACGAGCATCATGTGTTCTGCGATTTCTTTTTGGTCCGCACGCATTTCTTCCGCGAGCCGCGCATCTTCGGCCGGAGTCGCACCACGAGGACGCGTACCCGCGATCGGCCGATATTCCAGATCTCGACCCCGGCTGCGGATCAGCATCTCCGGCGACGCACCTATTACCGACCGGCCCGCGGTGTTGATAAGAAACATATATGGCGAGGGGTTCAACGACCTCATTGCCCGATATAGCCCGACAGAGGTGGCCGTCGTCGGCTGTGAAAAACACTGTGAAAGCACCACCTGATATGCCTCGCCCGCGGAAATCAGTTCTTTGACCGACACGACAGCACGCTCAAAATCTTCCTTCGAAAAATTCGACTTTCTAGCGTCGTGCGTAGGATTTTCGTCCGGCTTTGGCAGTACGACGCCATCGTTTTCGAGCCGGTGTCTTATCCGCCGGTTGGCGGCGACCGCCTTGTCGAAGATCTCTTTAAGATCGACCTCGCTACCTTTTGCATCATCGATCATGGCAAGCGAGACGATCTTTATCACCTGCTTGGCATGATCAAATGCCACGACCGTTCGGCAGAACATAAAAAACGCCTCGTCCTTTTCTTCCGAAACATGCCGGGAAAGGCACGGCTCAAACCACGCTGTACACGCAAACTTCAGCCAGCCGATCGCACCGCCCGCAAAGATGGGCAGGTCTTCGCTTTCCTTCAATTTGTATTGTGAAAAATGGTCGCGAAGAAAATCGATCGTCGAGATGGGCACTACAGTTTCGCCCGTCGCGTTCCGGATCGTCACTTGCCTATTACTGCCCGACAAAGTGAATTCAGGATCTGCACCGACGAATGAATATCGCGCAAGTGTTTCGCCGCCCGAAACCGACTCCAGCAGGAATGATTCCGCCCGCCCCTTTGAAAGCTTTAAATAAACGGCAAGAGGCGTCAATAGGTCGGCCGGCATCGTCTCGACGACTGGGACCAAATTGGCACGCTCAGTAGCGTTCATAAATTTTTCGAATCCGTTCATGGATCAAATACAAAAATGCCGCCCTCTTCTTCGAAGGCGGCACCAATCAGGATCTGAAGACGGTTGACGGTCAAGAACAGGTTCGCTAGGTCTTCATGCATGAAAAGGGCACCGCCGAGCGGTTATGATACCGCCAGCTCCACGCCCGGCTAAAGTTGCTGTTTTGCCCACTAACATCCTGCATCAACCATTCTTGTAACAGATACGAAGCGAGGATGTCAATTACATTCTCTCCGGGATCTCGATTCCCATGGTTTCAAGGGCGGCGGTAAGCGAACGACGGGCCATATCTGCAGCAACGGCGAGCACCGCCTGTTTGGTCGCATCCGCCTCGCTAAGGATCTTAAAGTTGTGATAGAAAAGATTGAACGCCTTTGCCAGAGAAAACGCATACTTGGCGAGGATCGCCGGCTCGGTTTGATTGGCTGCCTGGCGTATCGTATCTTCCAGTCGCGAGGCTAATATCACCAAAGACCAGATCTCATTCCCATCGTCACATTCAAGTATATTCTTAACCTCATCTGATTTCTTAAGTAGTGATTGTAAATGCTCCAGAGATAGATCTTGACTCGCTGCCTTTCGGAAAATCGAATTGGCACGAACCACGGAATATTGGCAGAATGTTCCCGTTTCACCGTCCGTCGCCAGGGCTTCCTTGAAGTCGAATATGATAATGGTGTTTCGCGTAAACTTGAGCAGAAAAAACCGCAAAGCTCCGACCGCTAGCTGGTGGGCGACGACCGGTTTTACGCTGCTTTCCAAATCCGGATGGCGGGCCTCGACCTCGACACCGGCATTCGCCTCGAGCCGGTCGATCAGGTCGTCGGCCTTAACGCCGAGTCCTTTGCGGCCGCTCATTTCAATAAATGGCCGCGAGCGGTCTTCGTCGCTTATCTCAAAGCCAAGTTCTTCAGCCGCGGCAGGCGAGAGGGCGACCATTTCGTAAGAGAGGTGAACGCTTGCTGCCTCGCCTTTTTCAGGAAAAATGGCTGCGACGCCTTTCCGGACAACATCCTGCGGATATGATTGCCGCGAATCGATGACGTTATAGACCGTTTCGCCGTGGCCGAATTTGGGAAGGGCAGCGTTCTCACTCGCGTCGCCATTGTCGCTAGAGCCGACTGCGTGCGGAACCGATGAAGTTATCCAAACCTGCTTGCCGTCTGCATATTTCCAAAAGGGTTTGTAGTAAAAATCCAGGCCCAGCAGGCCGAGCTTCCACATCTGGTAGGCAATGTCTTTGCCGGTGTAAGTTACGGTCCCGTTCGATCTGACGAGGATCTTGTCCGCCTCGTGTTCGTCGGTCCCTTCGTGCGATTCGAACGGCATTACCCAACATCCGGCGTTCTTCCCCTCGGACTCGAAACGGATCACGCCCCGTTCCTTCATATGCTCGAATGCCTTGTCCCAAAAATGGAGGTAAAGTATCTCCGACTCCCGAGGCAGAAGGTCGTAGCGGATCGAGAGCCTCTCCATTGTCCTGATGATGCACTCGACGTTCCGTGTCGCGACATAGTCTGCGATCGAGGCTATCGGTTCCGAGCCTTCTTCTAACGCATGAAGCACGTCGGCCCTTTTTGCCTTTAGGCCTTCGTCGGCCTGATACTGCTGGCCGACCTTTGCATAGAGGTCCCAGCAGTAGTAGTCGAACGACATCCCTTTAACTTCAAGTTCTTTCTCAAGTTCCTTGATCTGTTCAAGGCCGCGGTTTTCGAGATAGACAAAGCCGACAACAACATCGGCAACCTGCACGCCGGTGTTATCGATATAGTTCTGCACCTCGACGGTCCGCCCTGTGGCCTTCAGAATGCGCTGAAAGGTATCCCCGAGTACCGAGTTTCGGACGTGGCCGATGTGGGCCGCTTTGTTGGGATTTACCGACGTATGTTCGACACATGTCTTGACGGTTTCCGTCAAACCGGTTCGCGGCAGCGGTTCCGCCGCAGCGTTATCCGCCAGGAAGCGAGCGCGATCGTAAAAGACATTGAGATATCCCGGCCCGGCAACCTCAACTTTGCCCACCGGATCGAGTTTCTCAAGCTCGGCCTTCAGCGTTTCGGCGATCGCACGCGGATTCTGCTTTTCACCGGTCTGCTGCTTTAAGAGTTTTGCAAGTTCGAAGCCCGCGGGGAAGGCGGCGTCGCCAAGTTCAGTCTTTGGAGGGATCTCGAGCACCGGGCTACCCAGGTCCACATCGAATTTGGCGAGCGCAGCGTCCCGGACCGTCTGCTTCAACAAGTTCTGGATCTCAAGAATGGTCATCTGTTAAGTCTCTTCACTATCGCGAAAACTGAGATTATATGCGTACTGGCTGAGACTAATCAAAACCTGCCTCCATCAATGCCGCTTTTTCCTTTCGGCCGGAAAAATAATAAACTTCATTACAGACTAGTTCCTTATATTTTGATCGAATTTCACATTAATCAGGCGATATGCCGAAACCTGCGAAAAAGAAAGTTGATAAGAAAATGATCGTGGAAGGTGTTCGGATGATCCTTGAAGGGATCGGCGAAGACCCGCAGCGGGAAGGTTTGCAGAAAACCCCTGACCGCGTTGCAGATTTTTACCTGGAATTGACCGAGGGAATGTGGCAGGACGCAAAGGAGCACACAGTTCCGCTGCCTGGCGACAGCCACGACGAGATGGTGCTGGTGAAAGATATTTCGTTCGCCTCCGTCTGCGAACACCACCTCGCCCCGTTTGTCGGGAAGTGCCATATTGCCTATATTCCAAGCGGCGGTCGTATCGTGGGCCTTTCAAAACTTGCACGTATTGCCGAGATATTTTCCCGGCGTCTTCAGGTGCAGGAGCGTCTGACCCAGGAGATCGCCACCACGTTGTTTAAGGAACTCAAACCGCTCGGCGTAATGGTCGTCATCGAAGCCGAGCACACCTGTATGACCCTTCGCGGCGTCAAGAAACCCGGCGCCATTACGATCACATCGGCAGTCCTCGGTGGGTTCCGGCGCGACCCTCGAACCCGTGCGGAGGCGATGTCGCTGATCAAGGGATAGTCGTTGGCTCGTTGTTTTTCTATTTGCTTGGCCGGGCCGGTCGGAGAACTTAATCAAACACTTTAGACGTCGAGACTCAGACATTTGAGAAACCACTTGAACCTATGAAAAAGCTTTCATTACTGCTCGTTGTAACGCTACTGTCCGCCAACGTTCTCTTCGCTCAGGGAGAATCGGCCCGGATCGATGGAAATAAGCTTAGACAGCGCGTCGTCCGGCTCTCCGCGGACGATTTTGAAGGCCGCGGGCCCGGAACGCCGGGCAGCGTGCGGGCAGCCGAGTATATTGCGGCACAAATGCAGGCGGCGAAGATCGCTCCCGGCAACGGGAAGAGCTATTTTCAGAATGTGAAAATGGTCGGCATCAAGGTCGATCCGTCAACGCAGATGCAATTCGCAGGGCCGAACAATGCCCAGCGTTCATTGCGATTTGGCGACGAATTTGTCGCGACGACCGGTGCCCAACGGGCTGGAGTTAAGGTCGATGCTGAAGTGGTTTTTGCCGGCTACGGTATCGATGCCCCGCTTTACAAATGGAACGATTACAGCGGCCCTGCCGAGGATTATCGTGGAAAGATCCTGCTGATCATGGTGAATGACCCTCCGGCCACGGCCGAGGAACCTAATCTGTTTGGCGGCCGAGCCCTTACGTATTACGGGCGTTGGACATACAAGTATGAAGAGGCCGCGCGGCGTGGGGCAGCAGGCGTCATCCTGCTCCACACGAATGAATCGGCCGGATATGGTTGGAACGTCGTCCGCACGTCGTTTGGCGGCGCTCGGTCGGAGCTTGCACGGGCAGCCGGAGATTCGCGGCCGGTGCTTGACTTGATGGCGTGGATGACGGACGACGCTGCGAAAGGTGTGATCGGCCAGGCCGGCCTGGATCTCGACCAGCTTCGTGCCAGTGCCGCAAAACGCGGTTTTAAGCCAGTAAAGACGGGGCTGCAGATGCAGATCGAGCTCAAGGCCGACATCCGGAGCTTTGAATCTCCGAATATCGTTGGCCGCGTGGTCGGAAGCGACCGTCGCCTTGCTCAGGAATATGTGATCTACACGGCGCATTGGGACCATCTCGGCATAGGCGAGCCCGACGCTTCCGGCGACCGAATTTACAACGGCGCTTATGACAATGCTTCGGGAGTAGCCGCCGTCATTGGTATCGGAGAGGCTCTTGCCGCTTTGCCTCGAGCCCGACGTCCGAAACGATCAACCTACATTCTCTTGCCGACCGCCGAGGAACAGGGCCTGCTCGGTGCCGAATATTTCACGCAGAATCCGCTGATCCCCCTAAACAAGATCGCGGGTAACGTGAACATCGACGGTGTCAACTTCTTCGGGCGCACTAAGGACTTTTCCGCTCTCGGCGCGGAACGCTCGACGATCGGGGCAATGGTCGAGGCCGTCGCCCGTGAGAAAAATATGGTGCTCGAGGGAGATTCACGTCCTGAGCAGGGCTTCTTCTTTCGCTCGGACCATTTTCCATTCGCAAAGGCGGGCGTGCCAGCCGTCTCGCTTCGTCACGGCGACGATTTCGACCCGGCGCTCAGGGGCGAAGCCCTCAGCTTCTTCAGCAACTACACCGCCCGGCACTATCATCAGCCTTCGGACCAGTTTTACGATTGGTGGGACAACGCCGCGATGCTCCAAAATACCGAGCTCGGCTTCGCGATCGGCTTGAAGATCGCAAATTCGCCCATTATGCCTCGCTATAAAGAGACGGACGAGTTCTTTGACGCGGACAAAAAACGCATGGGGAATTAGTGCTTAGCTAATGTTGTTGACTTAGTTAGCTAACTCTTAGATAATTTTGCTTGAGGTTTGGAATTATGACCAAAGTGAATATCCACGAGGCAAAAACGAATTTGAGCAAGCTGATCGAATTGGCGAAGAAAGGAGAGGACGTAGTAATAGCGAAAAACGGAAACGACGAGGTCCGACTAGTTCCGGTTACTGCTGAGGAGAAAGACTGGTGGGGAATGGACGAAGGGAAAGGTTGGATTGCAGACGACTTTGATGAATTACCCGACGATTTGATGAAAGCATTTTATGGCGAAGACGAAGAGAATCTTGGTGGACACACAAGTATTTCTGTGGATATTTCTGGAACCGAAACGCGTTCCTGAAGAAGTTAAGTCGTATTTGCGCGATGACCCTGCTACCGAGATCTACTTTTCTCACGCATCAAGTTGGGAGATAGCAATAAAATTCGGAAAAGGTAAGCTCTCGTTACCACAACCTCCGGATGATTTTGTTCGTAGTCGTATTTCGCGGGCACGATGGCTGCATCTACCGATCGAACTTGATCATGTTCTCAACGTATTCAAGTTGCAGGACCACCACAGGGACCCATTCGACCGCCTTATCATCTCACAGGCATCGCATGAGAGAATGCCGGTGCTCACGGCCGATTCCAGATTTCGCGATTATCCGATCGATTGTGTTATGTTTGCTGCCCTGTCCTGATGAAACAACCTTTCTACATCACAACCCCGATCTACTACGCCAACAGCCTTCCGCACCTGGGCCATCTATACACGACGATCGTTGCCGATGCCCTCCACCGATACAAGAAGCAGCGAGGATTCGACGTTTTATTCCTGACGGGAACGGACGAGCACGGCATCAATATCCAACGTGCCGCTGAGCGAGAAGGACGCTCGCCGCAGGAGCAGGTAGATTTTGTTTCCGGGGAGTTGAAGCGCATGCTCGCCCAGTTCGGTCTTGGTCCGGAGAACGGCGGCTACGACATTTTCATGCGTACGACCGAGCCGTTTCACTACGAGGGCGTGCAGCATTTGTGGCGTGAGATCGCGAAGAACAAGACGCCGAAAGGGAATGACTCGATCTACAAAGGCTATTACGAAGGTTGGTTTTGTGCGCCGTGTGCAGCGTTTAAGTTAGAGGATGAATATTTCACGCCAGACGGTTCGGATGTCCCTTTCTGCCAGATCCACGAGCGGGCACTCGACAAGGTGTCCGAGGAAAGCTATTTCTTTCGACTCTCGGATTACGACGATTTTCTGATCGATCTGCTCGAAAATAATGTTAATAGGGTGAGGCCGGAAGCAAGACGAAACGAGGTACTGTCGTTTGTCCGAGGCGGGCTGCAAGATCTTTCGATCAGCCGCCAGAAAAAGTCGGTGTCGTGGGGGGTTCCCGTACCGGACGACGAGGACCATGTGATGTATGTTTGGCTCGACGCTTTGTCAAACTACATCACGGCGCTCGGTTACGGTGCAGCAATGGAGAGTGGACAATGGACAATGGATAGTGCGGCTGGAACGACGGAGATTGTCCATCATCCATTTTCCACTGACCATTTCGAGAAGTACTGGCCCGCGGTTCACTTGGTTGGAAAGGACATTCTTCGGTTTCACACGGTTTACTGGTTCTCGTTCCTGCACGCCGCCGGGTTACCTTTGCCTGAAAGCGTTTACGCTCACGGAATGTGGCTTGACTCCGAAGGCCGTAAGATGGGCAAAACGTTGGGTAACGTGATCGAAGTTGATGTATTACGTGAACATTTTCAGGTGGACGCGGTGCGGTATTTTGTCCTTCGCGATATGGTGTTTGGACAGGACGGGAAATTCGGATACGAGAACCTGATCGACCGCACGACCGCCGATCTTTCGAAGGGCTTAGGCAATTTGACGGCGCGGACGCTTTCGATGATCTCGAAATATAGAGATGGACGGATCCCGGACGGAAAGATCTCCGAGGAAAACTATATCCAAGCGCGCCGCGCAGGACTGGATCCGGATGGCGGTCAAATCGTATCGGTTTTGGAGCATGCCCGGGATGTCTTCATTCGTAGGTTTGATCTGTTCGAGTTTAGCCATGCCCTTGAAACACTTTGGTCAGGGATCGCATTCACCGACAAGATGATCTCGGACTCGAAACCATGGGCCTTGGTGAAAGACGAAGATCAGGCCCAAACGTTGAATGCCGTCCTTTACCGGTCGGCCGAGACCCTGCGGTGGCTGTCAGTTATGCTTTACCCCGTGATGCCGGAAGCATCAGAAAATATATACCGACAGCTTGGGCTGAAGGGCGAGATCGTCGGCATCGATCCGACCGCATTGAAATGGGGAGAATTGAGCCCCGGCACCGCGATAGGAGAAAGCGAGTCCGTTTTTCCGCAGATAGACAAAGCAAAGGTTATGAGTGAGATCAAAGACAGTGGACAGATGACTGTGGACAGTGGCCAGCCAGCGGATAGCAGTGAGGAATCAACTGCTGGCAGCCCGTCGACAGCCGCAAACGCAGAGAAGAATAATGAATCTGACCAAGAATCGACGGCTGACAACTTCATTACCATCGACGACTTTCTAAAAGTCGAGCTGAGAGTCGGCGAGGTAAAGGTGGCAGAGCGTGTTCCGAAGGCCGACAAGCTGCTCAGGCTGGAGGTCGATCTCGGCGAAGAAAAACCGCGGCAGCTCCTTGCCGGCCTCGCCGAATACTACGAACCGGAAAAGCTCATCGGCCGAAAGGTCGTCGTCGTAGCCAACCTCAAACCCCGCATGATGCGCGGCCTCGAATCGCAGGGGATGATATGCGCCGCATCGCTCGAAGACGGATCCGGCGAAAATCCGGCTTTGGCAACTTTCATCGACAATGTAGATATCGGTGCGAGGTTGAAATAAATCT
Source organism: Pyrinomonadaceae bacterium (assembly GCA_041750855.1). Lineage (GTDB taxonomy): Bacteria > Acidobacteriota > Blastocatellia > Pyrinomonadales > Pyrinomonadaceae > OLB17. The sequence goes on along the minus strand of JBGSYT010000158.1, from coordinate 16,578 downwards.
GTTCACTCGCTTATCGGGGTTTTGTTCGGGGGGCCGCCACCGTATCTTTTCAGGAATGTTCTGCAATTAACTCTTTGCTTGAGATAAGTTGAAATATTTATGAAAGTCCTATACATCTTCGCTATCTTTCTTCTTTTAAGCATTTCGAATTTGCATGGACAAAAGCCGGCAACTCCGCCGAAGCCGGTCGAACCACTTCGCCTGGGTGAGATCGCTGAGGGGAAGTTCGTGAGCAAGCGACTCGGGATCACGCTTTTGATACCAGAGGATTACACCATCATCTCGGGTGCCGAAGCTGAATTGCTCGCGGACGCGGGGGCCGACATGCTCAAGCAGGGTTCCGCATCGGCAAAGCAGATCGACGAAGCAATCGGTCGAACATTGCGTTTATTGGTCATTGCCGAGTGGCCGGTCGGGACTCCAAGGAATGCTGCTCTCGAAGTGGTTGCCGCTAAGCAGGAGCCTGGGGTCACAGCTACGATGAGCTTGCTCGCAAACGTTAGCCTTCTAAAAGGAAGCCATTTTGTCCTCAAGCGAAACCTCGGAACCGTTAAGATCGGAACGAATAGTTTCGTAGCCGCCGAGCTCGAAGGAACGTTTGGTGAGTCAATCATCAAGCAGCGAATTTACTCGATTATCCATAGGGGGCACGGAATCTCGATTTTTGTAGTCTACTCAACAGATCAGCAGCTTGCGGACATGGAAAAGGTGATGGCGACCATCCGGCTCACGTGATGACCCTGATCGATTCCCACTGCCATATCGATGGCGAGGCGTTCGATGCCGACCGCGACGAGGTTGTTCGGCGAGCGAACGAAGCGGGCGTTGTCGCTATGTTAAACGTTGGGACGGGCGATCCGCATTCGGACGATTTTCGGAGGGCGCTCGCGGTTGCGGAAAAGTACGAAAATGTCTTCGCAAGCGTGGGCGTCCACCCGCACGACGCGAAGCTCTGCGACGACAAGGCCGAGGAGCACCTCATCGAACTTACGAATTCAGAGAAAGTCATTGCCTGGGGCGAGATCGGCCTTGATTATTATTACGATCACAGCCAGCGGGAAGTGCAGAGGGATGTTTTTCGCCGCCAGATCCGGATAGCGAAAGCTCTGGGCCTGCCGATCATCGTTCACAGTCGGGATGCGGATGAAGACACGGTCGAGATCCTTTCCGAAGAATTCTCAAGGAACGCGGACAATCCTGTCCGCAACATTGAAGATGCGGACAAGAAAGTCCGCGTTCCAGTCGGAATAATGCATTGCTTTGGCGGTACACCGGCGACGGCGGAGGCTTTGATACCGCTGGGGTTTCTTATCTCCTTTGCCGGCAATGTTACATTCAAGAAAGCTGATAATTTACGTGAAGCTGCTCGCGTTGTTCCGCTCGACAAGCTCTTGGTCGAGACCGACTGCCCGTTTCTGACGCCGGTACCGTTTCGCGGCAAACGAAACGAACCGGCCTTCGTAGCACACACCGCCGCCTTTCTTGCCGACTTTTATGGCGTTTCCGCCGAAGTTATTGCTGAAGAAACCACGCGGAACTTTCAACGGCTCTTTAACCTTTCGTTGGCGTGACCAATATACGGCAGTTGCCGTTGCATTGATGAAAGCTATTGACAGCAATGCAACACGGTGCTACACTTCGCCCGGTCGATGGTCTTTGACAAATTGCAGCGGCGGGAAACGGAAAGGCCGCCCATGCGTTCGGCAAAAAGTTTTTGTAAAAATGACGGAATTTCGGGTGAAAAAATCTGTAAGTGTGGCAATTACTATAGGTTGGACGTTCCGTCGACCTTCGGAACGCAGCCTGAACGCCCCCGAACGTGCTGGGGCACGGCCAAGCTTCAACCCCAGTTATATCAACCGCTTAACCGTCGGGCGGCCATCATCCACGTTCGCGATCGTGCGCAATTCATATATCGCGGCATCTGTGGTTAAATTGTTATCGATATGGCGAAAGAAAACTCATTCGATATCGTTTCGAAGACTGATTACGCGGAGGTCACGAACGCGATCCATCAGACGGTAAAGGAAGTTTCGCAGCGTTTCGATTTCAAAGGCAGCAAGGCGACCGTGGAGATGCAGGTCAAAGACCTTATGCTCACTGCCGAGGATGAAACAAAGCTCCGAAACATGAACGACATCCTCCAGAGCAAACTTGTAAAACGCGGTATATCCCTAAAAGCACTTGATTACCAAAAGGCCGAGCCTGCCGCCGGCGGAACCGTTCGGCAATTGGTGAAGATCCAACAGGGAATCCCGATCGAGAAAGCGAAGGAAGTGGTCAAATTCATCAAGGACGGCAAGTACAAGGTCCAGGCGTCGATCCAGGGTGAGACTGTGCGTGTATCCGGAAAGGACCGCGATACGCTTCAGTCGGTCATTTCGGGATTGAAAGAGACGGACTTTGGGATCGACATGCAGTTCGATAACTACCGGACCAACTGATAGGAAATGAGCGTAATTGCTGCAGCGAGAAACGGGGTCCTCTCCGGCCGTAGAGCTCGGGAGATCTTCGGATTGATCAGTAACGAGATGACGCTGGTCGAGTCGGAGTTCGAGCGTCAGGCACGTTCGAACATTCAGGTCGTTGATTATCTTGGAGAATATGTTCGCTCCTCAGGCGGCAAGCGGGTTCGGCCGGCCCTGCTTTTACTGTCGAATTCCGCCTGCGGCGGCGATGCGTCCGACAAAGGCACCGTACGCCTGGCGACCGTGATGGAAATGCTCCATACGGCGACGCTCGTTCACGATGATATTATCGACAACGCCTTGACCCGGCGTGGCCGCGAATCTGTCAACGCCAAGTTCGGCAACCAGACAGCGGTACTAATGGGCGACTGGCTCTATATGTCGGCGTTCGAAACCTCGCTCGAGCAGCGTTCGCTGGAGATACTTGAGATACTGACGCGATTGACGCGCAAAATGACCGAAGGCGAACTGATCCAGCTAACCGTTATCGGCGACACTGAGATCACCGAAGAAGCCTATTTCGATATCCTTAGACGTAAGACCGCCTATCTTTTTTCGGGCTGCTGCGAGATCGGTGCCATCCTTGCCGGAGCCGACGAAACTGTTAAGGTCGCCCTTCGCGATTACGGCATGAATCTGGGTGTCGCCTTTCAACTTGCCGACGACCTGCTCGACTTTACTTCGGACGACGATTCATTGGGCAAAGCCTCGGGTGCGGATCTTCTCGATGGGAAACTGACCCTGCCTCTCATTCACCTCTGTCGCGAATATCCGGAATTCAAGAACGACTTGAAGGAGATAATCGCCGACCGCAGCTATCAGAACGGCGCACGCACCAAAGTGCTTAAGAAGCTGGAAGAGACCGATATGATCGGAAAGATCAGAAGCGTCGCGCTCGATTTTGCCGACGCCGCAAGAAAAAATCTTGAAGTTTTACCTAAAACAAAGTATTCTCTTGCGTTGGAAGAGATCCCAAGCTTTGTGATCGAACGCAACAGCTAAACCACCAGATCAACTAAGATAGGCAACAGCGGATCAGTTCGGCCGCAACTTCAATTCCGTCAACATGATAGACGCAAAACATATAGCAGCACTTGAAGCTTGGCTAAATAAAACCCGCGACGAGCAGAACGAATTGATGGTTCGTCTTAGGGAAGCGGAGGAAGAGGTGGACAGCCTGCGCATGCAGATCGCTGCACTTGACGAGATAGCCCAGCAGGCCGAATCGATGATCGACAACGCACTTGTTCTGATGCGCGACGGGATATTGGGTACGAGCGGAAATCGACGGCCCAAGTTCCGCCTCGACGAAGGGCAAAAGTCTTCGACCGCGGTCGATCCGCTATCTGTGCCCGGCAAAATTGGTAGAGAGCCGGCCGACATCCCTCAGCCGATCACGGCAGCAAATGTAGCATACATCGGCAATGGCCGTCCTGTGCTGTTGAAGAATAGTCATATTGAACCGGTTTCGAATCGATTTGCCGACCGGACGATCACACAGGCGTGTACGCTTCTGCTTCGCGAAGCAGGATTTCCGCTGCATGTTAACGATCTTTATAAGCTTTTAGTCGCGGGCGGCATGGAGTTCAAGGGCAATAACCCAACCATCTCGATCGCCGTATCACTTAATCGAAATCGCCGGTTCCGTAAGGTTGGCCCAGGAACATTCGATCTTATAATGCGTGAGGCTTCGCGGGTGGCCTCGTAAGTAAAATATTCATGGTTTGGTCCGATCTTTATCCGCAACAGCTTTTTCGACCGGCAACATAGATCTCTGGGGAATTCGATTTGCGTCGTGACAAGGCCGATTTTTCGATATGGCGATCACGACGCTTTACTTTTTTGGAACAAGCATGGGACGTATTACAACAGCTATTTTTTGCGCCGTGTTTTTTTTCGGAACCGTAGCCGATGTCGCTGGCCAGCGGCTGAGGCTCCGTTCGATGGTTACGCCCATTTGCGACAGCCCAAACCCCGGCCTTCGGTTTGCCGATATTTACGCCGAAGGAAACATTGCCGTTCAGGGTAGCTACCTATGCCGCGGCGCGTTCATCTACGATATCTCAAACCCCGACGCTCCTTCGCTTCTCAGCTGGTACAATCCCGGCGATAATCAACAGTTTCTCGAGGCGATAGTCGTAGGGAACCGCGCATATTTCGGCAGCGGCAATGGCGGCGGCGTGCATATCGTCGATCTCACAGACCCTGCGAACCCGCAGCTGCTGGGAGTAGTTAATTCACAGAATGGAAATGGCCTGAACAGCATTCACGAGATGGTCGTGTGGGGAAACTATTTGATCGCTAACACCAATACGCTTTCGAACAAGACCATCCGCGTTGTTGACATCAGCAATCCGGCAGCACCTGTATTCGTCCGCGACATCATCCCGACCGAGCCGTTGTGGGTACACGCGATGCATATTCGCGGAAATCGAATGTACACATCCGGCTGGGGCACCGCGTCGCAGCGGGGAAGGACCGAGATTTACGATGTCTCGAATATCGCCACCCAGCAGCCGACGCTACTTGGCTTTATTCAGGACCCGAGTCCGAACATCTCTGCCGGCAACAACATGCACAGCAGTTGGACCAGCGAGGATGGCAATTACCTGTACAGTGCCCGCGAGACAAACAACGGGACCGGCGATCTCCGGGTTTATAATGTGACAAATCCGGCTGTACCGCTGCTTGTGCGAACGATCGGCATGGCAGAGTTGGGGCTGAATGCTGTGACGCCGCATAACCCGGTTGTTCATGGCAACTATCTTTACGTTTCGTGGTATCAAGCGGGTGTTCAGGTATTCGATATTTCAGACCCGATCGTTCCGAAACGGGTTGCTCAAAACGACATGTACCAGCCTGCATTTGCACCGAGCACTGACGAGTTGAAAGCCCTTGAAAACGCCGAGCCCTGGGATATGCTGTGCTCGAGCGAGTTTCGCCAAAACGCACTTCCGACTACCTTTGAAGGCACATGGACCGTCTTTCCATTTGCGGGTACGCATAGGGTGCTTGCGGGCGACCTCGGATCGGGACTATGGGTTCTCGATGCGACGCAGATAGCCGGCCCGGACCGGAACCGAGTCGCAGATTTTGACGGCGACGGCAAGACCGACCTCTCTCTCAGCAACGGCTATCAATGGTCGATAGAGGGGAGCTTTGATTCGACAAGCACATTCTATAACTGGGGTGAGCCCGGCGATGTTTTGGTAAACGGTGACTTTGACGGCGATGGGCGCGCGGACGTCGCAGTCTGGCGGCCTTCGAATGGTGTCTGGTACATCATCCAAAGTGCGGGGGGGCTTCGCTATGTTCAGTGGGGCGTCGCTGGTGACGTGCCAGTGCCGGGCGATTTCGATGCCGATGGACGGACGGACATTGCCGTCTGGAGGCCGTCGACGGGAACCTGGTATATCGTGCGAAGCACGCTCGGTATAGTCACGTTCCAATGGGGCGAGCCGGGCGACAAGCCGCTCGCGGCCGACTACGACGGCGACGGAAAAGCCGACGTCACGATCTGGCGGCCGTCCAACGGAAACTGGTACGTGATCCGAAGTTCGTCGAGTATTCCCTTTCAGATCGGTTGGGGACAGGACGGTGACCGCCCGCTCGTCGGCGATTTTAACGGCAACGGACGGGCCGATCTGACGGTCTTTCGACCATCAAACAACACTTGGTATATCTTCGATCCCGTCGCCTCGTATTTCCGGACACAAGTTTTTGGCGAAGCCGGCGATATTCCCGCTCCGAGCGACTATGACGGCGACGGAACCACTGACATTTCCGTCTTTCGGCCATCGAACCGTGTCTGGTACCGGCTGAACAGCTCGGATGGCGGTTTCGTCACGCGGGTGATCCCTGAAGCCGGCTCGGGCGAGACGATCGTCGTACCGGGTTCGGCCAATCCCCTGTAACTTCTGAGAAGTGCGAACTGAAAGCCCAAAGTTAGGTGTTAACTTGACTTTGGGCACTTTGTTTTTATGATTGCTGTATGAAATTACAGCTTACGATAAACAGCGGCTCGCTTGCGGGGCAGGTATTTGATCTCGAAACCGGATTTCTTACCATCGGCCGCGGCGATAATTGCAGCGTGCGGTTTGACCCCGCCGCCGAACGCATCGCCTCAAAGCAGCACGCGTTTATCGAGGCCAGGCCCGATGGTTACTACCTCACCGACAACCAAAGCACAAACGGCACGCTTGTGAACGGTGGCCGGGTCCAGGTGGCCAGGCTGAACTCTGGCGATTCGATCCAATTCGGAAAGAACGGCATAACGGCAAGCGTCTCCATCCAGATGCCCGCGGCTTCCCAAATTCCGGCTCCGGAACAATTCCGCGAAGAACAGCTTCAGAACTTCCAGCAAGCCGCTGATGCTGCGCCAATCAGCGTTTTTCAATCTGTTTCTAATATCGGCCTTGGCCCGATGGAGGACACTCCACCGCCCCCGCCGCCACCAATGTCGGGCATTCAAATAGCCCGAATGATATTTGTAATCAGTGCTTATTTGATCTTGATAATGCTCCTGCCGATCGTCGTTCTCCTGATGTTCGGTACGGTCGGGCCGGTCTGGGCCATTCTCGCTTCGGTAATAGCATTCCTACCGGTCGTCATTTATCTTACGCCGCTGATCTGGCTCGACCGTTTTGATCCCGAGCCCCCGTGGCTTCTTTTTCTAACCTTCCTGTGGGGTGGGATCGTGGCCGTTCTTGTTTCTTTCATTCTGAACACGGCCGTCAGTATCGGCGTTTATGTTCAAACCGGAATACCGCAGTTGGCGGATCTTGTGGGGGCCGTAATCTCGGCCCCGGTCGTTGAGGAGGCCTCGAAGGGCCTCTGGCTCCTGATCTTGCTGATACTGTTTCGCCGTCATTTTGACGACGTGCTGGACGGTATCGTTTTTGCAGGTGTTGTGGCTCTGGGGTTCGCGACCGTTGAGAACGTACTCTATTACGGGCGAGGCCTCGGGAGCGCGGTTTTTCAGTTTGGTTTCACCTATGATGCTTTAAAAGATTTCTTGCTCCTCTTTTCGCTTCGCGGGATTTTATCGCCGTGGGCCCACGTGACTTTTACAGCGATGATCGGCATCGGATGCGGGATCTCGCGTGAGTCACACAACTGGTTTGTACGGATCGCCGCCCCGATCGCGGGATACATTGTCGCCGTCATTCTCCACGCCATCTGGAATGGCATGGGAATCGCCGTGACGATTGCCATCATCAGCCTCGGGCTTGCGCCGGCCTGCGAGGCACTTGGTGTCGGAGGCCAACTGATATCGCTTTGCGGCTTTTTTGCGATGTACATTGTCTTCGAAATCCCTTTATTCCTGGTTTTTCTGGGGTTCGCGTTCTGGCTGACACGCCGCCAGCGGCGGATCTTGGACGAAATGCTCGCCCTCGATATAGCCCGCGGCCTCATCACCAAAGACGACCTCGACCGCACCTGCAAGTTTTTCCAAAGCGGTTTGTGGATCTTTAGCGGATTAGGAAAAGGGAAGGCGATGGCACGTTACCGGTACACACGCGCGATATCAAAACTCGGCCTCAGCTATTGGCATATCCACCGAGCGACAAGGGCACAAGGCAACACGGCCAGCTTCCAGCAAAATCCTCTACTCCGAGATGAGGTCCTTCGATGGCGCGACAAGGTTTGAATCTCGTTCCTTTTAGATGAACTCTAGTGGAGACAAATAACGGCCGCCGGATAAAGGCAGCCGTTTTTTTGTTTTGGATGGTAGGCCGAGCAGGGATCGAACCTGCGACCCACGGATTAAGAGTCCGTTGCTCTACCGACTGAGCTATCGACCCAAAAGCAGAGAAAGTATAACAATAAAAACACAGGTTGCAAAAACTTGTGTGCCGCGCGTTCAGGATTTGGTTCTTTTTCTTTAATCGTTCAGAATAGACCGAAAGGGAGATTTGAAAAACTCCGAAGAACCCTTCCGGAACAACTGAAAGCTGAAAACTGATAGCTGATAACTGATGAGATCATAGTAGTTATGAGCCTGCAACTTTTGTTCACACTTGATCAGGTGAAAACTAGTATACGTGATGGTGGGTTTTTCAATGCCCTCTGAAAATGAGAGAGTGTCCGAAGTGTGAAAGCTGTTTTCCAGATGAGATCGCCGAGTGTCCGAACGATCAGACGGCGACGCGGCTTTCGCTGCCCGGCGGACAACTGCTTGCCGAGCGCTACTTGCTTTCCCGACGGCTTGGCCGAGGAGCAATGGGACAAGTTTACCTTGCCCGCGATACGAAGTTCGCTTCGCGGAACGTAGCGATCAAGACGGTCCGGCAGGACATCCTAAGCAGCGACGACCTTCAGGAAGGCGAAGCGATCGCCCGATTCGAACGTGAAGCCCAGGCCGCGGCATCGATCCAACATCCCAATACAGTAAGCGTCACCGATTATGGCGAGACGGGTGACGGCGTCTTCTATCTCGTAATGGAATACGTCGAGGGCGAAACGCTCCATCGGCTTCTTCGTCGCGAGGGAACGCTGCCCGTCAAACGTGCCGTCGCGCTCTTGCGGCAGATCGCAGACGGCGTCGAAGCGGCCCACGAAATAAACATCCTCCACCGCGACCTCAAACCAGCCAACATTTTCCTGCTTCAGAAGGGCAAAGGCGACGGATTTATCAAGGTTGGCGACTTCGGCCTCGCTAAGATCATCAACCAAACGGTGACAGATTTCAGCTCGAATGCGACTCCGTCGTCACGCGGTATTATCGGTACACCCGAATTTATGGCGCCCGAACAGATGCAGCCGGAGATGGGCGTTGACGTGCGGGCGGACGTCTATGCATTGGGCACGATCTCATATCTTATGCTCGGCGGAAAAACGCCATTCTCTGGCGACATGATGCAGCTAGTGATGCAAAAGATCATGCACAAGGCGCCGCCGCTGTCGTCGTTACGAACTGACATTCCCCTCGACGTCGAACACGTGATAATGCGGTCGCTCGAGATCGATCCGCGTGTACGCCATTCGTCGGTTACGGAATGGATCGAAGATCTGGAGCAGGCTGCTGAGGACGTTGACGAGGCCAAACGTTCCGGCGGAACGCGGGTGATAATTCTTGCTCCGATCGGTGCCGAGGTCTATGTTGATGACGAAAGAAAGGGAAGTGTCGGAAGCTCGGGCCGGGTCGTGCTCAGCAATATTCCGCCGGGCCAGCATATCCTACGCGTCGCTCACGCCGGTGAACGCGACGACGAAAGGGTCATCGAGATCCGTGAGGGTGCGAGCGAACAGGTAATACAGGCACATCTTCGTTCGAAATCTGAAGTGGGCTCCAACCCGTCACCCTCGCAGGGAAGCAGCAGCAGCGGTATCCATTCGAGTGTGATGCCGGGCATCGTCGCATGTTCAAATTGTAACTCACGCTTTGCACAAGGGGTCAAATTCTGTGGCCGTTGCGGAAACCGGACCTTTGTCACGATCAGTGAGGGCGATTCGCCGGGTGCTTTCCCTTGCCCTCGATGTTCAAATCTCCTTCCGGAACATTCTCGTTTCTGTGGCAGATGCGGGCTAAGCATCGGCCCAACGACCTCGCTGCCGACATCTCAGCCCTTTGGCTTCCGAACCAATCCTTCGAGCCTGCAGCCGCAGCAGGCCGAGCGCGTATGCACGCGGTGCAATAGCGCCTTTCCTTCACACATAAAATTCTGTGGGCGTTGCGGCTATACTCTCGTTTAGTCGCGCTTAGCCGCATAAATGCGTATAATAACGGAGTCTGTGGTTGTGCCTTCACTGACACTCTGAGGTTTAAGATAATGAAAAGTTGTCCAACGTGCCGCAAGACCTATGCGGACGACGGGTTGAATTTTTGCCTCGAGGACGGTTCCGTTCTGACCCTGATCGCCAGCGTGCCGCCCGATACGGTGATAATGAACCAGCCCCGGTCCACCGAGCAGAACACGTCGTTGCGCGGCGCGGCTCCGGCCCACTCCACGTTCGGCGACCAGTCCGGTTCGCCAGTTTCGCCCAAGAAATCGTCCTCGAAGGCTTGGGTTTGGGTTCTCCTTATTCTGGGGTTCTTGCTTCTAGCATGCGGTGGTGGTTTTGTCGGGCTGGTGGTATACCTTGCGTCGATCGATCCCAAAGGGAACAATTCGTCTCCACCCGTCGTGGGCCGTGGAACGCCGACGCCTACGCCTTTCCCACGGAATGATGTAAAGACTATCGACCTGTCAAAATGGGTTCAGGAGAATTCGACGTTCGGGAACACTGACTTCAGCGATGGCGAGTTTCTTATGAGTTCAAAGCGCAGAGGCTACTATTACGTTGTCGCGGCCCCGGAAGAGTTCCAGACAGAGCTTGCCAGTACCGTCGTTACACTCCGAAATGTCGATAATGAGAGTACCAGCCTCGGCTATGGGCTGGTCTTTCACAGCAACCCGAAACCGCTGCAAAAGGGCTATGCCTTACTCCTCGACACAAAAGGCCGCAGGTATCGCGTCGTCAGACACGAGCCGAAAAAGGAGACGAACGTGGTCAACTGGACAAGTTCCAATGCGATCGCTAGCGGTACCGCCGAAAACACCCTAGAGGTCCGCGACACGGCCGACCGCGTCGAACTTTACATAAACGGCGAGATGGTGACGACCGTTAAGAATACGCATGGTTATGCCGGCGGTGTTGCCGGACTATACGCCGGCGACGCTGTCAACATTGCCTTCAAAAAGCTCGAGATCTCAAAGTAACCAGCAAGCACCGCAGCCATCGAATGAAAAAATGTCCAAAATGCGGGCGAAGTTACTCGGACAAGGATCTGAATTTCTGCTACGACGACGGTGAGCTGCTAAGCCATCTAGCATCCGATAGGCCGGATTCTATCTACTCCGAAAAGCTCTCGTATGCCGACGATCCGCCGCCGACAGAGTTCATGGTCGCCGGGCGCATTACTCTGGAAACGGAATGGCCCCAGGCCCCGCCTATGGTCGTGAAGGAGAAACAGACCGCGGCGAACTCGCCGATCTTTTCTCAATTTCCGACGCATATCGTTCCGAACCAGACGCTGGCCGTTGTTTCGTTGTGTCTAGGGGTCGGGTCTGTCACGGTAGGATGGTGCTGTTCATCGGGTTTTGCGTTGTCTCCGGCCGCGATAGTGGTCGGGTTCATTGCGCTCAATCAGATCAAAAAGGACCCGGAGCGATATACCGGACGCGGGATGGCGATTGGCGGTATTGTCACAGCCGCCATTTTTCTCGCGATCTATTTCGTGATTATAATGATCTATCTTATCGCGTTGTTGGCCAGTATGGCGGCCGGATAACGTAAAATTCAAAAAGGCTGTCCTAAGTTACTGTAAACTTTAGCCGATGCGCGTAACTCTGCATGTCGTGGCCGGTCCGCAAACCGGACGCGATTTTACATTTGATCAGCACGACACCTTCATGATCGGGCGAAGCGAGGATGCTCAATTCTGCCTGCCGCATGACCGTTTCTTTTCGCGCCATCATTGCCTTCTCGAGATCGCTCCACCTCAATGTTTTCTTCGCGACCTCAGTTCAACTAACGGGACTTTTGTGAACGGCATCAGGGTGGAAACGGCGCACCTGAAGCACGGGGACCGCATCCAGGGCGGCGAAACGGTCCTGGAGGTCGAGGTTGCCGCTGATCAAAGCGAAGCGGCGGTCGATCCGTTCGGAAAGACTGAGAAGACCGAGCCATCTCTAATAACGGTGCCTTGCCTGAATTGCGGCCTACCCTCGAATGCCGAAGCCTCACGGCCCGATGCGAAGCTCTCGTTCGTCTGTGACGATTGCCGGGATAAGCTGCGACAAAACCCGCAGCCGATACCCGGTTACCAGATGATGCGCGTGCTCGGCCAGGGCGGTATGGGCAGTGTCATGCTCGCCCGTTCCGAACGCGATGGCCAGGCGGTCGCTATCAAAACGCTTCTCCCCGAAGTAGCGGTCAGCGAGCAATCACTAAAACGCTTTATGCGTGAGATCGAGGTCGCGGCATCGCTCCAGCATCAGCACATTGTCAGCTACATCGACCACGGCTCTCACAACGGTATTGTTTACCTTGTCACCGAGTACGTTAGCGGAATGGATGCTTCAAAGCTGGCCAAACACCGGGGCGGGCGATTGAACTATAAGGAAGTCGCAAGGATCCTTGAACAAATTCTCTCAGCCCTCGATTTTGCACATGCGAAGGGCTTTGTACACCGCGACATCAAGGAGCAGAACATCCTTGTCGAAGGCAGTTATCCCAGCTACCTTTCCAAACTCACCGATTTCGGCCTTTCCAAAAGCTACAAGCAGACCGGTATGAGCGGTGTGACGATGGTCGGCGATGTTGCGGGAACGATCGCGTATATGCCGCCTGAGCAGGTACGCGATTTTAAGGAAGTGCGTCCGCCGTCCGATATATATGCTATCGGGATGACGGCGTATAGCCTGCTTACCGGTGCACATGCCCTCGATATTGCCCCAAATGCCGGCATTTCCGAGACGGTTAAGGCGATCTTCGAAAAGCCTATCATTCCGATCACGAGCCGCGTGCCCGATGTGCCGCTCCGAGTAGCCGCGGTTTTCGAGACTGCTTTGGCCAAGCAAATAGATCTTCGCTGGCGGTCGGCCGGCGAGATGCGCGAGGCCCTGATACGTGCCATCTCGACCATTTGATAATTTTTACATCGTCTTAGTCACTTTTGTCAGAGACCTTGGCTCATCCGGATCGAGGCCCTTTGCCACGGACAGGTGCGCTGCGAAAAGCTGTGCAGGAATTATGAAAGGAATCGGGGTCAGAAACTCGTCGTCGCCGATCGGAAGTATCAGGCTTCGCGAAGAATTTCTGGCGATCTCAATGTCGTTAGTGATCGAAAGCGAATCTGCATGAAGCTCTTTGAGCCTCGTTAGAAGGTCGATCGAGCTTTTTTTAGTAACGCCGGCGGGACCGAACAATACAACCGGGAAGCGACGTTCGACGATCGCAAGCGGTCCGTGAAAAAAATCCGCCGACGAAAATCTCTCTGCCACTACGTAGCAAGTTTCCATCAGTTTGAGGGCAAGTTCATACGAGTTTCCGTAGTTCACCCCGCGTCCGACCACAACGCAGTTCTCCATGAAAACGTAGCGCTGCACAAGCTGCTCCACCACCGCATCAAGTTCTAATGCGTTGGCAGCGAGATCGGGGATCCGTTCGACCTCGATCTGTCTGTCACTAAGTGAGTTTGCGAGCAAGTAAAAGTGGAGCATCTGGCCGGTGTAGGTCTTAGTCGCCGCAACGGATCGTTCGCGCCCCGCGTGGATCAACAACGTCTCATCGGCCAGGCGGGCCATGGTCGAGTTGCCTTCGTTCGTTATCGCAACCGTAAAGGCTCCGGCCTTTTTTGCACGTTCGAGAACCAGGTTAATGTCCGAACCTTCGCCGGACTGCGAGACACCTATAACTAGCGCACGTCCGAGCTTCAATTGGGCATCGTAAAGCGTGAAGATCGACGGGGCAGACAGCGATACCGGGATCCCGGTCGTTACTTCAAGCAGGTATCTGCCAAAAAGTGCGGCATTATCAGAACTGCCGCGGGCGACTAAGACGATGAGATCTACATTTTTACGGCGAATAGCCTCGCCGAGCTGCATGACCTTGTCCCGCTCTGCCGCAATTGTCCTCGCAAGCACAAGCGGCTGTTCTCTGATCTCTTCAAGCATCAATGACATAGAGTTAAAGTGATAGCTGATATTGAGTTCATTAAGTTATTCAAACAAAACTAATTACTGATCCTCACATTCCGTTGTGTCGTTCGCTTCGGCCTCATGCGGGCCGCCGGCCGGTGCAAGTTCCATTTCCCGCAGAACGGAGTTTATCGAACCACCGATCATGACTGACAGGCCGGACAGGTACATCCAAAGCATAAGTATTATCACCGCGCCGAGCGAGCCGTAGGCCCGATTGTACGTATTAAAATACTGAAGGTAGATCCGAAATCCCGTCGAAAAGATTATCCAGAGAGCGATGGCGACTACGGACCCGGCAGTGATCCAATACCAGCGAAACTTGGGATGGCTGGGAAGCCAGTTGTAGATGACCTCGCTCGCCAGCAATAAGACGAGCAGCAAGGCAAACCATTGTACTCCGATCACAACTAGCGGCGATCCTATCTCAAAGCCTGCGAGAACCAGTAGATGTTTAAAAAATGCCCACCCGCTCGACACTGTGATCAGTGCGATCACGAGCAGAAGGATGAATATAAAGGTCAGGGCCAGCGACTGAAGTTTAGTTTTCCACCACGGCCGTGTTTCGGTGAGCTGATATACCGAGTTCAGCGAATTTCGCAAAGTATCAACGCCCACTGAAGCAGACCATAAGGTAATAAATATGCCGATGGTCAGCTTTCCGCCTGAACTACTTTCGATGATCTCTTCAAGCGTCTGTTGTACCAAGTCGAATGCCGTACCTGGCATTATTTGAAACAGATAGCTGTAGAGCTCGCGTTTCAGGCTGTCAGTGCTGCCGAGCACCATACCGGCGAGAGTTACAAGAAAGAGCAGGAGCGGAAAAAAGGCGAAAGAGAAAAAGAAAGCGACCTCTGCGGCTCGATTAAAGATGTCGGTCGCGTCGATCTTTTCGTAAAGCCGGCCGAAGAAATCCTTCCATTCTTCTTTTCCGAAGATCTTCATTTATCCCGTCAAGTACTGCAAAAGGTCTCGTAATGCGATTGCCCTGGATCGATTCGACAGGGTAAATCAAACGCAATTCTCCATTCGCGAGCGAGTTCGAATCGTTAGGGCTTGTCTTATTCTAACCTATCTTATACACCGATGCTGAGCCACACTCGCCGCACGCGTTGCGAGATGCCGCAAGTGATCTCATATGAAATGGTGTCCGCAAAGCCGGCAAGTTCTTCAGCCGTGACTCGGAGGCCCCCGTTTGAGCCTATCAATATTGCCTCGTCGCCGAGCTTTGCGTCTGGTGAGTCAGTGAGGTCGATCAGGGTCCAGTCCATCGAGATTCGGCCGATGACCGGCACATACCGTCCGTTAACGATAACCCTTGCCTTGTTTGAAAGGACACGGCGATACCCATCGTGATAGCCAATGGGCAATGCTCCTATCAAGGAATCGCGTGTAAGCGTGTGCGTTCTTCCGTATCCAATAGCCTCGCCGGCCGGAATTGGCTTTATCTGCGCGATCCTGGTCTTGACCGAAATTACGGGGTGCAGTTCCGGTTTGTTTATTCCGGAGGGCAGTACATCATCACCGAGCCCGTACAGAATTCCCCCAAGCCGGACCATATTGCCCCGTGATTGGGGATGGGCGACCGCTCCCGGCGAATTCGCGAGATCAACGATCCTAGGCCGCAGTCCTCTTTCGCTAAAGGCATCGACCGCTCTGTAAAATCGCCTTGTCTGCAAATCTGTGAACTCGATCTCGTCGAGATCGTCGGCCGATGCAAAATGCGTCATCATGCCCTCGACGAAAAGATTTTGCAGGCCGGCGATGCGATCCGCAAAGGCCGCTGCGTCACGGTGAGAGATGCCAAGACGGCCCATTCCGGTGTCGATCTTGATATGGATCTTTGCCGTGACACCGGCGTTTGCCGCCGCCCTCGATACTGATTCAGCAGCCTCAATGTTGAAGATGGCCGGTGTCAGATCGTGGCTCAAATGCAGTTGGGCCTGACCGGGCGAAACCCCACCAAGGCACAGAATCGGTCGCGAGATGCCCGCTTCTCGCAGTTCGATTCCTTCCTCGGCCAGCGCGACGGCTAACCAATTTACGCCTTCGGCCTCAAGCCTGCGGGAGCACTCGACCGCTCCATGGCCATACGCATTCGCTTTGACCACGGCCATGTATTCGATCTCGTCTCCGATGAACGCCCGGGAAGAATGAAAATTGAACGCGAGGTTGTCGAGGTCGATCTCGGCGAAGGTGGGCCGAAGGTGCTCTGAGTTGATCATCGAAGAAATGATATTTCCGGCAGCCGTGTGAAAGATGACTCGGCCCTTTCAGGATTAAAGTAGGGTCATGACTAGTTAAGTCACGGATAATTGATAATTTTCAATAGGATTGAGTAAAGATTTTCCTTTCTATAGTTGAATCTAAACTCACATTCTTTAAGGTGCAAGTAGAAGGTAGATTTTCGCATACCGCGAAACTTT
>JBGSYT010000157.1:0-67878 GCA_041750855.1 Pyrinomonadaceae bacterium | reverse complement strand
GTATCAATAAAACCACCACCGAGTTCGGCCTCATCGCCCTCGCCCACAACCTCCAAAGGTTCAGTGCCAATCACTGAAAGATGGATCCCTTCGAATCAAAATAAAAAGAAGCCGCCTGAAATCACTTTCCAGACGGCCTCGCTTTCGTTGAAAAAGTTTGACTAAATGAGCCGGTAGCGGAACACTAAATTAACTTAGTGCCGTTGTCCGGAGAGCCGAGCGAGCCTGCCTTCTAGTCCCCATTTGGATCGATCCGAAGAAGCTACCCGCCCTTGGCTCGATGCGGACTGAGCCTGCGACAGGGCCGAAGCAATTATTGCAAGGTCGATGGTCGCGGCGTCCGTCTCAGTCATTTCCGCGCGTTCCAACCACCTCGTTATAAAACCCGTGTCGATTTGCCCGTTGATAAATTCTTCATCCTCGAGCACGAGACGGAAAAACGGGAGGGTCGTCTTTATCCCGCCGATCTCATATTCCGCCAGCGCCCGCCTCATTCGTTCGATCGCTTCGGTCCGATCTTTCCCGTACGTCGCAAATTTGGAGATCATCGGATCGTAGTGGATCGACACCTCACACCCCTCGTAAACTCCGCCATCGTCGCGAACGCCCGGTCCCTGCGGTATCCGAAGCCTTGTAATTCTTCCGGGAGACGGAAGGAAACCCTTGTCGGCATCTTCTGCATATATCCGGCACTCGATAGCGTGGCCGGTAAATCGGATATCCTGCTGGCGAAATGACAATTCCCTTCCCGCTGCGACGGAGATCTGCTCCCGGACAAGATCGATCCCGGTCACCAATTCGGTTACGGGATGTTCGACCTGAAGCCTCGTGTTCATTTCGAGGAAATAAAAACTGCGGTCGATGTCGGATACCAAAAACTCTACGGTTCCCGCCCCGACGTACTCGACAGCCGCGGCGACCTTTACTGCGCATTCGCCCATTTTCTCACGTAATTCAGCCGAATTTATCGGCGACGGACACTCCTCGATCACCTTTTGATGCCGACGCTGGATCGAACACTCACGTTCGCCAAGGTGCACATGGTTTCCATGGGTGTCCGAAAACACCTGGATCTCGATATGCCTTGGGCGGACGATAGCCTTTTCGATATAAACGGCATCGTCTCCGAAGCTTGCTCTAGCCTCGGAGCGCGCGGCATCGAGAGCAGGTCCGAGTTCATCGTCGGTGGTAACCAGCCTCATTCCCTTCCCGCCCCCGCCGGCAGAAGCCTTCAGCATGATCGGGAAGCCGAATTCGGAGGCGACCGTGCGGGCCTCTTCGTAACTGTTCAGTGAGTCGGTCGTTCCTGGGACCACCGGCACATCAGCGGCGCTCGCGATACGGCGTGCAGACATTTTCCCGCCCATCGCTTCCATTGCAGAAGGCGGTGGCCCAATGAAAGCAAGCCCGGCGGCGGCAACTTGCCTTGCAAACTCTGCATTTTCGGATAGAAATCCGTAACCAGGATGTATCGCCTCGGCCCCGCTTCGTATTGCAGCGTCAATGACCTTCTCCCCGCAGAGGTAGCTCTCAGCTGAAGGGGCGGCTCCAATTTGATAGGCCTCATCGGCCATACGGACGTGAAGAGCGTCGGCGTCGGCATCGGAAAATACACCAACAGACGCGATCCGCATCTCGCGGCATGCGCGAATGACCCGGCAAGCGATCTCACCGCGGTTTGCGATCAATATTTTCTTGAACATTATGTTTAGGAAGGCCGTGCATCAGCCCTGCGAATGAGAGCAGCAAATTGTCGACATCGTCGCGGAAGCCGACCTTATGCGAGTGTCGAGTTTCCCTGGTTTCGCGGATCGTACCTGACGCCGACCTTGGCACCCGGTGCGAATTTAAGCGGGTCCTTCCGCTGTTCGGGGGTAAGCAATTCGGACGATTCGAAATCGACACCGTTCAACGAGTAGATATAATAGACCACTTCTTCACCGTCCGGCGTTGTTTCAGTGTCAATGATCACACCGTCGGTAATCCGCCCATTCTCGAGCAGATATTCGCGCCTGCCTGCGAAGGGGTCTTCCTGTTTCCGCCACAAAAAACTCAGTAAACCCATATCTAATCGATAATCAGGGGCTCCTTATTGAACTTTGCCCGGAGGCTATTTGCCGCCGCAAGAATCGCGGGTCGTTTAACTATCCTTGCCTCAAGCGGCCGCTTTCCGGGAATATCAAGCATTATCAATCCAAGTAGTATCGTCAAAAGGCCCTGGCCCGGAACACCCGGCAGCGAAAGCACAAGCCCGAGAAGGACCAGGAAAACACCAAGAAGATTCTTAAGGATGACGGCTCCCCATCGAACCATCCACGAACTGTTCGGAAGAAAATCCTGCCGGTAATGCGAGCTAAAGTAATTAGCCGGAATGTTGACCAGAACGACCACTATCGCCGTGAAGCTGATACCCATAGAGAGCACGAACATACCGACGCCCAAGGCTACCTGGCCCAGCGTTAACGACTCCCAAAGACCTGCAAGATACTCCATTTCAATCTGCGGCGAGCTCTTCGAGCCGGCGAAATTCCTTCCAGATAAAATACATTCGATGGACAAGCGTCCAAACCGATCCTATTGCCAGCACCCAGAGCACCTGTGGCATCCGGTTGAACCACCAGATGTCGGAATTCCAATCCCAGGTCGAGAGTGCTCCGATGATCAAAAGCACCACCCGCTCTGGACGCTGAAGGAACCCGACATTCGCCTTAACGCCCAGGCCTTCGGACCGAGCGGTTGTATAACTGACCATCACGGAAGCGATCATTCCCACGCCAGCCAGCGTGACGTTCAGAAGCGAGTGCTGCGGCGAGTTTCCGGCATAGAAGACCATGATGCCCAGAAATACGACCATATCGGACAGGCGGTCGAGCGACGAATCAAGGAAGCTGCCGAACTTGGTCACCCTTTCGGTTAAGCGGGCGACGTTGCCATCAAGCATGTCAAAGACATTGGCGACGATCAATACGATACCTGCCCAGAAAAATTCGCCAAAGCCGAACAGGATACAGCATCCGATATTGATACAAACGCCTATCGTAGTGAGAATGTTCGGGTGAACTCCCGACGACGCCAGCCCTCTGACCATCGCGTTGATGATCCTCATTGCCGTGCGTCCGATGCTTTCTCCAAGCATACCGATCGATCGTTCCTACCGAGTCTCAACTACTGAATCAAAGTTCCATGAGAATCCGCCCCGCTATTTTCGGGAATCGTGTATCGTCGTCAGACGGTCAATCTCAAAAGTCCGCCACCCGGTTGGGGTTTTAACCTTTACCTCGTCTCCCTCCTCTTTACCCATCAGTGCCTGGCCGATCGGCGAGACAGTTGATATCTTTCCATTGTCCGGATCGCTTTCTTCCGAGGTTACGAGCAAATAACTTACCTTCACCTCTTTTTCGACATCAAACAGTACGACGTTTGAGCCATACGCGACCCTGTCAGTCGGGATCCTAGATACGTCGATCGAGTCCAGTTCGGACAATCTTTGCCTTACCTGGGCGATGCGCACCTTGACAATCGACTGCCGCTCAAGCGCCGCCTTGTACTCGGCGTTTTCACGAAGATCGCCGAATTCCCTGGCATGTTGGATCTCGCCGGGGAGCTTGAAGTGAAGCTCGTCCTCAAGTCCGTTAAGCTCGACCTGGAGCTTTTTTCGTATTTCTTCCATAACCTCTCACACGTTCTATACAATGGTCGGTCTTTACGAGACCGCCATTTCTTTCGGAGCAGCAAACGAAATTCCGATGTCCCGGGCAGTTCTAACCAATTGGCCGTCAGTAGGCACGGTCTTTATGTTTGCCACGGCCTCTGACAAGGGTACTGTCACGATCGTGCCCGCTTGTAATGCTACCATTTTACCGATCTCGCCATTGGACAAAGCCCGAACGGCACAGGCTCCGAAATTGGTCCCAAGCATTCGGTCGAACGCGTTTGGGCTGCCACCTCGCTGAAGATGCCCAAGAACTACGCACCGCGATTCTTTCTTTGTCAGCCTCTCAACCTGCTCCCGCACGTAATCGCCGACGCCCCCCAGCCGAAGCTCCTGCGAATCGGAATAGATCTGTTCCTTTCCGACTTCGATCGCTCCTTCCGCGACAACGATGTTTGTAAACCGCGATCCCGCCTTTTCCCGGGCTAACACCTTCTGCGCTACTGATTCGAAAGCGAACGGAATTTCGGGGATCAAAATAACGTCCGCACTGCCGGCGAGTCCGGCGTGAAGAGCGATCCAGCCAGTGTTTCGGCCCATTACCTCAAGGATCATCACGCGGTCATGCGAAGCCGCCGTCGTGTGAAGACGATCGAGGGCTTCGGTAGCAATATCGATTGCCGTCATAAATCCGAACGTCAGTTCGGTGGCAGCTAGGTCGTTGTCGATCGTCTTCGGGACGCCGATGATCGGAAAGCCGCGTTTATGAAACTGTTCGGCAATAGCGAGTGTGCCTTCTCCTCCAAGCACGATGAGCGCCTCGATACCCAAAATGTCGAGGTTTGCCAGTGCCTCGCCGATCGGCATTTCCGGAAAGACAGCTTTGCCGTCAACCATTTTGACAAAGCTCCCGCGGTTACGGGTTCCGAGTATCGTGCCGCCACGCGGAAGAATGCCGCTCACCGTTTTCATCGTGAGCTTCATCGTATGCGTTTCGCCGAGTATTCCCTCAAAGCTGTCTTCAATCCCGACACAGCTCATTCCATATTCGCCAATTGCTGTTCGTACGACAGCGCGAATAACCGCGTTCAGGCCGGGAGCATCGCCCCCGCCTGTTAAAATGCCGATCTGTTTGTACATAGAAAAACTCGATCACTCTCATTCAACCGGCTCTCTGCTACTAGTGAGCCACTAAAAAAGAGAGCGTATCTTCCCAGACAAACCACCCCGATGGCCGGAAACCTTCATGCCCGAGTTTATTCTACGAACAGGTGATCGCCTTTTCGTATTTTAAATGGAAACGGATAAAAAGGGAAAAAGCAGCCTGAGTGGAAGCGGTCAAAGCCGGAACGGGCGACCCCAGGTCTTCCCGGTCGGACCCGAAAAAGGGCACGTCTCACCTACCTGGGACCGTTGTGGATGCAAGCCGGCCCGCTTCAGGAATCGACTGGATAGCCTTCACTACTTGAGGATCGGCCTCAAGAAGTACCTGGGTACCGGCTTCATTCGAATGCATCGCAGTCGCGAGTTCTTCCCGCAGCCGCAGCCTCGCGTGGTCCGCACCCGCAGTGATATTCCCCGCGGTAAGGCCGGACCTCTTGTCGTTAACCGTAAATTGGCGAAAGGCATCGAAAATGCGGTCGTTTATCTGAAAGGCATCGGGTGCGATGCTTTGCCGAAAGTCCTGCTTTTCATTCCTGTAATTCTCGAGTCCGGGGATCTTTCCCGCCACCATCTGTCGAACGAAGAAAAACGCCGCCTCGTTCAGCCTGAATCGCATAGCTCCGTTTTCAACGGGCTTCACAGTAATATCCGGAACGATCCCGCGGCCACCGTAAAACACACGGCCATTTGCGGTAGTCACGGGGTCGCCGGCCGGTTGCCGTTCGGTCTCACTATCGTCACCATTTTTCGAATGGGAATAATATTCGTAGATCGAACCGTTCGAATAGTCCCGTTGCAGTGAACGGCCGTATGGAGTGTAATATCGAGCGGTGGTCAGGGTTAGGCCCGTGCCGTATGGCAGCGGGAAAACACGCTGGACCAAACCTTTACCGAAACTCTCAGTCCCGACGACCAATCCCCTCGCATGGTCCTGTACCGCTCCAGCAACGATCTCGGATGCCGACGCAGAGCCGTTATTTATCATCACAATGAGCGGAAACCCGTGTTTCGGGCCGCCCGACGCTTTCAATTCCTCGGACATTGCATAACGCGACCGGCCCTTTACCGACACAACAGGCTGGCCAGCCGAAACGAAACGGCTTACCACTTCGATCGCCTGCGGGAGCAGCCCGCCGGGATTGTTCCTGACGTCTAGTATTAGGCTGTTCATTCCCTGCTTACGAAGGAATTCGATCGCATCGTCAAGTTCCGCAGAGGTCGTCTCTTGAAATCCGCCGACGAGGCCTACGTATCCGACACCACCGGGAAGCATAAAGAAATTTCGGATAGACGGCAGCGGCACTCCGCCCCGCACGATCTCAAAGTCAACCGGTGTTGCCGAAGATGCCCTTTCGATCTTGATCTTTACGGCCGAACCTCGCGGCCCGCGAACATTCTTGGAAACTTCGGCGCTTGTCCACTCAGTCGCATCCTTGCCGTCAACGAGGAGAAAACGGTCTCCGTATCTGAGGCCGGCCTTGTCCGCCGGTGTGTTCGGGACCACCGATTGGACGTAAACCCCGTCTCGCCTCTGGAGGATCGAAACGCCAATTCCGTAAAACTGAGATGCTTGTTCTTCGTTCAGTTTCCTAAAGTCGTCCCTCGTGAAAAAGGCCGAATGTGGGTCGAGCGACCAAAGAGTGCTCTGAATCGATGTGTCCGAGATCTTCTCGTGATCCACCGTTCCCCCGTAATTCTTATCGATTACCTCCAGCGCCTCGCGATAGTCCGAAATGATCGCCGCACGGGTGACCTCATTGCTTGCAGACGTCGTCGAAAAACGCCCGAAAAGTCCGCCGGCAGCCGCACCCACTACAACAAAGGCCAATGCAGCGAGGAGAAATCTCTTATCCATCAATAATTACCCCGATCATCATACGAATATAACATAAATTTAGTTGTCACAAGCTGACTCTCGGTTGTCGGGAATGTGGCCGTCACAGGTCCACCACCACCGAGGAATGGGGCGACGAAATGGGCGGCCGGATGTATGCCTAAAATCCAAAGTTTCATGGCCTCGCAAAGCACTTTGAGAACATATGTTGCAGGCCAATTTACTTTTCATTGTCAAGTATTTAACATCTAAATTCTGCCTCATGAGACCGGAAATTTCTATAATCGTGCCTGCATTTGATGAAGAAGATCGCGTCGGCGATTCGATCCGCGATATCCTCAAGTATCTGGGAGAATGCGGTGCTTCCGTCGAGTTGATCGTCGTCGACGACGGCTCGCGGGATCGGACATCCGAGGTGGCACGCTTTACTTGCGCGGAGTACCCCGCGATCCCGTCGAGCGTGATCAGGTACGACGAAAATCGGGGTAAGGGTTTTGCGGTCAAAACCGGCCTGCTTGCGGCCAAAGGCGAGATCGGCCTCTTTTCAGACGCCGACCTTTCCACACCGATCGACGAAATGGGCAAACTTCTCGATCCTATAAGAGATGGCCGATATGACGTGACCTTCGGATCACGTGCACTCGACCGGAGCCTTATCGGCACCCATCAGCCCTGGCGACGTGAGCAAGGCGGAAAGGTCTTTAATCTGGTTGTTCGGCTGATGACGGGGCTGCCGTTCTGGGACACGCAGTGCGGTTTCAAAGCGTTTAAGATGGATACATTCTCCCCGCTCCTTCCTTTAATGGAGATCGAAAGGTTCGGTTTTGACGTCGAATTTCTTTACGTGGCAAGATTCCACGGGCTGCGGCTTTTGGAAGTACCTGTTCGCTGGAACAACGACGACCGCAGCAAAGTAGACGTCCTGCGAGACAGCGTCAGAATGTTCGACGAGGTCCGCCAGATACGCCGCAACGCCCGGCGGGGAAAGTACGCCCTCATCCAGAATTAACACGAATTTCATAAATTGACCGAACAGGTGTCTTAGATTCGTGACATTAGCTCGATTCGTGGCTAAACTTCCCTTATGGCAGCGAAGCTTAACGTCAACATTGACCACGTCGCGACGATCCGCGAGGCCCGAAAGACGATCGAGCCAAGCATCATCACCGCAGCGGTGATATGCGAACAGGCCGGTGCAAACGGCATCACAGTACATTTACGGGGCGACCGGCGACACATCCAGGATCGCGATATCGAACTACTTCGAGACGTAGTAACGACCTATTTGAACGTCGAAATGGCCCCCACCGACGAAATGGTCGAAATTGCCTTGCAAACGCGGCCTGATGCGGTCTCGTTCGTGCCCGAAAAGCCGAACGAGATCACGACCGAAGGCGGGCTGGACGTCATTTCGAACTTCGATGTCATAAAGGCAGCCGTCGGCAATCTTCGTGATCAGGAAATTTTTGTGAGTATTTTCGTCGACCCTAATTCCGAGCAGATCGACGCGTCGCGAAGCGCTGGCGCAGAGCAGGTAGAGCTTTGCACGGCTGAGTATGCCGAGCTGACGCTGAGCGCGCGGTCTGCACACGGAGAAGGGACTCAGCGTGCCGCCGCTGAAGCGGACAGGATACGGACCGCTGCTATCCACGCGCGGTCTCTGGGACTGATCGTCGCCGCCGGACATGGCCTGACCTATCGCAACGTGGGTGCACTGGCGGCAATACCCGAAATTTCGGAGTTTAACATCGGGCACAATGTTGTCTCGCGGTCCGTTTTTGTAGGCCTGGGCCAGGCCGTGCGTGAGATGATCGAAGCTATACGACTCTGAAAACACGGGCCTGGTGAAACAAGGACGGAAGAAGATAAATTTGGATGGCGCGGTCCGTGCAACCTTTTAGACGTTTGAGCGTTCTGAAGATGTAAAAAGTCCGCAATACCAGGAGAACATTCATGAAAAAGCTACGGTTGGCCCTTGTACTACTGGTTCTTGCCCAGGCTTCCACAGTATTTGCCCAAGCCGACGACGAGGCCGCGAAGGAGTTGCTTCGCCAGCATACGGCCCTTGCTGAAGCGATCATCGCGGAAAGCCGCGATTTCCGGCTTCCTGAGAATCGTGCTTGGTTGCTGGCCAGAACGGGAAACCGTGTGTGGGAGGTCGATCAGGAACGCGCCCGCGACCTGTTCAATGATGCGGTGAATGAGCTGATCGCCGCCCTTACCCATGCCGAAATGGAAAAGCGGCGAAACCCTCGGATGGTCGTGTACTCCGCAAATCAGGTCCCACGACACCAGGTATTTAATGCGATCGGTGCTCGCGATGCAGACCTTGCTCTTCGAAATTTCTATCGAACGCGTCCGCCCGAGGTTGATCGGGCGATGGCCGGAGGGACGGCAAACGACACCAGGATCAGAAGCACCGGGAATAGCGACATCTACCTGATCCAGAATGAACTGAATCTTGAGCAAATGCTGTTCAGAATGGCGGCGGACCAGAATCCCGAAAGGGCGGCTGAGTTTTTGAAGGCCGCGTTAAAGAAAGGCGTGGGCCCGGAAGCCCTTAATCTTCTCAAAAAACTGCACGAAAAAGACCCTGAGACCGCGGCATCGCTCGGGCGTGAAGTGATCTCGCAACTGGTACATAAGAATTACATCATTGCCAACCAGCCGGACCACAGTGCTTTTCAGGCCGCGTTCGCGATCCTGGGCGATGCCGTGCGTCAACGGCCCACTTCGGACAAGTCGTTTAAGTTCACCGCCGCCGATATCAAGTCGCTTGCGGATAAGCTGCTCGGCGTGGTGATGGATGTCCGCAGCCCGATGGCATATCAATATTCGCGGCAGATGATACAGATCGCAGAAAAGCTCCGTCCTGATGCGGTTTCTCGGCTGCGGGAACTGGAAAACCAGGCTCCATATGCCCCGTTCCGCCCCGTGAACAATGACACGGTCCGGCGATTGACCTCAACGGATACGCCCGTCGAACAGGCGATGGCCGAGGCCGCGAAGCTTGATCCGGAAGCAAGGCGGCAGGTTTATCAGTCGGTCGCAAACCGGCTGACGGCGGGCGGCGATGTCGCCCGTGCGAGGCAGATCTTGAACGACAACTTTGCCGACGGTGCCCTCTCCGCAGCTCAGGAAGCGCTCGATTACCAACATGTCCATTACCTTATAAATCAGGGAAAATTTGACGATGCTGAAGCATTGATCGATGAGTTTTCCGATCCGATGAGGTTCCAGGCCCTGATCTCGCTGGCCGACGGCGCCTTTTCACGCGATCAGAAAGAAAACCAACCCTTTTCCGTAAGAATTTTGCAAAAGGCGCGGGCCACTCTGCCGGAACGGCCGGAGATCAGCCAGGATATGCAGCAGATGATGCGACTGATAACGGCTTATGTGCGAATTGAACCATCTGAGGCTTTCGGCCTGGTGGACGGGCTAATTCCGCAGATCAACGAATTGGCAGAGGCAACTGTCGTCGTAAACGGTTTCCAAAACAGCAGCACTGTTAGGAAGGGCGAGATCGTGATCCATTTTGGCGGCGGTCAAAACACAACGCCGGGGATCGACCATTCTGCCATCCGCGGCCTTGCCCAAAAAGACTTCGACCGGACGATGGCGCTTATTCGTGGATTTTCCCGCAGGGAAACGCGAGCCCAGTTGACCCTGAATCTGCTCGAGTCATATCAAAATCGTCAGTAGATCAGCGAAGCAACGCCCTCAGGGCCACACCGGTGTGCGACTTTCTGACCCGGACAACATCTTCAGGCGTCCCGGCGGCGACCAAGCGGCCTCCACCCGAACCGCCCTCGGGGCCGAGGTCGATGATGTAATCCGCCGATTTGATCACGTCAAGGTTGTGTTCGATCACGATTACCGTGTTGCCCGTATCGACCAGTTTCTGCAGCACATCAAGCAATTTGTGGACATCGGCAAAGTGCAGCCCGGTCGTAGGCTCGTCAAGAATGTAGATCGTCTTGCCGGTTGCGCGTTTCGAAAGTTCTTTCGCCAGCTTTATCCGCTGTGCCTCGCCGCCGCTAAGCGTGGTTGACGATTGTCCGATCTTTACGTACCCGAGGCCGACATCGAGCAGCGTCTGCAGCTTCTGTTTGATCGACGGGATGTTCTCTAGCAGCGGGAAGGCGTCTTCGATGGTAGTGTCTAGCATGTCCGCGATCGAAAGGCCCTTGTATTTGACGGCAAGGGTTTCACGGTTGTAGCGATGTCCTCGGCAAACGTCGCACGTCACGTAAACGTCGGGCAGAAAGTTCATCTCAAACCTCTTCAGCCCCCCGCCCTCGCAGGCTTCACATCTTCCGCCTTTCACATTGAATGAAAACCGCCCGGCCTTATAGCCGCGGACCCGCGATTCCGGCAGCATTGCGTAGAGCTCGCGAAGCGGCGTGAAAAGCCCAGTGTATGTCGCGGGGTTCGAACGGGGCGTTCGGCCAATCGGAGACTGGTCGATCTCGATCACCTTATCGACCAGATCAAGGCCGTCGATGCCATCATGCTCCAGCGGTTCCATCGGCGAACGGTAAACGTGTCGGTAGAGAGCCGGATAGAGTATCTCTTCCACAAGCGTGGATTTGCCGGAACCCGAAACGCCCGTAACAACCGTAAAAAGCCCCATCGGGAATTCGACATCGATGTTCCGCAGATTGCGTGCCCGGGCGCCGCGTACCCGCAGCCGTTGGCCGTTTGGCAGCCGGCGCACGTCCGGTATCTCGATCTTGAGTTTGCCCGAGAGATACTGCCCGGTCAGCGAATTCGGATCTTTCTCAATATCCGCCGGAGTGCCCGAGGTAACGACCTCGCCGCCGTGCGTGCCGGCAAGAGGGCCGAGGTCGATGACGTGGTCGGCGTGCCCGATGGTCTCCTCATCATGCTCAACGACAAGGACCGTGTTCCCGAGGTCGCGCAGCTTCTTCAGCGTCTCAAGCAGCCGCATATTGTCCCGCGGGTGAAGCCCGATGCTCGGCTCGTCGAGCACATAAAGCACGCCCCTCAGTTGCGAGCCGATCTGTGTCGCAAGCCTGATACGTTGCCCCTCCCCGCCCGAAAGCGTGGCGGACGGCCGGTCGAGCGAAAGGTAGCCCAGTCCGACGGCGTCCAGAAAGCGGATCCTTTCGCGGATCTCCTTCAGAACAAGCCCGGCAATTTTCTCCTCACGCGGTCCGAGTTTTATCCCATCGACCGTGCCGACAAGTTCAGAAACCGGCATTGAAACATAGTCGGCGATCCCGTGCCCATGGACCTTCACCGCGAGGCTCTCCGGCTGAAGCCGGCTGCCCGAACATTCGGGGCAGGAAACCGGAGCGATGAGTTCTTCGAGGGCCGCCTTTATCTTCTCCGAGGGCGGATTCTCGATCCGGTCACGCATCGCCCGCAATGCTCCCGGCCAGGTCCGCTCTGATCTATAGGCACCCTGAATAAACGTCAGCCGCTTTTTCGATCCGTGAAAGAACGCGCTCCGGATCTCTTCCGGCAGGCGGAAAAACGGTGTGGCAAGTAATACTGAAATCCGGTTCGCTGGGCTTTCTGCCGTTGCTGCCTTTTTCCCCGCACGGTTCGCATTTGAACGCTTCGTCTTGGCCTTTGGCGGTTCCAGTTTGTCTCCGCCGGCGAATTTTTCGATGATCGCCACGAGGGCGGCGTAAAGAAATTTGGAACCGGCATTGTCGGCGTCGCCGAGGAACCTCGTCTTCCCGGCGGGCTGGCCCTGATCGGGAGCAATCTTGTTCGCATCGATCTCCATTACGGTCCCGATCCCATGACATCGTTTGCAGGCCCCATACGCCGAGTTGAATGAAAATGACCGGGGCTCCAGGGCCGCGATGTTTACACCACAGTTGACGCACGCCATGCGTTCGGAATACAACTTTTCCTCGCCGTCGATCACCGATACGATCACCGCCCCGCCGGACAGCCTCAATCCTGTCCTCACGCTCTCGCCGACGCGTTCGTTGACGCCGTCTTTTATTAGAAGCCGATCCACCACGACCTCGATCGTGTGGTTCTTGCGCTTGTCGAGCAGTATCTCTTCATCAAGCTGCCTTAGCTCGCCGTCGATCCGCGCCCGGACAAAGCCTTCCTTGTGCAGCTTTTCGAGTTCTTTTCGAAATTCGCCCTTGCGGCCGCGGACGACCGGGGCGAGTATCATCACCCTCTCGCCTTCCGGCAGCCCGGTCACGCTCGCCACGATCTGTTCGACCGATTGCCGCGTAATCGGCTCGCCGCAAAGATGGCAATGAGGCTGGCCGATCGACGAGAAAAGAAGGCGGAAATAGTCGTAGATCTCGGTGACCGTGCCGACGGTTGACCGAGGGCTCCGCGAAACGGTCTTTTGCTCGATGGAAATAGCCGGCGATAGCCCCTCGATCGAATCGACATCCGGCTTTTCGAGCTGGTCAAGGAACTGGCGGGCATACGCAGAAAGCGACTCAACGTAGCGACGCTGGCCCTCAGCATAGATCGTGTCGAAAGCGAGCGAGGATTTACCTGAGCCGGAGAGGCCAGTGATCACGGTAAGCTTGTCGCGGGGAATATCGACGTCAATGTTCTTGAGATTGTGCTGGCGTGCACCGCGGACGCTGATCTGCCTGATACTCATTACGGTTTACTTCTGCGGACAAAGCCGAAACGAGTATTTTAACAAATCGAAAGTAGCAAACAAATCGGCTGGTAATTTGAATCGGCTGGAAAACGGTTAGCCAAGCTTTTCGTTGATGACCGTGAAGATCGCTGTCGCCACACTGACGACGATAAATGTTGCGATCGCCCGCCAAACGGCGTCTGATTCGGTGAATTTCCAAATGGCGAGAATACAGAGAACGGTACAGACGACGAGCGAAAGAGAAATCACGGAAAAAGCGACCCAGCGGACAAGCTTAGGATCAACGACGCCCTTGGTCCGGTCTTTCAGTTCGACAACCACATCGGGCTTCTCTTGTTCCATAATCGGATTATACCAAACTCATTACTGCCCAGAGGGCCGCCGATGCAAGAATGACCCAAAGCCCGGTTCCAAGGGCAAATGGCCGCCAGCCCACCCTCTTGAGCATTTCCCGCGAAAGGCTGAGGCCTATCAGGAAAAGTGTCACTGTAAAGCCGGCCTTGGCAAGATTAACGAGCGCGTCGAAAAGGCTGGGCGGCATCTTATCCGGAGCAAACGTGCGAACGGCCGCCGCGGCCACAAAAAGTACGATGAACCACGGAATAGCGATCTTCGTCTTCTCTTCGCCCACACGGTAGATGAATGCTAGAGCGATGGCCAGCGGGGCGATCCACAACGCACGGGCGAGCTTGACGGTCGCGGCTACGGAGAGTGCCTCCGGCCCGTAAGCCGACGAGGCACCGACAACCGAACTAGTATCCTGGATCGCGATCGCCGCCCACATGCCGAACTGGCCCTCGGTCATCCCGACCAAATGGCCGACCGTCGGGAAGAGAAACAATGCCACGGCGTTCAGCACGAATATCGTACCCAATGAGACGGACATTTCGTCGTTGTCAGCTTTGATCGCGGGGCCGACGGCCGCGATCGCACTGCCGCCGCAGATCGCCGTGCCCGTCGAGACAAGCGTTGTGATGCGGCCGGGCGTCTTAAGCAGTCTTCCGAGCCAAAAACCAAGAAACAGCGCTCCAAAAACAACAGCGACGATAAAAAGGATCCCGCTCTTTCCCGCCTGGTAAACCGCCGAAAGATTCATCCCGAAACCAAGCAGAACGACCGAAGTCTGAAGCAGGTATGTTGCCGGTTTGCCCGATAGAGCCGGAAATGGATTACCGATCGTCAGGGCGACGATCAACCCTAGCGCGAGGGCAACAGCAGGCGAGCCCCAGGGCGAGAGTATGAAGAAGACCAATATGAAGAAAAGAGCCTTTTGCCAGGACATACGAAGTGGAAGAGTATAAAAGTGAAAAAGTGAAAAAGGAAATCATTGATTCCCTTTTTCACTTTTTCATTTTTTCACTTTTCCACATTATTTGGCCTTACCCTGGTTTGC
Source organism: Pyrinomonadaceae bacterium (assembly GCA_041750855.1). Classification (GTDB taxonomy): domain Bacteria; phylum Acidobacteriota; class Blastocatellia; order Pyrinomonadales; family Pyrinomonadaceae; genus OLB17. Next base: position 53,219 of record JBGSYT010000157.1, on the reverse strand, counting down.
GACGGCCTGTTGGGCGGCCGCTATTGCGTCAGGGTCACCGAGGTAGTAGCTGTTCACACGCTCCAGGTTTTCATCCAACTCATAGACAAGCGGCACGCCGGTCGGGATATTGAGCTTTACGATCTCATCGTCCGAAATCCCGTCCAGATGTTTCACCAACGCTCTTAGGCTATTACCATGCGCCGCGACGATCAGCCGCTTCCCTGCTTTAACCTTCGGAGCGATCTCGCTCTCCCAATACGGTACGACTCGTGCGACCGTGTCTTCTAGACATTCGGTCTTCGGGAAATTCTCGATATCCGCATAACGCGGGTCGTTGCCCAGCCACCGCTCGTCCGATTCATCCAATTCCGGTGGCGGCACATCATAGCTCCGGCGCCAGATCAGCACTTGCTCGTCGCCATACTTCGCCGCCGTCTCGACCTTATCCAGTCCCTGCAGGCCAGCGTAATGCCGCTCATTCAGCAGCCACGATTTCGACTCCGGGATCCACATCAGGTCCATTTCATCGAGGATGATCCAAAGCGTCCGGATCGCACGCTTGAGCACCGACGTGTATGCTTCATCAAAGGTAAAACCTTCAGCTTTCAAAAGCTGACCGGCGGCCTTGGCTTCTTCCCTACCGTTTTCGGAAAGATCGACGTCTTTCCAACCGGTAAAACGATTCTCTTTGTTCCACTGGCTCTCGCCGTGGCGTATCAATACGATCTTATACATAACTGGAACGCCGACACCTTGCCGGCAATGTTTAATTATTGAACAACTTCTTAACTTCACCAACCAGGTAAAGAGAGCCGGTGACTAAAATTATGCCTCCCGGCGGTGTGAATTCGCGAGCTTTTTCCAGTGCATCGGCCACATTTTCGGTTTTAACTACTTTAGATTTATCAAAACTTGCGGATGCCTGGGCCCAAAGTTCATCAGGTGACAACGCTCTTGTATTTGCCGGCCGCGTCAATATCACTCGCTCCGCCCGCGGCCATATAATTTCGGCGATCTCGCGAATGTCCTTCTCTTTCATCGCTCCAAAGATCAAGGTGATCGGCCGCCTTTCAAATTCATCCAGGTATGCTCGCAATGCCCGGGCTCCGCCGATGTTATGGGCGCCGTCAAGGAGGAAGTTACCAACATACTCCAAACGTCCGGGATGTTGAGCTTTTTCAAGACCCTCTACTATGCGAAACTCCTGTTCACCGTCCTTAAAGGCAAGGAACAAGCCGTCATACTTGAGCGCTTTCGCTATTTGAACCGCGGTCTGCGCATTTTCAGTTTGATGAGCTCCCCGGAGGCCAAGTGTGATCGGCGGATGCTGGTAGAGCGACAAAATAACAGTGACAGTACCGTCGCCGTTTGCCAAAAGCCTCCAAGGCTCGTATTCGTCATTTAGCGGATTGAGCCCGAGGTCAGCACAATGCTTTCGCAGCAACTGCATTACATCGCGCGATTGCTCTCCTAAAATAACGTCCTGAGTTTCTGGCCTTATTATCGCCGCTTTCTCCGCCGTGATCTCTTCTATCGTTTCGCCGAGATATTCCTGATGGTCGAGGTCGATGCGGGTTATGGCCGCGATCTCTGCATTGGCGGCAGTCGTTGCGTCTAGCCTGCCGCCGAGGCCTGTTTCGAGAATTGCGAGTTCAACATGTGCTTCGGCAAACGCGGTGAGAGCGATCGCCGTGACCTGCTCAAAGAAAGTGGGCGTGTAGGTCAGTTTGCCCTCGGCAAGAAGCCTTTCGGAGGCCTCGCGGACCAGCGAAGCGAGCCGAGCAAACTCGTCCTCGCTAACTTCAACCCCGTCGATCTTGATTCGCTCGGTGATCGAAACAAGATGCGGAGAAGTATAGAGTCCGCGTCGAATACCCGCCTCTCCGCAGATCGAATCCAGAAACGCGCAGACCGAACCTTTTCCGTTCGTCCCCGCAACTTGAACCTTGAGATAATTCTTATGCGGTTCCCCAAGCGCAGCCAGAAGCGTGCGGATATTCTCCAATCCGAGCTTCATCGCCTCGACCTCATTGCCGAGCGAATAGAGGTATGCTTCTGCTTCCCGTAAACCCATCAGGATTATTCTTTAGTAGCCAGGCTGGAACGGCAAGCGAAAGCTTGCTTTTTCGACGCCGTCGCGTAGAGTTATTAGAAAGCCTATGTCCCCTCGATCCGCGATAATCGGAACAGGAACCGTCATTCCGGACCTCCGGGTACCGAACTCCGAATTTGAATCAAACGAGTTCTACGATCTAAGTGGCCGCAAACTCAGCCGACCCGGGCACGAAATAGTTGCAAAGCTCGAAGCGATCTCTGGCATCCGCGAGCGGAGGTACGTTCCGTTCGACCAAGACTCGATCAGCTTGATGAGCGAGGCGTCCCGACTGGCGGTGGAGGATGCCGGGATCGACGCAAATGATCTATCCGCGATAATTGTCGCTCACAATGCGGGGAATATGATCCCCGATACCGGAGCATTCCACACGGTTCCCAATCTCGCAGCCTCGCTGAAACACGAACTCGGCTCTTCGAATTATGAATGCCCGGCCTACGATGTTTTGTTCGGGTGTCCCGGCTGGCTGCAGGGAGTGATCCAGGCGGATCAATTAATTAAGGCAGGTGACGCTGAGCACGTACTCGTTACAGGTTTGGAGATCGCTTCGCGTTTGCTCGACCCCCACGACCCCGATTCAATGCTGCTTGCCGATGGATGCGGAGCCTGCATAGTGTCCAGATCCTCTGCGGAAAACACGGGCCTTATCTCACACGCGACTTTTTCGCATGCGATGGACGATAACCGCATCATTTATTTAGGCCCCTCGCTGAAGCCGGACGTCAAAGGTGCATGCTATTTTCATATGAATGGCCGGGCTGTCTATAAATATGCAACTGAGTGGGTGCCGAAGGTAATTAAGCAAGCCCTGGACAAGGCTGGCGTGGGGATAGGCGACATTAATATTTTCCTGCTTCACCAGGCAAATCTTAAGATGCTTGAAGCTATTGCATCGCGTCTTGCTGAGTTATGTGGCATTCCGGCCGAGGAACTTATTGGTAGGGTCCCGTCGACTATTGAGTATCTTGGGAACACTTCGGTCGCGACAATCCCTACAATGCTTGATCTCGTTCGAAAAAAAGAGATCGAAGGGTATGCGATAAATAAAGGCGATGTAGCGGTTCTGGCCTCCGTCGGTGCGGGAATGCACTGCAACGCAGCGGTTCATCGGTTCTGATCTTCGCTGACGGACGCAATCAACCGCCGGTGATAATTGATCTGGCCAAGATGATAATTGAAGTGAGTTGCTAGGTGGGTCAGGAAAAAGCCGGTGGACATTGGGTGGCCGAAGACTTCCACCGGATAGTCTTTCGCAAAGTCCGCGTCAGTCATCTTTTCGAGAGTCGACCCTAAGACCAACGCAGTTTCATCGATATCTGCGAGCATTTCGGCCCGTGTGACGCCGGACGCCGAAAACTCTGCATCACGATCACGCACATAACCAGTGCCGCCCACGACGGCTCCAAAAAAGTGCTGTAAATTTCCTATCAGATGCAGTGTAAGGTTCCCGGCGGAATTCGGTATCTCACCGGAAATCTTCCATAAGTCGGCTTCGTTTGAATATTGTTCGATCTCGGCCTTCAAACGACCCAGGTCGCGGCCAAAGAGTTCGATCAACACTTCTTTCAACATATTCAAATTTTACGCGGTAATGCTCTTGTTCATCATAAAATCGAGCATACGCACTATCGTTTCTTTCAACTGCCTGCGGTCGACGACCATATCGACCATGCCGTGTTCCAACAGGAATTCGCTTCGCTGGAAGCCCTTTGGGAGTTTCTGCCGGATCGTTTGTTCGATAACGCGAGGGCCGGCAAAACCGATCAGGGCCTTCGGTTCCGCAAGATTGACGTCCCCGAGCATCGCAAAACTCGCGGTCACGCCACCCGTCGTCGGGTCTGTAAGCACCGAAATAAAGGGCAGCCGTGCATCATGGAGCATTGCGAGTGCGGCCGAGATCTTGCCCATCTGCATCAAACTCAGCGTTCCTTCCTGCATTCGGGCACCGCCGGATGCGGAAAAGATAATCACGCCACCTCGGTTCTCCAGCGCCCTTTCGATCAGTCGCGTGATCTTTTCGCCGACCGCCGACCCCATCGATCCGCCGATGAACGACATGTCCATCGCCCCTGCATAAACAAGATGCCCGCCGACCTTACCGCTTCCCGAGACGATCGCCTCCGGCAGGCCTGAGGACGCCTTCGCGGCCTCGATACGCTCTTTGTAGGGCTTTGTATCGACAAAGCTTAACGGGTCAGCCGAAGTGATCTCTTCATCGAGCCTTTCGTAAACGCCGTCATCAAAAAGAGAAGCGAGCCGGTCACGTGCAGGAAGACGGAAATGATAGCTGCAATGAGTGCAGACCTGGAGCGATTCGATGAGTTCCGGTTTGTAGAGCGGATTTTCACACTCGGGACATTTCACGAAGATCCCTTCAGTCTTAACGTTGCGCTCGGCATCGTTCGATTGGTCTTCGATCTTCGGCTTGTCTCTTTTTAACCAGGACATGGGTCTCGATCACATTCCCATTTTCGATCAGACTCTCTTGAACAAATGGGGTAAAGCAAAGACTATCACACGCTTAATCGATTTGTCGCTGAGAGGTTCCGAGTCGGTGTCGCCCCTCGGGACAGGCCGTTGCGCAAACTGCCTAAAGCTCAAAGATGAATAGGCCGGTTTGATGCATTTTCAGCCCCAGCAGCGAACCGTCGGGCGCTGCAACAAGAGATCGCGAAAAGGAATGGCGAGTCGATGAATTGCTGCTCGAGATCCAGACCGAGTGTTCCATGGCACGCGACCTCAATTGGGCGTGCGTCAGATCTCGCAGCTCAGGCTTGGGGCATCGGGAGACATTGTGGCTGGAATGGAAGATCAGCCGTACCTACTCTTGTCGATATGCGTCAAAAAATTCGGGAAACTGAAGTTCGTAACAGATCAGAAACCCGCATTTCACACCCAAGATCGTTACGATAGTGTCTGAATCACCGGGTGAGTACCATTCTTTTTCCGCGGGAAGGAGCTTCTGTTTGTCGTAAATCGCGGCGACCTGGCCGCTGTCCGAGATGATATAGGTACTGTTTGCGGGTAACGTCGAATCGCCGACCCTGCGGCGCGTACCCATGACAACCCAAATCCCATGAGCGGAGGCGAGCTTTTCGATTTCGCCATGCTGTTTTTCGAGGGCCTGCCAAAAGTCTGTTCCTTGTGTTTCCGGAGCGACGTTCCCGTAACCCGTCAAGGCCGTTTCTGGAAAATGAATCACAGATGCCTGCAAAGCCGCGGCCTTCGACATGTTGTCCCTTATCCAGCTCGCGTTTCTTTCTACGTCGTGCGATACGGGAAACTGACAGATCGCTATTCTAAGTTTCCTCATTCCGAGCGTCTTGTACGCCGGACGGCGCGACGGGGGCATTCTCGACCAGCTATCTCAGGACCTCCAACATCTGTTCGTGAATAGTGCCGTTGCTGGCACAAATCGGCGGTTTGTATATGCTGAACGCCGAGCCGTCGTAATAGCTGACTGACCCGCCCGCCTCTTCGATAAGGAGCTTCCCGGCAGCCACATCCCACGGGCTGAGGCCTTCTTCCCAAAATCCGTCAAACCGGCCGCAGGCGACGTACGCCATATCGATAGCCGCCGAGCCATCTCGCCTTACGCCTCGTGAACGGAGCAGGAACTCCTTTAGGCTTCTCTCGAAATGCGGAACATCCTTAAACTCGTATGGGAAACCGGTAACGATCAGAGATTCCGACAACCGGGTTTCGGCAGAAACTTTTATCGGCTTGTGGTTCAGACTCGCGCCGCCTCCCTTTTCTGCGGCGAAAAGCTCCTCACGGGTCGGATCGTACGTTACGCCGATGACGATCTCGCCCTCTTTCTCAAGGGCGATGGTGACGCAAAAACAGGGGTAGCCGTGTGCATAGTTGGTCGTCCCGTCAAGCGGATCGATGATCCACTTCCAGCCGGAATCGCCACCCATCACGATCGCCTCGCCCGATTCTTCGGCAAGGATCGAATGCTTTGGATAGAAGCTTTTTATTCGCTCGATGATAAGCGCTTCCGAAGCGAGATCGGCCTCGGTCACGAGATTGATGTCGCCCTTCTTCGTGACGGAAGTTATCCGCCCGAATTTCTCGAGCAGCAAGCTGCCCGCTTCCCGAGCTGTCTGGATGGCAAAATTGAGCATAGCTTGGACTGCTGCCCCGCGGCGTTAACGACGAAAAAAAATATCGACGTAGTCGGTAGCCTCGTCGCACGGATTGTCCATCTGCGTCAGCCGCCAGTATTTCCCGTTGCCGGTAATCTTGAAAACGAACTCGCCTTCCCGAGTGCAGGGTTCGCCGCTGTTGATGTGGCTGATCTGTGTGATGATCGTGCCGTCAAAAGTGAATTCTTTCGCGTCTATCGAAGTGATGGCGCCATCGATCCGCAGGAAGTCGCTGTTCCCGCGACCCTTCTGCTCGCCCTTGATGCGATAAACACCTCGGGTGTTGGTAACCGTTGCACTACCAAAGTGATCCCAACTTATCCACTGAAGCGAAAGCATATGCCTTCCAAGCAGCATCTTCGCCGCGGCGGCACTGTTAACTTTTGTCCTCTCCTGCGCAAGGGCCGGTAGTGCGAACAGCAGCATAAGCACTACCAAAACAGATCTCATTTTCATCATTGGATGGTTCCTGACTTCGGTTCTGCGGTTGTAAAAGTTCGATTGGCGATCAGTAACAACTCCTGCACCTGTTTGTCCCAATACGCCCAGTTATGGGCGCCGGGAAGCTGTCGATACTCGTGTGGGACGCCTTTTTCGACAAGTAGCGCGATGAAGTCGCGATTGTTTTGGAAGAGAAAATCCTCGGTTCCGCAGTCGATATAAAGGAACGGAATCGCTTTCATCAGCTCTGGTGTCATGGAGCGCACCATGTCGAACAAGTCATTCGATCGGCGCGTGTCCGACCCGACTGGCCCGAATATCCCGTCGATCGTTTTACCGACCGCTCCGGGGAATTGTGCTTCCGTGATAGAAGCGGCCCCGACAGCCCCGCTGAAGCTGCCCGCAAGCCTGAAGAGTTCCGGATATTTCAGGCCAAACTTGACCGCGCCGTATCCTCCCATCGAAAGGCCGGCTATCGCGCGATGTTCCCGCCGACTGAGCGTCCTGTACTTTCTATCGACCTCCGGTATCAGTTCTTTGATGATATAGCTCTCATATCGGTCATTGGGCTTGGACAAACTGTCGGTGTACCAGCCATTTTCGCCGTCTGGCGTCACGACTATCAGCTTGAATGCGGCGGCATACTCAGAGAGTTTCGTGCGATCGGTCCAGTTCGCGAAATTCCCCGTCAATCCGTGAAGAAGGTAAATGACAGGATAGCGGCGGCTCGCTTCTTCCTTTGTGTCATAACCTTGCGGCAGGACAACGCGGTAGGGTATTTTCCTCGCCATCAGCTTGCTGTCAAGCACACTCGACCTGACCCTGGGATCGGCGGTGCCCGGTCTGGCGGCCACTGGGGTTGGTGCCGGCGAGGCGGTCGTTGCCTGACCAGAAGCTTGGCCGACGACGGCTAGAAACACAAGAAAGACTGCACAAAATGATCTGAATTTCAGTCGCATCGTTCTTCCCGCCCTTAGAACAAGCCGCGAAACCAGCCCCGGCCCGCTTCTTGCTTTGCTGCGATCTGCGCGAGTTCCCCCGCATCGAGCCAAACGCCCGTGCACTTGTCGCAGATGTCAATCGTTATATTCTCGTATTCGGTCTCGAAAAGAGTGCCGTCACATTTCGGACAATTAAGATGAAGGTCCGTAGTCTTTTCCTCGGCCAGCTTGGCTTTCATCTTTTCGAGAAGTTCTCTCTCTTTTCGGTGGAAATATTCGTTTTCGAGCGCTCTTCCGCGGTCATCAAGTTCGATCGGCATAGATGCGATTCTCCCTCCAAAGTGTCTTTCAAAACTCAATACAGACAAAAAATAACAGGTTGCGAAGATTAAAGAAAGTTTCGTCCGGAATGATTCTATTAGTTTTCGGTCTTATGAATTGAGCGCATGCGCTGACGGGCTTTCTTGGTCCGCCGTGAAGGTGTCCGGCGTTTCAGGTTCGATTCAGCCCATTCGGAAACCTGCCTCAACGGGTGCCATTCGAGGCTTTCCATCGGCAACACCTCGCTTGACGAATCCTTTAGTTTGAGTGTTCCGAATGCGACGAGGAAGATGGCCGCATTAAAGAGAGCTCCCACGAAAATAACCAGCCAGCCAGGAGCCAAACCGACCTGTGCACGGGCAGAGATCAGCTCCCAGAAACGCTCCATGTCCTGAGGCGTCTGCGTCGGAATGGGCGAAGGATGGATGTATATCTTCAGCGCCCACGACAATGCAAGTAGAATAAAGATCCACAGATAGTTGGCCCGAAGCCGGCGACCGACTGCTTCCCACTCGCTGATCGTGAAATGCGGCGTCACAAGGTCGGCCGAAATATGCTCGGCCCATTCCTGGTCGGGCGGGATTGTTCGATGCGAAAGCATCGGTGCAAAATAGCCCGTTTCAAGCACCCGTACCCTGTTCGCCCAAACCTCGTAATAACGGTAACGCCGCGCTTCCATGAAGAGAAAGATCGACACCAGTATCGAATTTATCGGGATCGCAAAATGTGGATTGTCCGGCGAGCTAAAAACGAACGACAGCGTTGCACCGGCGGTGATGACAGCCCAGTTGGTAGTTGCGTCGAGCCGGTTTCTCCAGATATTCGAGCGCTGAATCTCACCGCGGTAGAAATGGACCATCGCGGTGTTGAATTCAGCCGGAGAGAGCTTTTTGGCAATGGTTTGTGGTGTTGCCTTTGGCTTTGTGGTTCGCTTTTGTACCTCTTCAGCGAACTCCCGGAAGGATTCTGGAACTTTGGTGATGTGAAGCTCTTCGTCAGACGTCGCGGCTGCGGTCCGAGCATCCTCTTTCATAGCGTGCTTGGGGAAAGGACTGCTGAAGGCGCGCGAACCTTCGCTTTGAAAAAATTAGCACCTTCCATTGTCGTATGCAAGAACTTTCGGGATGAATCCGCAGGTTCGTATAGTGATCAAAGCACTGATAGAATCGCAAGCGATGGAGGACCGCGACCGTGAACATATGCTTATCGCGCTCGGCGAGGCGAAAACCGCTCTGCAGTATGGCGAGGTCCCGATCGGCGCCTGCGTCGTAGACCTGAATGGGATAGTGATCTCTAGGGGATTTAACCGAACGATAACTGACACCGACCCGACCGCCCATGCCGAGATTATCGCATTACGCTCAGCTGCGGCTGTCATCGGAAACTACCGCCTTAACAATACAACCCTATATACGACGATCGAACCATGCGTGATGTGTGCCGGAGCGCTTGTAAATGCACGCATCAAACGCCTGGTTTATGGTGCGGCGGACGAACGTTTCGGTGCGGTTGAAACTCGATTTCGGCTTTGCGATAACGAATCGCTCAACCATCGCCTCGAAATAACGTCCGGCGTGCTAGCCGCGGAATGCCGCATACTGATGCAGGATTTCTTCAAAGTAAAACGCAAGTAACTTCTCGACACTTTATCGTTTTTCCATTATCCTTTATCCTTCGAGTTTGCGGAGAGGTGCGAGAGTGGTTGAATCGGGCAGTCTCGAAAATTGTTGAGCCTTAACGGGTTCCGTGGGTTCGAATCCCACCCTCTCCGCCATCACTTTTCATCCTCCCTTGCCTTCTCCTCGCTAGCCACCTCCTTGACGTATCTTGCCTGAAAGCCGACAATTCCGTCGCAGCTCTATTTCGAAACCAGGAAGTTCAGGAGGATTAACTATGCCTTTGACGAAAAGGTTGTCGGCGGAGTTTCTCGGCACGCTTTGGCTCGTTCTCGGTGGTTGCGGAAGCGCGGTGCTTGCAACTGCTTATCCGGGCCTCGGCATCGGCTTCGCGGGGGTGGCACTGGCATTCGGCCTGACGGTCCTGACAATGGCCTATGCGATCGGCCATATCTCGGGATGCCATCTCAACCCGGCGGTCACGCTCGGCCTTTGGGCCGGAAAACGGTTTCCGGGTAAGGAAATACTCCCCTACGTTATCGCACAGGTGCTCGGCGGCATTGCCGGTGCCGGGCTTTTGTACCTGATCGCGACGGGCAAAGCGGACTTTAGCATGAGCAACGGTTTTGCTGCTAACGGATACGAAGCGAATTCACCGGGTGGCTACAACGTGATGTCCGCATTCGTGGCCGAAGTTGTAATGACCTTTTTCTTCCTTGTGGTCATTCTAGGCGCTACTCATAGATTCGCTCCTAAGGGATTTGCGCCCATTGCCATCGGCCTTTGCCTGACGTTGATCCACCTTGTCACGATCCCCGTGACGAACACCTCGGTCAACCCGGCGCGTTCCACAGGGCCGGCGGTCTTCGTACAAGGTTGGGCCTTTGCCCAACTTTGGCTGTTCTGGGTCGCACCCATCCTGGGTGGATTGCTCGCCGGTTTCTTGTATAATTGGCTTGTCGGAGACGATGAGGCGGAAGTCGATGTCGTTGTCGAAGAGGAGGTGATCATCGTCGAGTCGGAAACATGATCCGGCTCGGGCCGTCTAAAGATCTCGTCATTCATAACATCGCTTTATCGCGGAAAGGTGCAAGAGTGGTTGAATTGGCAGCATTGGAAATGCTGTGAGCCTTAACGGGTTCCGTGGGTTCGAATCCCACCCTTTCCGCCAGAGTTCTAAAGGATAAAGGCGAAAGGATAAAGGAGAAAGTAAAGAGGCTTTTCCGACATTTTTTCGTGTTTATCCTTTTTATCATCATGGCTGGTGAACTTAAGGAGAGGACAAAGGAGTTTTCGATCCGAATCATTCGATTGTTTGCGGCATTGCCAAAGACCACTGAGGCACAGGTGATCGGCAAACAAGTTCTTCGCTCCGGAACATCCGTCGGGGCTCAATATCGCGAAGCCCAACACGCCAAGTCTAACGCGGACTTTGTAAGTAAGATCGAAGGCTCGCTCCAGGAACTCGAAGAAACCACCTATTGGCTCGAACTCCTTGCAGCAATGGATCTTTTTACACCTGAAAAACTCGCGCCGATCCAGGCCGAAACTAAGGAATTGACCGCGATATTCGTCACGATCGCAAAGAAAGCCAAGGCCCGCAAAGCCTAATAAAGCCCTCTTCACTTTATCCTTTCGCCTTTATCCTTTATCCTTTAATTCGGGCTTCAGGCTCCGCACAAGGTTTGAGTTGTGAATCCGCTAGGCGGGGAACCGAGCAACGGTAGCAATTTCAGCCTGTGTTGCGGTTAAGTCTGAAGCCTTTTCCCTTTTTAAACTCCAACATTCCTTACCGGTTCACGCCTTTCAAATTGTCAAAGATCGTTCGATATTGTTTAGCAAGAAAACATAGTCGCTATCACATCCGTGAACTGCACGATCTCACCTTCGGACTGGTTAATTGCTACTCTCCGACGATACTTCTTCTCTTCACTTTATCCTTTATCCGTTATCCTTTATCCTTTAGAAAATGTCTTATCAGGTTATTGCCAGAAAATGGAGGCCGCAGACTTTTGAGGAGGTCACTGGGCAGGAGAATATTACGCAGACTTTGCGTAATGCCCTGGAGCACGACCGGCTGCATCATGCTTACCTGTTTTCGGGGGCTCGCGGCGTTGGCAAAACGACGACCGCACGCCTTTTGGCAAAGGCACTGAACTGCCACAAGACCGATAAACCCAACATACTGCCCTGCCGAACAGACGATGCCGACGCGTGTCCTTCGTGCATCGAGATATCGGAAAGCCGTTCGATGGACGTGCTGGAGATCGACGCCGCTTCGCACACCGGTGTGGATGATATCCGCGACACGATCCTCGAGGGAATCAACATACGTGCCGCACGCGACCGCTTTAAAGTTTTTATCATTGACGAGGTCCACATGCTGTCGAAGTCCTCGTTCAATGCATTGCTGAAAACGCTGGAAGAGCCGCCGCCGAACGTGATGTTCATAATGGCGACGACCGAGCTGCACAAGGTCCCGGAAACGATACTTTCGCGATGCCAGGAGTTCGAGTTTCGCACCATCTCCCTGCAAAAGATATTCGATCGGCTAAAACTGATCGCGGATGCGGAGAAGATCGAGGTTTCGGACGCGGCGCTCAAAGAGATCGCACGATCGGGCGAGGGTTCGATGCGCGATGCTCAGTCAAATTTCGATCAGGTCATCAGCTTTTCGGGCGAAAAGATCGAGGTTGTGGATGTGGCGGGTGCGCTTGGCATGGCCGGTTCGGCGACGATGATGAACGTTTTGGCCGCCATTGCCGGAAGGAATCCGTTGGCCGCCCTTGAGGTGGTCGATGAACTTACCGCCCGCGGGCACGATCTTCGCAGCTTCTGCCGCGACATGCTGTCGCTTTTTCGCGATCTGCTGGTCTTCAAAGTGTCCGGCGGCGACGGTAAACTCGCGGATTCTTCCGCTCTTACACCATCCGAGCTTGCCGAATACGCCACCGGCTTTAGTGAATCCGACCTTGTTCGCTTCTTTAATTCTCTATCCGAGACAGAGTCGAAACTTCGCGAGGCGGTTAACGGCAGATATGTGCTTGAGATCGGCTTAGTCAAGATCATAGAGATGCGCGGCCTTGTGAGCATCGAGAACATCCTTGAACGCCTTTCCGGCCTCGAAGGCCGCCTCGCGAACTCCGCTCATTCCGGCCAACCCGTGCTGGAATCGCTCCCTGAGGAAAAAAAAACTTTGAACTCGGTTCCGCCGGTTGAGCGAACCCCTGTTGACCGACCAATTGCCGCTGAGGCCTCTGACACGCAAGTGGCCGGTGCCGAGTTGGCGTTGACGCCGATCGTCGATCCGCCGCCAGCCTTCGAGAAAACCGTTACCGTACCGGTAAAAACTGCCGATTTTGACCTGAGTTTTCTCGATTCGATAGAGCTTGCGTTGCCCGACGTCCCGTCCGAATTACTTGAGCACGTGGATGACGAGTGGCTTGACAGCGCTTATGAACGTCGGCTCTGGTCAATGGGCGACGACCTCAGGCCGATCTCGGGAGCGTCGGAGTTTATAGCGAAATTTGTGGGCCGTGAAGCAAAGACACCGATTGCCCAGGTGTTTCCTCAAGCGATCGGCAGCGGTGCAGCCGCAGCACCGGCACCCATATATAGGGTGGCTGCTGTGCCCGTGTTTCAGGATGTTCAGGGGGCAGAACGGCCAACACTGTCCGAATCTGCGACGCAGGAAGAAATGATCGCTTACGCCGAGACCGATCCGACGGTAAAGGCGGCCCTACGCATTTTTCGTGGCTCGATAAAGAGTGTTCGACGCAGCTAGGAGGGAACAAACCCCGCCGGACTTTCGTATTCTCAATTGATTTGGCAGAATCAGTACATATTGGATGAAAAATAGAATTGCTTCGGCGAGACACCGCTTTTCACTCATTGTGCTGATCGCGCTTTTGCTCGGCACCTTGTCCGCCGTTGCGCAGACAGACCAGCCCTTCTCGATCAACACTTCGCCTCTGCCGGCTCCGACCGGCCCGGTCAACGACTATGTCGGTGTCTTCGATGCCGCGGCGAAGGCACAGTTCGACAAGCGTCTGATAGAATTTCGCGACAAGACAGGTGTGGAACTCGCGGTGGCTGTTGTAAATACGACGGGCGAGCGGGCGATCTTCGATTATTCGCATGCGGTGGCGAGGGGCTGGGGAATCGGTTCAAAGGAGGACGATAACCCAAGCGCTCTGCTTTTCGTGGCCATAGAGGACAGAAAGTATTTCACGCACGTAAGCAGAGATCTCGAGGACGAGCTTCCGGACGGGCTGGTCGGAAGCCTGCAGCGACAGCACCTCGTGCCCGAGTTTCGAAGAGGCAACTATGCGAAGGGCATTTCCGACACGCTCGATGCATATATGCGTACTATCGAATCTCGTCTATCGGGAACTCCGCCCGCACCGACCGCCGGCCGCGAGCGACGCACCGGCGAGTCGTCTTCAAGCTTGTATAATTTATTCTGCTGTATGGCGATCATCCTTGTCGTAATACTCGTGCTTTGGTCGAACCGACGCGGCGGGCGAAGGTCTGACGATGACGACGACAGCTGGGGCGGCGGAAGTGCCATTCCGTGGATCATCGGTTCGGCGATCGCAAACATCGCCAGTTCGAGCAGCTCCTCGTCTAGCAGTTGGGACTCCGGCTGGTCGTCGGGCGGGTCGGATTGGGGTGGATTCGGAGGCGGTGGTGATTTTGGAGGAGGAGGAGCAGGCGGTAGTTGGTAAGGGGGTCTCATCGTTCCTTGTTTCCGGTTTCTAGTTTAGGAATTTGGCTAAATGCGCCAATGAGAAACCAGAAACAAGAAACCCGAAACCAACAGAAAAGAGCTATGAATCATCAATTTGAAGCACTGATCGACGACCTTAAGGCGACGCACGGCCGCAATCTTGCCTCGGTGATCCTCTATGGTTCGGCGGCTGCAGGCGATTTCGTGCCGCAACATTCAGATTACAATTTGCTGATCGCGCTTCACCGCATTGCTCCCGAGGATCTCCGAAATGCACACGCCTGCGTGCGGGAATGGCACCGCTTGGGCCATCCGGTCCCGGTTTACTTCACGGTATCAGAGCTGAAGAACGCGGCGGACGTATTTCCGATCGAATTTCACCAGATGGAGGTTGCACGCAAGGTACTCTATGGAACGGATGTGCTTGCTGACCTCCAGATCGACGACCATTACCTTCGCCATCAAGCCGAGTATGAGCTGCGAAGCAAGCTGATCTATCTGCGGCGAAAGTATATTCCGGTCTCGAATTCCGTCGAAGGGCTTTGCCGGCTGATGGCCGAGAGCTTGCCCAGCTTTGTCGCCGTCTTCAGGGCCGTTTTGATACTTGGGGGTACCCAGCCGCCGGTGACCAAGCATGAGATCGTCGCCTTGACGGTACAGGAGCTGGGGCTCGACGGCGTAGTATTTGAGAAGGTCTTTAACATTCGCGAGAATAATTTTGCGGGAAAACTCGATGAGATCGGGGCCAACGAATTATTCGGCGAGTATATGGCACAGATAGAAAAGGTAACCGATTCGGTTGATTCGATCGGGCGTTCCGATGCCGTAGTCACTGGCGAATGAACGCTAAGACAAACATCGTCATGGAGAGACAGGTTCAATGAGGAGAATTGAAATGAAAAGAGCGATCTTATTAACAATCGCGTTAGTGGCCGTAACCGGCCTCAGCGGATGCAGCTACAACGAGTTGACCGCAAAACAACAACAGGTCAGAGGCAAATGGGCAAACGTCGAAAGCTCGATGCAGCGGCGTGCAGACCTGATACCGAATCTCGTCGAAGCCGCGAAGATGGCGGGTGTTCAGGAACAGGAAGTCTTTGGACAGATCGCCGATGCCCGTTCGCGGCTTCTGGGAGCACAGCAGGCACAGCCGGCCGGAGCTGACGGCGATAGGAGCCCCGAACAAAGGCAGGCCATCATCGACGCAAACAGCAGTTTTGGTGGGACGATCGGGCGGCTTTTGATGCTGCAGGAAAACTACCCGGTCTTACGGTCGAACGAGTCGTTCATGAAACTTCAGGATGAGCTATCGGGTACGGAGAATCGGATCAACACTGCCCGGACCGACTACAATCAGGCCGTGACCGATTACAACACGACCCGGAATTCGTTCCCTGCAGTGTTGACCGCAGGTTTGGTGGGCTTTAAGGAAGAGCCTTTCTTCCAGGCGGAGGAAGGTGCACGACAGGTGCCGAAGGTCACGGATGCGAATACGCTTCGAAGGCCCGAGACCGCCCCAAACCAGCCCGCGGCAAACCCTGCACCAGCTAACCGCTGATCCTTCGGTTTAGAATCCGCGGGAGTTGCACATCGAACAATGATCGCAAGGCTTGCCGTTCGGCTCGAACGTGCAGGCCTTTTCGCCTTTTACGCCCTCGACGATCCGGTCGGCGACCGCTTCGATTACCGCGAACTTCTCCTGACTGGGATGCAGCAATTGCGGATTGCGGATTGCGGATTCTGGATTTACGGAAGCTTCCAGCTTGTCGAGGCGGTGATTTAGCTTCTCGATGCTCGCAAAAACCGACGCAAGATCACCTCCCGCCTGCTCGGCTTCAAGCAGCCTGGCGATCCGTTCGGCAATTTTTCGTGTGTCACTCATTATCCCAGGTTGTCCTCGATATGGAAGACGTAAGCCTTATCAACTCGACACAATCATCGTTCAAGGAAGCGTATTGTCCGTCACTCAAGTTGCCACTCTCTTTAAGCAGCAATAGCCAAAGCTCGGTTTCAAGTGCTTTCTGCATGGCCAGGTACATTTCGTTTGAAAATACCTGTCTTGTGGAGCCATGAAGAGATGCCTTAACGTATTTAGCAATAAGGCTGCCCGATAACAAGACCTGCCTGGAAATAACGTATTCCTGCTTTTCGTCGGTCAAGTGCTTGTAAAGCTTTACGATCCTTAGCGCAAATCTAATTGCTTTCTCAAGAGCAATACTGTCACTCATTGCATTTTTCTTCAGTGACAAGTTAAAAGTGACGAGTGATCAGTCTAAGCAACTATTAACTTGAACCTTGTCACTACTCACTGAAGGAAGCGAATTCTCAAAGTAGATCAACCCGATCAACCACCGCAACTATCGCCGAATCGATGGCGGCGCCTGGGCGTCCGGTGGCGGCGGTCGAGGCGGACCAACCTTCCTGGGCGATAACGACGATGTCGCCTTCACCTGAACTGACGGAATCGAGAGCGAGGCACGTATAATCCATGTCCTCACCCTCCGGCGAGATCTGCCGGCAGACCATTATTCGCGAGCCCTCGTAACGCTGATTCTTCGGCGTTGCGACGACGGTGCCGATGACTCGGGCGATGAGCATATTCAAATGGCCGCGAAGAGGCACATAGACCACAAAATCCAGGAAATGGCCCAGCGATGGTTCACAGAATCCTGCTATTGCGGATTTTCGCGGCTAACCCTTGCTCCGAACGTGCGCGGACGAGTCAATGATGCCGACGATCGTGCAGTCGGTCGGCGTTTCGTCGCGTTTGAAAGGGAAGGACGCCTCTTTGCCGCGGCACCAGAACACCAGTTCTCCGACCCCTGCCCCGACCGCATCAAGGGCGGCCATCGGTTTGCCCTTTTCATTCAGGTCGGCGTCCAGTGTCTGCACGAGAAGAAACTTTCGGCCATGAAGAGTTTCATTCTTTACAGTCGATACTACGGTGCCGATAACGCGTGCGATCTGCATTTTATCTGCCGGCCTTGCTGTAATTTGCGAACGCGATCGCTAAAAACGATGCGGTCAATAAAACGCTGTATTCCATTCCACCGGTTCCGGCCCCGACCACGAACCAGCCTTGTTTCCAATGGACCATCGCGACCCCGGCACTTAATTGGGCCGCAAAAAGAAGAGCGATGATCCACGCATAAAATCCGGCAGCAAGCAGTACGCTTCCGACCAATTCAAAGATGGTAATTCCCCATGCGAGATAAAAGCCAAGGGGAAACCCTTGTGTGCCGAGAAACCCGCCAAAGTCATCAACCGTACCATTGCTGATGCGTGCGGCTCCGTGAATAAACATCAGAATGGCTAGGACGATACGAAGAAAAATGAGAGCCGCAGATTTGTTGTCGCCGAAACCCATTTTACTGTTGTTGGGTAAAGTGGATAGTGTCGATCACCCCGATTATCGCCGAATCCACTGGGCAATCTTTGTTACCGTCGGCCATGCGGGCCGACGAGCCGCCGACCACGATGACCCTTTCATGGAAGCCGGCACCGACGGTATCGACCGCCACCACGTAGCCGCTTTGGTCGGTACCATCCAAGTTTATCGGCTTCACGATCAGGAGTTTCTTACCGTGAAGCCGTTCATCTTTCTGCGTGGACACGACCGTGCCCAAAATGCGTCCGATTATCATTTAACAGTGGTCAGTGATCAGTGGTCAGTGCCAGAGAAAAAATCTCGCCACGGCCCACCGGACACTATTTCATTACGACCGGTAATCTCTCGTCGACGCTCGAATGTGGCCGGGGTATCACGTGGACGCTGACGAGTTCACCAACACGGCGTGCGGCCGAAGCGCCGGCATCTGTGGCCGCTTTTACGGCAGCGACGTCGCCCCGCACGATCGCCGTCACAAACCCGGCACCGATCTTTTCGTAGCCCACGAGCTGCACGTTCGCGGCCTTGACCATCGCGTCTGCGGCCTCGATCATCGCAACCAGGCCTTTACATTCAACCATTCCTAATGCTTCTTGCATTTAGATCGCTCCTGATTCCCTCGAATTATAATCCCGAAAGTGGTGCTAGTTTAACTTAATTTGGCCGCTTGGCTCAAAAGGTCGATCAACTCTTCGCGAGTGAAGGCGATCTTTGTTCCGTTTGACGCCTGGGCCGACGTGCATCCCGCACCGACGCCGCTGCCCTCGTGAAGGTAACCGCAAGCCTGACAGCGTGCAGATTCGTCCAGAAAACCGGCCCTTTCCCTTATCTCGATAAGCTTTTCGATCGCATCGGCCGGAAGATCGTTGGCACCGCCGAGGGCTTTTGCGAGAATGGCGATCTTGGCTGTGTGCTCGAGTGTTTCGAGCCTGTCGTAGGCTTCCCAAAGATGCTTGCCATAGGCGACCGCGCCGTGGTTTGCCATTAGCAATGCGTTGTGGACGCCGACAAACGGCTTCATCGCGTCGGTCAGCTCATCGGTCGAGGGGGTACCGTAATTCGTCAACGGGACACATCCGAGTGTCAATATCACCTCAGACAGTATCGGTTTGTCGATAGCGAGGCCGGCAACCGCAAAGGCGGTCCCGTGCGGTGGATGTGCATGGCAGACGGCGTGAATGTCCGGCCGCATATTGTAGATCAGCAGGTGCATCGCCAGTTCCGACGAGGCCTTGTTCTCGTTGAGCGCCTTGCCCTCCATGTCTGTGATCGCGAGACATTCTTCGGTCAGACGGCCTTTCGAGGTCATCGTTGGCGTAGCGATCACACGATCATCATCCAAGCGTATGCTGACATTGCCGTCAAACGCCACGACGTAATTACGGTCGTAGAGCAATTTGCCGACCTCGACGATCTGCTTTCTGGCATGTCCCTCGTCCATAAAAAATTCAAGCCACAGATTAACATCAAACCCTGGTTCACCGTTAATCTGTGGCTTTCACACCGTGAAACTGCTTGTTCTATGCCGGTTGGCTTAATAAATACTGAACGTATAATCGATCGTAACCGTTCTGGACGTCGGAACACCGTTTACCTTCTTAGGCTCAAAATCGATCTTGCGGGCCGCCGCGATGGCCTGTTCGGTCAAACCGTCCGGCAGGCCGCGAAGAACGCTGATCTCGCCGACCTCACCGTTAGCGCGGAGAGTGACCTTGAGTCGGACCGATCCTTCGACGCCGTTCTCTCGGGCGAGGTCCGTGTAAACGGCCTGCGGTTTACTTATAATACGCAAGGGGATTTCGGCCTTGTCAGATCGAAAATCGGAGGTGTCTAGCAAGCGTTCAAACTTGCGATTCTTACAGAAACTCGAGCTGCCGGAACCGACGGACCATGCGGGCACGGTCGTCGGGGGCGCCGGAACATTAAAAGGCGTCAGAAGGTAAAATGCCCCTACACCGGCAAAGGCTCCGAGGACAAAAGGAAGAAGGCGGCTCAATATAACGCGATACATCTGAAAAACTCCGTTGCTAAACCAACAGGCCACAGGTCGCTCTCGCGTTTGCCTGTGGCCTGTATTTCCATTAAAAATTTAACGTTCGTACTTGCGATGCACAACCCGTGGAGGAGGCGGCGGTGGCGGCGGCTCGAAACTCGGGAGATCCGAATCATTTCCAAATCTCAACTCCGTATTCTGGCGCATCTCTTCAACCTGTCGACGCAACTCGCGATTTGAACGCTTCAGCTCGCGATTCTCGTCACGCAGCCGATGGATCTCGCGGTGCTTGATCGACTTTCGGGGAAAATTGAACGACGGCTTCGCGATACTTATGAAGAAGCTCGCAATAAATAACCCGGCGGCAAACGTCAGGAAAAACGGTACGACTCTTTTCAACACTCCCAGGAACAACATTCTAATTCACCTCGTGATAGTTTATGTCAATGTTTACGCCGCGTTTTCGAAATCAGTTTCAAAAATCCAGCCCAACTCCAAAATCCATTTTATATCTTTCCGGGCTGACCGCAAAGTTTTTTCTGCATCGATCGCAAAAAACATCGCAAAAATCTGGTTTGCAGGGGAAGAGGGCCATTACGTCGGATAGGATCGGCGATCCATAAAGGTTGATGCTGAATTTATTCGTCCCCGTTGCCCCGCGGACACTTTTGCTTTACAATTCGTGTTTCAAGTGTGAAACAATGATCGCATTATTATCCGGAAAACTTCTCGAAAAACAAACCAACGTCGTGATCGTGGATGTCGGCGGTGTTGGGTACGAGGTAACGATACCTCTTTCAACGTTCTACGATCTCGGCGAGATCGGCTCGAATGTCGAACTGCGGATATACACGCACGTTCGTGAAGACGCCATCCAGCTTTTCGGCTTCACGTCAGCCCGTGACCGCGAGCTGTATTTGAAGCTGATCTCGGTGCAGGGCGTCGGGGCAAGGTCGGGGATCACGATGCTCAGCGGAATGAATGCCGACGAGATCATCGCGGCAATCCGCAGCGACAATATAGCCAAGCTTACAGCTATTCCCGGCGTCGGCAGAAAAACTGCTGAGCGGCTCGTGGTGGAGCTGCGGGACAAACTCGCCGATCTGGCCATTGGTGCTGCTGCCGCAGCCGTATCGGGCGAGGCAGGCACCGACGGTCACGGAACGGAAACAGGCGGCGTTTACGACGATGCTTTGTCTGCCCTGGTAAACCTCGGATATCAGAGAAATGCCGCTGAGAAAGCATTGCAGCAGGCGAGGCAGGATGGGACCGAGGCCAGCGTGCCAAAACTCCTTCGAGCAGCCCTGCAAAGATTGGCGAAATAATACCGTCCGTCTGCTGACTTTGGGGGGCTTTCGTTTTTTTGTGTGATTCGTGTCATTAGTGGACAGGCTCTCCAATGTTTTTTTCTCCACGAAGCACACGAAAAAAGAAAAGAAAGCAAATGAATGCTCGAGATCCTCGATCACATCAGATCTGATATCGCGAAGCTCGACCGCAGGGCCGTATTCGCGTTGGTTTATACAGCTTTCGGGCTGACGTGTATCTTCTACCTGAAAGATGCTGACGCGATAGCCCGAGCCTTGGCCGGGACGAACCTCGAATGGTTCGGCGCGTTAATTTCGGATTCGTCGGAGAATAATCTTCCGGCACTGGCGTGGTGGGTCGGCGTAGTGAGCGTCTTTTACTTCGTCGGGCCGCTGTTGATAATCAAGTTCGCGTGGAACGCCAACCTTAGCGATTTCGGGCTGAAGCTGCGGATCGAGCCCGGCTTCTGGAAACTCCTTGCCGCATGCACTGCGGTGATGCTGCCGTTGGTTTACCTGATGTCGCTGACCTCGGGGTTTGCGGCAAAGTATCCGTTCCTACGCATCTACGACGGCGAGCCGTATCTCGGAAGGACGCTGCTTATATGGGAACTGATATACTTCGTACAGTTTTTGGGGCTCGAGTTCTTCTTTCGCGGCTTTCTGGTACATAGCCTGAAACGCTCGCTCGGGCTCTATTCGATCTTTGTGATGACCGTGCCGTATTGCATGATCCACTTCGGCAAACCGCCGGCGGAAACCATGGCCGCCATCGCCGCGGGCATCTTTCTTGGGTGGATGAGCTATCGGAACGGCAGTATCTGGCTGGGCCTGCTGCTGCACTGTACTGTAGCGTTCTCGATGGATATTCTGGCTCTTTATAATAAAGGTTTGCTCCTTTAGGTGATTATTTAACAGGATGTACAGGATGAACATGATAAAGCGGCGTTCAGAGATATCCTGTATATCCTGTGCATCCTGTTCGAATATGTTCTAGTTGTCGAGCTAAGGTGCGGGTAACGAAGATGGAAGCTGCGACAAGCATCACAAACGAGGACCTCACCTCCGAAGAAAAGCGCTTCGAGGCGACACTTCGGCCTGCGCAGTTGGCGGAATACATCGGCCAGGCGAAGGTGAAGGACAACCTGCGCGTTTTTATGAAGGCGGCGTTGAAGCGGCGCGAGGCGTTGGATCATATTTTGTTGACCGGGCCGCCGGGCGTTGGGAAGACGACCCTTTCCAACATCGTCGCCAACGAGATGGGCTCGACGCTGAAATCGACTGCCGGGCCGATCATTGAAAAGGCGGGCGATCTCGCGGCGATCCTGACCAATCTGGAAGAAGGCGACGTCCTATTTATCGACGAGATCCACCGTCTGAACCCGGCGATCGAAGAGATCCTTTATCCCGCAATGGAGGACTATAGCCTCGACCTGATGATCGGGCAGGGCACGGCGGCGAGGTCGATCAAGCTGGAGCTTCCGAAATTCACTCTGGTCGGCGCGACCACGCGGCCAGGAATGATAACGGCCCCGCTCCGAGGACGGTTCGGCATTATTTTCCATCTCGATTTTTACGGCATAGACGAACTGCAGCAGATCGTAGAACGATCGGCGCGGATACTCGATGTCGGAATCGATCCGACGGGCTCGAACGAGATCGCCCGCCGTTCCCGCGGAACGCCACGCATCGCCAACCGCCTGCTCCGCCGCGTGCGAGATTACGCTGAGGTAGATCACGACGGATCGATCAACGAACACGTCGCGAACGACGCGCTCAATCGGATGGAGGTGGATACGTTCGGCCTCGACGAAATGGACCGCAAGTTCCTGTTGACGATCATCGAAAAATTCGACGGCGGGCCGGTCGGCCTCGGCACACTCTGCGCGGCCCTGCACGAAGAGAAGGACTCGATCGAAGAGATCATCGAACCTTATTTGCTGCAGATCGGCTTCCTCAACCGCACTCCCCGCGGCCGCATGACAACCCGTCTCGCCTACGAACACTTCGGGCTCGAGATCGCGGCTGAACCAAGCGCACCTTCATTATTTGAATAGAAGCTACATTCGGACTAACTGATAACTCAAAACTGATAACTGAAAGCTGTTAGCAATACAATGTCTAACAGTTAATAGTTTGTGAGTTGATAGTTAACAGTTCCGCTATCGATCGAATACTCCTTTCTGCCGGTGGTTCAATTTTTGTTTACATTTGAGCAGGAACGGCGTATATTTTGCTCATCGCATTCGCTATTCGCGAATCGCGAATGAAAAGATGGCTGATCCGTTAAAACCTCAAGATGTGTTGATCCTACTGAAGCTAGTCGGCTACAAGGACAAACGCCCGCCGTATTCTGCTATCGCATCGGACATCGGAATCAGCCAATCCGAAATAAACGCATCTGTTAAGCGTCTTCAATGGGCAAAGTTGCTGCATCCGACCAGCAGGACGCAGAGTGAGCTTGGCGAATCTCCTATACTGGATGCCGTTGAGGAATTCCTGATCCACGGAGTAAAGTACGCATTCCCCGTCTCGCACGGAACGATCGTAAGAGGGATGCCAACCTCCTATGCCGCTGAGCCGCTCGTAAGCCAGATCGCTACGGGAAATGAGCCGATCCCGGTCTGGCCGGATCCGAAGGGAACGAAACGAGGATTGGCCCTGATGCCGCTTTATAGATCGGTACCAGACGCGGCCAGGAAGGACCCCGAGCTTTATGCCCGCCTCGCCCTTGTCGATGCGATCCGCGACGGGGGTGCCAGGCAAAGAAAGCTTGCCGAAAAGGAGTTGATCAAGAGTCTTCGCAATGGCAGACGCAAACATTGAAATGCTTCGGCTGGCTGCTGCCAGGTTGGGTGAACTTGCCGATGATCTAGTCTTCGTCGGCGGATGCACGACAGGCCTCTTTATTACGGATGGGGCTGCGGCGGCAGTTCGGTCAACAAAGGACGTGGATGTAATCGTCGAGGCACTAACGTATTCGGCGTATACCGACTTCGAAGGACGACTCCAGAAAGCGGGCTTCCGACACGACCTTCGCGAAGGGGCCCCGATCTGCCGTTGGACAAAGAACGATACAGTGCTTGACGTGATGCCGATAAATGGAGAGATCCTCGGCTTCACCAACATTTGGTATTCCGCCGCCGTTGAATCAGCCGAAATGCGTAGGCTGAATGCGGATGTCTCGATCCGCGTTGTCACACCTGTCTACTTCTTCGCCACCAAACTCGAAGCTTTCAATGACCGGGGAAAAAAGGACTTCCTAGGAAGCCATGACCTCGAGGACCTGATCGCGGTTGTAAACGGACGAGAAGAGTTGCCGAAAGAGATCGAGCGGGCGGCAGACGATGTCCGAACCTTCATTGCCGAGAACGTCAGTAGATTGCTGTCAGATAGAAGATTTCTGGACTCGTTGCCGGGTCATTTAATGCCAGATGCCGACCGCACCGAGCTTGTGATCGAACGACTGCAAAAGCTGTCTGGCTCGGGACCATGAAAAAGAGCCGGGCACTAGACCCGGCTCCAAGGACAAATAACTCCGAAACCTATTCTTCCTCTTCGGCCTCGCTTGCGAGCAGTGAAGCGCTGGTTACCAGGTCGTCCTCGCCGCATTTGATCAGCGTCACGCCCTGGGCACTGCGGCCGGTTTCGCGGATCTTGTCGACACCGAGGCGGATAAGTTTCGCCTGCTGGGTGATGATCATTATTTCGCTATCCTCTTCGACCGGGAACGCAGACACGACCTTGCCGGTTTTCTCGGTCGTTTTCATATTTATGACACCGATACCGCCACGTTTGGTCAGACGATAGCTGCTGACCTGGGTCTGTTTGCCAAAACCCTTCTCCGATACAGAAAGGATCTTCTCGATTCCCTCCTGCGACACCGCGCATACAGCCACGACGTAATCTCCCTTCCGAAGATTCACGCCGCGCACACCGCGGGCTGCCCTGCCCATCGGGCGGACATCCGTTTCCTGAAAGCGGACGGCCATTCCGTCGTGTGTCGCGACAAATATCTGCTGCTTGCCGTCGGTCCGGATCACTTCGAGCAGTTCGTCGCCTTCGTCGATGTTGATCGCGTTGATGCCGTTCGCTCGGATGTTCTGATAGTCGGACAACGCGGTCTTTTTAATCACGCCGTTTTTGGTCACCATCGTCAGATACACGACTTCGCTGAAATCCCTGACGGGCATTACGGCAACGAGTTTTCTTTCGGCAGAAAGCTGGACAAGGTTGACGACGGCCTTTCCGCGTGCGGCCGCTGCTGCCTCCGGTATCTCATGGACCTTGATCTTATAAACCTGCCCATCCTCCGTGAAGATCATCAGATAAGCATGCGTCGATGCGATGAAAAGGTTCTCTACAAAATCATCGTTCTTGGCGGTCGCCCCCAGCCGTCCCTTGCCGCCGCGGCCCTGCCTGGAATAGGTAGAGACCGGCGTCCGCTTGATGTAGCCCGCCTTTGTCACGGTAATCGCGACATCCTCGTCCTTTATCAGGTCCTCGATCGAGAGTTCGACGTCCGCATCCACGATCTCGGTCCGACGCGCGTCGCCGAAGGTTTTCTTCACTTCTTCGAGCTCGTCGATTATCACCTGTCGCAGCACGGGCTCGTTTGCGAGAATGTTCTCGAGTTCAGCGATGTGCTTTATGACCGATTCGTATTCATCGAGGATCTTCTGACGTTCAAGTGCCGAAAGCCGGCGAAGCTGCAGGTCGAGGATCGCCTGGGCCTGTATCTCGCTGAACGCAAGGCTTCCGATGACACGTCGCAGATCTTTCAGAAATGCGTCCTCGGCTTTTCCGCCGGTGATGCCGCGCCACTTACTGACCTCGTCCAGCGTGGAAAAATTGCCGGTCAGCCATTGTCTGGCTTCATCGACAGATCTCGAGTTTCGTATCAACGGGACGATATAATCGAGCGCATCGATCGCCTTGTTCAAACCTTCTAAAATATGCGCCCTTGCCTGTGCCTTTCGCAGGTCGAACTCGGTCCTGCGGCGAACCACTTCCCGCCGAAATTCGACGAAGTATTCGAGCATCTGCCTGAGGGTAAGAACTTTCGGCTGTCCGTCGACGATCGCGATGTTGATAATGCCGAACGACGACTGCATCGGCGTCAGCTTGTAAAGCTTGTTAAGAACGACCTGGGCGATCGCGTCGCGCTTTAGCTCGATCACGATCCGCATGCCGAGCCGGTTCGATTCATCCCGAAGTTCGGATATGCCGTCGAGCCTTTTCTCGTTCACAAGTTCTGCGATCTTCTCGATCAGCCTCGCCTTATTGACCTGATACGGGATCTCGGTGATGACGATGGCGTCCTTTTCCCGGTCGCCGCGTCCGATCCGGTCGATCGCAGCCCGAGCCCGCATCTGAATGATCCCTCGGCCTTCCCTGTATGCACGAACGATCTCTTCGCGGCCGTAAATAAATCCCGCCGTCGGAAAATCGGGGCCGGGTATCAGTTGAATCAGTTCGTCAACGGTAATCGTCGGATTCTTGATCAAAGCGATGCAGCCGTTAAGTATCTCGGTTAAATTGTGAGGCGGAATCTTTGTCGCCATGCCGACGGCTATGCCTTCGGATCCGTTCACTAACAAAAGCGGAACCCTTGTAGGCAGAACAGTCGGTTCGCGAAGCGAGTCGTCGTAATTGGGCTGAAAATTGACCGTTTCTTTTTCGATGTCGGCCAGAACTTCATTAGCCAGCCTCGCGAGACGCACTTCGGTGTACCTTTGGGCTGCCGGGTTGTCTCCGTCGATCGAGCCAAAGTTTCCCTGCCCGTCAACCAACGGATAGCGCATCGCAAAATCCTGCGCCATTCGCACGATCGAGTCGTAGATCGCGGCATCGCCGTGCGGATGATATTTTCCCATCACCTCGCCGACGGCCCGAGCAGATTTCCGATAGGGCTTCGCCGAGGTATTTCCCTGCTCGAACATTCCGAAGAGAATTCGGCGATGCACGGGCTTGAGCCCGTCGCGAACATCCGGCAGAGCGCGTCCGATAATGACGGACATTGCGTAGTCGAGATACGAGCGGCGCATCTCGTCCTCAATATTTATTTGATTGCGGTCTAACAATGAATCCATTTCGTATTAAGACTAGCGTTCAGAGGCCTTTTATTGCGGTATTTCCGTTGTTCGAATGCGTGTGAACAAAAATGTTTAAAATGCTTGTAATGGCATTCCTGTGATGCTATTATTTTACAGGCGGCAAGGCCTCGCCGCAACATCGCGCATACGTTCATGCGCAAGTACACATCTCAGTTAATCAACGCTTTTTCGTACACTTCGGTCCTACTTCCCGAACTCGACCGACCAGATGCCTACTACCCTTACACACCCTGCAGAAGAAACGGCAGCTCCCGGCACCGAAGCTGAAAAGCGGCGTATCCAGCGATACTCGCTTTCGCTGCCGACACGCGTCGAAGTCAAGGTCGACAACAAAGTGTCGTGGAACGAGATAACGCGGCTTGAGGATGTCTCGGCGTTTGGTGCGGGATTTTTCCTGAAGCGGCCGGTCAAACGCGGACGCCTGATCGTGGTCTCGGTACCGATGCCGCGACAGTTGCGTTGTTATGACTATCTGGAGCCCCAGTACCGAGTTTGGAGCCTCATCCGTCGATGCATCCCGGTCTCGACCGACCGCGACAACGAGAAGTATGCGGTCGGAATCGCATTTATCGGCAAGAACCCGCCCTCATCCTTCCTGGACAACCCGACCAAACTATTCGACCTTTCGGAACGCGAAGAAGGCGGCCTTTGGAAGCTCATTGAAGCCCCGGCAATTCCGGACGAAAGCGATCTGCCGACCTACCTTCGACGGCATACTCGATTCGCAATTCCTGAATCTCTGGTCCTGGAGCTTCTCGACGAAAATGGCGACGTAACCGAAAGCGAGGTCAGTGTGACCGAAAATGTCAGCCTTGGCGGAGCAGCCGTCTTTACATCATTTAACATAGACATTGGGTCTTTCCTTCGTGTCAAGAGTCAAAGGGCCGACACTACGATCATCTCGATCGTTAGAGGAAAACACACCGGCACGGATGGCATTACGCGGCTTCATTTGGAGTTCATCGACCATCTGTTCCCGCTGGAAGGGATCGAATGATCGTTTGCAGAAGCCGGTCGATATTCGCAAAGCTTTTCGGAGGGATTTGATGGTAAATCAAGGGGAAGAGACCACAGAAAATTTTGACCCGTCGTCAACGTTGATGCACGCTGTAGTCTCGGGCAATGACGAGAATGGCGACATCTGGAAAGTGATCGCCGAGGTGATAAGCATCTCGCAGACCGGCGCCGGGTTCTATTCAAAGCGTGAGGTCCCTACAGGCCGCCTCATGTCGATATTGGTCCCTGTCGCCCCCGTTGTCCGATGCTACGATCACGACCGTGAACTCTACCGGGTTTGGGGCCTTGTCCAGAATTGCCAGCGCCTTGCCGACGAAGACTTTGGCTATCACATCGGCGTTGCGTTTATTGGGCGTCAAGTTCCCGAAAGCTATGCTGCCGACCCGATGCAAAATTATCGGATCTGCGGGATGAACGAGGACGGCCTCTGGAAGATACGGGAAGCCGCCCGCGAATTTAAACCACGGAAAGATCCCAGATTCTACACCGTGATCGAGCATTACCTCGCACTTGTTGACGGCCAGAAAGCCTCGCTTAAGGGCGAGTGGGCCTCAACTGAAAATGTCAGTAAACGAGGAGCGGCGGTGTTGACATCGCTCGACGCAAATGTCGGCGACCGAATCAAATTTATCAGCGAGAAATACGATTTCTCCGGGCTTGCAGTCGTATGCAACCGGCGCGAAGCTCCGGGCGGAAAGAACCTGCTTAATCTTCAATTCGTCGGAGCGTCCTTCCCAGTAGAAAAGGTCAAGATCGAAACAGCTGTGCAGACGGAAGAACTTGTTCCCGCCTAGCGCCTCGCACCCGATCCATCGTCTAATCATGTGGCTTTTGCGTTCGAGCAGAAGGCTGTCCCCTACTTTCGCGCGTTAGGTTCGATCAGGAAAGTATCTGTATCTCGAACTGGGGTGCCTTATTGTCTCGGCTTATTGTTCTCTATCGGCAAACCACGATTCGGTCATATCGCACCATATGGCCAGGCCCTGCCATTCGCCGAATTTGCGATAGTGTTTCTCGATCTTCTTGTCGGTGCAGGTCTTTCCCCGATTGTGCTTCTTGAAATAGCCGGAACGAAGCCATGAATCGAGGGCTAGTCCGTCATAACGGCCGAGGAGTTTCAATATATTGTCCGCCGCATAATTTCCGATCCCTTTAACATTCATTATCTCGTGCTTAAGTTCGGGTGTTGGCAGGTCGGAGCGGAGCCAACTTTCAGGGTCGAGCTTTCCCGACGCGACGGAGACACCGAGCTCGTGAAGATAAGGAGAACGATATCCCGCACGGATCTCACTTCGAAAAAAATCGGGCGTACGTTCTGCCAGTGCGTCAGCCATCGGGAAGGCCTTTTTACCATCCGGAGCTTTCTGGCCAAGATGTTCGACGAGGTTTGCGACCATAATCCGCGTCAGGCCCCACGAGCAGTTCGTGGTACACATTGTCTTTACCAGATCCTCGAAGACCGTTGCAGAGCGAAGAAGGCGTCCCGCCTTTCGTCGTTCGACCCAGGCAAATGCTTCATCGGAACGAAGCCTGCTATAAAAGTCGGCATAGTCCTCGTCCATACGCAGGATGTGGCGAATGACTCTTTCGGTTCGTTTATTTGTAGCGTTAGGCCCGACCGGCTCTACCCTTATCCGGCCCTTACTCTCCGATATCGATAACGACACGGTCGAACCATTTTCGTCTGCAAACGCATATCGTATCGTCCCCAGACCGGCGTCATATTCGAACGGCGCAAGGTCGTACCAGCCGTGGCCCTCGATAGTCTGGCAAAGTTCGAAATTATCCTGCCTTGGAATTGAAAATGTATTGGACATTTTCTTGATATTAGGTCTAGAATCTATTGTTGACAAATCTTTACATTTTATAGACCAGGAACCCCCGTTTATTCGTCTAACAACCGGCTGCCACGCATTTCGGCAGAACACGAGACAAATGCACAAGATATTTGAATGGAGTGCTTTTCGTCTCGACGACTGCGTTAAATATTTTTGAACAAGGTGGTATGCCAGACGGCGGCCGGACAAGTTCGAACTCGATCGCGGCGGTAAAGTGAGGGGCCGCATAGTCTCGTCAGGAGGAAAGGGTATGGTAGGCATGAGTTCGCAAAAGTATCTGCGACTATTCTTTGCAACACTCGTTTTGTCTTTCGTTTCGATACCGGTAAGCGGGCAGCCGCAGGAACCGAATCCGAATTCACCAACACCGGTCCTTGTTAGGGCCAAAAACTCTAAACGGGTGCTCGTTGTTCCGGCCGAAAGCGGCGCCCGGGCTGAGTTACGATCCGTTGGCCGCGAGGCCTTTTCTCCAAATTCCAGGGTCGCGATCTTTGTCACGAACATCGAATTGATGGAAGGCGAAGGTACGAACGCTTTTCGTGTGCAGGTCGAAGATTCGCGTGGCAAGCATTATCGATTCCCGGTTGTCGATATGTACCGGGTCAAGGCGGCGGCCCCAACCTACGCCATCGTCTTCGACATGCGGGACGAGGTCGGCTATTGGGACGCTCCGGCGATCGGCGACGTTCTGATAAGGGTAACGTGGCGCGGCATGACCAGCGACCGTGCGCGGCTTGGGTATGCTCAAACCGGCGGCCAACTCAAGGACGACGTTATCCCATATTCAAGCCTATACACCCACAACCCGAGGGCATTCAGTAATGATAAGGCGAAGGAGCTCGACGAACCGCAGTATGTCGGCTATCGCTGGGCCGGCGACCGCAGGCGATTTCTCGAACAGGCTGGCTTCGGCCCCAACGAAACCCTCGACCACAGGATCCGCCGTATCGGCATCCGGACCTGGCTCGAGGAGCAGTTCGAACTGCCCTACCCTTCCGCCTCAAATCCATATCCGAACAATCCGCTAAAGCCTACGAATGCACCGGCCGATTGTGATAACGAACAGACCGTCGTCCCCGATGTTCCGCCGACCTGCTTTCGGGACACGTACACGATGTACCCCATGCAGGCATGGTTCTTTAAGGAAGCCTATTACGGCGAGGCCCAATTGCGGCATCGTATCGCATGGGCTCTCAGCCAGATTTGGGTGATCTCGGGTGTGGACACGCAGCAGTCGCGATGGATGACCGAGTATCACAAGGTGCTTTCGAACAACGCGTTCGGAAATTACCGGAATCTCATTAGGGAAGTCACATTGAACCCGGGTATGGGGAACTACCTCGATATGGCCCGAAGTACACGGACCAATCCGAACGAGAACTATCCTCGTGAGCTGAAACAGCTCTTTTCGGTAGGGCTCTTTATGCTCAACCAGGACGGAACGCTGCAAAGTGATGGCAGTGGCCAGCCGATACCCACCTACGAGCAGGAAGACGTGAATAACTTCACGAAGGTGTTGACCGGCTGGGGGTTCTGCAATACGGGCTGTCTAAATTCAGCAGCGGGCTTGGTGAATTACATCGATCCGCTGGTGATAAATGCGGGCCTGACCAATGTGAACAACAACCGTCACGACCTTACGGCAAAAACGCTGCTCAACTATCCAGGTGCAGCAAACACAACAGTCGCCGCATGCACGAACTGCACGACGCTGCCGAACATCGCGACCTATGCCAACAATTCGATGGAGCAGGCCATCGACAATCTATTCAACCATCCGAACGTCGGCCCGTTCGTCGGCAAGATCTTGATCCAGCATCTTGTCACAAGCGATCCGACACCGGCCTATGTCTCAAGGGTCGCAGCGGCATTCAATAACAACGGCTCGGGCGTTCGCGGCGACATGAAAGCGGTCATTAGGGCAATCCTACTTGATCCTGAAGCTCGCGGCGACGTTAAGACCGACCCGAATTTCGGCAAGCTTCGCGAACCGGTTCAGTGGATGACCAACATCGCAAGGTCGATCGGCGTGGTAAATGCCGCTCAGAACGGACCGAGCGATGGAGTTTTCTATACGCCGACGAATAATCTTCTGACCGCAATGGCTCAGACGGTCTTCTATTCGCCTACCGTATTCAACTATTATTCGCCGGACTTCGTTATCCCCGGAACGGCGATGCTCGGGCCGGAGTTTGCATTGATGACGACAGGGACAGCCGTCGCACGAGCAAACTTCGCCAATACTATGATCATAGGTAATGGCATTGCGGTAAGCGGAGTGAATGTGCCATCGGGAACGCGGATTCATCTTGCGGAACTGCAGGCCCTTGCCGCAGCCGATACTACCGGCGGCCAGTTGCTCGATGTTCTCAACCAGCGAATGCTGCACGGAAATATGTCTGCTGCAATGCGAAACGAGATCTTGACCGCGGTGACATCAATATCCGTATCAAATCCGCCAACGGCCCAGCAGAGCCTCGACCGGGCAAAGCAGGCGCTTTATCTTGTCGCGACTTCGTCGCAATACCAGGTGCAGAGGTAATGACTATGAAAGAATCAAGACGCGAATTTTTGAAGAAGTCAGGCGGTTGCGCCTTGGGAATGGTAACACTGGCGACGCAAATGCAGCATTTCGGGCTGATGAGCGCTTTGGCTCAAAAGTCGCTTGACAGTTCACCTCAGGGTGCGGGTTCTGATTATAAGGCGCTGGTCGTTATCTTTTTTTCCGGCGGAAACGACGGGAACAACATGATCATTCCGAACCACAACGATTCGACCATCAGCAACTACAACGTATATGCAAATCTGCGTTCGAACCTGGCGGTGGCACAAAACACTCTGCTGCCTTTCAATGTTCCGGCGATGGGCGGACTCTCCTACGGGCTTCATCCGAACTTAGGGCCGGTGGCCGGCCAGCCTAACAACGGGATATACGAGTTGTGGGGACAACAGAAGATGGCGATCGTAACCAACGTCGGTACCCTTGTCCGTCCGACGACAAAGGCGCAGATGACGCAATTGAGCCACCCAAAGCCGTATCAGCTTTATTCCCATTCTGATCAGGTTGCCCAGACCCAGACGAGTATTTCTAACACCCAGGCGTTTACAGGATGGGGCGGACGGGTTGCCGACCAGATGAACGTGGCCCACAACCCGAATGGCCTGATCCCGATGATCACGTCGATCGCCGGAGCCCAGCTTTTCACTGCAGGCCAGGGCTCTCTCCCGATGGCGATAAACGACTCAAACACATCGCTTGCAAACGTCCTGAACCCGACTTTTACGGGAACCGGGGCGACGGCTCGTCGAACGGCCTGGAACAATATTCGCGGGCTCGACCTTGCGTCGAACTACGTCCGTGAGGCCAGCGAGGTAACGAATATCGCGATGGCCGCAAACACTGCTCTCCAGACCTCACAAGACACGACACAGCCGTTCCCGAACACGAATCTTGGCCGACAGCTGAGACAGGTCGCCAGGCTGATCAAGAGCAGAGCAACTCTGAATGTCAACCGTCAGATCTTCTATTGCCAGATCGGCGGTTTCGACACCCACTCGAATCAGATCACCGTTCAGGGGAATCTTTTCACGACGTTCAGCCAGGCGGTGAGGGCTTTCTATGCGGAGTTGGTCGCTCAGGGCGTCGAAAACAACGTGACGACGTTCACCTTGTCCGATTTTGGCCGGACGATGAACCCGGCAGGCGCCGGCACGACAGCCGTCGGTTCCGACCACGCATGGGGCAACCATATGTTCGTGATCGGAGGCTCGGTTCTCGGCGGCAACTTCTACGGGCTGAACACAGTCGTAAATCAGACGCCCTTCCCGAACTATGTCATGGGCGGCCTTGACGATGCCGACAACGGGGCGAACGCCCGCGGTCGATGGATACCGACGACCTCGGTCGAGCAATATGCATCGACGATCGCACGTTGGTTCGGACTCCCGCAGGACGCGCCGACATTGGAAAGCGTGTTTCCGAACCTCGACAACTTTTCAACGTCGAACCTCGGCTTCATGCCCTGACCAAGGCGGCCAGGCATTTTTCGCTTCTCTTCGATCTTTAGTGCGATACGGCGGTCCTCAATCTGGGGGCCGCCGTATTTTTCATTTTGTATACGGGACCGGTTTCTTGAAGTTTATCTCTTCAAGCCATAAACTGCTGGGTGAACCTAAAGGTCGGAATATGCCGTGAACCTGCCAAATTATTTATCGCTCGCCAGGATCGTGATCGTACCGCTGCTGGTAGTGGTCCTGCTCACACCGGTCGCCGAACAGTGGTTCGGCATCAGCGGTTATGTGCTGGCGATAATTATCTTCCTGGCTGCTTCGGTCACGGACATTCTCGACGGCCACCTTGCCCGCAGTCGAAATCAGGTTTCCACGCTCGGAAAATTCCTCGACCCCGTTGCCGACAAGCTGCTGGTTTCGGCCGCACTTATCGTACTTGTTGAAAAGAATCTTGCGCCTTCGTGGGCCGTGGTGGTTATTGTCGGGCGGGAGTTTATCGTGACCGGCTTACGCGCCGTGGCCGCCGTCGAGGGGAT
The DNA here is from genome assembly GCA_041750855.1 of Pyrinomonadaceae bacterium. Taxonomy (GTDB): domain Bacteria; phylum Acidobacteriota; class Blastocatellia; order Pyrinomonadales; family Pyrinomonadaceae; genus OLB17. The sequence continues at coordinate 18,722 of JBGSYT010000157.1, read as the reverse complement.
CGTCATTCAGGCCCAGAACATCGGGAAAATAAAGATGTTGGCCCAATGCGTCGCGATCGTGTCGCTGCTGGTCGCGGCAGCCGCCGGCGATCCGCCTGTTTCAAATTTCGGCCTTGATTATCCGGCTTTTCGCTTTTGGGAAGTTGAGGAGGTACGTACGGCTTTCGCCAACCTGATCAACCTGTCAACGACGCTGAACGACTGGAAGGTGTTCGGATATCTGGTAGGCCGCGGAGCGCTTTGGATTGCTGTCGTCGCCTCGTTCTGGTCGATGTACGATTATTTTTCGTACTTCTTTCGAGAAAAGGGAAAGACCTGATCTGGGGAAGGATTTGCCCCTGCAGGAACATAATCCCAAAACGAAAGTAAATTAGTCGGGTAACTTTATCGTGTGGACCTCACCGCTATTTTTTGCTCTTCTTCGGCTTTTTAGCCTGCGCGAGGTCTCTTGAGCGAACCAGGTCTTTCAGTTCAGCCATGAACGCCGAGACGTCTTCAAACTCTAGATAAACCGACGCGAACCGGACATAGGCCACTTTGTCCAACATCTTCAGCCGACGCATTATGACCTTGCCGATCTCGCTGGTGGACAGTTCCCGGTCCAGCGAGTCCTGCACGTTTTTCTCCGCTTCATCCACGATCTCCTCAAGCTGATTAGCCGAGATCGGGCGCTTTTCGCAGGCGCGTATCAGCCCTGAAAGGACCTTCTTCCGCTCGAAGGTCTCGCGGCGGCCGTCTTTCTTTACGACCATGAACGGGATCTCGTCGATCCTTTCGTATGAAGTAAACCGGCGGCCGCAGTTCAGGCATTCACGGCGGCGGCGGATCGAATCACCGTCCTTCGCCTCGCGCGAATCGACCACCTTGTCTTCAATGTGGGCACAATAGGGACATCGCATAATATGGCCAACTTAGGCGAACCTTACGCCTCACTTACGGGCCCGGAAACGCCAATATTCTTCTCGCCGGGCACTCCGTCGCCCGAAGTCTCAAAGTTCGGAGATTCGGACTCGATCTCTTCAACCGCGTAGTCGCGGGAAAGCAGGCTTCGAAAACGTTCGATACTTATGTCGCCGTGAAGAAAATAATATAAACCGAAAATGACGGCCGGGGCAAAATAAATCAAGTGCATCAGTATGGACACGGCCGCGGCAACGGGAGGCTCGACCCCGATCAGTATCAAGCTCCCGGCGGTTGCTGCATGGAATGCCCCGGCTGCACCACCAGGTGTCGGGACCAGCGACCCCATTGAAGCCACGCCCATCACAAATATCGAGTCCACGAATGTAAGCGGCAGCCCAAATGCGTTTAGTACGAAAAAGGTCGGCAGCGAGATCGCAAACCATAGGGCGATGGTCCAGATACTGACCATCAGGATCTCCCGCCCGCTTCTTAGTATGCTTAGTGAAACAGCGAGTTGCCGCATCAAACTGAGCACGATCGATCGGACTCGAGCAGGAATGAACCTTCTTTTTGTCACTCGCGTTGCCCAACGGATGATCGCCTCCGATCGCCAGTGATAGATTATCAGGCTGACGACAAATCCGATCGCTCCGGCCAGCATAAGGTTCCCGACGAGCTTGATCGAGGCATACTGAGCCTCCTGACCGGCACGGGCCCGAAACCAGATAAGGCTGAACGAGAAAAAGCCAACAAGCGAAACGAGATCAAAAACGCGTTCGAGCCCGATAGTTACCAAAGCCGCACTCGGCCGCACCCGTTTGTCGCGCAGCGGCAGCCACATCGGACGCACGATCTCACCGGCACGCCCAACCAGAAAGATCGCGGCAAAACCGACCGTCGTCGTCGCGAAAAGCTCTTTGAGGCTGGTCTCGGTTATCGGCGCCAGAAGAACTTTCCATCGCACGGCCCTTAACAGGTAACCGATGCAGACGATAAATACTGCAATGGCCAGATATATGGGGTCCGCTGTCCTAAGGCTTTGTCCTACCTGTGACCAATCCAGATTGCGGCCGAAGATCCACAACAGAAAGACGGCGAACAGGAACAAAATTATGAACTTTATGTATTTCCGCAATTTGACGTGTTCGACTGTCCCGAATCGGCCATTAAGGTCCCGTTCGGGATAGTCCGCTTTTGTTCTCTGAGATCATCCTTGTCGCGTTACCGAAAGGTTTCGTGACCGTAAAGTAGAAAAGATACTTGATTAGGTGTGGAATTGCGAATCGGCCTAATTTCACGGCAAAATGAGGTAGAATACGAGCCGGAAGGCAGATGGCATTCAACCAGGCCGTGGCCCGCTGTATTTGTTGGAACTTTTAAGTTTGGGGTGTCGTAAGAAGCAATTGACAGAGCCGGGTTTGGTCGCGAGTACCCGGGTATGAACAATTGCCGACGCTATTGAGGAAGACCGATTTGGAAGCTTTGAAGGCGGTCGAAAATAACGGTGCAGAACTGGTAAGGCGCGCACGCGCCGGAGATGGCGTGGCGTGGGAGGAGATCGTTTCTAGTTTTTCGCGAAGGATCTTCAATCTTGCGTATCGATTTACGTCCAGCATCGATGCCGCTGAAGATCTCACGCAAGAGGTTTTCGTTAGGATCTATCGAACGCTCGACCAGTACGACCCGAAGCAGGGCGACCTTGCAAATTGGCTGATGCGGCTGGCCCGCAATTTGATAATTGACGATTACCGGCACCGCCAGCGAAATCCGCAGAATTCGATGGCCGATGCGGTTGACGACCATTCGTACCACTTGCGTGCGGTAGGCCATTCGGCACAGAAGGAGATGGAGAGGCGCGAGCTCGCATCCCGTGTACAGGAAGGGATAGATAAACTTCCGGCGGACCTGAAGACTTGCGTCATACTCCGCGATATTGAAGAAATGAGCTATCAGGAGATTGTGGATGTGCTGCAGATCCCGGAGGGAACGGTCAAATCGCGGATCAATCGCGGCCGCATCGAATTGGCGAAAATATTGAGAAGGATGCGGGTTGTCACAGTTTAGGAAGGCGGAAATTGTGTTTTCGGAAGCAAATAGATGTGAAAAGTACCGTCATTTAAGATATTTAGAAGTTCAAGGGGTTCTGGTTTTATGGCATTGGGGAACGAAATATTGATCGATTGCAGCTTTTTCGAGCAGTCGCTTACCGATTATCTTGATCGGGCACTTGAGGCGGGCACGCACAAGGCTGTCGCGTCTCACGCGTTAAGCTGTCCGCTCTGTCACGCGCTTCTAAACGACGTAAAGGCCTCACTTCAGGTTTGCCGCGAGATGGGAGAGGCGAAGATGCCGCTGACCAGGCTTGAGGCAAAGATACTTGAGAGAACGGTGCCGGATTCGACCCTCACTTGCCCCGATTTCGAAGAACATTTAACGGATTATTTAGATGGCTTTCTGCCTGCTCAGGTATTTCACAGGTGGGAACGGCACGCGGTGCTTTGCGACGATTGTACGGACCTGCCTGGCCTTGTCGTTCGAAGCCTGGCCGCCTGCGTATCGTATAAATTGAGCGAGCTTCCGCTCCCTGCAGGGCTGCACGAACGTATTCTCAGAGACACGATCGGCACGGAACAGGCCGTCGCGGTCGCCCAATCCCGTGTTTCAAGATTTGTCGACTGGGTGCGAAGCATCCAGATACCGATATCTGTACCGCAGATCGCTCCTGTCGCGACGATGGCGGTCTTTGCCTTCGTTGTGTTTAGCCAGACCGTCTCGGCGGACGGATCATTGGCCGATGTCTATGCAAAAAGCTTTGCTCTTGCCGAACAGACCTATCAGCAAGGCGCGAATATCCTCTCCGGAACGCCGTCGAACACCGGAGGGGCAGAATAGGGCGTGATGAATTGTGCATATCACAGTCAGAATTCGGCGGTAGTGCAGTGTAACGGCTGCGGAAAGGCATTGTGCCCATCGTGCGACCACAGGATCAAGGGCTTCCCCTATTGCCAGGACTGTATCGTCCAGGGAATAGATCTGCTGAGGCAGCAAAACCGCACGTCCTATGCTCCGTTCATAAAGAAACGCACGTCCCCTTTTGCCGCTTTGCTGTTATCGTTTGTCTGTCCCGGCCTGGGTGCCGCATACAATGGACAAACCGTTAAGGCTCTTGTCTATTTCGGTGTATTCGTCGGCCTTTTCCAGATGGCTATCCTTACTGGCGGGGCCTTTCTGTTCGTGATCGGCTTTATGGGAATGTGGTTGTTTGCTGCCCTTGACGCATGGCGAACGGCACAGATCATCCGCTCCGGCCTGACACCCGACATAGCCGAAGATATTTTTGTAAAGCGTTTTGCCGGAAACCCAAAGCTTTGGGGAATAGTGCTGACTATCCTCGGGGCAGCGTTCCTTTTGCAGACCGTTTTCAACCTTCGCGGACTCATTCGCGGGCTCGTGCCCGCTATGCTCATCGGATTGGGGATCTATATTCTGCGTGGTTATATCTTCCGGCCAAAGGAAAGCGAAGGCCGTTGGCCCGATTTTGATACTGCCACGCCTGCTCGGCTGTTCTCTTCGACGAGGACTGAAGAGCATGAAGCCCGGAGCCGATTTTCGGGCAGATCGGAACGAGGCGGCTAAGGCCGGCCGGATTTTTCTTGCCGCAGCAGGCCGGATTCGGATAGGATAAAAGAGTCGAAGGAGTAGTGTTATTATGCCAGTTTTATTAAAAGCGGCCGGGATAGGCGGAAGCCTCATCGCCCTGATCGCGGTCATCATCGTCTTTTTCAAAACGATCGTCGCATTCATTGCATTCATCACCGGTGCGATAAAGATACTGATCGTACTTTTGTTCATCATGCTGATCGTTTCAGTGGCGATCTTCGTGATTAAGGGCATGAAGGAAACGAGGCGAAAGAAAGATTAGGACCGGACCATATTCCGGATAAAAAATTTACCGTCGAAGAGGGCGAGTATTGACCGCTTGCCTTTTTCGACGGTTTTTGCGTATACTATTGGTCAAACCAAAATTAATCTTTAAAATGCGTTTTGGTGCAGTCCCACATTTTTAAGGTATAACCGCCTGTTTTACGAGTTATAGTTTAAGGTTTCGCGTTAGTCGCTCGCGGCTATTCTTGCGTGATTCCGTGTGTCGGGGTCGTATGGGCCACCGGCACGAAATCATTAAAAGGAGCTTAAAAGCATAATGCAAAGAAACGAAAAGTCGTACTCTTTTCTTTTATCGCATACAACAAGATCAAGAATTACATATCGAAGGATAGAAATATCAAGAAATACCGTTTTAAGTGGGTCTTTCGGGATCGGAGCTATATTTATACTGACATTCCTGGGGGTCGGCGTATTCGCCGCCGCTAATTATTCTGATTTTTCGACATTTTCATCTCGGGTATCCACGGATAGCGTCGTGGGAAGCCATGTTTCGCACAATATTTCTTCGCGGCCAGCGGGAATCGACTATTCAAGGCCTGACTCAGGTTATCATCTGGCCCTCAACAGCGGCGGCCCGTTTGACGTAGACGATTCGAATGCGGACGATACCCAGCTTGAACGCCAGCTAGCGGAGATACAGCTATCAAGCGATCCAGCCAGCATCCCGTTTATCTGGGCCCACACGGGCAAGATCAACAACGAATTCGGCTTCAGGCGTAACCCGTTTGGCGGGCGGACGTATGAATTTCACGCCGGGATGGATATCGACGGCGAGCGGGGCGATAGGGTCTCAGCACCCGCTAATGGCACGGTGACCGAGGCCGGCTGGAAGGGCGGATATGGCCAATTTATCGAGATTGACCACGGCAACGGCCTCACCACCCGATACGGCCATCTTTCGAAGATCGAGATCGCAGCGGGCGATGTTCTAACTCGCGGCCAACTGATCGGAAACGTCGGCTCGACGGGACGCTCGACCGGTCCGCACCTCCATTACGAACTGCGGCTGAACGACCGTCCGATCAATCCGCGACGGTTCCTTCCCGCTGAGCCGATTGACTTGAGGAAGATCCCTGGTTAAACCACAGCAAGATGAAAGCGAATAAAGGCGGGCCTAGCGCTCGCCTTTATTCGTCTGATATCGATCCAGTGGAACACTTTTTGCGGGGGGGGGGAATTCGCCCTCGATACTTCTATCCATCAGGGCGTTGGGAACCGGGAAATGCACCCAGTGGCCCGAGAAATCCTTTCTCGTGTATGCGCCCGCATTTGGATGATGCAATGGACTATTAACATTTTCCGTCCAGGGCCCAACGTAATATTCACCCAAGGGCAGGCCAACCCCTGAACCGATCAATCCCGGCGGGGTCCGATCGAAATATTTCTTCCAATACTTCTCCGACCAGAAGATCGAGCAGTAATCCAGATCAACATATTCGTCGATAAAGATATACCCGCGGTCAATTAAACGCGGCCAAATATACCGAACGCACGTCTCAAGGCTAATTTCCAGATCGACATCAAGAAACGCGAGAAGAACAGGCGATTCCAGCCGGGGGAGCGTTTGATCGAACCAGCCTTCTACAAACTCGCAACACTCGATAGCTCCGTAACGCTCAATGTTTTTCTTTACCGTCTCCAGAGAGCCGCAGAAATCTCCAGTCTGGTAAGGCTGTCTGTCGCCGGGTTGGGTCTGCGGCAGCCCTTCAAAAGAGTCATAAATCAACAATTTGCGATTCGTAAGTTTACAGACGAGCGAAAGGTTGGCGCTACTTCCCCCCTGCCAGCTGCCGCATTCGATGACAACTCCTTCAACGTCAGGAGGTGTCTCCAATATCTTCAGCGCCATCGCTAGATGAGCCTTGTATGACGTGCCGGTAGGTATCCGAAACTTGTTCAGAAACATTCGGACCCCGAGGGTTAGTTTGCGGAGGCTGTTCAGCTTATACGACGGATGGATCTGATTCGAATTGAGTATAAAATAGATCGCTATTGGAACCGTTAGGACATAATAAAGCTTTAGAATGAAACGGTACATAGCTTGGGAAAATGGCTGTCTGGCATCGATTCTACCGACTGGAATGTTGCCTAGTCAAAGTCTGTGTCCGCTGTACTGCTTCAGCTATTTCGACAAAGGCCGCTTTCGGGCGGCCTTCTCTTATTGGGAAGTGCGACCGCCAGGGGAACAGTGTGCGGATGCCGGCGGCGTCCTGACTTCTGTCTCCTGAGGTCAGGTCTTGGCGATCAGAGAACGAACGATTCCCGCTTACGTGTTCAGGATCCGACCATCATGGCGCGCATGCGTCGGTGAGTTTCCAGGTTCCCAGGTTTCTCATCCATCGGTTGGCCTCGCCGGGTCAGCGAGCTTTACGACGAACGCGTCGCGTACGGTCAACTTGACCGTCGTATTCTTCAGCTTCAATGATCGACAACACATTCGGATGCCCGCTGGCGCGTGACTTTATCATTGAGGAGAGGGAAGGCAAGAAGTCGCCGAATCTATATTGGGAAACCGCTTAGTTTGAGCGGGCCGCACGGAGCGGCCCGCCGCCTTTACCTCAGGTCAGTTTTTCAGACGATCCCGGCTGAGGATGCGATCCATGCATCGTTCGGCGAGAGCGGCAATTGTGAATGAGGGGTTGGCGAGTCCGGTAGTCCCTTCGATCAGGGCTCCGTCGACCACGTACAAACCCGGGTGCCGCTTGACCCGCCCGTCGAGATCGCAGGCTTTGCCCATGACGGCCCCGCCGAGCGGGTGTGCGGATACGGCAGGATTGAAAGAAAGGGTCATCGATCCATTAGTCTGGTCGAGCACGGCCAGAGTATGCTGTGCTGCGGCGAGGAAATTCCCGAGTCTTGGATCGCTGGCCGGCCAGTTGAGGCCAACAGCGTCTGCGGCCGGATCGTACGCGAGTGAGCCGATCGCCGGTGGCAGACCCAAACTTGCGTAATTTGCGAAGTGCGGCGGGGCACCAAATGCGCCGAGCGCTGCGTTGATGTGCGGTGGCATCACGATCTCGACGAGGCTGGTCGGCCCGAACGGATTGTCCAGGTCCTCCAGGATGAAGTGTCCTCCGGGGCCGCCCGTCCCCGAATTAGTCGGAGGCAATAGTCCGCGGATAACGGGAATGTCGCCGTTCGCAGCCCAGTGCCGTCCGACGTGATCGTTCAGGGCCGGCAACGTGCCCGTGTCCCGCGCTCGAACCAGAAGGCTCGTGGTCCCGATCGACCCGGCGGCAAGAAAAAGGTACTTGCATACGAGACGCCGCGGTGCAGAAACGATCTCCCCGTCGTCGCCGATGCGGGTGACAGTCACAACATACCGGCCACCGTCCCCTCTTTCGATCGCGACCACATTGTGTAGCGACAGGATCTCGACATGTCCGGTCGCCTCCGCCATTTGGAGATAATTGCGGTCGAGACTTCGCGTAGCTCCGCTATTGAGTCCGTAGAACGACTGCCCGGCGATCGCAGAGGGAACGCGCAGGCCCGCAATTTCGTCGCGCACGATATCCCAGTCGATGACGAGATCGACGGGCCGTGTCGAGAATCCCGCGTGTGTAGCCTGATCGAAACTCACCCGGCTGGAGAGGTAATAGTCGGTCGCCAATATGTCTGCGGGAATGGGCGATGAACCGATGATCCCCTTGACGCGCGGGTAATAGAGGTCTTGCATCTCGTCGTAGTCGATCTCTCGCGGAAAAATGCCTTCGAATAACTCGCGCCGCGGTTTTACGAAAAGGGCATTGAAGACCAGCGAGCCGCCGCCGACACCGGCCCCGGCTCCGATGTAGATGCCATTACCCTCGACGACCTCGAGGACGCCCACGTAACGGTCAATAGGCTTCACGAGTTGGGGCAATCCGAGGGCCGCTTCGCCCGTCTGGTCCCTGAGCCAATAGGCGCGCCCGTCTGGATTCTCAAAGGTGGCGAAGGTGTCGCCATCGTCCCGGATGGGCCAGCGCCGTCCCCGCTCTAGCACCAGGGTTTCGATGCCGACCTGACCGAGCCTCAGGGCGGCAACCGCGCCCCCGAAACCGCTTCCGATGACGACGGCAGGCACGAAATCAGTACGTTGTGCCAATGAACGACCGGCAGAGGCGGCAATGGTTGCGCCGGCCGCCGCCAGAGCACCTGTCCGAATGAATTCTCGACGCGAGGGTCGAGTGTTTTGCGCGTTTGTCATAATGATCCTCCCATGGTCAGTACTGTTGTTATGAGCTTACTGCTGTTAAGCCGCGGTCCGTGTCAGGTAATAGTTTCAACTAACGCCGGGGTCGAGATATCCGCTCGAGTGCTTTCTCGAGTGCGTCGATCTGCCGCTGTTGCTTTTCGATCTGTTTTGTCTGTTTTTGGATCTGTTCCTGCTGCCGATCGGATGAGGCCTTAATTTTTTCATTTTTGAATCTCCTTCGGAGAAAGGCTGTCCGAGACCGTGCTCCGAGCAGCCTTTCGTTCGCGGCCCGAAGGCTTATCGCACTGCGGTTTCATAGTCATGGCCGATTGCTTCGACTAAAGGTTCCACATCCGTCCCGTCCGGGCTCATGACATAGATATCCTCGCCAAACGTATCCGGCGCCCGTCTCGTGAAATATATGCTTTTGCCGTTTCGCGACCATGCCGGTGCCCGGCTGACGAAGGCCGTTGCGGGTATCCCATCGGGTTTCGGAGTAAGTTCGGTCTGTATCTCGGGCTGATCGAGATGCAGTATGAATACAGAAGGATATCCATTCCGCAAGCTCATCCAGGCGATCTGTTTTCCGTCAGGGGAGAAGGACCCATCTGGTCAAAGTTCGGTGCCGCGGGGAATCCGCTCCCGGGCGGCGGGACGTCATAGGTAAGCTGAGCAACGTCCATGCCATTTCTGTCTATGAGGTGCAGATCGGCTGCCCGACGGATGACAAGGAGCTTGCCGTTTGGAGACCATTCGGGAAACCGATCGAGAACGGGTTTTCGGTCAAACGAACAGGCGCATCCTCGCCAAGAGTGTAGGTGTAGATCTCCCAGGAGGTCGCGGCCGCAGTCAGCTGACTCTCATAGACAAGAACTCGGCCGTTGGGCGACTACGAAGCCATCTGATTTAGCGCCGCATTCTCTATAAGTCGGATAGTGCTTTTCCTGGTATATAAAATCTTCATGTCTTTCTTCCAGTTTTTGACTTGCCGATGCGACAATCCTCAACCTCAGTGCCCACTCGACCATGGTTCCAACTCGGCGTGCAGCTGGATGTAAATTCAGATTTCCGAAACCGGCCGGCCGGCCGGTTTCGAAATAAATAACGCGCACTTCCTTGCGTGATCGTTATTCTTCGACCACGCGGGCAACAAACGCGCGAGTCACGCCGCCCATCACGTAATTACCGACAATGTCACCCCCGGCATTGATGCCGAACGCCCGCGTCACGGTCGATCCCGGATAATGGATTGTGATATAGGTATCTTCTCCCTTTCTGAGAAAGCCACGCAGAGTGGTCCCAACAGCATAAACGCCGACTATCGCGCCGTCGGGATTGACATCCCACGCGGCGGTGCCACTGGAGAAGGGCACCATAAATGACGTGAACACGCCGTTATCGATCGTATACCCTTGCGTCTGATTCATCATCATGTTGAACCAGAAGCCGACGATCAGCCTGCCGTTAGGAGTTGCTCCATTACTCATCGAGCCGTAAGCGTCAGTTTCCGACGTTCCGTTTTTTCCGATCGTTATACCTCTCATCGTATCCATCGAGTCGTGGTCGTGGCGGCAGCCGATGATCGTTCCATCGGGCAAAATTCGCTGGGCTATCTCCCACTGATGTTGAGGATTTGGATCTCCATAGCGGACATTAACGAATTCGCCGTTTCTTGTGCGTAGAAATCCGCGAGCGGCCACCCCTGGATCGCCCGCCAACCTATAGCTGCCGACAATTACCCCGCTGGGGCCGATGCCGCGTGCAATGGTGCTCTGGGCCCCGGGAAAGTCGATATCCGTGAATTTGCCTTTGCTCAATAAGAATCCGTGCTGAACCCCGCCCTTTATATATGTTCCAACGATGTCGCCCCGGTCGTTAATGCCGAACGCTGTGGTCGCAGTGGCTCCATCAAGAGCAATGGTTAGGTACTCCCGCTCCTGCGTCCAAACTGGTACGACCAGCGTGAGCGCGAGAGCGGAGACTGCGAGAAGCCCCGAAATACCATACATTGACGAAAATGATTTCCCAAAAACTTTCATGGTGTTTTCTCCTTTTTTTTACTGGTTGAAAGATTCAATGCTGGGCTGCCAGTAGCTGCCGGCAGCAACCCGGACAGGCGACTATTCCTTTTACCTCGACAAAGTAGATCGCTCCCGCCTCGACAAGTCTAAATATTTCCCTCTCACTTGCGCCGGTAACGAGCGAGAGAACATCAGGCGAAACCATATCGACCATCTCCTGGCATCTAGGGCAGTATTCCGTAATAAAATTTCCGCCCTGTTTCAGGACCACCGTCTCCTCGATCTCGAAAGTGAACTCAGCTTTTTGCGTCATTGTTCAGCCCTGCTGTACTTAAGTGAAGTCCTGGCCGCGAAAGGGCTATGGCTCCGTTGAGTTCAGCAAGTTTCCCGCAGGGGTCTGCTGCGCCTGATGACACAGAGGTCCTGGTTTCCGCGTTGCTCCTGACGATCCGACATGGAGCACCGTTCGAGTTCTGGGCGAGAATGGTGGCCCCGAGAGCAACTATCAGAATTGGCAACATGGCCATTACCCGAGGCATTTTCGATATTGAGAATGCCGACCGTATTCTCGTCACATATTTTTTCTGTCCATTTTTCATACCTCCAATTTCGATTTTTGTAATGCTGCAGCCCGCTTTTGTGCTACCTTATCCGTAAAACGCGAGAACTGGGCGGAAATTGGCGGACGCAATTTGCAATTAAAGTGACGGGCATCGGCACGCCGTCGCCGCAGGGACACACATTACGAGTCTCGAAATTCACGGCACCCACGCAATGGTCGATCGCGAACAGTCGCACATCACCAAACTTCTCCTTGATTGGAGCGAGGGAAACCGGACTGCTCTCGACCACCTGACTCCGTTGGTCTATGGTGAGCTGCACCGATTGGCGCACCACTACATGAACCGCGAGCGAGCCGGTCACACGCTCCAGACCTCTGCGCTGGTGAACGAGGCCTTTTTGCGGCTTGTCGATCAAAGAAACGTTAAGTGGAACAACCGCGCTCATTTTTTCGCGATCGCCGCGCAAATGATGCGGCGGATACTCGTCGACTATGCACGCGGTCATCTGTACGCAAAGCGGGGTGCTGGTGCGATACACGTCTCGCTCGATCACGCAAAGCTGCTATCAAATGAACCTACTGCAGAAGTGACCGCTCTGGACGAAGCGCTCACGAAGCTTGAATCGATCGATCCGCAGCAGGCTCGCGTCGTCGAGCTGAGATTCTTTGGCGGGCTAACGATCAAAGAGACGGCCGAGGCAATGGGAATCTCGGTCGATATGGTCAAGCGCGAATGGAGTACAGCCAAAGCGTGGCTCTATCGCGAGATGAAGGGCACTGACGATGAAACCCACTGACCGTTGGCAAGATGTGAAGGAGATTCTATATCCCGTCCTCGAAATGGAGGCCGCTGAACGGGCCTCTTTCCTCGACGAAAAATGCGGAGACGATGCGGAGCTGCGGGATGAGGTTGAATCTCTGATCGCCGCCCATGATAACGCCGCTGAGCGTTTCGAATCCCCCGCGGTCGAAATGATCGCCGGGGTTGTTTCCGATGAACAGTCTGACGCGATGGTGGGAAGATCAATAGGGCACTACGACATTATCGACAAGCTCGGTTCGGGCGGGATGGGCGAGGTTTATCTGGCTCATGACAGCCGTCTCAATCGGAAAGTCGCGTTAAAAGTTCTGCCCGTGTTCTTCACGCAGGACCCCGACCGCTTGCGCCGTTTTCAGCAGGAAGCCCGTGCCGCTTCTGCCCTTAACCACCCGAACATCCTCACGGTACATGACATCGGGAACGTCGATTCCATCAATTACATCGCTACCGAATTCGTCGATGGGGAAACGCTTCGAGATCGCATGAATCGCACTCCGTTAAAGATATCCGAAGCTCTCGACATCGCGACGCAGGTGACAAGTGCCCTGGCGACCGCGCATGAGGCCGGCATCATTCACCGTGACATAAAGCCCGAGAACATCATGCTCCGCCACGATGGGATCGTGAAAGTCCTGGATTTCGGTCTGGCCAAGCTGACCGAGCGGCCGGCCACTGACCCCGAAGCCTCTACAATGGTCAAAACGGACGAAGGGATCGTGATGGGCACAGCGCAGTACATGGCCCCCGAGCAGGCTCGCGGCTTAAAGGTCGACGTCCGTTCGGACATCTGGAGCCTTGGTGCTGTGCTATATGAAATGTTGGCCGGGCGGGCACCATTCACCGGCCCTACGTCCGGTGACGTGATAGTTTCGATCCTCGAGCGAGAGCCGGCCCCATTGACGCGCTTCGCGGATGACGTGCCGGCCGAACTGGAGTGGCTGGTAAAGAAGGCTCTGCGAAAGAAGCGGGAAGAGCGCTATCAAAGTGTCACAGACCTGCTGATCGATCTCAAAGACCTCAAATACCATCTTGAGTCGCAGGAGAAGTTGGATTGGAGCGGGGAGTCAGGATCGAGGGGCGGAACAGTCACCGCCAGCATGAGCGGGCGAGAGACCGCCCGTCCTACCTGGAGCATTGAGTATCTCCTCGCCAGAAGCAAACGCCACAAGCGAAGCGTCGCTGTAGCTCTCGCATCCCTGGTCATTGTGCTGGCGGCCAGCACATATCTGGCTTTCTGGATATGGCAGCGATCCCAGCCAGCCTCGCCGCAGCCGTCACAATCGACGACGCGGTTCACGATCGTGCCCCCGCCCGGTACATCCGGTCACTCGCCTAGGGAGCGCGATATCGCACTTTCCCCGGACGGCCGTTACCTTGCATATCTGGCGAGTCCGAACGCCAACGTTGGTGGCCAGCTGATGTTGCGTCCAATTGATCGCCTAGATGCGCATCCGATAGTGGGGATCACCAGGGCTCGGATGCCATTTTTTTCGCCCGACGGACGCTGGATCGGTTTCATCGAAGGTTTCGCACTAAAGAAGGTGTCGATCAATGGAGGGCCGCCGATCACGATCTGTGAGAACCCCGCAACACCGGCGTACGCGAATTGGGGCGACGACGGCAACATCGTGTATGGCACGCACGATTCCTCCGGAGAGCTGTTTCGCGTTTCGGCCGGCGGCGGCGAGCCAGAGGTCTTGACCACACCGAACGTCACCGCCGGCGAGCGTGCCCACCAAGCTCCGTTACAGCTTCCGGGCGGGCGGGGTGTGCTTTTTACGAACGTGGGGGCCGTGATGAACACGTCGCAGGTGGCCGTTCTGGATTTTAAGACGGGCCGGCTGAAGACCCTGATACAAGGGGGAAGCTTCGCGGAGTACATACCTTTGCCGGAGGACTCCGGGCGCACAGGCTATCTGGTCTATGCGGCGTCAGGAGCGCTGCTCGCCGTGCGCTTTGATCCTGAACGTCTCGAAGTGCTTGGGGATCCGGTAACTGTCGTCGAATCAGCGCAGATGAGCGTTGATGCGGCCAGTTATTCGGTATCACAAACGGGTACACTCGTTTATGTTCCCGGCGAGGCGGAGGCTACCCGCTCACTGGTCTGGGTCGATCGGAAGGGGCGTGAGACACCGCTCAAGGCTCCCCCGCGTGGCTACATGATACCACGCATTTCTCCCGACGGAGAGAACGTGGCCCTCATGATTCGGGATCAGGAGAACGATATCTGGATCTGGGATTTCGTGAATGAAAATCTGAGACGGCTGACTTTCGGTCCGGGTGGCGGCGGGTTTCCTGCCTGGACACCGGATTCGCGTCGGCTAGTTTTCAGGTCTGGCCGCTCGGGTCGGACCAACCTGTTCATACAGAACGCGGACGGCAGCGGCGCCGTCGAGCAATTAACGGCCAGCCCGAACGAACAGTATTCAAACTCGGTTACGCCGGACGGGAGGTATATCCTCGGATGTGAGACATTTCCCAAGACCGGATACGACGTCGTTCGGTTTCCAATGATGGCGGTTTCCGGCGACCGGTCGGACTCAGGCTCGTCGCTGGCCGAAAGTCGATCTCAAGTGGAGCCGCTCGTCCAGACGCCGTTTTACGAATACGCCGCTGTCGTTTCGGCCGACGGGCGTTATTTGGCCTACCAGTCAAACGAGTCCGGGCAGTTCGAGATCTACGTGCGAACCTATCCAGACGTAGGCGGAGGCCGTTGGCAGGTCTCGACGGCGGGCGGCACGTCGCCCGCGTGGGCCCGGTCCGGGCGAGAGCTTTTCTTCCTCGATGCGTCAGGTAGGCTTACATCGGCGTCCGTTCAGACCTTGGACGCGACGTTTCGCAGCGGGCCTCCGGCAAGGGTGTTGGATGCCGTCTACGCCGCACCGTTTAACCTGTTTTCATACGACGTGTCACCGGACGCTCAGCGGTTCCTTATGATCAAAGAGAGCCAAATTGACGATCGAACCTCATCGCCTTCTATGGTTATCGTCGTCAACTGGTTAGAAGAATTAGGCCGGCTCGTGCCGGCCAAGTGATGTGGGCCCGAGAGACGGGCCGCTGCAGCTATGAGGCTTGAACATTGGCAGGAAGTAAAAGGAATTCTTTATTCTGCACTCGAGATCGAACCCGGGCAGCGTGGTGCATATCTTAAGGCGAGGTGTGGTGATGACCTTGAGCTCCGTCGAGAGATCGAATCCCTGCTGGCCGCACATGATAATGCCGCTGAACGATTCGAATCCCCCGCGGTCGAAATGATCGCCGGGGTTGTTTCCAATGAACAGTCTGACGCGATGGTGGGAAGATCGATAGGGCACTACGACATTATCGACAAGCTCGGTTTGGGAAAAGCGGCAGTGGTGAAAACTATGCGCAGTTTTCACCCAACGGCAGATGGGTCGTTTACACGCTTCTTGCAGGGAAGACCACTCTTTGGCGCGTTTCGACCGAGGGCGGAGCGTCTCTCCCTATATCCGAGAGCGCCGCTTCGGAGCCCGCCGTCTCGCCGGACGGAAAGATGATCGCCTCGATCTATTGGGATGAGCAGGCTAATGAGCACAGCACCCGGCTCCGGCGGATGGAACTCCCGCCCGAATCGTAGGAGCGACCGATCCACATCCATCCTTTGTATGCTGAACGCCATCAAAGACGCAATTGGTGAATCTCTCCTAATGAGGATATAATTTAAGGTTTCTCGAAATCTGATCTAAATCCTTAAGGAATTCAAGTTAATGAAGAAGAATGTATCCGTCTCGTTTGTTCTGTTATGCGCGTTGATGATCGGTTCCTTGCAGTTTGCTTTTGGCCGATGGGACGAAGGCATGTATATGCCGGACAAGATCGGCGCGATCGCTGGACTGAAAAAGCGCGGGTTGAAGATCAGCCCGCAGGAGATCTACAACCCGGCAGGCGGCGGTTTGTCGGAGGCGGTGATCCGCCTGAGCATCGGGTGCACGGCCGAGTTCGTCTCGCCTGAGGGCCTTATCCTGACCAATCACCACTGTGCGTTCGACGCCCTCGTATCGGCCTCGACGCCGGGCAAGGACCTGGTCGAGGACGGGTTCAGGACGGACGGGCGTGTCGGTGAGATCCCGGCCAAGGGCTACTCGATCTTCATCACTGAACGGTCTGAGGATGTGACCGGGAAGGTAATGCAGGGGACGGAGAATCTGACCGGCGAAGCTTATGCGGCCGCCCTCAAGAAAAACGTTGATGAGTTGACCGCTGCCGAACAGGCAAAGGCACCGACAGGCTCGATGGTCCGCGTGCAGGTTCTTAACAATGGGTACCACGCCTATCTTTTCCAGACGCGGCAGGTCAAGGACATCCGGGTCGTTTACGCTCCGCCGCGAAATATCGGTGTTTTCGGCGGCGACCCCGATAACTTTGAATGGACCCGGCACACCGGCGACTTTACGTTCCTTCGGGCATATGTCGCACCGGACGGCTCCGCTGCTGACTATTCTGCGGCTAATGTTCCCTATAAACCGAAGCGTTTCCTTACGGCCAACATCGGTGGGCTAAAGGAGAACGACTTTGTATTTGTTCTCGGGTATCCGGGCGGTACGGTCAGGTATCGCGAATCGCAGTCGATCGAATATGCCCGCGACGCCAACTTCCCTTTCCTATCTTCGTGGCTGGCGGCCCGAAGCTCCGCACTCCGCGAGATCGGCCGCACCGATGAGGAAAAGCGCATCAAGCTCCAATCGGATATCGCCAGTTTTGATAACGCATTCAAGGTCTATGACGGCGGCCGCCTTCGATTGATCAGGGCGGATGTCGTGGAAAAGCGCAAGGCCGACGAAACGAGGTTTGCCGCCTGGATCAACGGCAATCCTGAACGCCAGCGAAAATACGGAACCGTTCTGGCCGACCTTGCCGCAGCGTCGGCCGAGTCAAATCGATATGCAAAGCGGGACATACTTGCCCGTCGGATGCCGGATGCTACGATGCCAATGTTCGCGCAGATCTTCTCGGCGGTCGCAGAGGGAAAGATGCTCAACGATAGTGATCGCGCCAAGCGACTGGCCGAGATCCAGAAAGCCCTTGTTAGCCGCGAGCCGCTCTATGAACGCGAAATGATCAAGTTCTACCTAAAGGCGTTTGACGAGCTTCCGGCGGATCAGAAATTTGAAGGAGCCGAGGACCTGTTCGGAACGTTTGACGGGGCGGCCCGCCGAGGAGCTGAAAGCGCTTTTGCGGAGAACATCGCCGAAGGCGACTATTGGACGGCCGAGACCGTTGCCGCTCTTTTCGGGCCCCAGACGATGGATTTCCGCCCCGAGCGCGATAACGTCAGAGCATTCGCAGCCAACCTGAAGAAAGCAAAGGACGAGGCCAATGCCCGTGCGGCTGTTTTCGCGGGCAAAATAGACCGGCTGCGACTTCTCTATCAGCAAGGTATGGCCGAGATGAAGGCCGTAACGCCCTATCCCGACGCAAATTCGACGCTTCGCTTCTCGTATGGAAACATCAAGGGATTTGCCCCGCGTGAAGCAGAGTTTCGAACGCCATTCACGACCATTAAGGGAATGTGGGAGAAAGATACGGGTGTTAACCCATTCGATATGCCGCAGAAATTGAAGGACCTTCAACGTGCAAGGGATTTTGGCCGTTACGGCCAGGGTGACAGTGTCGTGGTGAATTTCATATCCACAAACGACATCATCGGCGGCAACAGCGGCTCGCCTATAATGAATGGAAATGGAGAAATTGTCGGGCTTTGTTTCGACGGCAACTACGAAGGACTCGGCAACGATTTCTATTATGATCCAAATATGAACCGGACAATTTCGGTCGATATTCGCTACGTGCTTTTCGTCACCGAGAAATTCGGTGACGCGAAATGGGTGGTCGATGAAATGAAAGTCGTCGGCGGTCCCAAAGCAAAAGCCGCCTACTGATAAAACCGTGTGAATGGCCGGAAATGCTCCCTTTTTCGGTACATTTTCGACTTCGGGGAGTAATTTAAGGTTGTTCTCCCTTTTTTTCCTGGGCGGCGCACCCGATCGCTCGGTCTGAACGAATACAGACTTGCGGCAAAAAAACATTGCCGAAGACGGGTTAAATTTGAGAAAATTGTTCAACACTTCCGTTAGGCCCAAAGCCGCAATGGTTCATTAGAATGAAATTTTCCTGGTATTGATCGTCTTTTATTAAGGGTCATGACTAGTTAAGTCACGGATAATTGATAATTTTCAATAGGATTGAGTAAAGATTTTCCTTTCTATAGTTGAATCTAAACTCACATTCTTTAAGGTGCAAGTAGAAGGTAGATTTTCGCATACCGCGAAACTTTAC
>JBGSYT010000156.1:0-9494 GCA_041750855.1 Pyrinomonadaceae bacterium | reverse complement strand
CCCAAGCAAGTGACGAACTTTAAGACCGAGCTGATCTACAATTTTGATCTGTCGGCAGACGGCAAAAAGCTCGTCGTCGCCCGCGGCACGACGACCAGCGATGTTGTTTTGATCAGAAATTTCCGGTGAGCATGCACCGTTTTCGATAGCAATATAAAAAAGATGAAACGATGCCCAGAATGCGGAAGAGATTATAACGACGATTCGATGAGCTTCTGTCTCGATGACGGGTCGGAGCTGCTCTTCGGCCCGGCATCTATGGACGAACCGCAAACCGCGATCTTGTCAGAACCACCTCGGTTATCGGGAGGACAGGTTGGCACTGAGGCGGCGACGCGTGCGCAGATACAACCGACGGAGCAAACCACGATTCAACCTGTCGCCGACGTTTCGAACGCGAAAGGCTTTGATAAACGTCTGCTTTTCGCTCCGCTTGCCCTAGTTGCGATCGTTCTCGGGGGATTCTTTGGTTATCGATATATCACGCCAGCCAAACAGATCGAATCAATTGCCGTGATGCCGTTCAGCAACGAGAGCGGCAACGCCGATCTCGAGTATCTTTCTGACGGAATGACCGAAACGCTGATCAGCAGTTTGGCACAGCTGGAGAATCTCAGCGTGAAGCCCCGATCATCGGTGTTTATTTACAAAGGTAAATCGGTAAATGCCGCGACCGTCGGTAAGGAATTGGGTGTTCAGGCGGTGCTGAACGGGCGAGTCGCCCAACGCGGTGAGAATCTCTCGCTTTTTGTCGAACTTGTGGATGTGGCGTTGGATAAAGTTGTTTGGAGTCAACAATACAACCGCAGGCAGGCGGACCTTGTCTCACTGCAAAACGAGATCGCTCGCGACCTTTCGAGGCGCCTTAAGCCGAAGCTTTTGAATGCGGATGAGGCCCGCGTCAATAAGACCTTTACGACCGATCCTGAGGCGTATGAGCACTTTCTAAAAGGCAACTACTATCGGCGCAAGTGGACTGAGGAAGGCTATAAAAAGGCCATCAAACATTACGATCGGGCCATTGCGATAGATCCAACTTACGGTCTCGCTTATTCCGGCCTCGCTTATGCCTATTTGGTTGCACTGGATTGGTTTCTTGCGCCTACCGAAGCCGTGCCCAAGGCCAGGGCCGCGGCGCTCAGGGCTTTGGAGTTGGACGACTCGATTGCAGATGCTCACGTCGTGCTGGCCTCGATCGCCCTATGGTACGAATTGGATTGGGCAAAATGTGAAAGGGAGATCACACGGGCGATCGAGCTCGATCCCAATAATGCGGCCGCCTACGATCTTTATGGACTTTATTTTTCTGCTTTGGGGCAACATGACCAGGCCGTTGTGAAATTGAAGAAGGCCCAGAGCCTTGACCCACTATGGTTTGGCCTTGGTTTGGATCTGGCATGGGTATTGATCCTCGATGGCAGGGTTGACGAGGGCATAGAGCAGGCCCTGAGGATGATCGAACCGGACCCGAGATACTGGTTTGGCCATTTGGTACTGGCACTGGGCCTCGAAAGAAAAGGCCGGTTTACGGAAGCAGTTGACGAAGTGAAGAAGGCATATTCGCTGAATGACAGTACGACCCTGGCCGCATACACGGGCTATATGCTGGCTGCGGCCGGGCGGAAAGAGGAGGCCCAGGCCGTACTCGGCGATCTGTTGGAGCAGTCGAAGCGAAAGTACGTTCCAGCCTATTATGTGGCGGCCATTTATTCGGCGCTTAATGAGAAGGACAAGGCATTCGAGTTTCTCGAAAAGGCATCTGAACAACGCACCGGTATTGTCGGTCTGAAAACGGAGACGCTCTGGGACAACATTCGCCCCGATCCACGTTTCGACGCAATGCTGAAACGCCTTAATTTATCAGAGTAAGATCACTTATGAAACGATGCCCCGAATGCGGCCGTGAGTATGACAACTCAATGATGTTCTGCCTCGATGACGGAGCCGAGCTGCTCTATGGCCCGGCGGTGTCAGTACCGCCTGCGTCAGCGGGCGGCCAGTTCGGCGACGAACCGCACACCGCGATACTTCACTCGACGGCTGCACCGGGCGAAGTTCCGACCCCTGCGCAGATCGATACAACCGACCAGACCGCAATTCTCTGCACGGGAGCGAAGGCGGAGCCTGGGGATGCTTTGGGTGGACTGTCGGAGAAGCACAGCTTCTCCGCAAATAGGGCGGCAAAGCCGCTGATCGCTGCGGTGGTTGCTGTTGTTGTTCTTGTCGGTGGATTTTTTGGTTATCGATATTCCAGTTCAACAGATGGCGGGCAGATCAATTCGATCGCAGTCCTGCCTTTCGCGAATGCGACGGGTGACAAGGAAGCAGAGTTTCTGGCTGATGGGATAGCGGAGACGCTGATCAATAACTTTACAAAGATCCCGGAGCTAAAGGTAGCGGCGCGCGCGACGGCCTTTCGATTTCGGGGGCGCGAGGGCGAGCCGCTGGAGGTTGGCCGCGAGCTAAAGGTAGATTCCATGCTTACAGGCCGCTTGATGCAGCGAGGCGATCAGTTGAGCGTGCAAGTCGATCTGATAAATACGTCGGACGGAGCACAGATCTGGGGAAACCGATATGAGGGCAAGACTTCCGACATCGTCAGCATTCAGCAGCGGATCGCAACCGACGTCTCTTCGCAACTTAAACTCAAGCTCTCTGGCTCGCAGGAACAGCAGATAGCTAAAACCTATACTCAAAATCCAGAGGCATATCAGCGTTATCTTCGCGGCCGCTTTTATTGGAACAAACGAACCGGCGAGGCTCTGATGAAAGCTGTCGAAGAGTTTCAGGCCGCCGCTGACGCCGATCCTTCGTACGCGCTTGCCTATGTTGGCCTCGGTGACAGCTACCTGCTGCTGCCCGAGTATGCCGGAACACCGGTCAACGAAGCGATGCCCAAGGCCAAGGCCTTCGCCGAAAAAGGATTGCAGATCGATCCTTCGCTCGGCGAGGCATACGCGACCCTCGGGCTGATCCATCATTACCTATGGCAGTTCGATGAAGCGGACCGGGAGTTTCAACGAGCCATCGAATTTAATCCGAACTATCCGACCGTTCATCATTGGTACTCGAATAACCTGCGCGAACGCGGCGATTACAAACAAGCGCTCGTGGAGATCCGACGTGCGCACGACCTCGACCCTCTCTCACCGATAATAAATACAAATGTGGGGATCGCGTTGGCGCTGAACGGCGATATTCCGGGAGCACGAGGACAGTTCAAACGAACGGTAGAAATGGACCCAAGTTGGTTCAACGGCCATTTTCACATGGGTTTGATCGATGTTATGGATGGACGCCTCGCTGATTCGATACCGCATTTCCAAAAAAGCGTTGAGCTAGCCCCGTCGGCTCTTCGCCCGGTGGGGATGCTGGGATACTCGCTTGCCGCAGTAGGCAAACGGGCCGAGGCCCTAGAACTTCTAAAGCAGCTGGAAGCGAGATATGCGAATGGCGTTGCAACGGCGTCAAACATCGCGACTATCCACATCGGCCTCGGTGAAAAAGAAAAAGCATACGAGTGGTTGGAGAAAGGCTTTCAAGACAAAGACATTGAAATAACCCGGAGCCACTGGTATCCGCAGTTCAATTCTATCCGCGAGGAACCGCGCTTTAAGGAACTTATGCAGAGGATACGTAAATGAAAAAGTGCCCTGAATGCGGACGCGAGTATGACAACACGATGATGTTCTGTCTGGATGACGGGGCCGAGTTGCTTTACGGCCCGGCGAGTGGCAAGTCGGAACCGCCTGCGTCAGCGGGCGGCCAGTTCGTGGACGAACCGCAAACCGCGATCTTGTCAGAACCGGGAGCGGTAGCAACTGGGTTCCGGGACGGTGACGTTACTCGCGCGCAGGTTCACACGAACGACCAAACAGCGATCTTCCCGCTCGGAGCGGAGGCGGAGCCTCAAGGAAGTTTAGGTGGCCTGCCGGAAAAGCATAGCTTTTCCGCTCGGCGGGCGGCGAAGCCGCTGATCGCGGCGGTGGTTGCGGTTGCTGTTTTGATCGGCGGATTTGTTGGTTATCGGTATTTCTCATCGGCTAGTTCGAAACAGATCGATTCCATCGCTGTGATGCCGTTCGTTAATGAAAGTGGCAATGCGGATATTGAGTATCTTTCAGACGGAATAACGGAAACTCTTATTGGCAGCCTTTCACAGATTCCCGATTTATCGGTCAAAGCTCGTTCGTCGGTCTTTCGTTACAAGGGAAAAGACACAGCCGCACAAACCATCGGCAAGGAATTGAATGTGCAGGCTGTTTTGACTGGGCGGGTCGCCCAACGCGGAGACCAATTAATTGTCAGTCTGGAACTGGTTGATGCGTCGACCGAAAATGCAATTTGGAGCGAGCGGTACGATCGCAAACAATCTGACCTTGTAGCATTACTGACCGAGATCGCCCGTGACGTTTCCGGCAAACTCAAAGCGAAACTTTCAGGCGCGGACGAGGCAAAAGTTGCAAAAAATTACACTACCAATCCCGAGGCCTATACGCTGTACCTCAAAGCACGTTTCTTCTGGAATAAACGCACAAGCGAATCGCTCAAGCAAGCGTCTGAATTTTATAAACAAGCTATAGAAAAAGACCCGACCTTTGCTCGGGCTTACGCGGGTCTGGCTGAGAATTATGTGATCTTCCCGATCTATAGCCTCGCGTTGCCAAAAGACATCATGCCCGAGGGGAAAGCGATGGCATTGCGAGCGTTGGAAATAGATGATTCTCTGGCGGAGGCCCACGCGGCACTTGGATCGTACCTTACCCATTTTGAATTCGACCGAATCGGGGCAGAACGCGAGTATCGCCGTGCTATCGAGTTAAACCCTAATTACGCGACTGCTCATCAGTGGCTCGGTAATAATGTGCTCAATCCGACAAAACGATTCGACGAGGGTCTCGCCGCATTGCGCCGCGCCGAGGAGCTTGATCCGCTGTCGCCGATCATCGGCACTAATCTTGGCGATTCGTTCGTTTACACCGGCAATTATGACAAGGCGATTTCACAATATAAACGCATCCTCGAGCTTGACCCGAACTTTGCATTCGGCCGCTTTGCGTTAGGATGGTGTCTTTATGTAAAAGGGACGTACCAAGATGCGGTTGCCGAACTTCGAAGGTCCCTGGAATTAAACTATGACCCCACGACCAAGGGCTACCTCGCGATGTCTCTGGCGAAGTCGGGACAGCGCGGCGAAGCGCTGAAATTGCTCGATGAGTTGAAAAAGGAGTCTTCGGAGCGTTATGTTTCGAACATTGCCATAGCGGTTATTTATATCGGCCTTGATCAAAAAGAGGAAGCTCTCAACTGGCTGGAAAGGGATGTGGCCGCACACGCTTCGTACTCTACATTCATCGCCGTTGACCCTGTGTATGATGCCTTGCGTAGCAACCCGCGCTTCAAGGAGATGCTCAAACGCTTGAATCTGCCGGAGTAGATCGTTATGAAACGATGCCCTGAATGTAGGAAGGATTATCTTGACGACAGCCTGCTTTACTGTCTGGATGACGGTGCGCCCCTTGTGCAAGGTACGATCTCGGACGAGCCGGCGACAGCGATATTGACATCACGAACAGAGCTGGCGGGAAGCGGCGAGAGTCGCGGGTCGCGATGGAGATCTCCTAGATCCGTTTATGTGGTCCCGGCCATCGCGTTGACAGTATTGCTAACCGGTGTTGTTTCGTGGCTCATGCGTGGTTACGTCAGCGATGAAACAAGAACAAAGTTCGGAACATACGTTGTCGTACCGATCGGAGTGGACAGGCCCAGTCTTGTCTACCTGACCGACACATTCGTTGTCGCCCCGGACGGGAGTGCGGTCGTTTTCGTCAAAAGTGGCGAAGGACTCTATACGCGTAAGCGGAACCAACTTGCGGAAACCCAGCTCCCTGGCGCTCCGAACGATGCATATGCACCGGTATTTTCACCGGACGGAAAGTGGATCGCTTTCAGTTCTCAAAACAGCCTGCAAAAGATACCGGCCGATGGGGGAACGCCACAGATCCTTTCGCGATCCGCAGATTACGTGATAAATCTGACCTGGGGAAGGGACGATGTAATTCGTTTTCCTTCAAAATCGTGGGACTCGATCAGGTACGTGCCCGCCCATGGCGGTTCGTTGCAAACCCTAACCTTCGATCAAGGCATTAGGATAAGCAGGGCAGATTGGCTTCCCGGAGACAGGTTGCTTGTCTCTCTTACGGATTCACAAGGCGATTTCCTCGGCGTGCGTGAGACAGATGGGTCTATTCGGCGTTTGCTACCAGGTGTTGACGCCAAACTGACTCCGACAAACCACTTGCTCTGTACAAAACAGGACGGCTCCCAGTGGACGCTGATGAGCGTACCGTTCGATGTCAATTCCGCGACCTTAGCCGGAAATGAGGCCGTCATAGCTAACAACGTGGCTCTGAGATACGCGACGCTCGCAGGCGCAACGGCGGCGGGTGACGTGTTTTTTATTGCGGCCGAGGTAAGATCGGACCGTCGGCTCGTAATTCTTTCCCGCGATGGCTCTGAACGTGTGCTTGACAGTGCTCGAGGGGCTTGGGTAGGCGTGAGCTTGTCATCCGATGGCAGCCGGCTCGCTCTTAACCGCTGGGAGGGCGCACGGCGGACCGTCTGGTTGATGACTCTTGAAACCGGCGCTCTGACACAGGTGACTTACTTCGACGACCAATTCGGCCCGATCATTCTTCCCGGTTCCGATGAGATCCTCGTTACACAATTTCCCAAAAGTCCGGGGATGTACGAGACGACCATGTGGCGAGTTCAAGCAAATGGTTCAGGTGAGATCAAACCTCTCTTTGCGCATCCGGAATCTTACGCTGCGTCGACGTCCTCCGACGGGCTGACAGTTTATTACCGATCGTTGGAGGCCAATGATGCTGCGGGAGACATCTTTGCCCTCGATCTAAGTCAGGACCCTCCTGCACGAATTACGATATTGGCGACGCCGGCCGATGAAGGCGATCCGATCGCATCTCCGGACGGTAAATGGCTTGCATATACTACCAACGCCTCCGGTTCAGAGCAAGTGAGGCTGACGTCCCTTGCCAGCCCGGGAAATTCTACGGAGATCACGATGGGCGGCGGAGTTCCGATCCGATGGAGCAGTGACTCCAAAAAACTCTATTACCGCGATGGTAATACCATCGCCATCATCGATATTGGGATCAGCGGTCCCTCTTTGTCATCGCGCAGAACGATCTTTCAGATACCTAAGGATGCGAAAGGCTTTCTTGATGTATTCCCGGACGGCGAAAAGGCAATAATAATAAGGGGCGGACCGATGTACTCGGATCTAATAGTGAAAGAGGGCGTGTTATGAATGGAGATTCGCTGGCGCGAGAACGATATCTATTGGCTCAAGTTTGACCCGCGAATTGACCCGCTGCGCGACGACCCTCGCTTTCACGAGATAATTGCGAAGGTGGATTTTCCTGAGTAGAAAGACACAATGAAACGCTGCCCGGAATGTAGAAAAGATTATTTAGACGACAGTCTTCTATACTGTCTCGATGACGGCACGCCGCTGGTACAAGGCACAGTCGGTGACGAGCCGGCGACCGCGATATTGTCGGGCGATGTGATATCGGGGGATGACCGCACGCGGCAATTCGTCGGCCAAAAGACCGCCGCAGGAGAGCCATTTTCGATATGGAAATTTGTTGACCGGCGAAATGCTCTGCTGGGTGCGTCAGCAGTGGTTTTGGTCATGATCGGTGCCGCAGTAGCAAAGTATTTACTGCCCGGGGCTGTTTCTTCATCCTCGGCGCCCGTGGTCCATTTTCAGATCGATGCCCCGCCCGGGACGCAAAGCCCACGGGCGTCACGCGTGTCGCCCGATGGCCGGAACATTGCGCTCGTGATCCATTTTGGTGGCAGGCAGCAGATCTTTTTGCGATCGCTCGAATCGAGCGAATTGGTGCCGCTCCCCGGCACGGAGGGCGATGCGAGCGGCATAGTGATGGGACCGCCCGCGTGGTCTCCGGACAGCAGGTCTATCTTTTTTGGAAGTAAAGGAAAGTTTAGGAAGCTGGATATAGGTGGCGGCGGCCTGCAGGTGCTTGCGGAAATTCCGAAGGACATCCGGTCCGCCGTTTATTCGTCGTGGGCACCGGACGGGACGATCTACTTCTCCGGCGGCGGAAAAATCTTTACGCTCCCGTCCAACGGTGGAGAGCCGAAGGTCCTGCTGACCCCTGACCCTGAGAAACAGGAGCGGTCCCTCGACATCCCCAC
This sequence comes from Pyrinomonadaceae bacterium, assembly GCA_041750855.1. Lineage (GTDB taxonomy): Bacteria > Acidobacteriota > Blastocatellia > Pyrinomonadales > Pyrinomonadaceae > OLB17. The sequence continues at coordinate 1,250 of JBGSYT010000156.1, read as the reverse complement.
GATCATGCCTGACGGGCGGCACCTTCTGGTCTGGATCTCCTCGAGCAACCCGGAGGTGCAGGGGAGCTGGATCGTGTCGGTTGACGGCGAGCGACGCAAAAGGGTGATGAACTCGGCGGAACAGGCAGTGTTCGCCCATACAAATGACGGCCCATACCTTGCATTTATCAGAGGTGCGTCGATATATGCGCAAGCCTTCGATCTGTCTTCGTTCGAGCTTACAGGCACGGAAAAACGGATCGTGGAGACGGTACCGGCTGGCGGTACGAACGCTCCGCCCTATTCTGTGTCGGATAACGGTGTTCTAAGCTACTATACGTCTATCGAGGCAGCCCGGCGGTTTCGGTGGGTCGATCGTACCGGAAAGACTTTAGAGACCTTTGGGCGTCCCGCCGCATATCACCGCTTTGCGATATCACCTGACGAAACGAGGCTTGCATTTGGTAAGTCGCAGGGCGAGCACGAAGGGAACCGCGATCTTTTTATCCTGGATCTAACAAGAGGTTCGGAACTGAGATTGACATCCGATCCGGGAGATGACCGTGATCCGAGGTGGTCGCCCGACGGGAAATACGTGACGTGGAGGGCCCGGCGCAACGGAAAGTACCAGATCCTTCGAAAGCTTGCGTCCGGCGTTGGAGATGACGAGCTGCTGCTTGAGTCAGAGAGTCCCGTTTACGGGCAGAGCTGGTCGCCAGACGGCCGCTTACTAATTTATGAACTGACCAACACCGATACGCGCGAGGACCTGTTTGTCCTGCCGGTCGATGGTGATCGAAAGCCCTATCCGTACATTCAGACCCGATTTGACGAGTACGGTGCCCGGTTTTCGCCGGACGGCCGATACGTCGCCTATTTTTCAGATGAGTCAAACGCGATCTTTGTGCAGACATTCCCGGCATCTGGCGAAAAATGGCAGGTGTCTGTGGAGGCCGCGGGCGGGGGGCATCCGGCATGGCGGGCGGACGGTCGCGAGATCTATTACGGTTCTGCCGGTGGTCTGATGGCGGTGGAGGTGAGTTTCGCAAGCGGATTCAAGGCTGGGATCCCGCAGCAGCTTTTTACATGGGAGGGCGTCTCTTCCGCAACTTCAATGGCCTTTCAGCCAAACCGCGACGGTTCGAGATTCCTCATAGGCGTCGATGAGCAGACGCTCGATAACCGCTACTCCGTTCTCGTAAACTGGCAGGAGCTTTTAGATAGGTAATCGTATGAAACGATGCCCTGAATGCGGGGGGATCACTAGTATC
>JBGSYT010000155.1:0-2850 GCA_041750855.1 Pyrinomonadaceae bacterium | reverse complement strand
TTCGAGATCGACAGTACCCCCACTTGACGAAGCTACCGTGAAGAATCTGAAATTGCTGCGGTCGCGGCGATATGCTTCTTCCGCGCGGACGATCACGTCGTATTGTTTTGATCCCTCGCTAAAAGTCGAAGCTATCTGGCCGGCCGAAAGAATGTTAAGAGCCTGTGCGACGTCTCCGGCCCTGACGCCGAGGTCGGCCGCCCGCGTTCTATCGATAACGACACGAATTTCCGGATTGCCTACCTCAATTGATGTGTCCGGATCACGATATATCGGATCCTGCTTCATTTTTTCGACCAAAGCGTTGGCATACTCCGTAAGCTTCGCCATGTCGGGCCCGGCGATGTACATTCCGACACCCGAGCCTCCGCGGCCAAGGCCGATGCTGCCGGCGATGGACGAAGAAGCAGAGACGGTCACCTGATAGTCCTTTGACGAATATTTTTTCGCTATCAGCCGCGTTTGATTGATCAGCTCGGCCTGCGACTTTTCACGTTCGGCGACCGGATAAAGCGCAACATTTATGAACCCGTTATTTGACCCTGAACCGCGGCCAAAACCTGCAAGAATAAGGGTATTCTTCACGCCCGGAACTTCTGCCCGAATATCTCTTCCAATTCTGTCAAGGATCGACTGTGTGGCCGAGAGCGACGTTCCCTGCGGCCCGCGAACATTGACCTGATAGAGCGATTCGTCCTCGTCAGGCAAAAACGCCATTCCGACGAATTTATACAGCGGAAAGATCGACGCCACTGTCAAGATACAGATCAAAACAACGGCCCAGCGAAACCGCATCGCAAGCCGCAAAAGCCACGTGTAAGTACTGTCGATCTTCGAGTAAAACCATCCGGCCTTCGAATAAGATACTTCCTCACGGCCGTGCTCAGGCGAAGGTGATACATCGTCTTTAACGTGCTCGAATTGATCGCTGACAGATTCCGCAGCCGGAACCTTTTTTCGCTTGATCCATCTAGCGGCGAGCATAGGAGTCAGAGTGAATGAAACTATCAACGACACGGCAATAGCCGCCGCGGCCGTCAGGCCGAACGACGACATGAAACGCCCGACGATACCGGTCATGAATCCGACCGGGATAAAGACGGCCAAAAGCGATAAGGTCGTCGCCAGGACGGCCAGGCCGATCTCGCGAGTACCTTCGATCGCCGCCTGAAACGGATCCATTCCCTTTTCTTCGACATAGCGATAAATATTCTCGAGCACCACGATGGCATCGTCGATCACGATGCCCACCATCAGCGTGAGGGCCAGCATCGTCATCTGATTAAGCGAGAAGCCGAACGCGGCAATAGCCGCGAACGCAGCGATTATCGAGATAGGTATCGCCAGTGCCGCGATGAATGTAGAGCGAATATTCCAAAGAAACAGGAAAACGACAATTGCCGCAAAAAGGCCGCCCAAGATAAGGTGCTCCTGGATCGCATGCAGAGAATTCTCGATAAATTCGGACTGGTCGCGGATGACAGCGACCTTCATGTCGTCCGGCAGATTCGGAATGATCCCGGCCATCCTGGTCTTGACATTGTTGATAACCGCGATCGTATTAGCACCTGCCTGTTTTCGAACACCTACGGAAACCGAAGTAACGCCGTCGAGCGACGCAGCCGAGCTGGGCTCGCCTCCCGCTTTTTCGACTCTTCCTACGTCCCTGATCTTTATTGGATAACCGTTTCTAGTAGTAATGACGATGTCGTTAAACTGCTCGACTTCGGTCAACTTGCTCATCGTCCGAACGCCAAGGGTGCGCTGGCCTTCGACAATATTCCCGCCGGGCATTTCCTGGTTTTGCGACCGAACGGCATTCGTCACATCGGTCACCGGGATGTTAAAAGCCCGAAGCCGGTCCGGATTTACGCTGATCCGGATCTGGGGCGAACGGGCACCCCACATGAAGACTTCAGCCACGCCATCGGCATTTTCAATACGTTTTTGGATCAGGAGTTCAACGAGTTCCGTCAACTCCATCACATGACGCGGAGCGCTCACCGTGTACATCAGGATCGGCTGCGAATCGGGATCGGATTTCTGCGCAACAGGCGGATCGGCCGTATCCGGCAAACGGTTGACGACAGTGCTTAGTTTCTGCTGAATCTCCTGAAAGGCGACATCAGGATTTTTTTCCAGGTTAAAGGTCAGTGTTACGTTCGAGCTTCCGCGCGACGAGCTGGAGCGCATCTCTTCTACGCCGGGCACCGTGTTCAGGGCACCTTCGATAATATCGGTGACCTCAGACTCCATCTCCTCAGGGGCTGCGCCAGAATTGCTGGTACGTACCGAGATTGTAGGAAGATCGATCTTCGGAAACCGATCAACACCAAGTGTAAAGAAACTAAACCCGCCAACAACCGTCAGGAACAGAACGATCACGGTCGCAAACACGGGCCTATGAACACATATTTCAGCTAACCACTGCATAATCTTCTAGTCCAAAGTCCAAGGTCCAAAGCCCAAATCTCCGTGGAACTTATCTCATAAATTCGCTTCGTAATCTCACGTGCATTTTTCCAAGCTTCGATATCCTCAAAACTTTCAAATCTCATAATGCGAACATTCCACAACTGCAATCACATAATTTTGACCTTGGACTTTGGACCTTGGGCCTTGGACCCGGCTCTAAACCGCTACTTTTGCCCCCTCGAATAGCTGGTCCAGATTGCTGGTCGCGACCGTCTCATCGGCATTTATACCCGATAGTATCTGGATGCTGTCTCCTTCTTCGGGGCCCAATTGAACGACCCGAAGCTTTGCTATACCCTCCTCGATCACGAACACCCGATAGGATTGCGTAGGCTGATGGTTAAAAAGTGCCGATTTGGGTATGAATACGCCGGT
>JBGSYT010000154.1:0-19529 GCA_041750855.1 Pyrinomonadaceae bacterium | reverse complement strand
GAACGCCGACAATGGGCGGCATCCTTATTATAGGCGCCGTCGTGATCTCGACGCTCATGTGGGCTCGGCTTGATAGTGTGTTCTTGTGGCTAGCTCTTGGGGCCACATTGTTATTCGGGGCGATCGGTTTTGCCGATGATTACATCAAGCTTGTAAAAAAGCGCAGCCTCGGGCTCACCGAGAGGCAAAAGATCGCGGGACAATTGGCGACCGCGATCCTTGTTTGGGCTGTTTTGTATTTCTTTACGAATTACACCTGGAACGTCAGCATCCCATTCTTCAAGGCAACAGCGGAGCCGACCGGGATCACATATTTATGGCCGGGAGCCTATCTGGTTTTCATCGTTTTTGTCCTGCTAGGGTCATCGAACGCCGTGAATCTTACGGACGGGCTGGATGGGTTGGCGACCAGCATTACCTTCGTGGCGATGTCGGCGCTGACGGCATTGACATATGTTGCGAGCGACAAGCGATGGGCTGACTATCTCGACATAACGCACAACCCTTCGTCCGCCGAATTGACGATTTTTTGTGGAGCGATGGTCGGTGCGAGCCTCGGTTTTCTTTGGTACAACGCGCCGCCCGCTGACATTTTTATGGGTGATGTCGGCTCGCTCGCCATAGGCGGAGCACTCGGAACGGTCGCGATCCTAACGAAGCAGGAGTTTCTGCTGCCTTTTATCGGCGGCATCTTTATCATCGAGGCCGTGTCTGTAATGCTTCAAGTCGGGTTCTTCAAGTTCACGAAGAGAAGCAGTGGGGTCGGGAAGAGGATATTTTTACAGGCCCCGATCCATCATCATTTCGAGATGGCCGGCTGGCAGCACTCCAAGATCGTTTTTCGGTTTTTGATCGTCGCGATACTGTTCGCATTGCTGAGTCTTTCGACGTTGAAGCTGAGGTAGGACAGGTTTGGAACTGAAAGGAAGAAAAGCGTTGGTCCTTGGCGCCGGTAGGTCCGGAACCGAATCCGCACGCTTTCTTGCCGAACGCGGCTCCATCGTCGTCCTGCACGACAAGAAAGAGGTAGATAGCTGGCCCGAGCCTGCAAGGTCTTTGAAAGACAGTCACAACATCGGCCTGATCGCGGGAGAGATCCCCTCGTGGCTTCTGGATCAGATCGACCTGGTCATTGTGTCGCCCGGCGTGCCAACGAACACCTTGCCCGCTCGTTACGTCGATAGGAAGGACGGTGAGGTGATCGGCGAGGTCGAACTAGCCTATCGTTTTCTTAAAGGACGGATCGTTGCGATCACGGGTTCGAATGGAAAGACGACGACGACGAGCCTTATCGGGGAACTGTTGCGAAATGCCGGTATTCCCACGCTGGTTGGCGGGAACATCGGCACGCCGTTGCTTAGCCTTGTGGGATTGGCTAATGATGATTCGTGGTCGGTAGTTGAGCTTTCGAGTTTTCAGCTCGAAACGATCAAGGACTTCCATCCGAATGTGGCGATATGCCTGAATGTCACACCGAACCATTTGGATCGATACGATTCCTTTGTAGATTATGCAGCGGCCAAGCACCGCATTTTTATGAATCAGACCAATGCGGATGTTGCGATCCTAAACGCCGACGACGAGATAACGGCGTCATGGGAATCCGGCCTTCGTGCCCATGTGACGATGTTCAGCAGTGTCCGCGAACTTGAAAGCGGTCTGTTTTTACGGGGCTGCGACCTGATCTGCCGTAATAAGGGAAGCGAGAAGGTGCTGACTACTCGAGATGAAGTCGTTCTTCCGGGCTTGCACAATGTCGAGAACGTGCTCGCGGCCCTTGCAGCTGGTTTAGCCTGCGGCGCCGATCTCGGATCGATGCGGCAGACTATAGCAAACTTTAGGGGAGTCGAGCACCGCATCGAGTTCGTCAATACGATCGACGGCGTTGATTTTTACAATGATTCAAAGGCGACGTCGGTCGATGCCACGCTTAAAGCCCTTCAGGCGATGAGCGAACGGGCCGGGGAAACGGTCCTGATCCTTGGTGGGAGAGGTAAGAATGCACCATATACGCCGCTGAAACCGCTGATAGAAAAGTGTGTGCGTGCGATAGTCGTCATCGGCGAGGATGCCGACAACATTACGGAGCAGTTGAGAGATTCGGTCGAGATCGTTCGGGAGTCGACACTTGAAGGAGCTGTCAGAAAGTCATTGGATCTAACGAAAAACGGAGATGCCGTGTTGCTTGCACCAGCATGCGCGAGTTTCGATATGTTTAGCAGTTTTGAGGAGCGCGGCCGTGTATTTAAGGATGCCGTAGCAAAAATGGCCGGTGCGAAAGGCATTGGTTCACCGAGTTGACAAAGATAGCTGCGGTGCGTGGGCGGGTCAACTAAAACGTTGGTGCTTGGGCGTACGATTTTGAACTCCTCCGCGACCTAAACAAGGGATTGAATATGGTTAAGAATGGCTGAGTAGCTTAGGTTTTCAATTGAACAGATGGCGTCAGAAGTTAACAAATTACGGATCGACTGGTTTCTATTCCTGATCGTTGCATGTTTGTCGTTGTTCGGGGCGGCGATGGTTTACAGCGCTTCGGCGATGATAGCGTTGCGAGAATCGGAGAGCCAGTTTACCTATTTTTACAAGCAGCTCGCATTCACCCTATGCGGCTTGGCGGCGATGTTTGTCGTCAGCAAGATCGATTATCGGCGCTACCAGGCAAAATGGTTTGTATATGGCCTGTTCGGCGTCACCGTTGTGCTCTTGATCTCTGTTTTCGCTTTTCCGCCGATCAATGGGGCGAGACGCTGGATACGTTTCGCCGGGCTTTCGTTTCAGCCTTCCGAATTGGCGAAGATCGCTCTGCCTATTTTCCTCGCGTATTTTTTGACCCGCAGGGAAGGCTCAATGGGCGATCTGAAAGCGACGGTCATACCCTGCGTCGGATCGCTCATATTGCTTGGCGGTCTTGTGTTTCTCGAACCGGATCTAGGCACGGTGATCGTTCTCGGAGCCATCTTTTCCGCCGTCTATTTCGCGGCGGGTGCGAAGCTTCTGCACATCGCGTCGGTGTCCGCTCTCTTCGTGCTCGCATGTCTTGCCGCAGTGACGTTGGCGCCGTGGCGCGTCCAGCGGCTAATGGCCTTTCTTGACCCATTTAGCCATTCTGATGATGCGGGATATCAGGTTGTCCAATCGTTGATGGCGATAGGTTCAGGCGGGGTTCTGGGTGAAGGTTTTGCACGAGGTCAAGCCAAGCTCTTCTACTTGCCATATCCGTACTCCGATTTCATTTTTTCAGTTGTCGGCGAGGAATTTGGCTTGATCGGTACGCTTGCTGTTGTCGTCGCCTTCGGGCTCGTGCTCTGGCGAGGAACACGGGCGGCGATCTTCGCGCCTGACAGGTTCGGTATGCTTCTCGGGATCGGGATCATCACGGGAATAGTGGTCCAGGCATTGTTCAATATCAGTGTTGTTATCTCGATCGTCCCGGCCAAGGGAATTCCGCTGCCTTTCATTTCGTATGGCGGGACGTCCGTATTGGTGACGATGGTTGCCGTGGGTGTTCTTTTAAATATCTCCCAGAACGCCGGTAAAGGGCCGCGCGAACCAAGGGAGAAGCACCGCAGATGAAGATATTGATCGCCGCCGGCGGGACGGGCGGACATATCTATCCTGGCATTGCTGTCGCGAAGGAGCTGCTTCGGCGAGACCCGGAAACGGAGGTTCTTTTCGTCGGGACTACCCGTGGTTTAGAGACTCGTATAGTCCCCGAAAACGGCTTTCAGCTTTCTTTGATAACGAGTTCCGGGCTCAAGAACGTCGGCCTTCCGGGCAAGATCAGAGGTCTCGCCGTTCTGCCGATCAGTTTTTTTGAGGCTGCAAGGCTTCTTCGGGAGTTCGGTCCCGACGTGGTAGTAGGTGCCGGCGGCTATGTTTCGGGCCCGGTGCTATTGACAGCAAAACTATTGGGTTTTCCGACACTTGTAATGGATTCGAACGCGCTTCCGGGTTTCACAAACCGAAAACTCGCGCGGTTCATTGACAAGGCAGCTTTGACATTTGAGGAAGCTCTGGCTTATTTCGGCGATAAGGGCGTGGTGACCGGCAATCCGGTAAGAAAAGAGTTCTTCGAGATCGGCAGGAAGGAACGCGGTGAGAAGATCTCGATTCTTGTTTTCGGCGGCTCTCAGGGAGCGCGTGCGATCAACAATGCGATGATGAACGCTTTGCCGTTGCTCGAGAACCGGGCGGACCAGCTTCGAATAGTACACCAGACCGGGGAAGCCGACTTTGAAAAGACGAGGGAAATGTACAAGAGATCGTTGATCGCGGACCATGAAGTAAGGCCTTTCATATCGGATATGTTCGCCGAATTTGAAAGGTCCGATCTCGTAATTTGCCGGGCAGGAGCGACTACTTGTGCAGAATTGGCGGCTGCGGGGAAAGCATCGATCATGATCCCGCTGCCAACCGCAGCCGACGACCATCAGCGAAAGAACGCCGAGGCCTTCGTGCGGGCAGGAGCGTCTCGAATGATCATTCAGGCCGATCTCAGCGGAGAGAAATTGGCGGCAGAGATCTCTGAGATGATCGGGTCGCCCGAGATGGTGACGAAGATGGAAGCGGCGGCGAAACGTCTTGGCCGTGCAGATGCCGCCGAGGCGACTGTTGACTTGATCGAGGAACTTGCAGCGAAGACAAAATAGATGTTCAGGCATGTAAAACGAATTCATTTTATTGGTATAGGCGGCATCGGCATGAGCGGTATTGCCGAGGTTCTCTGCAATCTTGGGTTCATCGTCACCGGTTCCGACATCAGAAAATCGAAGAATACTGATCGCCTTGAATCGCTTTTCCAAGTCGGCATCGCAGAGGGTCATAGGGCTGAAAACGTCGGAGCTGCCCAGGTCGTTGTGTATTCCTCGGCGGTCAAGGAAGACAATCCGGAGGTCGTCGCGGCCAAAGCTCTCGGCATTCCGGTCATACCTCGTGCCGAGATGCTGGCGGAATTGATGGTCCTAAAGCCTTATGCCGTAGCTATTTCCGGCACCCACGGAAAAACCACTACAACATCTATGGTGGCGACTATCCTTGGTCATGCAGGTTTCGATCCGACAACCGTGGTCGGCGGTGTAGTCGACACGCTTGGTTCGAATGCAAAGCTCGGAAGCTCCGAATGGTTCGTAACTGAGGCCGACGAAAGCGACCGCTCGTTCCTGATGCTGTATCCGACGATCGCCGTAATAACGAACATCGACAAGGAGCACATGGAGTCGTACAAGGGAATGGACGATGTCGTCCAATGTTTCACCGCCTTTGTTAACAAGGTACCCTTCTTCGGCGCAGCAATTATCTGTCTCGACGATCCGAATGTTCAACTTATCGTACCGCACATCAAGCGTCGTCGCGTTACCTATGGCTTGACTGCCCAGGCAGATGTATCGGCCCACGATATTCGCTACAACAACTCGTTCGGCTCGACTTTCTCAGTATGGAAAGGTGACGAGGTGCTCGGTGAGATCGCGTTGCCCGTGCCGGGTCAGCACAATGTCTATAACGCCCTTGCGGCGACTGCAGTCGCCCTGGAACTTGAGGTTCCCTTTGAAAAGATCGTTGAGGCATTTGCCGGTTTTCGAAATGCTAACAGGCGGTTTCAGTTTAAGGGCGAGGTCAACGGCGTAATGGTGGTCGATGATTACGGCCATCATCCGACCGAGATCCTTGCCACGCTCTCCGCAGCAAAGAACAGCTCGGGCGGCCGGAGGACGGTAGTCGTTTTCCAGCCGCACCGATATTCACGCACAAGAGAGCTTATGGATGAATTTGCGCTTGCGTTCAACAACGCGGACGTAGTGTTCGTTCTGGATATTTATGCGGCCAGCGAGCAGCCGATAGAAGGGATCACCGCCGAAATACTCACCGGGAATATCAGGAAATATGGGCACAAGAATGTTGCCTACCACGGCGACATCGAAACGGCCGCCGACGCGATAGTGCCGATCCTTCAGGAGGGTGATCTATTGATCACTCTAGGTGCCGGCAATGTTACGCGGCTGTCGGAGGAGATCATTGAGAAATTAAAGTCGGCTAATACGAAAGGTTCGGTGAAGGAGGCCTGAGAGTTGTTTGCAGCAGGCCACCGCCGATTGTAAAAAGAGACCGGAAACCCAGGAGATCGCGCCGATCAGCACGGCGAACTCTCCGTTAAAAGAACCGAGATCAGAAAACAGGGGAACAAAGAACTAAATGGCAGGAAGAATAAGACGAAAATCGATCACTGACCCGACCCCGCGAACCGCTGTCAAACGCAAGGCCGCCAGGACAAGAGATTCCGGGGGCGGCGGCCGATTCAAAGGCTTTCTGCTTCCGCTTTGCCTGAGCGTTTGCCTGCTGATCTGTCTCGCCATCCTGGGACATCTGGGACTGCAGAGTGTAACGGCGTCGAAGTTTTTCGAGGTCCGCCGCGTCATCGTTCTCGGAACGGAAAGGGCATCCAAAGACGATATCGAACGCATAGTGACGAACGAAACGCTTAAGACCGGGGTCTGGAATGCCGATCTTTCAGAGATCAGATCGCGAATTGAAAAGCAGCCTTTTGTAAAGTCGGCTTCGATCGCCCGAATGCTGCCGGACGGTATTCGTGTGAATGTGGTCGAACGAGTCCCGATCGCGGTGGTCAAACTGAAAGCCGGAGACATGCTGGTCGACGGTGAAGGCGATCTGCTTGCCAAAGCCGGAGAGCGGGAAGAAAAGCTTCCCGTCGTTCTGGTCGGTTGGGACGAGTCCAAGACCGAAAAGGCTTTCAGGGAAAATCGAGAGCGCGTCAAGCTCTACCAGCAAATGCTGTCGGAATGGCGCGAAGGCGGATTGATCTCCCGTGTCCATGGCGTGAATCTTTTGGATCTTCGCGAGCCTAAAGCAGTCACTGAAGATTCCGGCGAGACGGTGACGATCGATATCGGCCGTGATTCTTTTTCGAAAAATCTCAAGAACGGGATCACAGCGATCGCCGGAAAGGGGGACATGTTCGACGGAGTTAGCCTTGTCGGATCGAACATGATCCTTACGTCACGAAATGCGAAGAAAGAAGCCGCCGGTGCCAATTAAAGTATGAATAACGAGATACAGGCGATCGGCCTGGACATCGGCACAAGCAAGGTCCGCTGCGTGATCGGCGAGCCGGGCGATGACGGCCTGATGAATATTGTCGGGTTTGGCGAGGCCGATTCCCGCGGGCTCAGGCGAGGTATAGTGACCGCTACTGAATCGGTCGCGGAATCGGTGAAGAAAGCCGTCGGCGAAGCGGAACGCATAAGCGGCCTCGAAGTTTCGTCTGCATACGTCAACCTCTCCGGCGAGCATTTTCGCGGCGACAATAAGAATGGTGTGGTCGCTGTCGCCGGTGCGGGCCGCGAGATCACCGAAGAAGACGTTGAACGGGCAATCGAATCGGCTTGCGCTATGCAATTGCCCGCGGGCTGGGAGATAGTTGCGCGGCTTCCTCAGGAATTCATAGTCGATGGACAGGACGGCATTATCGAACCCGTAGGTATGGCCGGTGCGCGGTTGGAATCACTTGTTCACATCGTCACGGGCCCGAGCGCCGGAAGGCAGAACTTAAGCAAGGCGGTCAAGCGGGCAGGCATGGACATCGAGAGAATGATGCTCGAACCTCTTGCTGCGGCAGAAAGCACGCTGACCGATGACGATAAGGAGTATGGATGCGCCCTGGTCAATATAGGTTCTGAGATCACTAGTACGATGATCTTCGGGCGCGGTGCCGTCCAGCATACCGCAGTTTTTCCTTTTGGCGGAATGCATTTTACAAAAGACATTGCGGTCGGGCTTCGCGTCTCGATCCAGGAAGCGAACAAGGTCAAACATCGGTTCGGTTGTGTTGCTTCATTCCTTCTCGATGCCGAGGAACGGCAGGAGACCATTGAGATCGTTCCGGTCGGGAGGACCGAGACACGCGGCCTGACCCGCGAGATCCTCTGCGACATAATGCAGCCTCGGGCGATCGAGTTGCTCCAGCATGTCGCACAGGAAGTCGCCCGTGCCCGCGCTCAGATCTCAAGCGGTGTGATCCTGACAGGCGGGGGTTCCAGGGCCGTCGGGATGGTAGAGCTCGCGGAGCAGGTCTTTGACGCACCTACTCGGCTCGGCGTCCTCGAGGACGACCGGTTCGCCGGTTTGTCCGATCCGGTATCCGGGCCGCAATGGGCTGTCGCGTCCGGCCTTGCACTTTCTTCGATGCGGGCACAGGTCCGCGAAATGAACCGAAGTGGACGTCGAACGTCAAAGGTAGCGGAATGGTTTGAAAATTTTCGCGATAAATTTCGATAAAGTTGATCTGACGGCTGGATTTTTACCACAAATCATTGTATGCTTTGCTCCCGTCAATACAATATATTGTTAGTTCAGATCTTGCATGCTGGGGCATCGCATCTCGTTAGCAGAAGTAAAATACAGGTACTAAAAAGTGAAACAAATGACAATTGATGGGCTTGAGACGAAAACGAGTGGGCTTAAAATGTTTATCGACGAGCCACCGATCACGGGCGCAAGGATCAAGGTGATCGGTGTTGGCGGCGGCGGCGGTAATGCTGTCAACAGAATGATCGACGCCGGCATACAAGGTGTCGAATTCATTGTTGCCAACACCGACCTTCAAGCACTTAATGCGTCGTCGGCGCCGATGAAGATCCAGCTTGGCGGAAGATCGACACGCGGTTTGGGCGCGGGTTCAAACCCCGAGACAGGAAGACAGGCGGCACTTGAGGATCATGAGAAGCTGCTCGATGTGCTCGAAGGTGCGGACATGGTGTTCGTTACCGCCGGCTTGGGCGGTGGCACCGGAACAGGTGCTGCTCCTGTGGTCGCGTCACTCGCGATCGAACTCGGAGCTCTGACCGTGGCCGTCGTGACGAAGCCGTTCACCGTCGAGGGAAAGAAACGCATGGCTCAGGCGGAACAGGGCTTGGCGGAACTGCGTGGGTGTGTTGACACTATTATCACGATCCCGAATTCAAAACTTCGTGAGGTTGAAGAGGGCATCACAATGCTGAATGCGTTTCGTCGTGCCGACGATGTGCTTCTTCAGGCTGTACAAGGCATCACGGACCTGATCGTCACGCCGGGGGTGATCAATCTGGACTTCGCCGATGTTCGGACGGTGATGCGCGGACAGGGCGTCGCACTGATGGGCGTAGGAAAAGCCAGCGGACCGGGTGCAGCTTCTAACGCGATGCGGGCCGCTCTCGATTACAAACTCTTGGAAGAAAACTCGATCACGGGAGCCAAGGCGGCACTGATAAATATTACCGGCAGTGAAAACATGCCCCTCGCAGAGATCGAAGATGCCATCGGGATGATCGAGGAAGAATCCGATGAAAATGCCGATATAATCTGGGGTAACGTGATAAAGCCGGGAATGGAAGACGAGATCAAGGTCACGGTCATTGCCACCGGGTTCGATTCTGCATCACACGCAATCAAGCCGCTGCCGCGCCCGGTAGATCCGGCCTCGGTAAACAGCGTGCGGGCCGGCGGCGCCGCAACCGCCGCTCAACCGGCACCAAGCGAGGACCTGAATGTGCCGACCTTTATCCGCCGACAGGCGGACTGAACTTGGAAAGTTTTGTCTGCTTGAGAACTGTAAACCTGCCCGGCCGGCCACATGGCTTGCCGGGTTTTTTATATCGAGCGAAGATATAACTATCGATGTCGGAGATGCGAACAAAAAACCGCGTTAATAGTTTGCCGATCGTCGGCGTGACAATTGGCGATGCAGCAGGTATCGGCCCGGAGATCTCGCTGAAGGCGGCCGCTGACGAGTCGGTAAGGGCAGTTTGCATACCGGTATTGATCGGAGATTTTGATTATATTGAACGATCAGCGCGGAGCCTTTTGGGAAGTTGGAGCGTGTCTCCGTTTGATGCATCAAACGAAAAGAATTCAAATCACGTCGCTGTCATCGATACGAATAATCTGCCGAAAGAGGTTCCTGTCGGGATCGACGACGCGATCACCGGAAAGGCCGCAGCGGAATGCATCGAATTAGCCGTGAAGCTGCTGAAAGTTGGTGAAATTGACGCCGTCGCTACCGCTCCTATAAGCAAAAAGGCCATTGCACTTGGCGGCTATGCCTATCCGGGCCATACAGAGTTTCTTGCCGAGCTGACCGAAACTCGCCGATTCGCAATGAGCTTTTTTGCGGACAAACTGAGAGTTGTCCTGCTATCGACGCATTTGCCATTAAAGGAGGCCATCGCGCTTGTGACTAGCGACAGGCTTGTCGACCTGATCTCGTTTACCAACCGTGAAGTGCAACGTCTGCTTGGTCGCCGGATAACCATCGCGGTTGCGGGGATCAACCCGCACGCCTCCGAAGGCGGTATGTTCGGTGACGAAGAAGAAAAAGAGATCGTGCCGTCGATCGAGAAATGCCGCCGCGAATTAGGTATCGAAGTTACCGGGCCATACTCGCCCGATACTATTTTCCTGCGAGGCTTTCGCGGTGAATTTGATGCTGTCATCGCGTGTTATCATGACCAGGCCACGATCGCCGTCAAATCCCTCTCGTTCGGGGCCGCTGTCAATGTTACACTTGGCCTTCCGATCATCCGCACCTCAGTTGATCATGGCACTGCGTTCGATATCGCGGGTAAGGGCATCGCGGACGCGTCGAGCATGAAGGCAGCGATCATACTTGCGGCTGAATTGGTCCGAGCGAAAACGCATTCCAGTGACAAGGAAGGCTCAGGCCGATAGACGCGACATTTGCCGTTCCGATTTGCTGAGATATAATCACGGAAAGCATCTATTCAGAACGCCCAGGTAAAACAGGAGTATGCCCCAAGTGTCTAAACCGAAACTTCTATTGGCCGACGATTCGCCGACTATTCAGAAGGTAATAAACCTTACCTTTGCCGACCGCGGCATGGACGTAATGACCTATTCTGATGGCGACGCCGCATTCGCGGATCTTGAGCGTGTCCGGCCCGACATCGTTTTGGCCGACGTTCATATGCCCGGAATGAGCGGTTACCAGATCTGCGAGCTGATGCGAGGCAATGAAGTGAACCGGGATATTCCGGTGCTGCTTTTGGTAGGATCATTCGAGCCGTTCGATCGTGACGAAGCCCTTCGCGTCGGGGCCACCGGCCATCTCACTAAGCCCTTTACGTCTATTTCAGAGCTTGTTTCGACGGTTGAATCGCTGATCACGTCGAGCGTCGTTTCTCCGGAAGGCCAGCAGCTACCAGATACCTCAGACATCGATCACCTATATCAGCAGAGCTTTGTCGAGACGGTGGAGATCCCGCGAGGAACAGACGCCCCTGGGAACTTTTCGTCGGACACATTTGACGATGACATGATCGAGACAAGTTACGCCGATGATGATGTTGTCAGTGAGATCGATGACGGTTATTTCAGTCAGAACGATGACGACGAACAGTATGAGGAGATCGGTGCAGAATCGCTGATCGCGGAATCAATGGCTCCGGACAGTGCAGGTTTTGAAGATCAAGGTCCTCGAGGCGAAATCGATGTGGCTAATGATCCCTTCGAGACCGTTGTCGAAGACTCCCCCGAAACGCATGAAAGTCCTCCAGATGCGAGATTTCCAGCGCCCGAAACGGACGGCGACGACCTGCTGGATTTGCCCGTTTCTGAAGTTGCTCTGCAGTCGGGTTCGGCGTCCGGCGATTCTCCATCAGCCGCCGGCAAAACGATAGATAGCCTTTCGCCGGAATTGATCGAACTGATAGTTGATAAAGTGGTCGAGCGGCTTTCACAAAAATATCAGGACCAGTCACTAAAAATGGGTGGTTAAAACTCGATTCGAGTTCCTGGCGATCGATCGCCGGCCGGTTTTCAGTTTTGACGTGAAAACCGGCCGCTTTTATTTTAGAATCAACATTTTATCCTTATGGAAATAGCAAAGGCCTACGAACCAAAGGAAGCCGAAAAAAGCCACTATGACCGCTGGGAAAAGAACGGGTACTTTCGTCCGGAAGTAAACGAAGATCCCGATGCGATCAAGTACTCGATAGTGATCCCGCCGCCGAATGTAACGGGCAGCCTGCACATGGGCCACGCACTGCAGCACACGATAATGGACGTGCTGGTCAGATGGAAGCGGATGCAGGGCTTCAAAACGTTATGGTTGCCGGGTACGGACCACGCCGGTATCTCGGTCCAGCGAAAGGTCGTTGAGCAGTTGAGAAAGGATGAGAATAAGTCGCCGCTCGACATCGGCCGCGAAGAATTTATCCGCCGCGCATGGGCGTGGAAAGAGGAATACGGCAACACGATCACCGAGCAAATGCGCCGCGAAGGTGCGTCGGTTGACTGGTCACGACACCGGTTTACGATGGACCCAGACCTGTCGAATGCTGTCCGGAGCGTTTTCGTCGCACTCTATAAAGAAGGCTGGATCTACAAAGGCCTCCGTATCGTCAATTGGTGCCCAAAGGACAAGACCGTGCTCTCGGATCTTGAAGTAAAGGAAGAGACTAGAAAAGACGGGAAGCTGTATTACTTGCGATATCCGGTCAGTTCTGAGTACCGCCTTCAGGCGGCCCCAGCTGGCGAGGAAGAGCCGCCTAAAGGCGGGACTCAAAACGGAAACGTGGTCGTTGCCACAACCCGTCCCGAAACGATGCTGGGCGATACTGCCGTCGCGGTGAACCCGAAGGACGATCGATACAAAGATCTGATCGGCAAGACCATCGACCTGCCTTTGACCGGCCGTGAGATCCCGATCGTCGGCGACGAGTACGTCGATCCCGAGTTCGGCACCGGAGCCGTGAAAGTCACGCCGGCCCACGACCCCAACGATTACCAGATCGGCCTGCGTCACAACCTTGAACAGCTGCTCGTGATGAACGACGATGCAACGATGAACGCCGCCGCCGGGCCAGATTTCCAGGGTCTCGACCGCTTCAAAGCACGCGAACTGGTGGTCGAGAAGTTTGAGGAACTTGGCTTGCTTGAACGCGTGAAAGATTATGAGATCACGCTGCCGGTCTGCGAGCGCTGCAAAACGGTGGTCGAGCCGATCCTTTCAGACCAGTGGTTCGTCAAAATGGACGAAATGCGCGACATGGCCCTTGAGATGATGCGGACGGAGGGCGTCCCGCACTTTTCACCGCAGGTCCCGCACGAGAAGGTTTACACAACCTGGCTTGAAAATCTTAAGGACTGGACGATCTCGCGGCAGCTCTGGTGGGGCCACCAAATCCCGGCGTGGTACGACGGCGACGGTAACACTTACGTCGCGATGACCGCCGAAGAGGCGATAGAGAAGGCCGGGGGCAAGGAGTTGACGCAGGATCAGGACGTGCTTGATACATGGTTCTCATCTGGCCTGTGGGCGTTCTCGACGTTGGGGTGGAGCGGGGACACTCTTGTCCCGATGAGCGTCGCTTCGACGCGAAAGGGTGTGGATGATTCGGCGATTTCGGCCGGTTATGAAAGTGTCGCCGAAGGATCCGGCGATGCGGACACGAGTGTCCCCGCTCCGTCCGATCTCGACGTGTTTCTCCCAACCGACGTTCTCGTTACCGGCCGCGACATCATTTTCCTTTGGGTTTCGCGAATGATAATGCTGACGAAGAAATTCATTGATAAGAAGGCGTTCGAAGACGTGATCGTCACCGGCACCGTGCTTGGCAAGGATGGCAAGCCGATGTCGAAGTCCCGCAAGAACGGCGTCGATCCGATCGAGATGTTTGACAAGTTCGGCGTTGACGCGACTCGCATCTACCTTGCGTCTATCGCCACCGGGGCCGACATCAAATGGAACGATATCGGCGTTGAGACCTATCGCAACTTTGCTAACAAGATCTGGAACGCCACTCGGTTTTGCCTGCTCAATTCCGACGGCGCCAGCGTAAGCTTAGAGTCCCGCCTTCAGGCGGCTGCGGATGTAGGAGAAGGGCCGCCTAAAGGCGGGACTCTCAACTTGCCCGATCGCTGGATAATTTCGCGTTTGAACCAAACAGCTATTGATGTAAACAACTCGCTCGAAAAGTACGAGTTTCACACGGCGGTCTCGCTTCTTTACCATTTCTTCTGGGATGATTTCTGCGATTGGTACATCGAGCTCAAGAAAGACGAGATAAACGCCGGTGACATCGAGGCGAGTTCTCGAATATTGTCTATCCTCGAACAGGCACTTCGGCTGCTACACCCGTTCATGCCGTACCTGACCGAGGAGCTTTGGCAAAAACTGCCCGGCACGTCGAACTCTCTTCATTGTCACGCTTACGCAAAGGCCGATGCCACGATCATGCTGACCGACTTTCCAAAGGGTGACGCTGCGGTTATCGACCAAAGTGCCGTAGCCGAAATGCAGCTTGTCATCGACACAATCAAACGCGTCCGCAACATCCGTTCGGAGATGAATATCAAGCCAAGCGACCGCGTAGACATTCACGTCGCGGCCAACGTCGAGACCCAGTACATCCTCTCCGCCAACGATGCGCAGATCAAGAAACTTGCGCGTGGTGGTAAACTTGTATTAGGTGAAAAGCTCGACGTCCCGAAGGCTTCGGCAAAGGCTGTCCTAAGCGGCGGGGCCGAGATCGCAGTTCCGCTCGAGGGCCTGATCGATTTCGACAAGGAACGCGAACGCCTGCAAAACCAGATCGATAAGCTGGATGTAGAACTTCAGCGACTGAATGGCCAGCTTTCCAACTCCACTTTTGTCGAGCGGGCGCCGGCCGAGAAAGTTCAGGAGTTGCGGGACAGGCAGCATGAGATCGAGCAGCAGGTAAAGACCCTTGCACTTAATTTGGAGGCATTAAAATGAGAAAAGTACAATCATTCATTTTTGCGTTAGCCTTTTTTGCGGTTGCGTTGCCAGCATACGCTCAGCGTGACGCTATATCCGAGCGGGAATATAATTCGTATCTTGCGAAGGCCCTAGAATCGGCATCCGCGCATGATCGTCTTGTCTTTACTGAAGAGACCTTTTATTCCGGGAAGCAGGTGACGGGCAAGCGAAATATTGAGTCACACTTCGTCGGGAAAGAAGCGAAGCGGATAGATGTGAAGTCCGAGTTCAACGGCATCCAGGCGTCTAACGATGCGATCCGCATCGGCGATCAGTATTTCTGCCGCGAGGGCAACAAAGAGTGGAAACGGGCGTCGAAGGATTGTTCAAAAGACGTCACGATGGCGATACCTGACGGCGAATACGAGTATTTCGTCGAGCCCGATCCTAACGACGGCACTCGAAAGATCTTTACCCGGCGGGCAAGCTTTGGCGATGAAAGCTCGGAAGAGCGAAATGCCGTAAGGATGAAGTCGATCGAGATCAAGTTTGTCACGGACTGGACGGGAATCATCACGGAATACGTCGAAACACGCCGCGGCGGCGTGGAGCCGAACACCTGGACCAGTATTCAGTCCACGAAATACGATTACGAGCCGAAAGATCGAAAGATCACGGATCCAATAAAAGGGCATTGATCCCGGCCTTTTTCTTACGCCAGAAAGGGTTGTCAGGTCGCAAGTCTCGGAAAAGGCCTCAATGGATAACGAATAGTGATCAGTGGGCGTGCGCGTTTGCGAACTTTACACTATTCTCTATTCGTTATTCAATTTCCGGATCTGCCGTTGCGGTCGGCAACTCAATAATTTATGAACTGGCTGGAGAACGGGGATGCCCTTTCGGCTATAGGCCAATTCCTTGCTGAAGACATCGGCCGCGGGGATTTGACTACCTCATCAACGGTGCCGCCTGACGTTAGGGCAATAGGCAAATTTCTTGCGAAAGAATATCTCGTCATTTGCGGCATCGAGGTCGCCGAGGCGGTATTTCTTCATCTCGACTCGGATCTTTCTGAGATCGAGACCTCGTTCTCCGATGGCGACGAAGTCGAGGAAGGCACCGTGTTCGGTATGCTTAAAGGCTATGCCGACGTGCTCCTAACGGGCGAACGCGTCGCTTTGAATTTGCTCCAACGCATGTCCGGCGTTGCCACGCTGACACGTCAATACGTCAAGGCCGTCGAGGGAACGGGAGCCGTGATCGTCGATACGCGGAAGACGACGCCCGGCCTGCGGCTGCTGGAAAAATACGCAGTGACGATAGGCGGCGGGAAGAATCATCGCATGGGCCTCGACGACGGTGTATTGATAAAGGACAACCATATTTCCCTGGCCGGAGGCGTGACCGAGGCCGTAACTGCCGCAAAAAGCACCGTCGGACATCTTCACAAGGTCGAGGTCGAGGTCAGCAATTGGGCACAGCTCCGAGAGGCGATCGAGGCCGGTGCCGACATCGTGATGCTCGACAACCAAACTCCCGACGAGGCCGCCAAACTCGTCCAAATGTCCCGCGATCTCAACCCGGCCGTTCTGATCGAAGCCTCGGGCGGGATGGACCTCGACCGCGTTCGTTCGTTTGCCGACGCCGGCGTCGACCTCATATCCGTCGGGCGGCTCACCCATTCTGCCCGGGCCGTCGATATTTCTTTCAAGATCCAGGCGCTCTAAATAACCCGATTGTATACGAATACCACGTGAAGAAAAGTGTTGACGCGGCGTGTCAGGCATGGCACAATCATGCGTCGGGTACACGCCCGAATGCTCTTTGAAAAGTTATTTAATAAACTCCCGGAATTTGTAGGATGTAAGGTCGTAACCGTAATCGATATAGGGGTTTACACGTTCGATCAGCGGCCAGAACGCCCTCGGAACGCCCCCGGAACGCCGTCAGAACGATCAGGCCGTCTAGCCGCGTTGACTGTGGGCGTCAACTGCAATAGTGCCACCATTTAAAGGTCGAGATGTGATAGGTTACTTGAGGCGGTTCCGGTGTTCGGCGTTCCTCGGTGGTCGCGCGGACTGGTCAGGGTAAGCATATCCCCATCCGGCCGCAGGAATCGCAGCGACCAGATGGCGACAATCGAAAGAACGAGGGCGATCGTGCATGCGATCCCGCCTTCAAGTCCGTACTCACCACCCGTAAGCCACGTCGGACCGGAGTCGATCTCGCGAAGCAGCGGTGACGGTGTCAGTTCCTTCAACCCGCTCACTTCTATCCCGAACACCGCACCCTGCAGCCAGTTCCACGTCAAATGGATACCCGTCACGAACCACAGGTCTCGCGTCTTTAGGTAAGCAACGCCAAACCAAATACCTGCGAGCATCGTGTTCAATGTCGAGATATATCCAGAGTTTGGATTTGAAAGATGCGCAACGCCGAAAAAGACCGACGTGAGAAGAATAGCGAACCACGCAAGGCCGGAACGGGCAAAGGTCTGAAGAATGTAGCCACGGAATAGAGCCTCTTCAAACGCCGCCGCAACGGTGAAAACGCCCAAGGCGGTAAGTGCCGAGACTAAAAGCGAGCTCGCGGTGCCGGCTGCGTGCAATTCAAAGCGAAGGCCGCCGACGGAGAATGCAATGAGTACTGCGATCAGGATCGTAGCTGCTCCAACGCCGCATCCGATCGCAAGATTCCTGAGGCCGGCCGCGGACACTGATGCTCCCAATGCGCGAAACGGTAATCCTTCCAGCACTCGGCCGCTAAACCAACCGGCGGTCAAAGCGGCGACCAGCAGAACGAAAGAGTTGAGGGCAAAGCCGGCCGGCGAGGCTAGTTCCGGGCCTGAGCCGAGTGTGATCAAGAGCCCAAAAACCAGGAAACTTCCCGTCATCCCGAGTAGAATGAAAAGAAGTAGAAAAAATCCGAATCGCCAGCCGCTCCGAAGGGTGCCGGATCGGTCATAGAAAATGTCGTGGAGTTTCATGCTCAGGTCTGAGTTTAGACCAGGCCGCGAGGACGTGACAAAGGCACGAATCAGGCATCGCGGTCTGTGTTAAACTAGCGTTCGTGGAAAACCCTGTAAAAAGTGGCAGAAGCCGGTGGGCGCCATGGGTATTTGGCACATTCGTGCTTGTGTCTTTTACCGTGCTTGTGCTGCTTCAGTCGTCGAATTTGTGGCGTAGCCTGGCCGTAGTAACGACCAGCGATACCTTGCTCCTCTACGCACTTTCCACGCTGAACTTTGTCGCACTGATCGTATTCAGCTTCATCTTTATCCGGAGCATTATTAAGCTTCGGCGAGAACGCCGTGCATCGCAGCTAGGCTCTCGGCTCAAATCGAAGCTGCTAATATATTTTGCAGCGATAAGCCTGCTCCCGATCATGGCGATGGCGGTTTTCTCCTACCTATTCATGAACCGGGCACTCGAACGCTGGTTCTCGCAGGTGCCTGAAAATGTGATCCGCGAATCCCGGGACCTTGGCGCTAGGTCGAACGCCGAATTGCTCGACCGTCTTGATAAGACAGCGCAAATGCTTGCTGCGACACTTACAGGACGAAATGTCGACGGTGACGAGCTTGAGCGGCTTCGACAGTCGGGAAGTCTCACTTTCGCCGCGATCATTGGCCCGGATGGTAAAGAAATTGTCTCAACCTCAGTTGATACGGGGATCGCGGATTCGAATGAGTTTGTGTTGATCACACAAGGCCGATTCGACGATGATATGTTACGAGACGGCATCGGTGTCGATGCGGCCGTCGCAGAGATCGACGGTGGACGAAGGCTCGTTATCGTCTCGAATCCAAGATCGGCGGAGAGCATCAGCCAATTGGCCGACCGGGCGCTCACCGAGTTCGACCGGATGAAGGAGAGGCAAATAACGGTGCGGCAGGTCGGTTTGCTGACGTTGGGAGTGCTGACGTTTCTGCTTATATTTGCCTCAACCTGGGCGGCGCTCTATCTGGCCCGAGGGCTGACCGGGCCGATCCGCGCGCTGGCCGAAGGCGCCGAAGAGATCGCGCAGGGTAATTTGGAACATCGCGTAGATGTCATCGCCGAGGATGAATTGGGACTGTTGGTAAAAGCTTTCAACGAGATGTCGGCGAAGCTCGAATCCAACTCGGCCGAGTTGACCGAACGACGGCGCTATATCGAGACGGTCCTGCTTTCACTCCCGACCGGTGTTATCTCAGTCGATCCGGCAGGTAAGATCGATACGATAAACCCCGCGGCGCGATTGATCCTGGGACTGGCACCCGGAAAGTATCGAGGATACGCGCTCGAAGAACTGATGGGCGCGGCCGATCGCGATAGTTTCGAGCGTGTTGTCGCCAGGTCAAAGAGGACGGGCCATGCGTCGGACCAATTAAAACTGAATAGCTCGGGCGAAGGCAACGGCTCAATGAAAGACGGTGCTCCAGTGGCAGTAACTGCAACGGCCTTGCCCGAAGGCGGCGGCGTCGTGCTCGTGATCGAGGATCTTTCGGAGTTGATCGCCGCTCAGCGTGCATCGGCATGGCAGGAAGTTGCAAGGCGTATGGCACATGAGATCAAAAATCCGCTGACGCCGATACAACTCTCTGCAGAAAGGATCGCCAAGCGATTCAGTGCAATAACGTCCCCGCTGGCAGGGGGTTCGGCCCGTGTTTCGGAAAAGCATATCCTTCCGTTGGGGGCCGTTGTTGCGGACGACGCGAACGCGAAGTTCGTACTGGACGGCACAGAGACGATACTCCGTGAGGTACAGGGCCTCAAGGCGATGGTGGACGAATTTTCCAAATTTGCACGGCTTCCGG
>JBGSYT010000153.1:0-5848 GCA_041750855.1 Pyrinomonadaceae bacterium | reverse complement strand
GCGTTTCGGACATTTTCCTGCTTCCCTCCGAACTAGAATCATTCGGACTTGCCGCTCTCGAGGCACAGGCTTGCGAGCTGCCCGTCATCGCTACACGCATCGGCGGCATTCCCGAAGTGGTGAACGACGGCGAAACGGGTTATCTCAGTGAGATCGGCGACATCGATAAAATGACCTCAGATACTTTGGAGCTGGTCCGCAGCGAGGAAAAACGCAGGGCTTTTGGATCCCGAGGCCGCGAACTGGCGGTCGAACGCTACAGCACCGAAAAGATCATCCCGCAATACATTGCTTTCTACGAGAAAATCGTTAGCAAGGCAAAGGCCGCTGCGGCCTAAGGCGGCACAACAGGCTTTCCAGCCTGTCGCGCGACGGGCTGGAATGCGCGTCGGACAAATATGCTCAAACGCTACATGCACAAACGCGAACGCTACTTTGCGTTGTTGAACGACAATCGCACGGTGCAGCCGTTCGGTTGGGGAGCAGAGTTCGTCATCAACGGAACGCGGACGACGTCTGGAATTACCGATCAGACAAACGGCCACGACCAGCGAAAGGTGCTGGCTGAATTCTCAAAAGAGGCAGTCGCCAAAAGCGACGAGTATTTTTCTCTTTCGAGCATTCCCGAGTTTCAGCTTGAGGATCGCCTTTATCCTTCTACGGCATCGCTTAGCGCTGAGGAGTTGAAGCAACCCATTGAGCAGATAGAGATTCCGGTGCTGAGCTGGAAAAGTTCGGTCGAGACCATTTCGACAGAAAACAACACGGCTGTTGCTACTTATTTCCCTCACCCGAACAAGCGTGCTGCCGTGATCATCCTGCCGCATTGGAACGCCAAGGCAGGCACCTATTTCGACCTCGCGAAATTCTTGAATAAGGTCGGCATTTCGGCACTTCGACTGACGCTTCCTTATCATGAAGAACGGATGCCGCCGGAACTTGAGCGGGCCGATCATCTTGTCTCACCCAACATTGGCCGATCGCTGCAGTCGATTCGCCAGGCCGTGCTGGACACGCGTGCGGCTGTGGCTTGGCTCAAACAGCAGGGTTACGAAAAAGTCGGCATCGTCGGCACCAGCATCGGTTCGTGCGTGGCCTTTATGGCGTGGGTGCACGACCCCGAGATCGACGCCGCCGTGTTCAACCATGTCTCCGGCTACATGGCCGACGTCGTCTGGCATGGGCTTTCGACCTACCACGTACGCGAGAGCTTCGGCGAAAATTTGGATCTCGACGAGCTCAGGGAATACTGGATGCCCGTCTCGCCCATGGCCTACATGGAAAAGCTCGCTTCGCTTCCGCCGCGGCCGCAGCGTTATATCTATACCCTCTACGACCTCAGCTTTCCGGTCGAACTCTCCCGCGACGTTATGCGTGAACTCCGGCGCCGCAAGATCCCGCATTCCAAAGCCGCCATCCCTTGCGGCCACTACACTTTAGGCGAAAAACCCTGGGTTTATCTCGACGGCTACAAGATCATTTCCTACCTGCGTAAGCATCTGAAATGATTCCGTTTCGTTCCGCCCGCGTTCAGGCCGCGTTCCGAGTCTGGACGGAACGTGCAAACCATTGTGTTAGTTTATTTTACGGCTACGGACAGCCCAAATTCTGCCGGTTTTGCACAAAACTTTTGCGGCCGGCGAAATCGTGTGACTCGTGACTCGTCCTGAAAAAACTTGACACTTTCAGGCGTCTCAAATTGTCAAAGACCAACAACGGACGGTACATTGTACCATAGTCAGGACGCTTCATGTGGCCTTTTTTTATGCTGAATGATATCGGTGTGTCTTATAGGCGGAGGAGTGCCCGAAAGCCGGCTTGTTCGAAATGCGTATCAGCCGTCAGAGCGTCGGTCAAACCGAGATCGGCCATAAGAGTGAACGAGATACAATCGATCAAGCCCCAGTCTTTATCCTGGCGGCTTTCGAACAACACAAAACCGCGCTGATAGAGATCGTCCGTGATCCCGGCTATTTCCACTGTTGAGTCGTGCTCGAGGGCGGTGAGCAACCTAGTTGCAGCCTTACGATAGCGTTGTTTGGAAAGCGCGTTGCCGATTTCGAGCAAAATAGCGCGGGTGGTGACCAGATTGACCGAGCTGCTCTCAAGTGACGCTGCTATTTGAAGCGCAAGTTCGTGGTTGGAATCAGGTTCGATGGAAAGAGCGATGGCATAGGACGTATCGAGAAAGACCTTACTTTGCATCCGAGTCCTTTCCTCCGTAAAGGTAGTCGTCGATGCTCTCAGAGAAATCCTCGGGCCCCTGAAGCTTCAGCGAGCGGGCAACTGAGAGAAACGATTCACCATTTCGCGGTTGGTCTTCGTCCACCTCGACGGTGATCTGTACGCGGGTATTCGGCTTAAGCGGAACTTTCCCGCTCGGTCTAAAAACTGTCCCGTCAAAAATTGCGTCCACTACGGTACTCATAAGAACTCATCCGAATATAGCACGAAATTTGATAGTGGAGTTTAGTTCTTTCAGATTTCATTCGTCTCGGATGCGGACGACCAGAATAGGAAATCTGAGATAGTTCAGCGGGGAAGATGCAAATTGTAAACTTTGAAGGTCATTTGGGTGGAGTTATCTTGAATACCACGATTGCCTTTGTCAAAGCACTTCGGCTCTCTTGCGAGCCCGCTTTGAACTTTAGTTTTAGAGCCTCTTTTTCAAGTAATGGGCGAAAGTACGGGTGGCCAAAAATTCCTTTCGCTGAAATAACCTGCCCTGTCTTGTGGATCGATACCTGGACACCGAGTATCCTTCATATTTGGGTGGGCCGAAACCAACCAGTTTCGGATAATTGACTGTCGGCCGTGACTCTAAAGTATCTTCGCATCCCCTACACTCAGTCAGGATTATCGACCCCGGGAACCTTTCTAAAATTTCCGCTGTCTCCGTTTTCGAACGTTCACCATCGCCCGATCTGACAAAACTGTAGACTATCACCGTTCTGAATCTAATCGGCTTGCCGCTAAGAAACAGTGGATAGAATTTGGCCTCAAGAGCTGCCTTTAGGGAATCGGCTTGAAAGAAGGGGTGCCCGGACTCGTTCTTCGCTTTTATTACTTTGCCTGTTCCATCGACGGTCACGGAGACGCTTACTTTGCCCTCAAGGCCCACGAATGCTGCGGACTTTGAGTACTGTGGCGTCGGCAAGGATATCGTTCTGTGCTCCGGCGGAGCATGTCCAACAACGATCGGTTTTTCGGTTGCTCCTTCTTGCGCGATCGTGGTCGACATCGACACCATCATTATGCAGAGCGAATAGATTAGATATCTGTGCTTCATAACGAACGTTTCATTTAATTAGACACCATACAAACCCCGATGTTCCACCTCACATCGAATAAGTGCTAAACTTCCGTTCGGATTTAAGGCGTGGAAGCTGTTGCGGACAATTTTAGGGTGGTGGTTGAGGAGTCGATCGGCCGGCTGCTGGGGCGGGCGTCTGACTCGCGAGGGTTGACGGTCGGCGACGTCTCGGTGCGTGTGCAGTTGGCGTTGGGCAAGTATTTGTTCAGAGACAACGCAAGGCCGCAACATGCTGAGATCAAACAGTTTATCGACGAGATCCGGGCCGATGACCTTTGTCTGGTGATCGCATGCGAGCGGGGCGATGAGAAGGCCTGGGAAGACTTGGTCGCCAATTTTGATTCGACGGTGAAGTCGGCCGCACGGAAGATCTCGGCCAACAATGAGGATGCCGAAGACCTTGCAAGTTCGATCTGGGCAGAGCTTTACGGACTCAGGCAGGACGCGGACGGCAACAAAAAGAGCAAGCTGGCCTATTATTCGGGCCGCGGCAGCCTGGCCGGATGGCTGCGTGCGGTAGTTTCGCAGCTTGCGGTAGACCAGTTCCGAAAGGACGCCAAGTTCGTCCAGGTCGACGAGAACCGTGAGTTCGAGAATCTTGCCAATGAGGCCTCCGAGAACACGAATAACAATCACCTTGTCTCCCACGCTGAAAACCCGGAAGAGCTCCTCACGGAGAAACAGTCCACGAGCGACCTGTCGGCCGCGTTAAATGCTGCGATCGAAGGCCTTGAGGCCGAGGACAGATTGGTCCTCAAGCTCTATTATTTCGACGATCTTAAACTGAAAGACATCGCCGCGACCTTCGGTTATCACGAAGCGACAGCGAGCCGAAAGCTTGTCCGCGTGCAAACAGAGATAAGAAAAGCCGTTGAACGCGAGCTCCGGCAGCGGCATGGATGGACCGAATCGGAAGTAAAACGGCATCTTTCGGATACGGCGGGAAAACTGGGTATCAGCCTGGAGCAAATGTTCGCGACACTGCTCGCGGTGGCTGTCTTGCAAGTTTTTCTGAACTAAGCCGTTCAGTAAATGGGAAGTATCCACATATTCTTCCCGATATGATTTGATGGAACTGGAATTCGACAAGGAAATGGACGCATTGCTTCGCGGGGAAACCGGCGGCAGGACTATCACGATAGGTGAGTTTGCCGGCGGACATCCTGACGCGGACGAGATAGCGGCGTTTCTTGAAAGCGCCTTGCCTGCCCCGGCGCGTCTTTCGCTGGTGGAGCATTTCGCCGACTGCAACGATTGCCGAGGCATATTGTCGAAAGCGATCGTCCTCAATTCGGATGTACCCGTCGCCAATGCAGACATTGCTGCGCCGGCGATTGCGACCGCGATCCCCTGGTATCGACGGCTACTGCTTTTTCCAAACCTTGCCTATGTTATGGGCGGACTGGTGGTTCTTTTTTCAGGTTTTATCGGCCTTTCCCTGCTCGAGCTCGGCAGCGGCGACAGACAGTTCGAACTTTCAAGGTCGGCTGCAAATACAAGTCCCGCCTCCAGGGAACCTGCCCTCGCTACCGATACGGCAAGTACCTCGGATGCGGCAAATTCGGCGTCGAATACGATGTCAAACACCGCGACGACCGCAAACACCAATACGGGCGAAGCAGTCGTGCCGGTTGAAGTCTTGAACGAGCGGCAGCCGGGAACATCCGGTCCGGGCCGTTCGCAGAATTACGAAGATTCGCCGAATCTACGTGCCCTGCCGACACAGCCGCCATCTGACACGGCTCAAAAAGAAGTTGTCGCGAAGGCCGAGGACGACCAGCGTGACGAAGCAAGGACCGAAACAGATCGCCTGCCGCAAACCGCCCAGGAGCGAAGGGCCGAGAATGAACGGGCCGCCGAACTTCCTGCACCTGCGGCACAGGCCCCGGTGAACACGTCTGGCCCCTTCCGTACGCAGCAACAGCAGGTCCAACTCCCCGCACGCGGCCGTACAGCCGACGCGGCGAAGTTGGAGGCGCCTCCCGCTAAAAGGGCGTCACGATCGCCGGAAAGTAAGCAGGTTGGCGACAAGACTTTCGAACTGCGTGAGCGAGTTTGGTACGACACGGCCTACCGAGGACAGAGAACCACCAATGTTCGCCGCAATACTGCCGAATACTCGAAGCTCGACGTTGGCCTTCGCCAGATCGCGGAAAGCTTCGAAGGCACCGTCGTGACCGTCTGGCGCGGAAAAGCTTACCGCATCGATTAAATAACGAGCCATTCAGAAACACGCCGCTTCACGGAGTTCCGCAGTGGCGTGACCCGCTCGTCAGCGTCATAAAATACACGCGTGACAAAGATCGAGGCGCCGTAACAGGAGCAGACACAAAAAGGCCGAGGTCGCTTTGATTAGCACGACCTCGGCCCGTTTTTTAATGCCGGGGCCGGACTGATGGAGCAGCCGGACCCGGGCTTGGTTTATTGTTCCGTTTCTGGCTCGGCGGGCCGCAGGGCAAGATAGGCCAGGCTGACAAGACCGTCCATCGCCGCTCCCGTCTGGCCCGGCATCCAGAAGCTCACATCCGGTGCGTT
>JBGSYT010000152.1:0-8373 GCA_041750855.1 Pyrinomonadaceae bacterium | reverse complement strand
AAACAAGGAAAGTTCAATCCCGGCACCCTGATCGCGGAGATCGGAAAACTGTAGGCAGCCATCGGACGAACAGTTCGAAAGGTCTCGGCAACCGTCGAGGCTTTTCGACTGGAGGGCAAGCATCCCTGCTTGTTCCCACTTCTTCATTCGAGTCCGATCCGGCGAATGATCGAACCAAATCGTGGATCCGATCTCAGACCGTCCCATTTGCGGTCGACCTTTAGCAAGATAAGCCGCACGTCATGGCGTCGAGTCGCGTCCTCCAACCAGCTAAGGGCTTGATCTTCATCGCCGAGGGCGTGATAAACGATCGCGATATTATATGACGGCGAATAGGATTCGTCCGACCTTTTTCGAAGCTCGGCAATCAATTTGAGAGCCTCTTCTCGTTGTCCTGACCGGGCAAGCGCAAATCCCGCCAACGAGATCGTCTCCGTATTGCCGCCTGACGCTTGTTGTGCACTCTTGAGTTCATCAAGGGCATCTTTCCACCGCTCCTGGCCGATGTATATCCTTGCAAGGATTAGCCGGGCGATCCAGAAATTCCGGTCGATCTCAAATGTCTTGTTGATCCGTTCAATTGCTTCCTCGTCGCGGCCAGCATAATGGAGAGCTTGCGCCTCAAGCGCGTTTGTCGGTAAAGAGAGAGGGTCGAGTCTTCGAGCGGTTCGCATCTCATTGATCGCCTCGTCATGCCTTCCCGTGACGGTTAGCAATAACGAAAGCCCTCGATGGGCGTCGGCATTGTTCGGGTCGAGCTCGATAGCTTGCCGCAACTCGGTTTCGGCTCCTTTCCAATTCCACTCGTACCATGAGTAT
The DNA here is from genome assembly GCA_041750855.1 of Pyrinomonadaceae bacterium. Taxonomy (GTDB): domain Bacteria; phylum Acidobacteriota; class Blastocatellia; order Pyrinomonadales; family Pyrinomonadaceae; genus OLB17. Next base: position 7,554 of record JBGSYT010000152.1, on the reverse strand, counting down.
ATATATCCGAGAGCAACACGGCTCTGAGACGACCGGCTGTCAAGTTCGATCGCCCTTAACGCCGCCTCTTTTGATCTTGGGAATGCCTCGGCTGACGCCACATCGCTTGTGATCGGCAACATCCTGTACGAATCCGCAACACCGGCGTATGCCAGTGAATAGGTCGGGTCGAGTTCGATCGCTTTTTCATAAAATGCGATCGCCTGTCTGATGTCGTGTGGGGTCGTTTTGTATTGAAAAAGTCGACCCTGTAGATATAGCCTGTAGGCCTCTACGTTCTGCGTTTGAAGCGTGTCCCCCTGTGCAACAAGCCGGAGCCGAAGAGCTTCCGAGACCTTGCCTGAGATGGCATCCTGAACCGCAAATATATCCGTGTATTTGTCGTCGAACGTCCCGCTCCACAGCGGCTCACCGTTTCCGACGTTGATCAGCCTAACATTGATCCGGATCTTATCCCCGGATCGCTGAATGTTTCCCTCGAGAACCGTGTCCGCGCCAAGTGCTCGTCCGGCTGCCTGCGGATCGACATCAGCTCGGGCAAAGGGCCGGACCGAACTAAGGGGGCGCAGTATAAGGCCGGAGCTACTGCTCATCCGGGCGATCAGCGTGTCCGTCATTCCCATTTCCAGTGCCTCGTCCGAATCCCCGTTAACAAGCGGCCTGAAAGGCAAAATCGCCAGCGTCTTCGGTGCTTCGTTGGGAGCACTTCCGCCCGGCCAGAAATAGTAGACACCTGTCGCGGCCGCAATGATCAGCACTACAATACCCGCAACGACAACAGCTGGCATCGATCGGGCCGCCGGTGTCGGTTCGCTCGGGATCTCGTCATTCTCCGGCTCCTCACCCGCGGTTACCTCTGCTACGAACTTATACCCGCGGCCCGGGATCGTTACGATGATCGCCTTGTCGCCCCGAACGTCGCCGATCGCTCGTCTTAATATCGAAACGTTTTGCGCGAGGTTGCTTTCCTCAACGATCGTATCCGGCCAAACGGCGGCCATCAACTCGTCTTTTGTGAGAAGGTTTCCCTGATTTTGAACGAGATACAGCAAAAGATCGAAGACCTTAGGGGTCAGCGGGACGCTATTTCCCTCGGTGTCAGAAACTATCCGCCGACCGACGTCTACACGAAAGCCGTTGAAATCAAAAGATTTTATGGAGGCAAATGACATCTCAAGTAATTTTCACAAATTTTTAGACGAAATCATAGGACTTTTAAACTGCCCATCCGCCATTATCGGGACATCGGCGAATGCAGAGATCATGCTTCCGCCGAAATAAAACATTCTAGGAGAACATTCATGAAAAACACTCTCAGATCGATCGGATTGTTATCGCTTATCGTCCTTTTCGTCGGCTCGCAGAACTTCGTTGCCGCGCAGAACAACGAAAAGAACGTGCCTGTGCTCAACGGCGTTTGGCGGACGGTAGTAACTCCCCGCATCTGCAACACCGGAGTTCCGGTCGGCATCACGTTCCCGGGTATCCTGCTGTTCGAGCGAGACGGCACGATGACCGGAACGTCCACTGCCGTTACATCTGCATACGGAACGTGGAACCGCCGGCCAGGCCGGGGCGAATACTCGTTCGCGTCGCTTTCGTTTAAATACGATACAAACGGAAACATGGTCGGTTCGCGAATAATTGAACAGAACGTAACACTGGATGAAGGAGGCGATTCTTTTTCCTCTACGGGCACGTTTCGGGACTATGACCCCGCCGGGAACCCTACGGCCTCGGGCTGCTCAACCGCCACCGGGTCAAGGTTCCAATAGTTCTTTGCAGCTAAAGGGCAAATACAAATCCTGTCTCAAAATGCAGGAATGCCTCCAGTAACAAGGAGGCGTTCCTATTCGACTTTAGGGCAAGATGCCGCGCCCCAACGAGGCTCGTTGGAGCGTGGCACGCCACAAATGCAATGCGGCTTTAGCCGAATGCTGGGCTAAACCCCGGCCTTTTAATCCTCAGACCGATACCGTTCGCTGAGGCGAACTGCAATTCTCATGAGCGCAAAGCGACAACCCCGAGCCTAGGTGCGGTGCCTTGCTTCCCTTTCAACACAACATCGCTGACCGGCCTAGGTTGGTGCAGAGGATCCCGGCGGAGTCGCGTTCGTAGCGGACGTTGTTTTTCTGGCGGTCGAACTTGTACCAGAGCATTGGTTTGTCGGTGGATTCGCACTCACGCTGAATAAAGATCTCTTCGCCGTGCCGGTCGACGAAGCGCTTCAGATCATAAACGGTCCACGGCACCCCGATCATTGATTTTGGATTTGGGCATAGTATCTGTGGGTATAGTCTTTGAACTAATTGAACAAATTAGAAAGGCGATTAATTACTCTTGCAAGCGATGGCACGTCGATTGCGACTTACGTGATTTGTGCTGATAAGCACGCCCCCAGCAGTAATTGTGGGGAGATATGGGTCACAATGTGGCAAATTGGAATATCTTCCCGCGTCCGCACCGAAATTCTACAAAACTCAGTTCTTCGGATCTTTAAGACACCTCCCTCGTTTAATTCTAATGACCGAATCTCACACATCACCAGATCTACCGCGAACATTTGGAATCGACCGAATCGCTTCAGTAATGGCTTGCCTGATCGGCGTGCTTGTATTGGTTGGTTGGGCCCAGGATCTCGAGATGCTTAAGCGGTTGTTGCCTAGCCTGGTTGCTATGAATCCGGTGACAGCTATCTGCTTCATTCTTCTTGGCGTTTCAGTTTGGGCATCGCATTCCGAAAGCGCGTCTCCGTCTACAGTTGCGGTCGCACGATCAACTGCGGTATTTGTCTTGATCGTCGGAATCTTAAAACTCTGCGAGCTGACCCTGGGTTTGGTGACGAACGTGGACCAGTTTCTTTTCACAGAAAAACTGTTTCTCGATCCGACAGGAATTCCTAACCGAATGGCGCCGAATACGGCTTTCAATTTCGTCTTGCTTTCGTTGGCCCTCATATTCCCGACGGGAAAGAGCGGTGTGAGAATTGATCTTTCGACCGGTTTGACGATTCTGTCGATACTGTGCTCACTGCTTCCGCTCCTTGGCTACCTTTACGGCACCAAGACTTTCTATGGCGTCGGCCAGTTCATTCCGATGGCCCTGCATACCGCTTTCACATTCTTGATGCTTAGCATTGGTATGCTTGTATCGCGACCCGACCGTCCTGTGATCGCCACCCTTTTTGATAAAGGAATTAGCGGAATAATGGTGCGTCGCCTTCTGCCGGCGGTTGTCGGATTGCCGATAATGCTCAGTTGGTTTCGTCTGGAAGGTCAGAAACTCGAATGGTTCGATAATGAACTAGGCGCCGCACTTGTAGTTGTCGTGCAGATTCTGCTTCTCGGTGTGATCGTATGGTGGCATTCATTCATGATGCTGCGTCTCGATAAGCGGCGGCACGAAGCGGAAGCAAGGCTTGGCGAGTTGGTGCTTACGGACGATCTGACCGGCTTGCGTAATCGTCGCGGATTCATACTTCTAGCCGAACAAGAGCTGAAACTGGCACGAAATAAACGGATGGGAATAGTCCTATGGTGTCTCTACGCTGACCTGGACGGATTGAAAAAAATTAATGATACTCTTGGCCACGACTTGGGATCTCAGGCGATCGTCCAGGCAGCAGGTATCTTAAAAGCAACCTTCCGTAACTCGGACATTATCGCCCGGCTCGGCGGCGACGAATTCGTAGTTCTCGCCGCCACGAACACCCTCGTAGACGGATACTTGCTCGGGGAACGATTGCAAGCGAATGTCGCCGCCTTCAACGACAGCGAAAACCTACCTTATAAACTTTCGCTGAGCTTCGGTCTTGTTATGATCGACGTCGCGGAAATGCTGTCTTTAGATGAGATCGTCAAAGGCGCAGACGCAAAAATGTACCAATATAAACAAGCGCGGCAAAACCAGCATCCCACCGAAACGAGACTCATTCCAACTTTAGTTTAATGTTTACGTTGTGTTCGAACGCAGACAACACTCGTTGCCGTAGGCAAAGCCAGCGTCCGCCAAATCTACTTGAGGGCGGGCAACACAGGGCGGCGTTCGAGGCGGAGAAAATCGACGGTTTTTGTATCCCAATAGGTCGAATCGGCAGTGAACAGAATGCTGACCTTCATAGATGCGGGAGCGATCGGTTCCGGGTAAAAGCCGTAGGAGACGACCTCTTTCTCTCGCTGGCCGGGCATCAAGTTAGTGAACATTGCCGGGGCAGCGGTTCCAACGATCGGAACCTTCTTGAAATGCTCGGTCGCGACGCCAAAGTTGGCCTTCATCGTTGAGAGTGAAATACCGACTGGCTTCGCGTAGTTGATATAGATGTCGGAAAGGTATTCGCCGTGTTTTTCATCTGTGGTGGTGTTGAGTTCAACACTCCTTGCAAAGCCCTTTTGATCCTCGAAAGTGTGCCGCCGCCATCTTTCTGAAGATTGTAGAATCTTTGGTTCGCCTGTCAGGCTAAGTCCGGTTCTCGCTTGTTCGAATACGAGAGCAGGATCGGAGAAGAATTTGAACAGGTCAACACACCCGTCGGCGTCTTCCGGGATCTTCAGAACGGCTTCGCGAGTGCTACTGCGGCATCCGAGAACCGTGAATGCAACGCCCGCGGCTGTCGCCCCGAACAGAAATTCGCGTCTGTTCTGCACATTGGCGGCTATCATACATCCGAGACGTTAGCGGGTCAACGCTTTTGCGAGGCGGCTGAACAAATGAAAAAGCCCGCATGAAGCAGGCTTGTTGTCAGTTAACGTGAATTGTTAGTAGTTATCTCGAAAGACCGCGGCCACTTGCCAGACGGAAGATCACGAGTACGACGATCGCGCCGATTATCGAAGAGATAAAGCTAGGGATGTTGTCGCCGATGTTGTCGAAGGAACTTATCATCGGATATCCGAAGAAATATGTACCGAGAAGACCGCCGACAACCGCCCCGACTATGCCTAAAACTGTTGTTAATACGACGCCGCCGCCATCAGGGCCAGGCAAGATAAACTTGGCGAGGTAACCAGCCAAAAATCCGAGGATCAGCCAAATAATTAATGAAACCATCGTGTTCTCCTTTCGTGCTCCAGGGCCAAATGCAGGCTGGAAGTCCCGGTGTCTTGTTAATTTATGTGCGAGCTTTCAATTAGATCACGCTGAAGAAAGATCGTCTGTATGCTATCGCACATATTAAAAAAGCGTGTCCAAGCGGTGGGAAAAACTTGCTATTTTGTGGAAATCATACTACTTTCGTCGTTATCTGATAACGGAAAAGGTTTTGATCCCACAATAGGAGAATAAATTGAATGACCCCCCATTCAAACTGCGATTCTGCTTTGCAGAATCATTTGCTCGCAACAATGCCCATATGCGAGTTTGACCATATTAGCCCGTTACTCGAACAGGTATCATTAACTGCCGGGCAGGTGCTTAATGACTCAGGCGACAAATCTGAGTTTGTATACTTCCCGACGACGGCACTTATTACGCTTCTGCATCTTACCCGGTCGGGAACGACTGTCGGGGTAGGAATGATCGGTAGCGAAGGAATTCTCGGCATCGAAGCTTTCAGCGGCGCCGGGTCGTCGCCCAGTCTGGCACTAGTTCAGAACGCTGGCACGGCATACCGGATGCGGACCGGAGCTTTTAGGGCCCAATGTGATATTGCGCCCGCGTTCAGAGACTCGTTGCTGAGGTACATGCAGGGCCTTTTCAATCAAGTTTCTCAAACGGCGACCTGCAATCGATTTCATTCGGTATCACAGCGTTATGCTCGCTGGCTGCTTGAGAGTCTCGACCGGCTTGGCTCCAAATGTCTGGTGATGACTCATGAGCAGATGGCCGGCTCGCTTGGAACCCGCCGTGCGAGCATTACTACGGCGGCCCACAACTTCGCAGCCTTGGGGTTGATCAAAGTCAGGCGCGGAAGCGTCACGATCGTCGATAGGCCAGGCCTCGAATTTGCCGCCTGCGAATGTTATGAACTTGTTTCTTCTGAATACAACCGTCTATTAGGACGTAGGTTTTACGAACGCTCGGAAGCTTCGGGTCCCGTCCGAGATTCGGCCGAGCATCTGATTTAAGCCGTGAAGGCGACCGCCGCGGTCTGGCAGCCATTTAATTAATGCGGTCGAGGACGCTGGGTTGTGGGCCATCGAAATCCTGAAGCTTCTTGCGGTCCTTTTCGGTTAATTCGACAGTGAGTTCCAGATGGAGCAATGGAGGCACGCGTGAGCATTTATCTTTCTGTTGCCGCCGCCGAATAAACTCTTGAGTCTCGAAATGTCCTTAAATAAAAAGGCAACAACTCCGGCGCCTCCCGTATCCATTAACGATCCCTCAATTGTCGCCGTGCCCCCGCATCTTACACGTTCCATGGGTGGCAGTATCGCACACTTGCCCCGTTGAGCTAAAGATAATGGCTTCACGCGCGTTGTAGGAAAGTCCCAGTATCCTCGCCGGCACTCCCGCGATGCCGTGGATCATGCCTTGCTTGCTCGGCGTTGTGCTGCTCCGCCAGTTGAATGAAAGGGAGAAAGGTGCCAACGATCTCAATTTTGAAGGACGTTACTTTAGCCCAACGCGATCTATTATGGATTTGAATCTCGGGTCCTCACGGATCGGGTCGAACCAAGGTTCGCGGTTCATATAAAGCATAAAGGGATCGCGTCGTTTAAGCCCTTTCTCGAGGTGTTCAAAGCTCCGCTCGATGTCTCCGAGTTGAGCGTAAGCCGGCGCGATTTCGATCGGGGCGGTCACCTTTCGATCGCTTCCTTGGCCGTCAGCGCCAGCAACCATATCCTCGAGCACAGACTTCCAACCATTTACTGCAAAGTCTGTCCTAAGCTTGAAAATAACATCAGATGATACATTCTGCCGTTCAAGCATGCGAACGTACCATTCGAGGGCTTTCGCATATTCCTTATTCATCCCGTACGATCTGACCAACCATTTGGTGCCGCGACCGAAAGCCGGGTCAGTCTCCTCGATCTGCAACAGCTGCTCGATCGCTTCGTCGTATCGCCGGGCATGATAAAGGATCATTCCCTTGGTCCTCTTGAGGAACGAAGTTGGTGACTGGCGGATCGCAATATCTATGTGTCGAAGCGCATCAGCGTCGTTCCCGGTTTGGCTCAACAAGATCGCCAGTTCTAGCTGAGCCTCGAAGTTTAGCGGATCCAACGACACCGCCTTCCTACACGAAGCCTCGGCTGCCGGGAAATCCCAATCGTAGGTTACCTGTATCCGGCACATGACCGAATGTGCATAAGGATTTAGGGCGTCCAACTCAACCGCTTTCGGACTCAGCGATTTGGCACAGACCAACACCTCTTCTGATCGCCTATCATCGAATAATTTCGATAGCAACGTAATTGCTCGAACATCAAAGGCTTTTTCAGATTCAGATTGTTCGCTGCCTTTCCAGGCATCAAGGGAAAGATTCAGTTTTGTCACAGCTCGCTGGTTGCCGCTAATGGCATAGGAAACGGTATCAGAAAATATCCTATCAGTAAGCTTCGTCGAAGGTGCGGCGGCTCTCCATCCGGATAAAGTACGATGATAGTCGCTCGCAAC
>JBGSYT010000151.1:0-6608 GCA_041750855.1 Pyrinomonadaceae bacterium | reverse complement strand
TCAAACGCGATATCCAGATCCTGCAATCGCGTCAACGTGACGATGGCAGCTTCGGGCTTTGGAAGCGTGACCGCGAGCGATACGAGTACCCGTTCCTTACGGTGCACGTTGCTCATGCACTGGCTCTTGCGAAAGCAAAGGGTTACCAGGTGCCGGACGAGATGCTGAATAAGACGAAGCCGTACCTTAAGAACGTTGAGAATTATTTCAAAGACCAGTGGTATGTCTCATCGCCGCAGGTTCGCTGGACGATATCGGCCTATGCTCTTTATATCCGCGACCTGATGGGCGATAAGGATGCAGGCAAGGCCAAGAAAATTCTTGCCGAAGCGACTATCGAGAAGCTCAATTTCGAGGCCCTGGGGTGGGTGCTCTCGGTGTTGGCAGACGATAAAGGTTCGACGGCTGAGGTTGAAGCGATCGTTCGGTTCCTGATGAACCGAACTACGGAAACCGCAGCGACGGCGAATTTCGTGACGAATTATGGCGACGGCGGTTGGCTGATAATGTACTCGAACCGACGTGCAGACGGGATTTTGCTGGAAGCGATGATAAAGGCACAGCCGAACAACGACTTGATCCCTAAGCTCGTTCGCGGGCTGCTTGCCCATCGAAAGAAAGGCCATTGGGGCTCGACGCAGGAGAACGTGTTCATCCTGCTCGCACTGGACAAGTATTTCAACGCATTTGAAAAGGTCACGCCCGATTTTGTAACGCGGATCTGGCTTGGCAACAAATACGCCGGCGAGGAGGTTTTCAAGGGCCGGTCCATCGATTCGAACGTGCTGAACATTCCAATGTCTTACCTGGTCGATCAGGGTGGCACATCGAACCTCTTTATCGACCGGCAGGGAACAGGACGGCTATATTACCGGATCGGTATGCAATACGCACCGAAGAACCTGAAGCTCGAGCCTGCAGATTACGGTTTCACGGTCCTCAGAAAATACGAAGCGATCGACGAAAAGGACGACGTTCGTCAGAATGCCGACGGTTCGTGGACGATCAAGTCCGGGGCGCGTGTGCGGGTACGGCTGACGATGGTCGCCCAGGCTCGTCGATATCACGTCGCGCTTGTAGATCAGCTCCCGGCCGGTCTCGAGATATTGAATCCGAGCTTGGCCACGACCGAAGCGATCCCGCCGGATGCAGGTGGAGGAAACACCAGCATCGTCGAGGTCGGGAGCCGGTCGATAGGCCGCAATTACTATTGGTGGCGGATGAACTGGTTCGAACATCAGAACTTCCGTGATGAGCGTGCCGAAGCGTTTTCATCTCTTTTGTGGGAGGGAGTTTACAACTTCACATATGTTGCTCGAGCTACGACGCCGGGGCAATTCGTAGTTCCGCCCGCAAAGGCCGAAGAGATGTATATGCCGGAGACCTTTGGGCGGACGGGGACCGACTTTGTAACGGTCGAATAATGCCCTGGCGGTTTCGGGAGGCGGCGGGCGCACAACGGCAGGGCTTGCCGAAGAATATGAGGATCGAACTCTCCATCGGCCCTCGTATCCTGTCAGGCCCGCTTCAAGAACTGCGGAGTTATGCTAGTATCTTGGCTAATGCGAACTCTTTTTGTAATTGCGATTTTTACGGTCTTCACGGTTGGTTTGACCGCTCAACGGCCCGGCCAGAAGATCTTTGAGACCGAACGCGCTTTCGAAAAGACGGTCGCGGAAAAAGGGGTGCGCGACGGATTCATGGAGTTTCTTTCCCCTTTTGGCGTGATGTTCATGCCCGATGTAGCAAATGCCCGCGAGGTTTGGAAGGCAAGGCCCGCATCGGCTTCACTTTTAACATGGAATCCTGTCTGGATAGATGTTGCGGCGAACGGTGCGATCGGTTACAGCGTCGGCAACTCCAAACTGCGAGCCAAAGGTAAGGATGATCCAAACATCGTTTACGGCCACTACCTTTCCATATGGATGAAAAGGGTGAATGGAAACTATTTGGTGGAACTCGATGCAGGGATAACGCACGACGGGCCGTCCAACGAACCGGCCGACTGGAGATCGCCAGTTGACGCCGGGAAGGAAAACCTGAGCGACGTTCCGTCCGCGGCTGATTCGTCGATCGAGTTTTATATGGCTGCCGATAAAGATGGAGCCGCAAAGGCTTATCGTTCGTTCCTGGCCGACGACGGGATAGTTTTACGACAAGGCAAACTCCCGGCTTTTGATAAGAAATCGGCCATTGTCCTGTTGCGGAATACGCCAAGGATCGAGTTCTCAAAGCGAAAGCTCTTCACCGAAGCAGGCAACCTCGGATACGTCCACGGGCCGTATGCGATCACAGACAAGAAAGGTATTGAGGTTGAGCGAGGCAATTTCGTTCAGGTTTGGAAATTCCGGAACAAAAAATGGCTGATCGTCGCCGATCTTCTTGTTCCCCTGGCGCCGCGGGCCGGGTAAATCCGCCATATCTGAAATGAACCTGTCATCTCCAAAACGTTCCGCACATTATTATTCTAAGACTGTCGAGCTTTTGCGGCTCGAGGCTCAAGCAATCGAACGGGCAGCCGGGAGTCTCGATCCTGAAAGCGTTGAACGTGCGATCTCCATCATTTACGAAAGTTCCGGCAAAGTAATCACGACCGGAGTCGGCAAATCTGGCGTGATCGCTCAAAAGATTGCCCAAACGCTTACGAGCACCGGAACGGTCGCGATCTTTGTTCATCCTTCAGATGCGATACACGGCGGGCTCGGAGCGATAATGGAAAACGACGTGGTTCTGGCGTTGAGCAACTCGGGTGAGACCGAAGAATTGCTGGCAATGCTGCCTGCACTTCGGAAGCGATCGGTAAAGGTCATTTCGATCGTTGGGAACACCGATTCGACATTGGCGAGACGCTCGGACGTGTTCCTTGAGGCATCGGTCGACCGAGAGGCCTGTCCACTCAACCTTGCCCCGACGACCTCAACTACTGTCGCTCTGGCGCTCGGCGATGCATTGGCAATGACGCTGATGGAGGCAAAAGGGCTGACCCCGGAGATCTTTGCCTCGAACCATCCAGCCGGCCGTCTTGGAAAGCGTTTAACCATGCAAGTAGTCGACCTAATGCATCCCAGCCCAAATGTTTCCCCCGACGAAGGTTGGCTGCAGGTGGTGAAGGCTATTTCCAATGCTTCACTCGGTGCGGTAAACGTTGTTCAAGATGGCCAGCGACTGATCGGTATCGTGACCGACGGAGACCTCAGGCGCACTATCCAAGCTACTCCCCCGGATTCATTGTCGCTCTTGAAAGCGGAGCAAATGATGACCAGGGATCCAATAACCGCCAAACCCGAAATGTTGGCGTATGATGCCCTTCGGCTGATGGAAGACCGCCCGTCGCAGATCTCCGTCCTGCCCGTGGTCGACAAGGATAATAATTGCGTCGGCCTTCTCCGGCTCCACGACGTCGTTCGAAGCGGGCTCTGACAACGAACCTATGCAACCCTCAACACTTTCCTAACTTCTATTCACAGTAGTACGACATCCGGACATTAGCGGTCGTCCCTTATCTAATTGGACATAAAACAAATGAAGAGAATCATACTCCTTTTCTTGGCGGTTTCATTCATCTCGGTTGGCGTTCACGGCCAGCGGCCGGAGGTGACAATTACGCTAAACGAGACGTTTTTCGACTCGCTTTTCGATGTCGTTTTTCAAAATGCCGCGCCGATCGAGTTCTCGATCGCGCACAATCCCGATAGCGAGAGACACGATGGCAGTTCGACTTTTGGCCCACATGGTCCCAGCGAGCCGGCGGCGGTAGAGGGTCCAGCGTGCAAGGAAACAATTCAGATCGTCCGGGAGAACAGCGGTGTCCGTTCCGCTGTGCGTTTTCGCGATGGAAAGATACTCGCACCTCTGGCCTTTACGGGAAACTACAGCCCACCTTTCATCGGCTGTGTCCCATTCTCCGGATACGCGGAGACCTCGATCGAGATCGAACTCGATCAGCAAAACCAGCGCCTCATCGCTCGTGCACGTGTGGTGAACGTCAGGCTCAACGGAACTGGTGGAGTGGGCGGATCAGTGATCGCGCGGCTAGTTCAGGGCTCCATAGACAAGAAGGTCAACCCGATCGAGTTATTCTCGTTGGAAAAAGTTTCGTTTCTGCTCCCGGTTCAAAAGGACTCGAACCTAAAAATGAATGCCGTGGGATTTCGGTACCAGGTCCTGTAAAAGGCACTCAGTATCCACATCGCATACGATATCGTGAAGGGCTGAGCCTAATTCTGACCGAACTGAAACCAAAATATATTCTTTTCTGTCGGTTCCTCCACCAAATCGTGCCTCATAAGACGTAAATCGCCCAATAAACTTGCATTAGACCCATTTTTTCTTTGGAACGGTTCTTGCGGTGTAATACATTGGTCGATCTCCCCACGGCTGAAGTAAAGCATGAGGGGGAACCTATGAGAAAGAGAATTTATCGCACCGCTGTTGTTTTTGCTGGAGGTGCACTTGTGTTGATCGGCCTATCAACTGACGCGGCTGGTCAGCGGAACCGCAACGCGGAGCGTGTCCAGTCTGCGACGCGCCAGCAGCAACAGACAGAAGAAACTAAGCCCGGCACCCGTCGCGATACCCCGGCCGTTCGTCCGGAGCGTTCAGCTCAGCCGAATACGAGAACTTCGCAAGTACGCGCACCGCGGAACCAATCGCCGTCGCCTCGTGCGACGAATCCACCTGTTGGACAGGCACCTGCACGGGTCCCGCAGGTCAGACAACAGGAGCAGGTCAGGCAGAATCAGGCCCGTCAGCAGCAGGAGCATGTAAGGCAAAACCAAATCCGGCAGCAGCAGGAGCAGGACAGACAAAATCAGGTCCGACAGCCGCCGCAGCAGGTTCGACAGAATCAGGAGCAGGTCAGGCAGAACCAGATTCGGCAGAACCAGAACCAGCAGAACCAGATTCGGCAAACCCAAAGGGGCGGCAATATTCGTCAGGGTAATACTGGCAGGACGCCGGTGCAGATCACACGTCAGCAGCAGCAACAGTATCACCAGCAGCGGCTGCCGCAGTATAATACGCGACTGCAGAACTGGCAGAACCTTCAGGCGCAACGGCAGCGAATCCTTCAGCAGCAGCGTCGACAGGCATACCTTGCCTATCAGCAGCGTTACTGGGAGCGGATCAGGATCGATCAGATACGGCTTCAGCAAATCCGGTATTACGACAATTTCTACAATAATTACCGATACAATCGCAGCGGGCAGTACTTTTACACCAGCCAGTACGGTGCTCAGATGCTGCAGGATGCGATCAACCTCGGTTATGAAGAGGGATTCCGGGGAGGCCAGGCAGACCGCATGGACGGTTGGGGATTCAATCCGACCGCTTCATACGGTTACGTCGATGCGAGCTATGGCTATGACCGACACTATGTCGACCTGGCTGAATACAATCACTATTTTCGCGAGGGATTTAGGCGCGGATACGAAGATGGCTATTACAGCCGCCAACAGTACGGCTCCTACTCGAACGGAAAATATCAGATCATAGGATCTATCCTTGGAGCGATCCTTGATTTTGTCCGGGATTAGGCAGCGAGAAGTTGTCAATCTTTCGGCCTGTTCCCGTGAAATGCGGGGACAGGCCGTTTATTTCGTGCCGAGCACGGCGATGCTGCTTCCGAATCGGCGGAGTCCGGGGACAATTGAGCTGATGGCATCGTCGATCCTGCCGATGTGCCACGGCACCTGTTTTGAAAAGCTCAGGCCGAATTTTTCCAGCGCGATCAAGGGATACCGGGAAAAAGTACCGTGTCTGATGGTTTGGCATTCGGGAAAAGACTGTTTCAAAGGAACGAGTCGCTCTGAAGTTAGCGGCCTGCAATATGCATCCTCTCGTTTCCCAAGCAGCCGGGTCCCGATTGAATAGAGGGGTGCCCGCCACGGTTCGGCTGCCGCAAATCGACCTCTGATACGCAACACTCGAGCCGCTTCCGAAAGCGACAATTCCGTGACCGTATGGTGAAGGCATCCTCCGGCAAAAACCGCGTCAAATGTTTCGTCTCGCAACGGTATTTCCTCTGCGATGCCGACCACAGCCCGAAACTGCTTACCTACTCCGGCCGCTGTCGCCAAAGCGATCGCTATCCTGGCTTCGGCGACCATAGGCGTAACAAGCCAGGCCTCCTTCGCTCCGGCCATCGCAAATTTTATTGCGTGGGTGCCCGATCCGCCCAATTGCAAAAAACTCCTGCCTTTCGGCGTTCCAAGATGGCGATACGAATCCATCTGCGCGGCCAGGTCATGAGAGCTGTCCGCCCATCTCTGCCACGGATCGGGAAACGTATCTTTTTCTGCGTCGCTCGCTGCCATTTCCGTTGGGAGGATGGACCCGGCACCGCCAGCTTCTAATTCGGTCAACGTCACCATGGCGCGGGTGTTGTAAAAATCCATTTCTTCATACGCTTCGGCATATCTGGGGTCGCGAAGGTCGAACTCCTGCGGCACCGAATCAGCCCCAAGCATCTCCGGCGCAAGAAGCAGCGGTATTCCATCGACGACCGGATACGCACATAAATTGTCTTCCCGAAGCAAGACCGTATTGGTAACGCCTGCCGGCGGTGTATCAACGCCGGAAGCATTTGGCAGTTCTCCACGAGGAACCAA
>JBGSYT010000150.1:0-4023 GCA_041750855.1 Pyrinomonadaceae bacterium | reverse complement strand
GCAGTTATTCTGCTGTTTCGGGACCCGCTTCTTCAGCCGTTGAAGCGTCTGCCTCAGGAACTGCATCCGGAGCATCCTCCGATTTAGGTGCAGCCGCCTTCTTGGCCTTCCGGTCAGGTTTAGCCTCATCTTCAGCACCCTCGGCGGTGACCGTAACAGGAACGGTCAGTGTTACTTCGCGATGGAGTTTGACGTCGACTGTGAATTCGCCGGTTTCCTTGAACGCGTCTTTCATGACGATCTTGCGGCGGTCGATCTCGTAACCTTTGGCATTTAGAGCCTCGGCGATGTCCATCGAAGTCACAGAACCAAAAAGAGCACCTTGTTCGCCGGCCTTACGCTCGAAACTAAGCGCGATGGTTTCCATCTGCTCTTTTTGAGCCTCAGCAGTGGCCCGCTCAATCGACGCTTTCTTAAGCAAAGCTGAGCGTTCCTGCTCGATCTGTTTCACATTGCCCTTGGTCGCCAGCGTGGCGATGCCCTGGGGTAGCAGATAGTTGCGAGCGTAGCCGGCTTTGACCTTGACGATCTCGCCCCGTCCGCCGACATGCTCAATGTCCTCACGCAATAAAATAGTGGTGTTTGCCATGATGTTTTAGTTCCAAGTTCAATAAGTTCCAAGTTCCGAGTTCAAGATTCATGTTCCAACTTCAGAGATCGTAAAGCCCCTTTCAACCTGGAACTTGGAACCCTAAACTCGGAACTAACTCTGTTAATCCGCCACAAATGGCAGCATCGCCATCGATCGCGCCCGTTTAATGGCCTTTGCCAAACGCCGCTGGTCTTTTGCGGGAATGCCCGATATGCGGCGCGGCATGATCTTGCCGCGTTCCGGCACAAATTGCCTGAGCAGATCGACGTCCTTCCAGTCGAGGTAGTCGGGAACCATCTGACGCGGCCGACGCCGTTGATATCGCCGCGGCCGGTCACCGATCACGTCTTCGCCAACGCCGAGGCCTCCTCTTTCGTCCATCATTTCTAATTCATTTTCTGCCATAACTTTTCTCCTGGTACCTTCGCCCGTTAGACCTCAGCTGATGCCTCCGCCGATTCCGGTGTCGTCTGACGGTAAGACGCACGCTTTACCTGCCTCGCCTCGCGTTTGGCTCGGACCTTGTCAGCCTTTTTGCGATCCTCGTCTACACGCACGGTGATATAACGCATAATCAGATCGTTAACGCGCATACGGCGTTCGAGTTCGAGAATTTCTTGACCAGTTCCGTCGACTTCAAAAAGCACATAATGCCCTTCGTGTTTTTTCTGGATCGGATAAGCGAGGTTCCTAATACCGATGTCGTCCATACGAACAACTTCGCCGCCTTCTTTTTCGATCAGTTTCCCCACGGCTTCGTTAAGCTTTTCGATCTTATCGGCTGCCGTTTCCGGGTTAATGATGTACATCACTTCGTAGGTTCTTTTTGCCATTTGTAACTTTCTCCTTTCGGCTTACCAACCTCATCCTCGAGAGATGAAGTAAGGATTCTTCAATTAAACTTTGCCATTGCGGCGTCGACCCCATCCCTTACGATCGCTTCTACTGCATCGGCGGCTTCGGTCAATACATTTTCAAGCGTTTTGGCATCGCCCTTAGCGAAGTTTTCCAAAACAAATCTTGAGGCGTCATTCACCGCATGCTCGGGCTGTATGCCGATCCGCACCCTTGTAAATTCCTGTGTTCTCAAACAATCGATGATCGACCTCAGGCCATTCTGCCCTCCGTGAGTGCCCTTGGGCCTTATTCTTATCGAACCAAACGGCAACGCGAGGTCGTCTGAGACTATGATCAGCTTTTCGATCGGCCGCTCCTCTTTAAGGACGAGACAACTCACTGCCTCCCCGCTTAAATTCATATATGTCCGCGGTTTGGCCAACTCAACCGTTTGATTGTCAATAATTCCGCGTCCGATCAGCGACCTGCACTCGTTTCGTGAAACCCTCGTCTGGAGCCGAGTTGCCAGCAGATCAACGAGCATAAACCCGAGATTGTGCCGCGTATTAGCGTATTCCGGACCAGGATTACCAAGTCCAACGATCAGCCAGTTGCTCACGATTGGTTTCCTTTCGGGTTCCCGCCGAGGCCGCCATTCGCGACCCGCGACAGGAACTCAAAACAACTCGCTTATTCGGCGTCACCTTCTCCGTCGCCTTCGCCCGCTTCAGCAGTCTCGTCCGTCTCTTCGCCAACAACATCAGGCTCCGTGCCTTCCTCAAGCTGCGGTTCGAGATCGGCCTCGCTGACTATGACGATCGAAGCAACCACCGCATCGGGTGCGTCGTGTACCTCGATCCCCTCGCCGACCTTGAGGTCCGATACGTGGATCGCGTGCTCCGACGTAAGCTCAGAGATATCAACGTCGATCGAATCGGGCGTATTCGCAGGTTCGCAAATGACCTTGATCTCGCGCATCGCCTGTGAGAGGACCGCTCCCTCTTCCTTCAGGCTCTCGGGGTCACCGATCAGGTGGATAGGCACCGTCATTTCGATCTTTTCACCCTTTGAAAAGCGGCGAAGATCCGCATGGATCAAACGCCCGCGGACAGCGTCGATCTGTCGGTCCTGAAAAATAACATCGTTGACACCCTCGCCCTCGATATCAAGGGAAAATACGGTATTAACACCGCTGTCCGTTCGCAGGATGGCCGCGAGGTCTTTCAATTCCGCCACGGCCGCAAGGCTTTCGGAACCACCGCCATAGACGACGACCGGTATCTTGCCGGACGCACGCAAGCGGCGATTTACATTCTTGCCGCCAGTTTCTCGCTTTTCAGCTTTAATTAATATTTTCTCTGCCATATTTCCTCAGTTGTCAGTGATCAGTTGGCAGCGGCAAACTTTCTGCTCACTGCTTAGCTCCCACTGCCCACTTTTTAAATAAACAATGACGATACGCTTGTCTCGTCGTGAATCGAGTGTATCGCTGAAGCAAGCAGCTTCGCGACGCTCAGAATCTCGATCTTGCCGCCCTCGACGAGCGGTTTACCGTTGTCCCGGATCGGGATCGTGTTGGTCACGATCACTTTCTTCAAAAACGAAGTGCTGATGTTTTCAACAGCCTTTCCCGAAAATATGCCATGCGTGAAGCAGGCAAATATATCATTTGCTCCCGCCTTGTGAAGTGCCTCGGCCACCTTGCATATCGTCCCGCCCGTATCGCACATATCGTCGATGATCAGGCAGTTCTTACCGCTCACATCGCCGACAATATTCATTACGTCCGCCTCGTTAGCTCGCTCTCGACGCTTATCGCAAAGTGCGAGTCCGGCGTCGAGCCTCTTCGCGTACGCCCTTGCCCGTTCGGCGCCGCCCGTGTCAGGGGCAACCACGATGAGGTTTTCAATCGGATTCGTCTTGAAATAATCGACCACGATCGGTGCCGCGTAAAGGTGATCAACCGGAATATCAAAGAACCCCTGTATCTGCGACGCGTGCAGATCAACCGTCAATACCCGCTGAGCTCCAGCCGTCGTGATCAGGTTAGCTACCAATTTAGCCGCGATCGGAACCCGCGGACGGTCTTTCTTATCCGATCGAGCGTAGCCGAAATACGGTATCACCGCTGTTACCCGATCTGCCGACGCTCTCACGAAAGTGTCGATCATTATCAACAGCTCCATCAGATTTTGGTCTGACGGCGGGCAAGTCGGCTGGACGATAAAGACGTCCGAGCCCCGCACATTCTCGCCGATCTGGAAATTGAATTCGCCGTCCGAAAAACTTTCGGTCGTAGCCTTTCCAAGCTCACAATTCAATTCGCCGCAAATCTCCTCCGCCAGTTCGCGGTGAGCATTGCCAGAAAATACCTTGATCGTTCCCGTGACGGACATAAACTAAATAAAGCCGATCCAAACAAAAACGGACAACCTCTGTAGATTGTCCGTTCAGATTCATAATTGGCTGGGGCGGGAGGATTCGAACCTACGAATGCCGGATCCAAAGACCGGTGCCTTACCACTTGGCTACGCCCCAATGCGAAAAATGTCATCGACTCGGAAACAACCTGGCACCTTAGAGGTGCAGCAATT
>JBGSYT010000149.1:0-55660 GCA_041750855.1 Pyrinomonadaceae bacterium | reverse complement strand
CAGATCGTCAGTGCCTTCGAGAGCAAAATACGATGACTGGATCGGGATAATTATATGGTTGGCTGCCACCATTGCATTGACAGTAAGGATGCCTAGTGTCGGCGGCGTGTCAATTATGATCACATCGTAGAGTTCCCTGACATGCTCGAGCCGGTCGCGAAGCTTAAATGCCGCATCAAAATCGCCGATTAGCTTTGCTTCCAGCTTGGCAAGGTTGATCCTTGCCGGGATTATCGAGAGGTTCTTTATACTGGTCTCATATACCAGTTCGTCGACTGCCCTCGATGGTTCGGCAAATAATTCGAATGCACCGCCGTTGACCCGTTCGGGCTCGAGAAATGACAGGGACGAATTGCTTTGCGGATCAAGATCGATCAGCAAGACCTTCTTCCTCTGGCCCGCGATGCCGGCGGCCAAGTTGATCGCGGTGGTTGTCTTTCCAACACCGCCCTTTTGATTGGCAATTACAATTATCATTACTTAACGTTGACCAGAACTTTCCAATTCGGTTCGGGTACCTATTTCGCACTCTCGAGGGACAGGCTGGAACGCCCGTCGAACTCTACCCGATCAGATCAGGCCATTCCTCTGCCTGCCGGACACCTGCGTCTTCCGATTCGGAGTCTGTCTTACTCGAGGCAGCGGAAAGATCCAGCACCTTTTGCTGGACAAAGATCGGACAATCTAAACGAAGCGCAAGAGCTATCGCGTCAGATGGGCGAGCATCCATCGAGACGAGCTCGTCATTCTCGTTGAGCAATTCTATCAAAGCGTAAAACGTGTTCTCAAGAAGGTCAGTCACAATGACGCGCGAAGGACGCAGGCCGCATTCGACGATGAGGTTGCGAAGCAGGTCGTGCGTCATCGGACGCTGCGGGACGATCTTTTCTATTTCCAATGCAATGGCATTTGCTTCAAAGGCACCGACCCAGATCGGCAGAACGGTCTCAGACTCCACGCCCTTTAACACCACGATCGGCGAGTTTGTATTCGGGTCCATTATCAGGGCACCTATTTTTACTTCGATCAGCATACGTGCATTCCGGGACGGCGGGCATTTCTGTTCGTGTCTATACCGTTCAGGCCGGACCTTCCGAGTTCCAATTCGCCCAACAGCGAGTTCGATTTTACTTCCGTTATCCTAACCTTTTTGATCTGGCCGATAAGGCGATTGTCGCCGGTGAAGTTGACCACTTTGTGACAGGTCGAATGGCCCGAAACCTGTCCGGCGATCCGTGCCGACGGCTTTTCTACCAATACGTCAAGAACGCGCCCGGGATAGCGTCTTAAGCGCTCGTTTTGAGAGCGGCGTTGTGCTTCCTCGAGCTCACGAAACCTGGCGGTCTTTTCTTCGGGCGAAACATCATCCGTCATTTCGTAGGCCGGCGTGCCCGGACGCGGCGAATACTTGAAGATATACGCGGCATCATATCCGGCAAATTCCACAAGCTCTACCGTTTCCTGAAACTCCTCGGGTGTCTCGCCCGGAAATCCGACGATGATATCTGTCGTTATCGAGATGTCACGGGGCGAGCTGCGGATGTATTCGATCTTCTTTTTATAACTATCGATCGTGTGTCCGCGTTTCATTGCCTGCAAAACCCGATCGCTGCCGGACTGGACCGGCAAGTGTACCCAGTTGCAGAGGTTTTCGTATTCATCGATCGCATCGACGATGTCAGGCTTAAAATCACGAGGGAAAGACGTGTTGAATTTTACACGTTCGATCCCGGTCGCCGCGACAGCACGAAGAAGGCGGGAAAACGGTGTAGTTCCCGGAAAGCCCTCGAGGCCGCTGTCGGTAGTCGGGCGATAGCTTTTGACGTTCTGGCCGATAAGGTGAACTTCCCTTACGCCGGACCGCCGCATTTCAAGGATCGAGCGGATAATTTCCGAAGCTGAAAGGCTGACTTCCCTGCCGCGCGAAAAGGGAACTATGCAATACGTGCAAAACTTGTTGCACCCTTCGATGATCGGGACGAAAGCAACGTAAGGCGAATGACGCTGCGGGTCGGACACGGACCAGTCGTAGTCCTTTTCCCTTTCGCCAAGATCGACGATGCTCTCTTCGCCGGCGAGGACGCGGTCGATCACGTGCGAGATCCGGCCGACGGCCTTTGTACCGACGACAGCATCGATCCCTTCGATCTTGTCAAAAAGCGTTTCGCCTTCAAGTTGGGCGACGCAGCCCATTACACCGACAACGGGTTTTTTATCCGGAAGGTTCCTGATCTGGCCGACGCGGGTGTAAAGTTTCTGTTCGGCTTTCTCGCGAACTGAACAAGTGTTGATCAGGACAACGTCCGCGAGTTCCATTCGCGCGGTCATCTCGTATCCGTTTCGTGCAAGGTTTGTTGCGACCCTTTCGGAATCCGACACGTTCATTTGACACCCGAACGTTTCAAGATAGACTTTTTTCATAGAAAAACTTCGAAATGGGCCCACTGAAATTCAAATCACACGACTTCGTTCACCTGCACCTGCACACGGATTATAGCCTTTTGCAGAGCACAATCCAACTTACGCCGCTTGCTGAATTGCTCAGCGAAAACGGTATGCAGGCCTGTGCGATCACTGACCTGGGGAATATGTATGGCGCTGTTTCGTTTTATAGCGAAATGGTTGCAGCAGGCGTTCGGCCAATCATCGGTTATGAGGCATTTGTGGCTTCAGGCCCGCTCGCAGATGTTGGTTCCGGTGTCGCGGCCGGCGAGCGGCCTTATTACCATCTTGTGTTACTCGCCCGGGATCTTACTGGTTATCAGAACCTTGTCAGACTGTCGTCGAAAGCCTATACCGAAGGTTTTCGTTTCAAGCCGATGGTCGATCTGGAAATGCTCTCCGCCAACAGCGAAGGCCTGATCGCCTTGTCGGGAGGCCCGGAAGGAATGGTTGAACATTTCCTTTCGAGCCGAAACGACGAACGAGCACTTAAGGCCGCCAAAAACCTGGATTCGATCTTTGGCAATGGAAATTTCTACCTGGAGATCCTCGATCATGGATTGCCGGAGCAGGCGGAAGCGAATGCCAGGTTGGCTAAGCTCTCTCGAGACTCGGGAATTCCGCTCGTGGCAGCTAACAACGTCTATTACCTGACGGAGGCCGATGCGCGTGCCCGTGAAGTTATGCTCTGCATCGGTGAAGGCAGGCCCGTTCGCAACGGCGGCGAGCCGTCGAACGGAACAACGAAAATGTACCTGCGTTCGGCCGAAGAAATGTGGGCAATGTTTGGCCGTGATCATCCGGATGCGCTGACGAACACGCTCGAGATCGCCGAGCGATGCAACGTAGAACTTTCGATTGGCGGCGACAATCTGGTACTTCCGCGGTTTCCCGTTCCTGAGGAGGCGAATTGCAAGACGATCTCGGAATATTTCGAACTTCAGGTTGCGAATGGCTTCGAGCAAAGAAAGCAAGAAACTCTGCTGCCGCTTCAGGCCGACGGGAAATTGGAGTACGGTCTGCAGGTTTACGAAGAGAGGCTTGCCCGCGAAGTGGAAGTGATCGAGCGAATGGGCTATGAGGGCTATTTTCTCGTTGTTTGGGACTTTATCAAATACGCGGTCGAAAAGAACATACCGGTCGGGCCGGGACGCGGTTCGGCCGCAGGTTCGCTTGTGGCCTACTGCCTCGGGATCACCGGGATCGATCCGATCCAATACGACCTTCTCTTCGAACGCTTTCTCAATCCCGAGCGGGTTTCGATGCCCGATATCGACATCGATTTCTGCATTCGTGGACGGGCGGATGTCATAAACCATGTCACACAACTTTACGGCCGCGAATCGGTTTGCCAGATCATCACCTTCGGTACGATGGCGTCAAAAGCGGCGATTAAAGACGTTGGGCGGGCGCTGAGCATGCCTTACGGCGACGTTGAAAGGATCGCGAAGCTCATCCCGCCACCGATCCGCGGACGGAACGTAAGCATTTCAAGGGCCCTTGAAACGGTCGGCGAATTGAAGACGCTCGTTGCAAACGATCCTGCCGTGAAGGACCTGATCGATCTTGCGTTGCGGCTAGAGGGATGTTCGAGGCATTCATCGGTCCACGCAGCCGGCGTTGTCATCGCGCCAAAGCCGCTTTATGAGATCGTTCCCGTCGCCATCTCTGCAAAGGGTGAATTGACCAGCCAGTATTCGATGAACGACCTCGAAAAGGTCGGAATGCTGAAAATGGATTTTCTCGCGCTAACCACGCTGACCGTCATTGACGATTGCCTAAAGAATTTAAGGGAGCGCGCCGGAGTAGAGATAGATTGGAAAAAGGTCCCGCTTAACGACGAGCGAACGATGGCGCTGTTTTCTGAAGGAAGAACGGATGCGATCTTCCAATTCGAATCGTCGGGTATGCAGGAGATATGCCGTCGCCTCAAACCGAAGGAACTTGAAGACCTATCCGCATTGAACGCGCTGTATCGCCCCGGCCCACTCGACGGAGGAATGATCGAGGATTTTATCCAGCGTCATCGCGGGGACAAGAAGGTGAAGTATCTCCTTCCCGAGATGGAAGAGATCCTCAAGAACACATACGGCGTACTTGTATATCAGGAACAGATCATGCAGCTCGCACAAAAGCTCGCCGGATACAGCCTCGGCGAAGCAGATATGATGCGACGTGCGATGGGCAAGAAGAAGCGCGAGGCGATGGCCAAAGAGGAAAAGAAATTTGTCGATCGGGCAGTAAAGAATGGGATCGACAAGGCAAAAGCGGATGAGATATTCAAATTGATGGAACAGTTTGCCGACTACGGTTTTAACCGCAGCCACAGTATCGCCTATGCATATCTTGCATTTCAGACCGGCTATCTCAAGGCCCATTATCCGGCATATTTCTTTGCATCCGTCCTTTCGCACGAGGCGGACGACAGCGCGAAGGTCTATAAATACTCGACCGAACTGCGGGCTATGGGGCAGAAGCTTTTGCCGCCCGATATTAACGAAAGCGACGACAGCTTTACGCCGATCGATGACACTGTCAGATTCGGGTTAAACGCCATCAAGGGCATTGGTAACGCAACGATCTCGGCGATAGTCGCGGCCCGCAGCAGCGGCCCCTTCACTTCCCTTTTCGATTTTGTCTCACGGGTTGAGCCGGGAACCGTTAACAAGCGAGGGCTTGAAAGCCTTGTCGCTTCCGGAGCTTTCGATTCCCTGTCGCCTGCCGATTCGTCACTGGGAGATTGGCGATCACGAAATTTCGCGGCGATCGATAATGCTCTTTCATTCGCTCAGCGAGTTTGGAACGACAAGAAGAGTGGCCAGAGCGGCTTGTTTGGTACGAGCGAGGCAAATGGCGCCGATACCGAATTCCAACTGCCTGACGCCGAGGCCTGGGATCGGGCAGAAATGTCGCGAAATGAGAAGCTGGCGCTCGGGTTTTATCTTTCCACCCATCCCTTAGACGATTATCGGCCGATATTGAACGATCTTAATATAAGGCCATTGGCCGAACATGAATCCCTCGCAGCGGGTGACAGGCTAACACTTGCGGGCATCGTTTCGTCAACCCAGATAAGATATAGTAAGAAAGGAAATCGCTTTTGCATCTTTCGATTGGAAGACCAGTCCTCGGGCGTAAAATGCCTGCTGTGGTCTGAGCCGTTTGAAAAATTCGGTGACAGGGTTCGTGACGACGCCCTGATGATCGCCGAAGGGCGCGTCGAACTTGCGGAGGGCAATGAGCTGTCCTTGATCGTCAGCGATCTTAGGCTGCTTTCTGATGCGGAATCGGAGAATGCAAAGGCCTTGACGGTCGGACTGCCGCCGAGCGGTGTTGATGAAGGTTTGCTTTTCGAGGTTCTGTCGATACTTAGCGATTGCCGGGGTGACTGCAAAGTGGAGTTGTCGTTGCCCGTCAATGGCATCACGGTTGATCTTGAATCTCACGCTGTTCGCGTGAAGGGTTCAGGTAAGATGGAGGCCGCGCTCATATCAAGGGGCTGCACAGTAAAATGGCATTTGTAAAACCGCAGATCGAGATGGAAGAAATTGGGACAAAATCCGCGTTTGAGCGGGTGCTGATGGCACGCGATTCGGAGAGGCCTTACTCTCTTGACCTCTTCAACAGTATTTTCTCTGATTTCGTCGAGGTGCATGGCGATCGTCGTTATGCGGACGACGCTGCATTGGTCTGCGGGTTTGCGAGGCTGGACGGAACGGAGGTCGCCGTCATCGGCCAGCAAAAGGGGCGAGATACGAACCAAAGACGGCACCGCAACTTTGCGATGCCGAAGCCCGAAGGTTATAGAAAGGCACTTCGACTGATGGGCATGGCCGAAAAATTCGGGCGTCCGATCATTACTTTCATTGACACACCCGGAGCCTATCCGGGGATCGACGCCGAGGAACGAGGCCAGGCTGAGGCTATTGCATTGAATCTTCGCGAAATGGCCCGGTTGAAGGTGCCGATCCTGGCGGTCGTGCTGGGCGAAGGCGGTTCGGGAGGCGCGTTGGCGATCGGAATTGGTGACCGGGTGATAATGCTCGAGAATGCCATTTACTCCGTGATATCGCCGGAAGGCTGCGCCGCGATCCTCTGGAAAGATGCCGCCAAGGCGGACCTAGCCGCCGCATCCCTCAAGCTAACTGCTAATGATCTCAAAGGTTTCGGGTTAATAGATGAAGTAATACGTGAAGAAAAAGTATGGAAGATCGCCGGAGACGATGAAAAGAAAAAGGATTTTAACGCGATAGCAGAGTCGCTTAAGAAGGTCCTGATAAGAAATCTGCAAGAAATGTCGGCTATCGATCCATCCAAACTCACCGCTGCCCGATTTCGCAAATTTCGCGAGATGGGGACGTGGACCTCAGCTTAATAACCGGATGCGGTCAAAAAGGAATATCATCGTCCGTCGAAGCCGGCTTGGTGAAATTAGAGCTTCCGCCGCCGGCACCGCTTGCCGCCGCATTTGAACCCGTCGGCCCGGCGAATTCGGCAGACTCAGATTCGTCACGTTGAAACTCGTCACTTCGAACTCCCCCGCTGCTGTCGATAAAATGCATGTCTGTTCCCTGAACTTCCAGAGTGTAACGATTGTTTCCATCGCGATCCGTCCATTCTTCAATTCTTAGACGGCCCTCGACATAGACTTTGCGCCCCTTAGCGAGGTATTTAGCGGCGTTTTCCGCCTGCTTTCGCCACAGCGTGACACGAAACCACGTGGTGACATCCTGCCATTCGCCCGCTTTGTCGCGTTTCTTTTCACTGGTCGCAATAGACAGATTGCATACAGCATCGCCCTGCGGCGTATACCTTAACTCCGGGTCACGGCCAAGATTTCCGACGAGAATGATCTTGTTGAAAGACATAAAATTATTATACTCCCGGCTAGCTGAAGATTTAAGCGAACTTTCACTGATAGTACGTTCATCAATCTATGGTGGTCAAGTTTGGTGTGATAAAATTCGTTGGCCGTATCGCTTGTTCGGTCTTTTAACGTGTATGTCCGTTAATCGGCTCGGTCTAAGGTCATATTCAATGCCGTTTAAGCCTCTATCCATTTGCATCATCTTGGCGCTGTTTCACTTGGCGGTGGGCATGCTCGCCGCACAGCAGAATGGTGGATCGGCGACTGCGTTGGTGAAATGTGTTTCCCGGGCGATCGTGACTGCAGTGCCGGGAATGGTTTCGGCAGATGACGAGCGAGTTTACGTGGGTTTGAGGGGCGGGGTTCTTACCGCACTAGATCGCCAAAAACTCGATGTCCAATGGCGGACCGAACTCGGCGGTGAATTTGCGTCAGATCTAGCTATCTTGTCAGGCCAGATCGTCGTGATAACGAATTCTGAGGGAAACGGCTCTGCTAAAGAAGCTGCTTCGACGATCAGGCTGATCAGCGGAGATTCCGGCGTAACGGCCTGGTCTTCTAAGCTAGCTTTCGCTGACGATCACTCGATCGGTTTCTCAAACGGTTCTATCGTAATTATCAGTTCCGACGGCGTCGTGGACGTTCTCGACCCAGGTTCGGGAAATCTGTTGCGGAGATCAAAGGCCCTCGGGAAAGTCTCGGGAAAGCCGGCTCTTTCGGAACATCTGGTGGCCTTTGCCACATTGGCGAATGAAGTTGTGGCCGTACCGGTGAAGTCCCTTGACGAGGTGCAGCGATTCCCTCTCGATTTTCGTCCGACTTTCGTCGCCTTTGCCCGAAAAGGCGAGGTCATCGTCGGGGACGAGCGCGGAAATCTATCCTTATTCTACGAACCCGTAGCCCGATTATCATGGAAATTCAAGAGCGGTGGTTCGGTCTCGTACGCGGCCCAAACGGATGAAGGGATAATAATGACCTCGTTCGATAATTTTGTGTATCTGATTTCTGATTACAACGGTGACGTGATCTGGAAACGCCGGCTTACCGGGCGGTTGGTCGATGGCGGCACGTTTATCGCCGACAGCTTCGTCGCAATTGTTTATGGAGAGAATTCGGCGTTTGTTCTCGATCGTAAATCAGGAAAGCTCCTCGACTCCATCCCGGCGTCCGATCGCGAATTGGTTAGTTTGGTGCCGTTAGACGTCGGTGGTGGTAAGTTCGCGATGGTTTACGCGGATGCCGTCGAGATCTACGGTATCGGCGGTTGCGGGCAATAAATGAAAAGGCGACACCCGGAGGCATCGCCTTAAATCGCCATTGGACTACTTGAGGTTTAGTGCGAGACCTGATAGTCGTTCATAATTGCATAGATCTCGTCCTTTACAAGGAGTTTTTTCTTTTTTAGTGTGGATTCTTCGAGCTGTTCGTCGTCGCTGGGATAGGAAAGATGTGCTAGTTCGCTAAGCCTTTCTTCATAGTTTGAATGCTGATGAACCAGATCACGAAAAGTGGGATTCGATTTCAAAAGTTCATCACGTACCCTATCGGGTGTCGACAAGTCCATAACGGCATGTTCCTCACTTATCAATCAGTTTAGGGCCCCAGCTCCGCAACCTGGGTTAAAGAGTTTGGGCTCAGACCCTATCTTAGACGAAGTTACCGGTCATTTTCAAGCATTCTTTACAAAAATTTAACCGGGGGTTTCGGTAAACTTCAACTTCATCACGATCGCATTTTCAACAGGGCCCCGGTAATAATTCGGTCTTTGATGTATCTCCCGAAAGCCCAACTTCTCATAAAAACGGATCGCCGTTACGTTGCTTGACCGTACTTCCAGCCACATATTTCCTACGTCCGGGGCATTCGAGGCATCCGAGATACTCGCCAAAAAGTACCGAATAAGGCCAGCGCCGACGCCCTTCCGCTGAAATCGCGGGTCGACACCGATATTGTCTATCTCGATGTCGTACGGCCTTTTCGCATCAAAACCCGGGACAAGCCGGCCGACCGTAAAACCGATCACTTCCCCGTTCTTCTCAGCAACCGACACCCGTGAGGTTTCGCCGGAGATCCCCGCCAAATAATCATCGCGGCTCCAGCGGCTAAGGCCGACCGTCTCGGCGATCGATATGATCCGATCGACGTCTTCCAGAGCGGCTACCCGGAAAATTGTGTGGTTAGCGGACGATCTTTTCACCGGTACTCGTCGGAAACGTCATTGTCCTTGCGTAGATCGGCTCGAGGCCTTCATCGCTACGACGGGCAGCTTCTCCAATAAACACCGCAACATCGCGCCCGACATCCATTACTCTCGATCCATGGGCAGCCAAAAACTCGGCGCCGGGAAGTGTGATTACCGACGAGTGGGCAAGGATCCGGAACTGCGGAGCGGAGCTGACGGCCTGATCGAATTCTTCCGGGGTTCCGGAGCGAACCTCCCCGGCTTGTATAGACTCTGAGGCAAAACTAAAGTTCTGCCAACAGACACCGGCACGGCCGATCGGGATCACGGAAAATGCCGCTTCGCCTTCGCCGAAACGCAAGAAAATTGCCTTAAGCGTTGAAACCCCGATGCAAAGCACGTTTAGAGAACGCGACAGTCCCATCGCCGTCGCCAATCCAACCCTAACGCCGGTATAGCTGCCCGGGCCCCTGGAGACAGCTATCGATGAGATCATCGACCGTTTGACGCCCGCTTCGTCAAGCATTGAGGCGATCTGCGGCAGCAATTCTTCGGAAGTACGCGTGCCCTCCGCGCCGTGCCATTTGGCTATAACGGACTCCTCATCCAGAAGCGCGACGCTTCCGTTTTCTATGCCCGCCTCAATTGCAAGTGTCAATTCTTGATTCATCCGGACCTCCGGCCGAGCATTTGGGATATTCCTTTCAATGAGGGGATCATGCGGTCGGTAAAGCTTCCGATCTGGTACGGAATTCGAGAACCCTCCCAAAGGTCGCCTTCCCTATTGATCGTTGCCTGGACAGGGTTTGGCGGTATGCGTTTTCGGATCTGTCGAAGTAGTTCTTTCGGATCATTTAGGCAAAGGTGCAATGAGCGATACGGAACACCACTGCTCCATTCACGTTCGAGCGTCGCGGTCAGCCAGGCAGGGACTTGTCGGGCCTTCTGTTCGAAGGGCAGGCCCTCGATCGAAAGGCCAAAGTATTTGTGGGCGAGGGCGACGGCAGCGATCACCCAACCCTGCCGCCGATCAGAAACAACTTTCAGGCATTTATCCCAATCAAAACTTCCCGAGCGACTTGCCACTGCATGGTAAATGTCCCAAAGTCGGTTCTTGCGTACCCCGCCATCGCTGAGCCAGTGCACCGAGAGTACCCTTAAATTATCTTCTTCAGACAATATCCGAATGTAAGATCCGTTAAGGTCAGCCTCTATTGAATCATTGAAAAGGTCCGGCCATGGGCGGGTGTCGAGGTGCCTGAGTTCGCGGTGAAGGTCGATCCCGAGTTTTGCGGCCTCGGGCGACGCCAGAACAGCTTTGGCCTCATCGAACCGTTTGCTCTCGACAGCAAGATCTATGTCATCATAGAATCGAGGCTGGTCGGCCGGATATTTTCTCGCAGCAACCCAACCCTTGATCAGGATCGGCTCGATCCCACGAGAACGAAGCAACCGGAACGCCTCAGTGGCCTCAAACTCCAGCCTGCGATTGTAGATCTGTCTCCATCGCGTGTCGTCTGTCGATTCGTTGGCTGGATCGGTTCTCACAAGCCCTCAAAGGAAAAGAGCAGCAAACAATCAATGCTTGCTGCTCAATATTGGAACGAGAACAAAGTAAAACTATGCCCGGCAGAGGCCGGTGCTGTTGCAAGTCGTCGCCGGGCAACCGATGTTCGGGGAAGACTGGCACGCGAGGTCGCTGATGCAATTGCAAGATGTCGACGCCATCGCCGTCGGCGGTGCGACCAGAGAAGCGATCACCGGCAAGGCCACCATCGAGGTTAGGCCGATCTTTTTAATAACATCACGCCGGGTCATACCGATCAATTCGGCCTCGACCGCTTTTTCCAGCAAGTCATTTTCGTTAAGTTGATCGATAGCGAGCCACACCAGATCGTCAGAGACCTTCTCGCCGGCAAGCGAACCGACATATTCAGCGATCTCAGAAACGTTCCGACTTCCATTGCATGCCTGCCAAACATAGGCAGCAGTCTTGTTCAGGCAGTGGGCTTTGTTGGTTTCCATATCGTAAACCAACAACTCGTCAAGCGCTTCCTGGATTACCAGACCCGCTTTGCGGGCTGAGGGGTTGGGCGGTGTATTCATCTTCTCCTCCAATCAAATACCTAACTCTAATAGGGTTAGGTCATTTTAGCTAGTTTAGACTTATTGTCAAAAAAATCCAACAAGAATTTGGCAAATTCCCGAGCGTCGCCACGAAGCGACTTTACCATTATTGCACGTTGTGCGACTAAATCCAATACTTTCAGCGAAAAAGCCGGATCCCGCCGCATTGTTAAAGTATTCGGTATTAGTTCCATGATGCCGGTTCCCGGTGGCAAAACTTCCGGATTCCACTTTCCATCGCTTAGAAACTGCGTGAAAAGAACCATTCCGACCGGAATCGACGCAGTGCCACGCACACCGCCAAGATCCTCTGCCGAGACGGTTTTCTCGCCCGAACCGTCTTCAGGCCTAATTGATAATAAACGAGGAAACGGTCCCACGTTCCCGTTCTTATCGAGTACCGCATACTCGTCGGAATAGTACTCCGCGCCGCTCCGAACCAGTTCGGCGGTCAGCGTCGACTTTCCCGAGAAACTGATTCCCGGCAATACGATCGCACTGCCCTTCCAGCCGACGACCCCGGCATGAACAAACACATTGCCTTCCGCATACTCGGCGACTTCTAAGCGCAACATGCTGTTCAAATAGCTAAAGAAGTTCCGTTCCGACGGTCCCGAGTCAACCTTAAAGCCATTGCGATACAAGGTAAATTGGCCGTTTTCCGCGGCCAGGCCAAACCTGTGTTCGATGCCGGCTGCGGCGTCTGGAACGATGCTGGCCTTGTTGCCAAACGCGGTTCCAACCAACTCTGCCGCTTTGTCGAGGAGCGATTGCTGGTCGCTTTCCAGACAAACCGGAACACCAAAGGACTCGAAAGAGAACCGTTTTCCAAAGTCACGAGGCTTCAATGATCGCGCTTTAGACATTTAGGGACAAAACGGCCACACATTTAGGCGAATAAATGGAAATCTAACATTTACTTCAGTTTCGGTCAACGCTTTTTTCTAAGTCCGAGGACGAGCACTGCTCCAGCGGAGAAAATCAGAACTAAAACGAACGCTGCTTCGGCGGTCATGCCATATACCCGAGCTGCAATGAAGGCTGCCGATACAGCCGCCGCGAGCCCTGCATAAATGAGCGTAACCAGTGCATGGCCCGCACCTTCGATCACCATTTGTTGGTAAAGGTGCTGCCGGTGGGCGAGCCAGACCTTTTCCCCTTTTAGGAGCCGAACGGCAAAGGTGAAAAGTGTATCGAACGCAAACAACCACAGGAATGACACTCCTGCCAAGAACAACCCTCCGCGCGAAGCCTGCCCATCGCTCATAGCAAGAAGCGGAATTACTGCAAACGTATACCCTAGAAATGCGCTGCCGACGTCGCCCATAAAAACACGGGCAGGGCTCCAGTTATGGGCTAAAAAGCCCAGGCACGAAAAGGCCACCACAGCGCCGAAGACGAACATCGGCCTGTTTCCGCTCATGACGCCTAAGGCGGCCCAGGCAAACCCGGCTACAACGCCTTGCGAACCGGCAATACCGTCAATGCCATCCATAAAATTGTAGGCATTGATCATCCAGACGATCCAAAGGAAAGTGATCGGTACAGCGAACCAGCCCAGATCGATCGACCAACCGACGACAGGAAGAGTTATCTCCGTAAAGTGGCCGAGCCCAACGATCACCGCTGCTGCGGCTGTGCATTGTGCGACGAGGCGAATGAACGGAGGAAGGGTGTGCCGGTCGTCCAACCAGCTAATTCCGGCGACAGTGAGACCGCCCACAACAAAAGACCAACTCAGGTTCGAACCGGTTGTGACTCCCCATGCAACATACAAGCCGAGGCAAACCGCAACGATTACAACGCCGCCGCCGCGGGGCCTTGGGTCTGAATGTGAGCTACGCTCATTCGGATGATCGAGTAAGCCTGCTCGAGCTGCGATTCGGCAAAAAACGCCGACGCCTATCGCGGTCGCAAGAAACGCAGCAGCAAAGAATATGATCGGAAGCGAATCTTCGGTCATTCGATTTTAAGATGGACTGGCTTAGGTACTCTCAAGTAAGTGTGTCGCGATAGCGCTCGATCGCTGTCTCCAGCGAGTACTTCGACACGGCTGCCGCGCGCGCGCGCTGTCCCTTTTCGGCGAGCTCAGCCTCAGGACCTGATGCCTGCCTTATAGCTTCGACGAGCCTCATGGGATCGCCCGGTGGAACGATCCAGCCAACCCCTTCCTCCTCGACAACGATGGCAACCTCCGATCCGGATTCGGTGACAGCGATCATCGGTTTGCCGGCCGCGAGGATGTTATAGGTTCGGCTCGGCACCGAGACACCACGCATTTTCTCGACCAGCGACACGAGGGCGATGTCGCAGGCGTTGAGGAAAACGCGCTGTTCGGTTCGCGGCCGTGGGTCAAGAACCGAAACGTTCGCGAGTTTCAGATTCGCGATCTCATTCTGCAGCCACGGCCGTTTCATTCCCGAGCCGAGGAACACGAAATGATATCGACCGTCGTCCTTGAGCATTTCCGCGGCGTCGATTATTGATTCGACATCGTTCGGCGGGCCCATGTTTCCCGCATATAGAAGTACGAATTTGTCCACGATCCCGAGTTCGCCGAGAAGCTGGTTCGATTCACGCGGCAACGGTTCTACCGTTTCCAGTTCGGCCCAATTTGGTATCACGACGGTCGGAATGTCGAGACCCGATGCCTTTTGCTGCACGAGCTTGCGCATGTCCCGCCCGACAACGATGATCTTTTCAGCGTGCTTATAAAGCCACCGATTAAGAACTGACATTATCTTCGTAAGGAATGACCCCTGTCTGAACTTCCCTGCCGCGACAAGTATCTCTGGATAATTGTCGTGGATCAGCAACGTATAACCGGCCCCTCGAAATAAACAGGATATTGCCGCCACAAAGGGCATTGCCGGAGGGTTCGTTACGACAAGGACCCTATCGTGCTTTTCGAATTTCCTGATCGCTAGCCAAAATATTGATGTGCTGAGCGTCAACATGTTGACCAGCCGATAGGCGATGACATTCTTGTCGAGGCGAGTCCCGGCGACGCGAAATATTCGGACGCCTTTTCGTTCTTCCCGTTTTGGCGCAACCGTTCCGCGAGCAGAATAATTCGGCTGTCCGCTTAACGCCATCACCTCAAAGTCATCGGCGAGGCCTTCGGCAATACGGGTAAGATAGTAACCGGTGGACGTTTCTTCAGGATAATAAAGCTCCGAGACGACCCAAAGCCGGCGTTTTTCTTCTGGAAAGGACATCTTGACCGGGCGCATTTTTAGCACCGAGATTCGATCTGATCAGTTTCCTAAATCGTTAAAGGTTTAGAATTTCACCGTGCGATCAAACCGGACAGGGCCGGCTGAGGACCGCAACGTTTACGGAGCGATGATAAGTTCACACAAGCATCAAGCCCTACTAGATCAACTAGTACCAACAATATAACAAAAGCATTGCATCTGATATATTGGCGGTGTGGGCGGAATTGGCGCATCTGCTTACGAAACGGAGAACCGCAATGCGTTCCGGATCAAAAGTATATCGTTCGTCATCTATGATGGTCTTGATCCCAACCGAGCCTAACCTGCGATGAAGATCTTCTTTCCCGTAGAGGTGTTTTACCCCTCACAGGCCGGCGGGCCCGCAAATACGGTCTATTGGCTTGCAAAGAACCTCGTCGATCGTGGGTTCGAGCCGACGATCGTTGCCACGGATAAAGGGCTTAACGGGACGGTCGAGTTGAACAAGTGGTTTCACTCCGATGCCGGACAAACCATATTCGTTAAGACCAGATTCCTTCACGTGCCCATCGGCCAGACAGCAGTTGCACTCACGAAGTTCATGCGGGCGGATGTGGTGCATCTTTCGTCCGTATTTTTCCCAACGGCATTTATCGTCGGCATCTTTGCGCGTGCATTTCGCAAACGGATAGCGTGGTCGCCGCGAGGTGAGCTTTCTGACTATTCACTAAATTACTCCGGAAAGCGAAAGAGGCCGATTCTCTTTGTCCTCAGGAAGCTGATCGGCCAATATCCGCTTTTTCATTCAACCTCCGAGTCGGAAACGGAAGATATTCGCCGCGTTTTCGGCCACGACACGCGAGTGGTGATGATCCCGAATTATGTTGAGCTCGATGCTGTCGCGACACATGAGCCAGGCAATTACTTTCTCTTTATCGGCCGGCTGCATCCCAAGAAGGCCGTGGACAACCTTATTCGAGCAGCCGCGAAATCTGAGGCATTCTTGAATTCGAAGTATGAATTAATGATCGCCGGAAAAGGCAAGCCTGAGTATGAAGCGCGGCTTCGATCGCTAGTTTCCGAGCTGGGCCTTGAACAGAGGGTGCGATTTGTCGGGCAGGTTGAAGGCGCAGAGAAAGGCCGTCTTCTGGCTAATGCCAGATTTACGTTTATGCCGTCGCACTCGGAGAATTTCGGTATCGTCGTTCTTGAGTCGCTTGCTCAGGGAACCCCCGTCGTCGCCTCACATCACACGCCGTGGTCGTCGCTCGAAACTGAGAAGGTCGGTTTTTCGACCGGCAATTCGCCGGATGAGTTAGCAGACGCGTTCGATAAAGTTATAGCAATGAGCGACGAAGAATATGAGGGCTATCGGGTACGCGGAAAGACATATGTCAGGCGCGAGTTCGACATTCGGGACAATATCGAAAAGTGGATCGATTTCTACAAGCAGCTTTGATCGATCTCTACCATCAACTGTAATGACGCCGCACGCTTGAGTGTCCAAGCACGATCTTACTGACCGTCTGCGAAACGTGCGTGGCCATATACTCTTTCGGCGGTTCCCAGGCCGCGGGGAGTGAAAGCGCAAGCGATGTGGCACGCTCAATGGATTCCGGGTCGCCACCGCTCAAAATATTACTTCCGCATTCTATGGTTTCGGGGCGTTCGGTTACGTCGCGAAGGGTCACATTCGGCACCTTGAGGATGGAGCATTCTTCCTGGACAGTGCCGCTGTCGGTCAGTACGGCAAGGGCATTCTTTTCAAGTTTGATGAAATCGATAAAGCCTAGCGGTTCGAGCAGTTTTATCCTGCCCGGATCTATAACGATACCGAACTCGCTCAGCCGTGAGGCCGTACGAGGATGCACGCTGATAAGGACGGTCTTGTCGAATTTGACCGAAAGTCTTGAAAGCCCCTCGAATATCATCGCTAGACGGCTGCGTTCGTTTGTGTTCTCCGCACGGTGAAGGGTGACAAGAAAAAAGTCGTACGTTCGGGTCCCAAATCGGTCGAGAGCGTCGCTCGCCTCGATCCGCGATTCGCACAAGTTCATTACCTCCCGTATCGGATTTCCGCTAACAAAGATGCGTTCCTTTTCGATCCCTTCCGCCAACAGATTCGCCCGGCTGCGTTCCGTGTAGGGCAGCAGGACCGTGCTCGAGTGGTCGATGATCCGGCGATTTATCTCTTCCGGAACCCGGTCATCGTAACAACGGTTGCCCGCCTCCATATGAAAAACGGGAATTCCCCGTCGGGCGGCGACAATGGCCGAAAGGGCGCTATTCGTGTCGCCAAGTATCAGTACCCTGTCCGGTTTCCTAGCGGCGAGAACATCATCGACCTTGTTGATGATCTGCCCCGCCTGCTCGCCAAAACTGCTTGAACGGATGCCGAGCATCTCATCCGGCTGACGAACGTCGAGCTCTTTGAAAAAGATGTCGCTCAGGCTCTGTTCGTAGTTCTGGCCGGTGTGCACCGTTATATGGTCGCAATGCTGATCGAGTATCTTCATCACGGCCGAGAGCCTTATAATTTCGGGCCTGGTCCCGAAAATTGTCATCACTTTCATACGGTTAAACGCGAACGGAGTGCGGTCAAACAGACGCGAAACGATCGATCTCTGCCGAAGTAGAATCAAGCAGTTCCCGAAGCTGCTCTACCGAAAGATTATTGTCCTTTGAGGAGTATTCTGACGAGAGCGCCGCTTGGCCGGCTGATTCGGAACGAAGTTCCGGCAACACCGGCTGGATCGCATAATATTCTCCGGCAGCCCTGGATCGAAAACACTCTTCTTCGGAAACCATGATCTCGTGTATCTTTTCGCCCGGCCTTATTCCGGTAAATTCTATAGGAAGATCGAGCTCGCCCATCATCGCCCTTGCCAGATCGACGATCTTGGCGGACGGGACTTTTGGGACAAACGTCTCGCCTGCTCGTCCGTCTTCGAGAACGGCAAAGACGGTGTCGACCGCACGATCGAGGCTCAACAAAAACCGCGTCATTTCCGGCATCGTGACCGTAAGCGGGCGTTTGTTTCTCACTTGTTCAGCGAATAACGGAACGATCGAACCTCGCGAAGCGATGACATTTCCGTAGCGAACGCAAAGGAAGCGAGTGTTCGGCAATTGCCGGTTCGCTTCGATGAACACGCGTTCCTGAATGGCCTTGGTCATTCCCATTACATTGATCGGCTTGCAGGCCTTATCGGTCGAGATGCCGACGACCGCCTCAACATTGAGCCCATTCTCACGTATAGCCCTGACAACATTTTGAGCGCCGCCGATATTGGTCTGAACGGCTTCATAGGGAAAATACTCGCATGACGGTACTTGTTTTAATGCGGCTGCGTGAAAAACTATGTCGATGCCGCGAAGGGCTGCGATGAGTGCGCCGAGGTCACGAACGTCACCGATCCTGAAATCAAGAACCTCTTCCGCCTTGTGGTATATGACCTCGTCCGTCGCAACAGCTCGGTTTAGGAACTCAAGCCGCATGTAATGCTGTTTAGCCTCATCGCGCGAGAATACAGTGATGCTTTCGGGCAAGCCTCTCTCTCCCGACAGAAGGCGTCTAACCAATGTCTTGCCAAGTGAACCGGTGCCGCCGGTCACGAGAATTCTCTTCCCTATTAGTGTTTCGGTTTTCTCCATTCGTCGTAAGGCGTCGGATCAGACGCCATTTTTTCGATCATCATTTCCCACGATTCCGGCGAAAAGACAGCGGCGCTTCGAAATCTGTCAGAATTCAGGCTGCGATCAATGACAACTTCGTCTGACTTCTCGATCTCGACATCGACTTCGAACTTTTCCCGGATCAATTTGAGAAGTTCATACTTATCTATAGCATGGCTTGAAACGTGGTAGAGCCCGGAAAGGTCCGGAAACCTGACGATCAAGTCCCTGATTATATCGGCGAAGACAATGGTTGGGAAGCCGGAGAACACCGCCTTTGAATAACCTCGAAGCCGTTTGCCGGAATTGGAAAGAAACCATTCGACAAGGCCCTGCGACGAGGCGAGTTCCCGACCGATTATCGAAGTTCGAATGGTCAGCGCGTTTTCCGACACGACCTCGCCAAGCGCCTTGCTCTTTCCATAGAGGTCCCTTGCGTTCGGTTCGTCATCTTCCGTGTAATTGCCGCGGTGGCCGTCGAACACACAATCGGTGCTGATGGTGATCAATCGAAAGCCAAAATCGTGCGCAAACCGGGCAAGACGATGCGGGAAGATTGAATTGACGGTCAACGCCGCTATAACGTCATTGGCGCTTGCGGCCTGCTTTACGATACCGACAGCGTTGATGACCAAATCAGGTGCGACAGCTTTCACGGCCGACTCAATTTTGCTTTCGTCACTAACATCGACGAACGGCAGTACACGAGATCGATCGATGTATTCGTACCTTTCTATCTGCGACGCGTCTCCATGCACCGTTCCCCAGACCTCAAAGCCATTACTTAGAGACTGAATCAGCTTGTGCCCAAGCATTCCGGCTGCACCGTAGACAAGAACTCGCATTTGCACCTAAACTTATCGGCCTTGTTGTCGTAGCCGACTTCAGAAACACTTTAACTAGTAGCGGGAAATTATTATAAACAGATAAGTAAAACGAGACGGTGCAGATGATCTATGATTGATCCGAGGATATCAATCCGCTGACTTTGCGACCAGATCGTCAACGAGTTCGCACCAGATATGGGCGACGGTTATATGTACCTCCTGGATCCGCGCCGTCCGATCCGACGGCACCATCAGGCAGCCGTCTGTGAGCGCGGCCAGCTTCTTTCCTCTTGCACCGGTCATTCCGATCACCTTGCATCCTCGCCGTCTTGCTTCCATAACAGCGGCGATAACATTCGGCGAATTTCCACTTGTGCTGATCGCGATAAGACAATCTCCTTCTTGAGCAAGGGCCTCGACCTGGCGGGCAAAAACCCGTTCAAAACTATAGTCGTTGGCCAGGGCCGTGAGTGCCGACGTGTCGGTTGTCAGTGCGATCGCGGGCAATGCTCGCCGTTCGGTCTCGTAGCGGCCAACGAACTCGGCGGCGATATGCTGTGCGTCTGCCGCGCTGCCGCCGTTTCCGCACAGCATGATCTTTTTGCCGTTCCGCACCGTCGCCGCGATGATATCACCGCATTCGGCGATCGTTTGCGTCATTCCGCGAATCACTTCGTCTATCACGCTTGCGTGCTGACGAAGCGAGACCTCGATCAGGCCACCGTCACCAGATTCGGTTTCAGTATCGGGCATCATATTTTCGATTATCCTGGAGCTTGAATAACCATCAAGGAGCGGTAGCGAAACGACCTTGCCGCCCCTTGCCTCGACAAAGTCCGCACCAATGATCTCTTCAGGCCTCCAGTCGCCGCCCTTAACAAGCACATCGGGCTTCAAGTCCTTTATTAGATCTTCCGGTGTAAGTTCATTAAAAATAATGACTTCGTCGACCGATTCCAAGCCAAGCAGTACTGCTTTTCGATCCCCTTCGGTTTGAGCTGGCCGGCCGGGGCCTTTGATACGGCGGACCGACTCGTCACTGTTCAATCCGACGATAAGCCGCGTTCCAAGTCGTTTTGCCCGTTCGAGCAGGTCGACATGGCCGCGATGGAGGATATCGAAACAACCGTTTGTAAATACGATCATAGGGAAACCATCGGGATACAAATCTACAGTCAAAAGCGACAGCTCAATTCGGTTCCGCTGTCCGCCGGTGGCCCGAAAGTCTGGCGGCGAGCCCGACGATCAGCAGACCGACCGCCGCGGTTAAGGCCACCTTGAAAAGAAACGGTATCAAGAGCCCGTAAAATGCTTCGTATGAGATCGCCATCAGTAGCATGAAATACATCGTGGCCCGCCAGACCGTTCGCGGCTGGTCTTCGATCAAGGCCCGGTAAATAAATCGAATGATGATCCCGAAAAAGAACATTCCTATCGGCACACCCACAGGGCCGTAGTTTCGCACGAGATCCCCTATCGGTGTGATCGCAAAGGAGTTTTCTCCGTAATCGAAGTAAAGATCGCTGTAATTACGAGGTTCCGACGCGATCGGCTTTTCTTCCCATAAGATCCTCGGGATGAAAAAAGTCGTCAGGTCTTTCCATATATTGTTGTCCAGCCCGTAACTCTCTTCGTACGGGGCAAGCTGTTCGTAATTTGATACGACGACGGCAACGGAGCTGAGTGTGTCAAGACGTTCAGCCAGGCCAAGAAGGGCCATCTGCAGGCTGTTTGTAAGATCAAAACGGCCGACTTGATCGATCGTCTCAAATATATTGTCAGTATATTGCCCGATCGAGGTTCGTGCCTCGGTACCTTTTATATGACGGAAAGTCGTTCCGTAGATCATACCTCCGATCAGGCAGACCGAAAGGACAATACCCGCAAACGCGGTCCGGCGGAAATTTAGCGTCCTGCCCGATAGGAGGAACGCAAGGATAACGATAATAAATACCTGTAAGAGCGATGCGCGATTTCCTGAGATCAACGCCTTTCCAATAGTTGAGACGAAAAGAAGCGAGACCATGACAACGGCCCGGATATCAACGGTTCCTCTTCTGAAAATGACATACCAGAGTATGAAGGAGCCCTGCATCCAGAAAAGCGTTGTGAGAAAAACGATGCCGTCGTAAGATTCGATAGCGGCTGACCGCTGATAACCGATCACGCCGATGATAAGTGCTCCGACGGTGTTGAAGGTTCCCAGGATCAGCAAAAAAAAGCCCGGCATCAGCATTGCTGACGTATGAAAGTCCCGCTGAGGCAGTAGCCTGCTTACTGCGGCACCCGCCATTACGCCGAACCGTGTGAAATAACCCGCAGCTAGGCCGGCAAACCCTAGCATTAATAGCACTACGGTATACGGTAAGTTAAATTCGGCGTCCTGGATAAAAGTGAGGTAATAGGGGTCAGACCAACCGGCGGTCAACATGAATCCACCTACCACGAATGCCGGGAAGAAATAGGACCACGTTGCGAAGACGAGCGGATCGTAAAGTGTCAGGCGGCCTCGATAATAGAGGATCAGTGACGGAGTGGCCAAAACGACGAGCAGGCCGATGATCCAGGGAAGAAGGAAAAGGTACGGAAACGAAGTCGTGAGATCGCTGCCGAGAATTCCAACAAGGACGGCAATTGACGCAGCTCCGCCCATTAGCACTGCCCCCGTAAGCATAAACTTTCGCTGGGCGTCTATATTCTCAGGTTTTCTTAAAGCTGTTGCCATTAAAACATCGATCGGGCGGCTTGTCCGGATCACCATGTCACTGTTATTCAGCTTCCAGCAGCTCCCACGCTTCCCGTTCCCTGCCGTCGTAAGGGGTAAATGATCGAACCCGGCGATAATTCGAAGTCATGTATAAGTACAACGGCTTAAGCCGTTCATCATCAGCCATTTCCTGCATTTCCGGGGTCCATGCCCCATCCCAGATGATATAGCGCGGCCGTTCTCTTTTCAAATCTTCTATCGCCCAGGCAACATGGTGCGGCGGTGAATAACCTGTATTCAGAAGTATGGACATTCGAGTTGGATTGCCGAGCCTGAGAGGAAAGTTCACGTGACAGATGTAAACCTCAAAGACCTGGTCACCGGGCTGAGTGTTGGCAAGGAGCCATTCATACCGTTCGGCGATCACACGTGACAGAAACACGATCCGCCCGCTGGACGTGTCGAGGGTGACGGTATCCCAGGCGTATTGCACGCGAACTCCGAGCATAAGCCCAAAGAGCACCAGAGCCGCCGTCGCCAGCTTTATCTTTACGGGCGACAGCAGGTTGCTTTGCCAGATCAACCATACAAGAGCGACAAGAGCAGGTATGGAAACCTGATAGAGTCGCATAACATTCGGGCCCGTCGTGCTGATGGATAGGAAGAGGCCGACGAGACAGGTGAGTAGGATCGGGGCCGTACGGTAAAGATCTTCGGTGCGTTTGCGGAACCAGATATACAGAAGCGTCGCAAAATACACCAGAGGGATCAGGACCGAATAAAACACTGCGACCGCAAGCATTGTAATTCCGGCCGCGCGAAGCTTTGTGATCGTTGTAAAATAGGTTCGCCAGCTATTCGTGTACGGATCCTGAGAGTATGCCGAAATGAAGAGGATAGTATCCTCGAAGAATTTTGCCGGGCCGACTGGATAAACGTACGGTGTTAAAACGGCGATCAGCGTCAATCCGAAAGCGGCGATAAGAACGGCCCACGACCCGATCAAACGCCGCCAGTCTCTGCCCTTAAATCCGAATTCGAAGAAGAGGAACACTCCGATCGCAGCGACGACTAAAAACCCACGCTGCTGTGTGAAGTAACTGGTCAGCGCGCAGGCCACACCCGCCAATGCGATCCTTGCGTAAGTTCTCTCTTTCAAAAGAAAAAGAAGTGCAAGCCAGGCAAAGATCGGGCTCATCATTCTGTGTTCGGCATCGATCCCGAACCAACGAAAGCCGAGAAAAATATAGATCGCCGATGGCAGGTACGCGACAAACGAATCGGATATTACCTTTCTCGATATAACCACCCCGAGGTACGCCGAGATCATTCCGTGAACCAATATGACGGCGCTGATCAGCCAATATTGAGTACCGAAAATTAGGATCAGGAGCGCAAACAGGCTATGCGAACCTGGAAAGATAAACTCCCAAAAATCGCGGTAGATGACTTCCCCACCGGCCATTCGGCTGGACTCGTGTATCAGCTTTACGTGGTCGGCTTCGTAGTAGATCGGCGTTGCCGGAAAGATGAAAAGGTTAAGGTAGAGGAACAAAAGACAGGCAAGGTAGAAAAAGGCCTTAAACGTTATTGAAGGTCTAAGTTCGTCACTTGCCATTTAATTAAATGGGATCCTTTTGGTAGCGGTGCCCGCTTCGCACGGCATAGCTCGGTTTTCCTTAAGCAGCTTCTGCTCAGATCACTAAGTGTTCGACAGAGACACGTCACGCTGAGGCATTACCGCTGATCGAACCGGCGCCAGCCGACACATTAGACTGTTTAACCTGATCCTCGATCCATCGATACGTTATCTCCAGGCCAGCTTCGAGCGTTACGGACGGTTCCCAGCCAAGCACCTGCCGCAGGGTTTCGTTGTCCGAATTTCGGCCACGGACGCCCTGTGGGCCCTCGACGTGTTTCTTCACGACCCGCGTACCGGCGATCTCCGCAATGATATCGGCAAGCTGGTTGATCGACACCATTCTGTCCTGTCCGAGGTTTATCGGGTCGGTGTGGTCGGATCGCATCAGCCGGTAGATGCCCTCGACACAGTCGCTGACGTAACAAAAGGATCTGGTCTGTTCACCGTCGCCCCAGATCTCGATCTGATCGTTTCCCGAAAGCTTTGCTTCCGCGATCTTGCGGCAAAGCGCGGCAGGGACCTTTTCCCGGCCTCCTTGCCACGTACCAAGTTCACCGAAAATATTATGAAACCTGACGACGCGCGTTTCGAGCCCATAGTCATTGCTATAGTGCATGCACAATCGCTCCGCCATCAGCTTTTCCCAGCCGTAGGCGTCTTGCGGAAAGGCCGGGTAGGCATCCTCTTCTTTGAGCGGACGGACGTTTTCGGATTCCTGCAAATGCTCCGGATAAATACATGCCGAGCTTGTGTAAAGGTAACGTTTGACGCCGTTCGCTCGTGCGGCTTCGATCGTGTGGATATCGATCAGGGAATTGTTATGTAATATTTCCGCGTGATGGGCCGAAATGTAACCCATGCCGCCCATGTCGGCCGCCAACGCGTAAACCTCGTCCGCACCTTCGGTCGCTTTCAAACAGTTCTCAGGGCGTCGAAGATCGAGTTGCAAGAATTCATCGGCGTCAGTTTCAGAAAATTCAGGTAACTTTAGGTCGACGCCCCGAACCCAGTAACCTTTACTCTTAAGAGAGGTCACGAGGTGGCTTCCGATAAACCCGCCGGCGCCGGTGACCACCACCTTTGTCTGTAGACTCATAGGAACTTACGATGCCGTGGATGCGGCCTAGACCTGATCTTCATTATTGTAGGCGTTCCGATGGTAATAGGTCTGGTAATAATAATAGTTGTCCTGCGAACGAAGATTCACATTGTTAAGAACCACACCGAGGATCCTCGCTCCGACTTCCTGAAGCAGAACTTTCGCACGCCGCACCACCTGCCTGGAGCTCTTGCCGGAATGAACGACAAGGATCACGCCGTCCACCATCGAGGCTATCAAGACCCCGTCCGTGAACGAGGTGATCGGCGGAGAATCGATGACCACGTGGGTGTAGTGCTTTTGCAGCCGCTTAAGGAGATTCGCCATCTGTTCAGAACCGATAAGTTCCGCGGGATTTGGCGGGATCGGCCCGGAGGTGAGCAGATGCATCTTCGTGCCGTCGTCGATCTTAACCACACGAGTTATATCGCTGTCCGTGCCCTCACTCGACAAGAGCGTGCTCAGCCCCTCACCGTTCGGCAGGTTGAATACCGAATGAAGCCTCGGGCGGCGCATATCGGCGTCCACGATCAGGACATTCGCGCCCGTTTGGGCAAGGCTGATCGCTGTATTCGTCGCCGTTGTCGTTTTTCCTTCCGAGGGAAGGCTGGACGTTATCAACAACGATTTCGGCGGATGTCCTGCGGTTGAAAGGAGAATGGACGTTCGCAATTGGCGGTAGGCTTCCGAAAGCCCTGACCGCGGGTCAGCGTAAATGAGAAGTTCCGAGTTTGGGCGTTCTTCGCTTTCTTCGCTTGTACCAACGAGGAGCAATTTGCGCTTTGGGATCGATTCGATCGTAGGAATAGCCGCCAATGCAGGAAGCTGGAGGAAGTTTTCGATCTCCTCAACGGTCCGGATGGTATCGTCAAGATATTCAAGAAAGACCGCCAATCCCATCCCGAAAAGCGTCGAAAGAAACAAGGCGGCAAGAACGGTCATTACTCGCCTGGGGGCGACCGGAACATTGTCCGGGATCGCGAATCCTGCAACGCTAATATTATTGTCGGAGCCGCGCGACGCAATGTCGTTGCCGCTCTGCTTTTCAAGCAGCTCCTTCAAAAAGGCCTTATTTGCCTCAAGATTTTGTTCCAAAAGTTTGAGCGTAACTGCCCCGCTATTCTGCGACTGGGCCCTTGCGTATTGAGCATCGTACGCCGCCCTGATCTTTAATTCATTATCCCTCGACTTTGCGTAGGCGGTCTGCAGGTTATTAAGAACATCCGTTGCCGCCCGGTTACGATACTCGTTTATCTCCTCGTTATTCTTCGCGAGCACTCGGTCGAGTGATGTATTAAGGCTCTCGATCTGGCGGTCAACTTCCTTGATCGGATCGGTGTTATCCTGGAAGACCTCAAGCAGCTTTGCTCGCTGGGCTTGAAGTTCCGCGATGCGCTTTTCGGTCTCGTTTCGGACATTGACCGTCGAATTCTCCTTCTCGGTTATGAAACGGCCAAGCGAACCTTCGACCATCGACTTCAATCTTTCAGGTGAATTCTTGACGGAGAGCAAATCGGCTTCGGCGTTTGTCCGGACAAGTTCTGCCGCTAATTTTTCGCGATTCAGGCCGGCGAGCCGCTCGATCTCGATCGTTTGTTCGCCGGTCGTGTTGATTATTTCCAAACCTGTTCGAAGCTCGACAAGCTTTACCTCATCGTTCCGGATCTCTCCCTGCAGATCGGCTATCCTGCCCTGGAGAAAGTCACTTGTTTTTCGACTAGTGCCGCTTCGTTTTTCCTGATTGTAGTTCGTGAAGGTTTCGCAGATACCGTTGGCAACAAAGGCCGCAAGATCGGCGTCCTGGCTTGTAAAGGCAATGTCGATCAGTCGCGTGTCCTTTACGGTGACACGGGATTCTCTTACCGGCTCAGCACTTAGATTCTTTTTGATTATGTCGACATAGGGCGCAAGCCTGACCGCCTCGGCGATCTCATCCGCCGAAACTAGAGTTGAATTAGGACCGCTAGTAGACGATTC
Source organism: Pyrinomonadaceae bacterium (assembly GCA_041750855.1). Lineage (GTDB taxonomy): Bacteria > Acidobacteriota > Blastocatellia > Pyrinomonadales > Pyrinomonadaceae > OLB17. The sequence continues at coordinate 28,918 of JBGSYT010000149.1, read as the reverse complement.
GCCGGTTCGTTGATCAAGTTTTATTTCGTCCCGGGCCAGGCCGACAGCTTTCAGCATTGCCCGCCAGGGCGAGGTCATCCCCTCGCTCCTTAATTTCTGGAATTCGGGGTTCGAGTCGAGGCTGTGCTCTTTCACGACGCGGCGAAGCAGCGAATCGCTATTAAGCAGTTGAAGCTGCGTGTTGAAGTAGGATGGATCCGCAGTCAAAAGCGGCCGCTGCCGATCGGTTATCAGGTCTGGATTGGTTTGCTCCATATCGACCTGGATCGTTGCCCGTGCCGAATATATGTTCGGCTTTCGTGCCATATAAATGGCCGCAAGCGTCGTGACGAGCACCGCGATGCCGACCACCAGCCAGATCCTTTTTCGAATGGCACGCCAGTAATCCAGAAACTGGATGCCATCCTGACCGTAGGTCTCGCGATAGGCCGGATAACGGCCCGTTTGCCCGATTATCTGGGGCTCGAACGGGCGATCGAACTCGAACAGATCGCTTTTAGGCTGAGGTACTAATTCTCGACTTTCTTTCATACGGTTCCGTCCTAAAACGGACGATAAAGCAAGCCCCCGAGCCCCTGAGTAAAGCCCTTGGCCACACTGTTCAAAATACTCTTGGTCTTGTCTTCGGAAAGCGCAATGATATCATTCGGCTGAAGATACGGGTCCTCGGCTTTTCCCTTGTTTATGGCGGTGAGGTCGACGACGATCTCGTCGGTCTCAAGCCCGCCGGGTTTCTGCCGGATGATCCTCACCCGGCCGCTGTCCGTTGCCGGCCTGATACCCTTCGCTGAAGCAATGGCCTGCCGAAGGGTCATCGGCTGCCTCATTACCACCTGGCCCTGTTCGTTGACGTTGCCGTAAACGAAAACAATATCGGCGGGCAATACGGAAACGATGTCGTTCGGCTGCATCGTCATCGTTTCCTTGCCTTCCTGGAGGTCACGAATACTAAAGCCGAAAAGATTGTCAGACTGATCGTCGCCGTTCGTTTCATCGGCACAATTCGAATTCGAACCTGGGCGATAGACGACGAGACGGGAACCAGCGTCTTTGGTCGGCCCACCTGCAAGAGCGAGAAGCTCTAATAGCTGAACACGCCGCGTAATGAAGAAATTGTTCGGTTTTTCGACCGCACCCATTACTGCGACCGATTGCGACACCTGCTCCGTGACTACAACATTTACCTCTGGATTGCGAAGATATTCCTTCTTGTAGGCAGCGGTGATGATGTCGGCCAGTTCGCGCTCCGTCCTGCAAACCGCCATTACCGGTTCCGTGATCTTGAAAAGGTTTATCGTCCCGTTTGGGTTTACGGCGACGGTCTGGTTAAGGTCGGGATGCCGAAACACCTGCACGTTCAGTTTGTCACGGAGGCCTATCCGGTACTTGTCATTCTGCTCAACCGGCTGAGAAGTATTCGCGACCTGCCGCGCTGCCTGGTTGCTAGGCGAAACGGCTGGCGGAGATTGACTTAATGCCGCCACCCCTACGGACAGGCATCCGATCGCGGCCGCTATGAATTTGGAAATCATTTCCGGACTCCTTAAAATTTTCGTAAAGCCATTAATTTTAAGGCTTTGATTGCCGTACGAGGCTAAACGTTGTTTACAATGTCGGCAGTTAGCCGCCTGGGAACCGAACAATAAAGTAGTCTACCAAACGCCGCAACCTTTGAAAACCAAAGAATTTAAAACTTAACGGGATTTAGGTTAGACTCGAAACTACTCGGAATAGAGTAAGCCACTGCAATGGATGAGACGACGCCGATGCTTCGGCAGTATTTGGAGATCAAGAAACAATACCCCGGCACACTTCTGATGTTCCGGCTCGGCGATTTTTACGAGCTGTTCAACGAGGACGCGATCGTCGGCGCACGTGAGCTTCAGATCACGTTGACGGCAAGGCAAAAGGATTCCAAAAACCCGATACCGATGTGCGGGGTTCCCCATCACGCGGCCGCGAACTATATAGCAAAGCTGGTTCGAAAGGGGCATCGTGTCGCGATCTGCGAACAAGCAGAGCCCGCCGGCAAAGGCACGAAGCTGGTGCGACGCGAGGTCGTGCGTGTGATCACGCCCGGCACGGCCATCGAACCGCAACTTCTCGAAAATAAGGAATCTGTCTATTTGGCGTCCGTATGCCCGGACGTCGAAACGGTAGGGGCTTCGCTTATGGAGCTATCAACCGGCGAGTTTATCGCTACCCAATTTTCGGGCAGCGACCGTTGGACGCGGGTTCGCGAACTTTTGGAGGCATACTCGCCGCGAGAAGTGATCTTCCCTTCCCGCTCCGGTGAGGAATTGTCGGCGCACGTTGAAGGGTCGGCGAGGCGACGAAGTGTCTTGCCGGGCAGTGCCGTAGACGATCGCGGTGGCGGCCCGGATACCCCATTTGCCCTGACGGCGCTGGAAAACGGCGACTTTGACATTTCAGAAGGGACGGTGCTTCTTTGTTCCCACTTCGGGACGCGCTCGCTCTCCGGTTTCGGTCTCGATGGAAAGCATGGTGCGATCCGGGCGGCCGCTGGCTGCCTACGCTACGCTCAATTCACCCAGAAAGCGACGGCGGACCATATCTCGGAGATCAGGTATTTTGAGACTTCGGACAGTCTGGTCCTTGACCAGCTAACGCTTCGTAATCTCGATATTGTCCAGTCACGAGCGGAAGGAATTAAGCAAACCCTGCTCGACGTGATCGATGAAACGGTAACCGGAATGGGCGGCAGGCTTTTGAGGGGTTGGCTGCTGCGGCCGTCTTTGAAACGCAGCGAGATCGAGACCAGGCTTGCGGCGGTCGATGAGCTTCTCGACCCTATCCTTCGCGAAAAGGTCCGGTTTCTTCTACGCCAGGTGTCCGATCTTGAACGACTTGTTGGGCGGCTTAATCTGGGCAGCGTGACCGCTCGCGACCTGAACTCGCTGGCAGGATCGCTCGAACAAACTCCAAAGCTGGTGGGGGCAATAAGTGACGCCCGCTCCCTGCTTTTGCAGGTGCTTTCCGAGAATATATTCGAGCTTCCCGACGTCCGCGAGCTTATTGCGACGGCGATCGTCGACGAACCGCCGGCCAATCTCACCGACGGCGGGACTATTCGTGATGGTTTCAACTCGGAACTTGACGAATTGCGTTCAATAGCAGGTGGAGCAAAGCGTCTGATCGCCGACTTCGAGGAGAAAGAGCGCCAGCGCACCGGCATTTCGAACCTCAGGATCCGCTTTAACAATGTATTCGGCTATTACATCGAGGTGTCCAGATCGAACGCATCAAAGGTGCCCGAGGATTACCATCGGCGGCAAACTCTGACCAATGCAGAGCGTTTCACAACGCCGCAGTTAAAGGAATGGGAAGATAAAGTTTTAGGTGCCGAGGCACGAATGGCAGAGCTCGAAAGCGAGTTATTTCAAAAGATACAAAATAAAGTTAAAGAAGAAACTCACCGTTTGCAAACCACTGCGCGTGCACTTGCTACCCTTGACGCTCTGGCCGCCCTGGCCGAAACTGCCTCGAGACGTAATTATGTTCGGCCTGTCCTTCACGACGGTGACGAGATCGAGATCAAAAACGGACGACACCCGGTCGTCGAGGCGTTCATTGACGAAGGCGTGTTTATTCCGAATGACGTTTACCTGAATAACTCGACCGACCGCCTGTTGATAGTTACCGGCGCCAACATGGGCGGAAAATCCACCGTGCTCAGGCAGGTCGCATTGATCCAGATATTGGCGCAGATCGGCTCGTTCGTGCCTGCGTCGTCGGCCCGGCTACCGATCGTTGATCGGATCTGGACGCGCGTCGGAGCATCGGACGACCTGGCATCTGGCCGATCGACCTTTATGGTCGAGATGACCGAAACGGCGGCGATCCTGCACAATGCAACGCCTCGGAGCCTTGTGCTTTTGGATGAAATAGGCCGGGGAACGTCAACGTTTGACGGCCTTTCGATAGCCTGGGCCGTGGCAGAATATCTGCATGATTCTCCAAAGCATGCGGCCAAGACGATCTTCGCGACGCACTATCATGAATTGACCGAGCTTGCTGAAAACCTGGCTGGGGCAAAGAATTATCAAATGACGGCAACGGAGCGTGATGGCGAGGTGGTCTTCCTGCACAAGCTTCAAAAGGGAACGGCAACAAAGTCTTACGGCATCGCCGTTGCCAGATTGGCAGGTTTGCCTGGTTCGGTTCTCGCTCGGGCCAAAGACGTTCTGGCGAAACTGGAGAAGTATGAGTTGGCGGTGTTTTCCGACGACCGTTCGCACGGTCTGAGAGCGGCCGCCACTCGTAGCAACATCGCCCAGGTTTCCCTTTTTGCCGTGAACAATGAAAGTGCCGTTGACGAACTGAGGAACGTTGACCTGGATCGATTGACTGCCGAAGAATCAAAGGAAATTCTTACCAACCTAAAACAAAAGATCATCTAGCAAACTTGAGGAAACGCATTAAGTGTCGGTAATTCGACAGTTAATGTTTTTGGTTAATAATCACGATATCAAATGACGGAGTTCGGTTACAAATCTCTCTCGCTCGAAGAAATGATAGGGCAGCTTTTCTTCATCGGTATACCAGGCGACAAGATCGATTCGACGACTGCTTCCCTTCTCGAAGACATAAAACCGGGCGGTATTTGCCTTTTCGCGAGGAATATAAAGGAAGCGGAACAAACACGCCGTCTATTGGAAGAAATAAGGGACAAGCTGTCGGTAGAGCCGTTTTTGAGCATCGATCAGGAAGGCGGCCTCGTCGATAGGCTTCGACGCGTCCTTGCCCCGATGCCTTCGGCCGCAAAGGTTACAACTATCGCCGATGCCGAAGAGCTTGCGAAAGTGATCGCGGATGCGTTGCTGGCTCTCGGCTTCAATATGGACTTTGCACCGGTGGTTGATGTGATCGACCGGGAACGGCATCGGTTCGTAAATGGGCTGCATTCGCGAGCCTTCGGTTCTTCGGCATTGGAAGTTGTTCAATTAGCCGGTGCGTTTATGGAGACCTTGCAAGAAAACAGCGTGATAGGCTGCCTCAAGCATTTCCCCGGCCTAGGTGCATCCGAGGTCGATTCGCACGACGAATTGCCGGTCGTCCCGGTTGGTCAGGAGGATTTTGAGGCCGTCGATCTCTATCCTTACCGTCGCTTGATAGCAGCAGGCAGCGTAAAGGTTATAATGGTTGCCCACGCCGTTTATCCGAAACTGGGGTTGCAGGAAACAGACCAAAATGGCAAACTTTTACCTTCTTCACTTAGTTCCAACTTCGTTACTACTTTACTTAGACAAAATATTGGATTTGATGGGTTGGTTCTAACGGACGATCTGGAAATGGGAGCCATCGTAAAGAACTATGGCATTGGCGAGGCCTCGGTGAAGGCAATTCTCGCGGGCAACGACATGGTCTGCATCTGTGCCGGCGTGGACAACATTCGTGAAGCACACAAGGCTGTGACCGATGCGTTTGTCGGCGGATCAATCACGAAGCAACGATTGGATGATTCGCTTTCCCGGATTTTCGAATTGAGGTCCAGCGTTCGAATGCCGGCAAAATTCGATGCGGATCAAATGCGTTCTCTTACTGAACGTATAACTACGATGTCGCAACGACTGGCATCAAACTGATCGGAGGTTTATTGAATTTGAAGTATCTTGTAACGTTATTTTTTGCTGTTCTACTATTGGCCTCGTTTTCGTGCCGACGCGCGAACAGCGAATTCGTGACGGTGGCACTGTCGGAACCTTTTACTGGTTTTGATACCTTGACGACCGAGAAATCGGATGCCGCAGCCGAACGGGTTCGCAATCTGATGTTCAATTCGCTTGTCAGAAAGAACAGCTCCTTCGACTATGAGGGAGAACTGGCGAGCGAAATAAGGACTTCTGAGGACGGAAAAGCCATTACCTTCGTGCTGCGTGAAAGCGTGACGTTTCACGACGGCAAGCCGTTCACCTCAGCCGACGTCAAATACACCTTCGACGAGCTCTTCCGGACAAAGGGTTATAAATCATTTGCATTTTTCGAATCGGTCGAAAAGGACAAGCCGCCCGTACCGCATATCCTTTCGATAGATACTCCCGACCAGCAAACGGTTGTTTTCAATATCGAAAAAGCGGCCCTCAAGAACCAACTTTTGTCTAATCTCGTTGCCATACCCATTGTCGCTGAGGGATCTTCAGCACAATTGAAAGCGCAGCCGGTCGGCACCGGGCCGTTCAAATTTGTCGCCTTTGATCAGTCGCAGAACACGGTAGATCTTGAAGGATTCAGTGAATATTGGGGCGGCGCTCCAAAGGTTGGCAAGCTGCGGGTAAAGACCGTCACCGACGCGAGCGCGCTGCAGGCCGAACTGCAGAGCGGCGGTGTTGACATAGCACCGGTGCCGTCCAACCTTCCGCCGGACAGCATAAAGCAAATGGGAATGCTCGCTAATCTGAACGTCGAACAGTTTGACGGGTCGAACATTCAGTATATCGGCCTTAACACGACTTCCTCGCCGCTCGATAACGTAAAGGTGCGGCAGGCTATCGGGTACGCCATCGATCGCGAGAAGATCATTCGTGAGCTGCTTTCCGGACAGGCGAAGATCGCCTATTCCATCTTGCCTGAGGCTTCGTGGGCATTTACGCCTGGCACGCAATACAATTACGATCCTGACCGCTCACGTCAGCTTTTACGAGAGGCGGGTTATAAAAATGAGCCCATCACATTCAAGTTCTCGTCGGGAAACGCCGCTTATAGTAGTTATGCCCAGGCGATTCAAAATATGCTGGTCGAGGTAGGATTGAACATACAGATCGAAACGCTCGACCCGAACACGATCCGCGAAAGTCTCGCGAAGGGCCAGTTTCAGTTGAATACCGGGGCCTGGATCGGCGGCAACCAGGACCCGCTTTTTCTAAAGGACCTTTTTACGACCGGAAAGATCCCGGGTGAGGGCGTAAGTTGCTGCAACCGAAGCCGTTATTCAAACAAAGAGGTCGACAGGCTGCTCAATGATGCGATCAACGAGACCGATCGGACTCGAGCGAAGGGACTCTACGTTCAGGCTTGGACCGTGATCAGCAACGATCTGCCGCTTATGCCGCTCTGGTACCCTGCGAATATGTCGATCGCAAATAAGCGCATCGGCAATATAAATATCAACCCTAGCGGCGACTGGAGCTTTCTTAAAGATATTACGGTCAACTAATTAACAAGTCTGCGTTCACGTAATACTTGAGACTCTGATAGGTATTGCCGGTTTCAAGATGAGGATCGAAGAATCTTCCTGAGTGCAATTGCTCTGGCCGAAACGAGGCTGAGTGGTCGGATCGAATCTTCTTCAGCGGTTATCGGACGCCCTTGTATTGCAGGTTCATTGAGCATTGTCGTTGACGGCCTTCAATCAAAGAGAGCCTATCGGGCACACGCTTTGCTAACGAAAAATGTTCAAGCTGGACAAGCACATGCACAGGCGAAAACTTGACAAATGTTGACTGCTGGTTAGAATCAAAGTTTGCGAGCGGGAGTAGCTCAGTGGTAGAGCGCGACCTTGCCAAGGTCGAAGTCGCGAGTTCGACCCTCGTCTCCCGCTCCAGTTTTTGAAAGGAGAAAGGATAAAGGCGAAAGGATAAAGCGCCGGCTTTACCTTTATCCCTTATTCTTTCTCCTTTATCCTTTCAACGCGGCGGCGTAGCCAAGTGGTAAGGCAGAGGTCTGCAAAACCTTTATTCATGAGTTCGATTCTCATCGCCGCCTCCATTAACCTCCTTATTTACAGCAACTTACAACCAGTATAGTTTTCACGAGTTTTATGTGATTTGTCATTATCGTATGATTATCGTAACCCTGTGCATCTGTCAGCCTGCTTTTTCCTCTTTTCGCTGTTTCGGACGAACTTCTTCCATTGACCTTATCGCTTCGAATTTGTGCTCGTCGGACGGATGAGCGTAGCGCATGACCATGCGCAAGCTGGAATGCCCAAGCAAGGCAGCTAGCGTGGCGCCGGGTTACCGTAGCCAGCCTTTGCACTAACGAGATATTCACATTTTTGATGACCAAACGAGATGGGCCGTTTGGTAATGAATAGGCTGTCTGAAAACAAAGTCTCCAAACAGCCTCAACAAGGTCTAGGGATGAACAATTGTCAGAAACCACTTACATTCAGGCGGCCGCCAGTGACGGTTTTTCCTGTGAGTGATGAAGTTGGCACTGCACTATTCAGGATGGCCGCTTTGATCGTGGCAGCACTCGAACCAGGGTGACTTGCCGCATAGAGGGCCGCTCCGCCCGTTACGTGGGGTGTCGACATCGATGTTCCGCTGTACGATGAATAAGTATTGAACGCCGTCGTGGACCAGATGGCGGAACCCGGAGCTCCAATATCGACCGTGGTCGCCCCGTAGTTTGAGAAGGAGCTGATCGCACCGGTACTCGTGATCGACGCGACCGCAATAACGTTGGCGTTGGCATATTCTGCCGGATAGCAATCGCTGGTTTCGCAGTTAAGGGTGCTATTCCCGGCGGCTGCGATGAACAGAATGTTTGCGGCGTTCGCACGCCCTATCGCATCTCCGAGAGCCTGTGAAAATCCACCACCACCCCAGGAATTGTTGGTCGCAACAATGTTGAGGCCGTGACGCGTTTTCAGGTCCGTAAAATAATCTACGGCCTTGATCGCATTAGCGGTCGTTCCACCGCGGCGGCCAAGGAACTTGCCGGAGATCAGCGTAACATTCCAGTTAACACCGACGACACCGGTTCCGTTGGATTTTGCCCCGATCGTACCTGAAACGTGCGTTCCGTGATCGTCAAGGCTGCCGCGCGTTCCGCCGTCATAGATCGTGTTGTTGTTACCGTCGAAATCCCACCCGTGAATGTCATCAATATAGCCGTTACCGTCGGTGTCTACGCCATCGACCGGATCATAGGGATTAGTCCAGACCTGGCCGTCAAGATCCGGGTGCGTGAACTGAATACCTTCGTCAATTACCCCGACGTACACCGACGCGGAACCCGTGTTTCCGGCCGCCCATGCCTCACCGGCCTGACTGCCGAACTGGTTTGCGGGAAAAGTGGCATCACCGTACATCCCCCAGAGGGAGCCATTTGTATAATATGTGTCGGCACTAACTGCCTGGTGGTTATATATCCAATTAGGCTCGACGAATTCGATCGAGGGATCGTCGCTCAAAGCATTTTTCGCCGATTCAAAGGGCACGTTTGGGTTAAAACGCGCAAGGATCAGGTCGCCCTCGCCTTTTTCAAATCCGGCACGTACACGTTCCACAGCGACAGCATTTGCTCGGTCTAATGCAATAGACCCGGCGAAGTCGCTTACCCCGGCCTTAAATTGTACGAGCATTTCACCCGGCACATACTCTGGTCCAGCCGCTTTCGGAGCGGCTTTGCTGGAAATGCTGGCGCTAGGCAACGTCAATGCTGCACAGAAAATCGCGCAAATTAAAAACGCAAAACTTTTTTTCATTTATCTTCTCCTGGAATAATTGGTTTAGGTCGAACTGCTCAAATCGAATAACAATTCCGTATAAAAGTAAATCCTGAATGGAAGAATTCCAGATTAAATGGCAACAGTGAACTATACGTCAAATCTATGGTACCAGTCAACAATTCTATTGAATCTATAAGGAAGAGGAGTGTTATCATGAGTTACGCCTCGCCTTGTTTTACACGCACACGTCGTCGCGACCAGATCCATGCATCCGCTGCCGCGCGGCTTTTTTAGAAGCGGCGATAAATTCCGGCGCCGAAATATGGTTTTGACTCGGCGGGGCCGACTGCGAACGTCTGGCGGTTAATGCCCGCCCGGAATTGCAATGACGTCTTCTGCCGCAGAAAGCCGATTTCAAACATTCCGCCGCCTCCATACTGGCGAACTTCGCGGTTGCCTTGCCCAGTTATTTCGCCGCCGATCGAGAGAGCAATAGGTTTCTCGAATTTTTTGTTTGTGATCTGCTGTTTGATCCCGCCGCGCGTGAAAAGGTAGCGATTGGCGGACCCGTAACTAGAGATAAAGTTCAGATTTGTAAGCGGAGTAGCCTGAAAAAACACACTCGCTCCCACCAACGCTCCCGTTTGGGTCTTCTTAATCTCTGGTCCAGTGCCGATCTTTCGGCTGTCCCAACGCACCTCGATACCGGGAGCTATCGTAAAACTAAGCCGTTTCGTTTGTCGACGGTAGCCGACCTGAAACGCCAGTCCGGGCGAGTTGACGGTGGTCGAGCCGCCGGAGCCTTGAAACTTATAGTAAAGAAAACTTGCCGTAGGCTGGAAAATGATCATGTTTTTGCCTGATTTTGGCAGCGAGAACACCGGACTTATAAATACATAAGCGGTGGATGGCCCGGCTTCGAAACCTGTTACCAGTTCCTGCGCACAGATTACGTGCGGAAGTAGGATCACGGAAATCGCGATCAATAGTATTTGCTTATTCATATTCATTTTTCACTCCGTATTTTGAATTTTCGATCAATTCGAGTTCGATCCCCTGTTTGTTTCGAGCCGCACGATCTTCCAACCTACTCCTTCGCGGCGAAGCGTCCATTTATCAGATTTAGGTAATTTCAAATGTTCCGTGACTCCGCGGCTTTGAACAACTGCGTTGAGGTCGTTCATGATGACAGCTTGATCCCCATCAATCTCTACATTGAGGTTTACGTGGCTAAGCGATAGATAGCGTCTTTCGTTAAACTCATTGACATATCTTTCCCTCAGTTGATCAGTTCCTCGCCACACACGGCCAGTTTCGCTGCTGTCCACGATCACACCATCCGGTGCCCAAAGTTTGAGCGCCGAAGCAACATCGCTACGCTGCGCCGCGTTACCCTCCTGGATCAGCACGCTGCCAGCCGATTCTTGTTCCGATGGTGCCAAAACCGATCGAGCGGGTATGAACTGCGTGTAAGGATCGGCTAATTGAATACCCTCGGATTGCGGAGCGTTCGTCTGGCCCAGAAAATACAAAATCCCTAGACCGAGTATCAGCCCGATCAAAAGCACAGCTGCCCTGGCCTCGGTAATGAGATCAATCACTTTATGTCCGGTGTTGCGAAACGCCAACTTATATTTTGAAATGCTGAGCGGCCGTGTCTCCCGATAACTCCAAAAGCTAGTGCGTACTGCCGCAAGATAAATACCTGACTGCCATATCAGAAGACCGACCGTAATTCCAAGCACCGACAAGAGATGAAGGCGGGAGATCACCAACAGAACGATCGCGGCGGTAAGACATATTAAGCCCAACGCAAGCTCGGCCTTGACGATACGAAGTGAATCCACTAATCCCGGCTCCGTTCCCTGTTTTGGGGTCCGCAGGAACACGCCATTACGGCTCACCAAGCCTTGAACACAAGCTAGAGCAACAACCCACGTTAGTCCGATTAGGAGCGTTAGTGCGTCAATAGCCCCACTCCACGAGGAATTAGCGCGGACTCGTAACGCCCATATGAATCGCATCACCGCAAACAAGATGAAGAGCGGCGGGATCATCACGATTCCGCCTACGAGCGGATGGCTATTTACTGCGTTCTCGGCTAAAAGAGATGCTGTTCCGATCAACAGTATCATCGTGAAACCTAACGCCATGGGGTCAGTCAACCATTGCAGGCCTCCATTTATGTAGGCGAAGCGCTGAGCAAAGGTCAGTTTTCCACGGGACCACGGATTCAGCAGTTTAAGCCAATGCAGTTTAAGGATCTGCATTCCGCCAAATGCCCAACGAAAGCGCTGCTTTTTCAAGCCCGAATAGTCTAAAGGCATCAGCCCGCGGCCATACGTCTGGTCGACGAAGAGAGAATCGTATCCAGCATCCAGCAGACGCAGAGAAAGTTCGGCATCTTCGGTGATACACCATTCACTCCAGCCGCCGACTTCCTGCAAGGCGGTTTTGCGAACCAGCCCCATGGTTCCCGCGTAAATAATCGCATTGTATTCGTTGCGGTTCGCCATTGAAATCTTGAAAAAGTAGAGATATGACAGATAGAGCGCTTTACCGTAACGACTCCGAATCATTTGGTCGCGATAATCCTGGGGAGTTTGCACAAATGCCATCTTGGGATCAACAAAATGACCAACCAGATCAGATAAAAAATTTGGCTCCGCGACATAGTCAGCATCGATAACACCGATTATTTCAGCGGCAGCCGCGGTCTCGGTGAAGGCGAAATTCAAAGCGCCGGACTTGTAGCCGGGCCAAGGCATCAGGTGAAAAAAGCGGAACTTTGATCCGAGTTTGTTGCAGTGTGCCTCGACCGGACGCCAAAGGTCCTCATCGGCGGTATTGTTGTCTATTACGATTACTTCGTAATCCGGATAATCCAGCAGTGCAAGTGCATCAAGCGTCTCTATAACTAGTTCAGGCGGTTCTGAATGGATTGGCACATGCAGTGAGACCTTTGGCTGGTAGTCGACTACGATCTTCTCGGTCTGGATTCGAGTCCATTTGGTTCGACATATAACATCTATGATCTCAAACATGTTCGCGACCAGCAGGGTCAAAGTACCCAGTTGCAGTGCAAACAGAACGAGGGCAAACGCCATACTCCATGGTCCGAGCGCGGCGGCGACAATAACAAATAAGGCATAAGCCAAAAATGCCGCTGCCGTAGCAACTACCGCAGCAAATGCAGCATGTCCAATCGGATTCCAGTGCTCAAAGCACGCGACGACGACCGCAGAAAAGGCCAGGGAAAAAAGGATGGTTAGAGAAAATGGCAGACTCTGTCCCGTTAGCACTAACTGGAGCGACCAGGAAACACTTACAACTGCTCCTACCAGTAAAAGCGATAAAAGCCAATGTTGGCGGTTTATTCGGGAACCTAGCCAAAAGAGGATTAACGAGGTCAACGTCAGGGCTAGGCTGGTGAAGATAACGATCTGCACAATCATACTTGAAGTGAGTTGGTTAATGTAAGTCTGCTTTTTATAAGTTTGCTTTTCATTTGATACCTCGCTCACTACAGTTTCCTGTGTGGTCCGTCAGATGAATTGCAAAGGCCGTGCCGAAAGGTACATATTCCTGCAACACTTGACAATATTTGCCTTAGAGCATCTCGGGGGATCGTGAGGCTGCCTGTTGGATCGCGGAAGTGTCGCGATTTTGAACAATAAACATCAGTTGCAATTGTTCGGCGTGACAAAAATGCTCAAAGCGGCAGATGAAGGGTAAAAATTGATCCGGCGTTTTCTCGGCTCTCGACGGTTACGCTTCCGTTGTGCTTTTCCGCCACGTCTTTGACGAAAGACAATCCCAACCCCGTGCCGACCGTTTTTGACACTGCGTCACGTTCGAGGCGGTAGAATTTTTTGAAAATGTGGCCGAGGGCATCATGCGGAATGCCGTACCCGTTATCTTTAACGCTGATCTGCAGTTCGGATCCTGTATCTGTGCCTTCCACTGAAACGGCACTGTCTGCGGGACTGTATTTGATCGCGTTACTGAGAAGATTCCCGATGGCCTGGGCCAGAAGCGTCGCGTCGGCCATCAAGATCGGCAGCGGCCCGAACGTCTCGTTGAGGACTTCTATACGCTTTTCGGCCGCGAGCGGCATCGCCGCAGTTATCGAATCGGAGAGAAGTTTTTCCAAATGTACCGGCGAGATCTGAAGAGTTTGTATCCCCGATTCGAGGCGTCTCGTGTCGAGAAACCGGTTAATTATCTCGTTCAGTCTAACCGCTTCAGAATGGATCGTCTCAAGCATCTCTCCGGATTCAGCCGGCGAAACCCGGAATTTTCGCAAAACATCGCTCAGACCCTGGATCGATGTCAGCGGGGAGCGCAACTCATGGGAAACAAGCTGAAGAGTTTCGGCCTTAAGCCGATCTAGTTCCCGTTGTTCGGTTATGTCAAAAAACAGGATCAGGACACCGAACGCGGGCGCATCTTCCACTGCCGACGCACGATTAAGGTCGGAATCGTCCACTGCCCTTACGGGAGAAAGCTGTACGAGAAAATTCCGAATTTGCGTGCCTGCTTCCTCAAACTCATGTTGGATCACCTGGCCTCCGAGAGCTTTGCCGATCGACTTGCGAGCGATTTCCGTATCGAAGACCTCGCGATTTTTGAGAAATTCCACAATGTCGCGATTGAGGATATCGGCAGAAGCAGTTCCGAACAATTCAAGCACGCGCTGATTAACAAAAACAATTCGATTCGACGTGTCGGAGACCATCACGCCTTCCGTCATTCCCGAAAGAACACGGTTGATAAAACTCATTCTGGAGAGTAGACGGGCAGTTATTTCGTCAACGGCGCGAAGCTTCGACTCCAAATTTCGCGGGACGACTCTGCGGTTTTTTGTTTTGATTGATGTTTTGTCCGAATCGAGCAAAAAACCCCGCTGCGCATCGGCAAGCGTTTCGAGTTTAACGTCCAGATCCCGGCTCGCCGACAGATTCCGGTCGAGCAATAGCAAAGGAACCGACACGAAAAACGCGGTAAGCATTTCCGGCAGAGGCAATATCAGGAAAAAACTGTCGAATGCGATAATTGCAGCGGCGACGAGCGCCATGACGCCCGCGGTTAAAAGCGCGAGTTGCCGCCAACCATCCTGCAAGTTGATCGTCACAGCCGCGCCAACTATTATCAATAAAACAATCACGTAAAACCAAATGTCTGGCAAAATTGCAAGACAAAGACGGCTCCTGATCGTGTTAATGATGTTCGCTTGAACTTCAACTCCCGGCATCGCCTGTCCGCCCTGCCGATCTCCGTTTCCGGCATAGTGCATGAACGGCGTTATCTGCGAATCGCCGAGCGTTGGCGACGTGGCTCCAACAAGAACAATCTTCCCGGTGAAATTATCTGCCGGAACATCGCCGTTCAACACGTCGACGAAACTGTATTGTCGGAACGTTTCGACCGGGCCGATGTAATTGATCAACATCTCATTCGACCTGACTGTCGCAACAAGCGGAATTACGTCGTCCACCGTTTCAACCGGCAATCGCCTAATATGGTACGGGCCAAAACTCAGGTTCTCCGCAGTCTCATCAAAATCGTTTGGATCTATTCCTTCGGCTACACGCAAAACCTCCAGCCCGAATGCCCAAAAACGGGTGCCTTTATCGTCAGATTTGGACAGCTGGACGCTACGGAGCGTACCATCGACGTCCGGTGCGGCGTGGGCATGTCCTTTGCCCGCGAGCCCCGCGTCAAATTCGGGCAGCGGCCGCAGCCACGTGGTTTCGGTTCCGCCTGGCACACTTTGGGCTCCCGTCTCATAAAGGTGCGTCGGCAAGATCACGCGTCCGCTGTTCTTTATCGCTTCAGCGAACCTGCGATCATCATCGGTCGCAGATTTCTCAGCATATACGACGTCGATCCCGACAGCTTTAGGGTCGCCCTCCGATATTTTTTCGAGACCTTCGGCAATAATAGTGCGCGGCCACGGATATTGGCCTAAACGCTGAATGCTCGCATCGTCTATCGCGACTATAATGACGTCGTCAGGCTCAGGAAGTTCGCCTCGAAGGCGAAACAGCATATTAATCGAAGCGGTCGACAAAGCAGGTGCAAATGACGAAACGATAAAGACCGCCGCAATGCCGACGAGGCAGATCAATATCGTTCGAAGCCATCGGAAACTGAGTAGGCGCATTTATTCGCTATCGGCGGGTGGATCATGTCCGGTTTGCAGTTCGTTTTCGGCGTCCCGTACTTCAAGATAACGGTAAAGGGTCCGGCGATCGATGTCTAAAATCCCCGCCGCACGCGATTTATTTCCGTCGCATTCGGCCAAGACGACTTTAACGTATCGACGGGTTAGCTCTTCCAGGGTGGGCCTGTCGTCCGCAAGCGAGAAGCGTTTTCCGGGCAATTCAAGGTCGATCGCCGCCGATCTTTCAACGACTTGGTTCGGCAAATCGGAGACCGTTATAAAACCATCGGTACTGGTCGCAATGGCAAATTCGACGGCGTTTTCCAACTCACGCACATTTCCGATCCAATCGTTGCCGGACAATACGGCGATTGCTTCATCCGAGATCTGGTGCGGCGATCCCGGAACATCAGCATGCTTTTTGAGCAAATATCTTAAAAGCAGTTCTATGTCTTCCCGTCCTCGTTCGCGCAGCGGCGGTATCCGAATCGTCAGGACACTCAGACGGTAATACAAGTCGGCCCGAAAACAACCGCTTTGCACCAGACCTTCGATATTTTCATTGGACGCCGCGATAACGCGAACGTCAATTTCACGCGTTTCGGTGGCGCCGACCCGCCTCACCTCTTGTTCCTGAAGTACTCGCAAAAGGCTCGCTTGCATAGGCCCCCTAGCTGAGCCGATCTCGTCCAGAAAGATCGTTCCGCCGTTTGCACTCTCGAAAAGACCCGCCCGATCGTTCGCCGCTCCCGTGAAACTTCCCTTCGTGTAACCGAAAAGCTCAGATTCGAGAAGAGTTTCCGTCAAGCCGCTGCAGTTTACGGCAACAAACGGCCCAGCCGCCCGATTGCTGAGATCGTGTATAGCTCGCGCCGCGAGTTCCTTTCCCGTGCCGGTTTCGCCTTCGATCAACACTGTGGACCGCGTACGCGCCGCATGAGCGATCAATTTATATACCCTGACGATCTGCGGGCTGTGTCCGATGATCCCGAATCGGGAAAACTCCAGGTTCGCATCAACTTGTACCGGTGAGATCCTCTGCGGCTCGAGAGCCCGGCGCACCGTCGTTAAGACATCTTCGACGTCGAAAGGCTTGGCGATAAAATCCAACGCTCCTTCTTCGACGGCCTGCATCGCCGTTTCAAGCGAACCGCGGCCGGTGACCACGATGATCCGCGTTGAGGGGCTAATCCGACGAAATTGACGGACGAGTTCGAGGCCGTTCATGCCTGGCATATATACATCCGTCAGCAAAATGTCGAAAAACTCCCGCTCGCCGATATCAATAGCGGCCTGTCCGGTAGAAACTGCAGTTACATCGAAATCGTTCAGCCGCAGAGGGACTTCAAGCGCCATACGAGCGCCCCTGTCATCGTCAACGACCAAAACACGGATCTTCCGATGATTCCGATCGCCATACTCGACCGTTGTTTCCGTCTTAGATTGCGCGGTTCCACCCATCTTAAACGCCTTCGGCCAAACGTTTGCATACGCTTGACCGATAGAATTACCAAAAAAGTCCAGTCTTAACCATGGGATCTCAAGGCTTGCCGCGCCGGTTACCCTCTCCTGACGGAACCGGAACATTCGGAACATTGCCCGGCGTATTCCCTCTGCCGGTTCCCGGCATCCCTGGCAAATCGCGGTTGCCCGGCGTACCCTGTGCAGGGTTCTCGAATGGACTCTGACCGAATCCCGAATTCAACACTGGATTGAAAATATTATCGTTTTGTTTGATCTTGAACGGGGCCGGAGGTTGCGGAGATTCATTCCCTTTTACCTTCGTAAATTGCCCGGGTGTTAAAATAACTTCCTGATCCGGCGACGAAAGCAGCGCGACGCTTACCTCGCCTTCCAGCACAAAGACTGATGTCTCGTCATTTTTCACAAAGACATCGAAAATCGTTCCCCTTACTGCAATAACAGTCGTAGGCGTCGTTATCCGGTACGGATTTGGCTTCCCTCCCAACTTTTCGATCTTGATCCTTGTTTTTCCACGGAGCAGATTAAATATAGTCCGGGGCGAATTGTTGGCATCCTTGATCTCAACGGTCGTGTTCGGGCTGATTATAGCTTGGGAACGATCCTTCAGCTCGATAACAAGCCGAGCGTTCATGCCAGTCTTTATAAGATCCCCGTTGAAAACAAACTCGCCGGTGCGGATCGGAATACGCTTCATTTGGCCGCTATCCGGACGCGTCAGCTGAACCGAACCGACGCTACTAATAATCCTTGCCGACGGAGCGGCTTGAGCCGCGGCCGCCATTGTAAAACACAATATTAGCCCGGTCAAAACAGTGCCTTTAAAAAAAACCGTTGTTGCGAACATATTGGTACTTCAAGGCTCGAAAAGTGCCCTTACGAAGCTATCCTGTCTCATTATATGCTTTTATCCTCGGAAGTTGAAAACATTTTCTGAATATCGAGAGCTTCCGGATTTCGCCAAAAGCACGAGCCGGTAATCATTTTTAAAACGAGTGTTTATTAAATCTCGGCCAATGTCTAATCGGGCCGGACAGCACAAAAACGTTGTTCTTATCTCGCGGGTCTGTTGGGTTACTGTCGCCGGAAAACTACTTATGAATCAATCTTATTTTAAGGCACCCTACGTATTTATACACTTTCGCCTGCGATAGCGAGGTTTTTTGGATATACTGTTTTCTCAGATATTAGCTCGTTTGAATGGACCCGAGAGGCGGCGGAGGGGGCAAGACTCAATTTGGAAGGTACGGCAACGCCTAAAACGCTGTTTGCGTTTGGGCTTAATCACAAAACAGCACCGGTCGAGGTACGGGAAAAACTATACCTTCACGAGGCCGAGATCCCGCAACTGTTGCGTGTGGTCACTAACACTCTGTCCGAGTGTGTCATTCTTTCGACTTGCAATAGAACGGAGTTTTACGGCGTAAGCGATTCGGAGGATGTCGATCCGGATTATTACAAAAATCTGCTGATCGATTTTAAGGAGGCCCGTGGGCTTGTCGAAGACGAGCATTTTTTCACCCTAATTTCCTGTGCGGCGTGCCAGCAGCTTTTTAATGTCGCAACCAGCATCGACAGCAAGGTCGTTGGCGATTCGCAGATTCTTAGGCAACTGCGCGGGGCATATACTCTCGCCCTTGAAAACCGATCGACCGGCAAGGTGCTCAATCAATTGTTGCAGCGGGCGTTCAAGATCGGCAAGAAAACCTTTACAGAAACATCGATACATCACGGAGCGGTCTCCGTCAGCCTCGCGGCCGTCGAGCTTGCGGTGGAAACCTTCGGTTCGCTGCGCGGCCGTTCGGTTTTGATAATCGGTGCCGGTGAGACGGCCAGACTCACGGCAGAGGCTCTAGTGAATAAACGCGTCGGCAAGATCCTGATCAGCAACCGCACGCGTTCACACGCTGACGAGCTTTTGTCGGCGCTTCATAAAGACTTTGCATTCGAAATCGAGGTCATTGATTTTGAGAATTTCACGGATCGTCTCGCGGAGGTGGACATCGTTATCAGCTCGACCGGATCCGATGAGCCGATGCTTTACAAGGAGCATTTGGCCGGCCAGAAGGAGAAAGTTTTACTCATCGATATTGCGGTTCCGCGTGATATTGACGCGGCGGTCGGGGAAAATCCGCGAGTCATCCTCAAAAATATCGACGACCTGCATTCGCTAATTGACGGGAATCACGATAGGCGAAAAAGAGATCTTCCTAAGGTCAAAAAACTGATCATGAACGAGATGGTCGATTTCCTGACCTGGTATTATTCGCTTCCATTGATGCCCGCTTATGAAAAGACGAGCGCGAAGCCGTCTGCCCGACAAACCGATGAGATATTGAAGATTAAGGCGTTTCTTGGCCAGAATGTTTCCGAGATCCATAAGCTTACGGCTCAGGCGAGCGGCAATTTCAGAGAAGACCTCGAAAATCATTTTTCTCTAATCCGAAAGCTGCAAGCAATGAAAGCCGAGACGAGCGCGGGCGTATGAAGAACAGATTCTTAATCGGCTCGCGCAGCAGCGACCTTGCTTTGTGGCAAGCCAACTTTGTAAAAACCCGCCTCGAAGATTTTTTTCCCGATAGTGTTTTTGAGATAAGGGTGATAAGCACCACCGGCGACCAGTTTGTTGACGTAGCACTTTCTAAAATCGGTGACAAGGGTTTGTTTACCAGGCAGATCGAGACGCAGCTTTTGAGCGGTGAGATTGATTTTGCTGTCCATAGTTTGAAAGATCTACAGACGGATCAGCCGGACGGACTGAGGATCGGTGCCGTATGCAAACGCGAACTGCCGAACGATGTTTTGATCTCGAAAGAATTTTCGTCGATAGACGGATTGCCCAAAGGTGCAAAAGTGGCGACCGGGAGTTTGCGGCGAAAAAGCCAGCTTCTAACTTATCGTCCCGATCTGGAAATTGTTGAGATCAGAGGCAACGTCCCAACCCGGCTAAAGAAATTTGACGAGTCCGGGGTTGATGCCATGATTCTGGCATACGCGGGGCTACACCGGTTAGGCTTCGATTCGCGCGTAAGCCAACTGATAGCATTTAATGTTATGCTGCCGGCCGTAGGTCAGGGAGCAATCGCGGTCGAAATTAGAGGTGGTGACGCTGAGATCGCGGAGTTGGTGGTGTCACTTGAAGATGGTCCTACGCGAACCTGCATCATCGCCGAACGCGCCTTTTTGCGAACTCTGGAAGGCGGCTGTCAGGTGCCTATCGGTGCCTACGCAAGTTTAGAAAACGGTCAAGTCTATCTGGAAGGGATGGTTGGCAGTCTGGACGGTACGATCGTTTTTCGCGAAAGCATTCATGGTGATGCCGGACAATCGGAAAGGCTTGGGATTCGCCTCGCTGAAAAGTTGATCCAGATGGGAGCCAGTGAATTGCTCGCCCAAGTTCGAGCCGAAGCTTCCGCGGAGGCGGTGATTCGATGAATTCTCCGGTCGTTTTGGTCATTAGGAAGAATGATCGTTTTAGTGCGTTGCTTCGTGACAGCGGGTTTCAAGTTTTAAATCTCGAATTGATCAAAACCGAAACTGCCGATGATCTCAGCGACCTTGACGCTAAGTTAGTACGAATCGATGAATATGACGGGCTGTTTTTTACGAGTCCGGCAGCGGCGGAAATTTTTGTCGAGCGTTCGAAAGCGTTAGGCCGCAAATTTGATGGAAAGGCCTACGTTCTTGGCGAACGGGCGAGAAAAGTGTTGGAAAACAACGGTTTTGATGTCGTTTACCAGGATTCGGCAAACGGGGCTGAAGAACTTATTGAATCTTTTGATGACGCGGAGTTCACCGGAAAGACTTTTCTTTTTGTACGCGGTGCGACAAGTCTGCGGACAATACCGCGGCTTCTGGCCTCGAAAGCGCGGATCGACGACGTAGTTGTTTACCGCACTTTGGAATTACGGCCGGATAAAGACGTCCTAAATTTAACTCGGGCGCGGTTGGAAAATAACCAGATCGATTGGATTTGTTTTTTCAGTCCTTCGGGTATTGATAGCTTTCAGAAACTTTTTGGGTCCGACTTCGGCTGGAATTTAAATATCGCGGTCATCGGCGAAACCACGGCAAAAAGAGCGAAGGAATCACAACTAAAACCGCGGTTTATTTCGAGGCGGGCGAGTGCCGACGATTTTGCACTCGAATTCATACAACATAATCAATGACATTGTCTAACGAATCTATTTTTATCAAAGCGTGTCGACGTCAGCCCACCGAAAGGACGCCGATCTGGATAATGCGCCAAGCGGGCCGCTATCTGCCCGAATATCGAGCGATCCGAGAAAAGACAGATTTTCTTACACTTTGTAAGACTCCTGAGCTGGCAAGCGAGGTGACTGTCCAGCCTATCGATATTATCGGAGTCGATGCCGCAATCTTGTTTTCGGACATTCTTGTCATTCCCGAAGCGATGGGAATGAATCTTGAGATCGTTGAATCGAAAGGCCCGATTTTCGATGATCCGATACGTTCAAGAGATGATCTCAAGCGGCTAAACACCGTGGGCGTGACCGGCCGGCTGCAGTATGTGATGGATGCGATAATGCTGACCAAGGAAAAGCTTGAGGATCGGGTTCCACTGATCGGATTTTCCGGTGCACCCTGGACCCTTGCGACGTACATGATAGAAGGACGAGGTTCGAAGAATTTCGATACGGTAAAACGGTTTGTGTATAGCGAACCGGAAGCAGCACACGAGCTGCTGCAAATATTGGCTGACGCTGTTGTCGATTATCTGAACGCAAAGATCAGTGCCGGCTGTGATGCCGTTCAAATATTCGATACTTGGGCCGGGATTCTATCACCGTGGGACCTTGAAGAATTTTCTCTGCGATATATCGAATACATCTGCGAAAAACTCGAAACCAACGGTGCTCCGGTGATCGTTTTTGCCAAGGGCGTAAATCCGCTTCGCAAACTGGCAAATTTACAATGCGATGTTATAGGCATCGATTGGACGCGGGATATCGGCGAGGTTAGATCTGAAATCGGCGACAGCAAGGCAATTCAGGGCAATCTCGATCCATGCGTTTTGTATGCGCCGAAAGAAAAGATCAGACAGGAAACCGGACGGATTCTCGAAAACTTTGGCAGCGCCCCGGGGCATATCTTTAACCTCGGACACGGCATTTTGCCGACGACACCGGTCGAGAACGCAAGGTATTTGGTAAGCTGTGTTAAAGAACTCAGCATCAAATATCATCAGTAAGCTGTACGACGATGAGCATTTCAAAGCCGATAGATTTTGATATCCTGAAGAAATTCAACCAGCAGGGGCCGCGGTACACATCGTACCCGACGGCACCGCTGTTTTCGCCTGATTTTAGTTCGAGTGATTTTACCCGCGAGATCGTTGACACTAACTCAAAACCAGGCGGTCAGCCCTTGTCTCTCTATTTCCACTTCCCATTCTGCGAAAAGCTCTGTTATTTCTGCGGCTGCAATATGATGGTAACGCACGACCGAGCCATGATTCGCGAATATAACGACTATCTTAAAAAAGAGATTGACTTGCTGCGGCCTATGATCTCAGGCGAAAGAAAGGCGACTCAGATGCATTGGGGCGGCGGAACTCCATCGTATTTGCAGCCCGATGAGATTAGAGAAATCGGCAGCTTTATACGGGATCGCTTTGATTTTGAGGAAAACATCGAAGCAAGCGTCGAGATCGATCCGCGCGGCCTTACACGCGAACACATGGAAGCATTTCGCGAGATCGGCTTTAACCGGACGAGCTTTGGCGTGCAGGATTTTAACCTGCAGGTGCAGGAGGCGATCAACCGGGTTCAGTCCGAAGAGATCACACGGCAGACGGTCGATTGGGGGAGAGAGCTTGGTTTTCAGAGTATCAATCTCGATCTGATATACGGCTTGCCGTTTCAATCGATCGAGTCTTTCGCCGAAACCGTTGACAAGATAATAGACATTTCCCCGCACCGCCTTGCGGTTTTCAATTACGCTCACGTTCCATGGCTTAAGAAACATCAGAGCATCATTCCGACAGAGGCATTGCCTTCGGCGGACGAACGGTTGGCGATTCTGCAAATGACGATCGAAAAATTGATCAGCGCCAACTATGTTTATATCGGTATGGACCATTTTGCAAAACCGGATGACGAGTTGGCAATCGCCCAGAAAAACAATACGCTTTACCGCAATTTTCAGGGTTACTCGACAAAAGCAGGTTGCGACGTTTACGCTTTTGGCCTTTCAGCGATCAGCCAATTTCAGAATATCTACGCTCAGAACCTGAAGAATCTGAAGGAATATTACGCCCGTATCGACGGTGGCCAGGCAGCGACAAACGTAGGTTATCGCATGACGTTGGAAGACCACATTCGAAAAGAAACGATAATGCAGCTGATGTGTAACCTGGAGATCGACAAACTCCGCGTGGAGAGAAAATTCGATATCAATTTCAACGATTATTTTCGCGAGGACATTGGCAAGCTTGAAGCATTTACTCAAGAAGGGCTGTTGGAAAATAATTTCGAGAAAATTACGGTTGTCGGCTCGGGGATACTGGTCATCCGGAATATTGCCATGTGTTTTGACGCTTATCTCGAAAGGATGCTACGAGAAAAACCGGTCTTCTCAAAAACGGTTTAGTCGAAAGTCGCATTGATGGGTGAATAAATATTAGTAAGCGGAAGCGGGTAGTGCTCACGATTTCGCTCCTTAGGGCGTAACTCTTACTTTTTGATATGCAAGAAAAACTCGGTGTAGTTTTATTAAATTTAGGCGGCCCCGATTCGCTCGAGGCGGTCGAGCCTTTTCTTTACAACCTCTTTTGCGACCCGGACATTATAGACTTCCCAGGCAGCTTTTTGTTTCGTAAGGGTCTCGCAAAACTGATTTCCAGCCGAAGGCATGCACGAATTCAGGAACAATACAAACAGATCGGCGGAAAGTCTCCATTAAAGGAGCACACGCTGAAACAGGCCGCGTTGCTTCAAGAAAAACTAAACGAAAAGTTTCCGGCGAAGGTCTATACCGCAATGCGTTACTGGCATCCTTCGACCGAAGAAGCGATCGACGAAATCGAAAAGGACGGTCTGAAAAAAATCATTTTGCTGCCGCTCTACCCGCAGTATTCAAAAGCCACAACCGAGTCGAGCGTGAAGGAATGGGAGAAGCAATTAAAGCTGCGCGGCAACAAACCCGATCTCGAAAGTTCGCTTGTTGAGTCTTATTACGATTATCCGCCTTACATCGAGGCATTTGTCGAACGTATAAACGAAGGATTAAATCGATTCGATCCGCAACGCCGCAAGGACGTGCACATACTTTTCAGCGCCCACGGCACTCCAATGAAATTAGTCCGTCAAGGCGATCCTTACTCGGGACATATCAAAAAGACGGTCCAGGCGATAGTAAGGCAAGGAGCGTTCACGGAGCCGAACAGCTTGTGCTACCAGTCGAAGGTCGGCCCAATGAAATGGCTGACACCTTCGACGCCGGATACAATCACGGAGCTTGCGGCGAAAGGCGTGAAAAACATGCTTGTTGTCCCCGTGGCATTTGCCTCCGATCATCTCGAAACACTTTACGAGGTCGGCATCGAATTCCGGCACATGGCCGCGGTTGCGGGTGTCGAGCAATTTGAAGTAACGATCGGCCTTAACGATTCGCCGCTTTTTATCGACGCTCTGGCCCGGCTCGTGTTCGACAAGGTTGGCACTCCAATTCAAGGGCGTTCATCCCGAGCCGCAAACCAATGAGCAAAAGCGTCTGCGTCATCGGCGGCGGCATCTCAGGCCTTTACGTTGCATACGGCTTAAAATTCGTCGGGGTCGATGTAACTCTTTTTGAAAAAGACTCTGCGGTCGGCGGGAATATCAAAACAGAGTTTTGTGACGGATTTCTCATCGAACGCGGCCCAAACACAACCCTTGCATCGCGTGAACTGCTTGATCTTATAAACGACCTCGGCATATCCGATCAGGTCGCACCACCAAATCCAAATGCGAAAAGACGCTACATTCTGCGCGGCGGAAAGCTCATCGCCCTGCCCTCGAAAATAATCGGTTTGATCGGCAATAAGGCGTTCTCGGCGAAGGCCAAGCTTAGACTTTTGAAGGAGCCGTTCATTCGCACCCGGTCAACCGAAAACGAATCGGTAAGTGCCTTCTTCGAGCGCAGGCTTGGAAAAGAGATTGTCGACTATGTGGTAGATCCGTTCATTTCGGGTATCTACGCCGGCGACCCTCAAAAACTCAGCATCAGGCACGCCTTTCCGCGGCTTTTCGAATTGGAACGAGATTTCGGCAGTCTCCTTAAGGGAGCAATATTTCGCCGCAAAGACAAGGCATCGAAACTGCCCAAAGACACGCCGAGAAGCATCACCTTCAAGAAAGGTATGCAGACACTGACGGACGCCTTGAGTAATAATCTCAAAGAAAATATCAGACTCGGCACGAGCGTGACGAAAATTACCAAGGTAGGATCGCAAAAATTCCGAATTCAAACCGGTGCAGGCGAAGATACGTATGACACCGTTGTTGTTTGCACGCCGGCTCACTCATCCGCGGGCATGATCGAGAACTTCGATTCGGTTCTGGCAAAGGAGCTTCGAAGTATTCATTACCCACCAATCGCCGTTGTTTTCACCGCTTTCAAACATGAGAATGTGCGAACCGATCCGAACGGTTTCGGATTTCTTGTTCCCGGAATCGAGCGGCGCCAAATATTAGGCAGCCTGTGGACATCCTCCGTTTTTGAGAATCGAGCACCCAAAGGGTATCATCTATTCACAACCTTTATCGGCGGCAGCAGAAACGCGGATATCGCGCGTAAAAGCGACGATCGTTTGATCCAAATTGCGCTCGATGAGCTTGATTCGATCCTCGGTATCGAAGGCAGCCCGGAATTCGCAATAGTCAAGAAGTGGGAAAAGGCGATTCCGCAATACAACATCGGTTATGAAATTCTGGTCGAGGCTATCGAGGCATTCAAAAGTAATAACCCGGGCGTATTTTTCTGCTCCAATTTTTATAAAGGGATCTCGGTGGGCGATTGTATAAAAAACAGCGTCGCCACTACTCAAGAAGTTTTAGATCATTTAAACGCGTAACCAATATCGATGGGCACAACAAATCTTCAACCAGATTTTCCCGTAACGCGTTTGCGTCGTTTGCGAAAAATGCCCGCGTTGAGGGAGATGTTCAGGGAAACCTCGCTGAGTAAATCCGACTTTGTTCATCCCTTGTTCATCGTCGAGGGAGAAAACGTGAAGAAGGAGATCTCTTCTATGCCCGGGCAGTTCCAGCTATCCGTTGACAACGTTTTGCGCGAATGTGAAGACCTGCAAACACTCGGTATCAGTTCGATCCTACTGTTCGGCATTCCTAAAGATAAAGACGAGGTTGGGTCGGGCGCCTATGACGACAACGGTATCATTCAGAAAGCGCTGCGTGCAATCAAAGCGTCATTTCCTGAACTGCTTGTCATCACCGATGTCTGCCTTTGCGAATACACCTCGCACGGCCACTGCGGCGTGACTGAGAGCGGCTATGTGAACAACGACAAAACTCTCGATTTGCTTGCAAAAGAAGCTTTGTCACACGCGCAGAATGGTGCTGACATAATTGCACCAAGCGACATGATGGATGGACGCATTGGCGCGATCAGACGTACGCTTGATGAAAACGGTTTTGGCGACGCACCGATAATGGCCTATTCGGCAAAATACTCGTCCGCGTTCTACGGCCCGTTTCGCGAAGCTGCGGAATCCGCCCCGCAATTCGGCGACCGCAAATCGTATCAGATGGATTTCGGGAACAGCGACGAAGCTATGCGTGAGATCGCGTTGGACATTCAGGAGGGAGCGGATATTGTGATGGTCAAACCCGCTCTGTCGTATCTCGACGTCATCCGCCGAACAAAGGACAGTTTCAATATTCCGGTCGCCGCCTACAACGTCAGCGGCGAATATTCGATGATAAAAGCCGCCGCTGAAAGAGGCTGGCTAGATGGCGAAACGGTAATGCTCGAGGTTCTGACATCGATAAAACGCGCCGGTGCTGATGTGATCATTACGTATTTTGCAAAGGAAGCAGCCCGAATTTTGTAGTTTTATTACCTTTCATGGATACGACAAAAAGCACTAAGTTATTCCGCGAAGCGCAGCAGCACATGCCGGGCGGCGTAAATTCGCCGGTTCGGGCCTTCAAATCAGTCGGACGCGATCCGCTCTATATTAGCCGGGCAAAGGGCTCGAAGATCTACGATGTTGACGGCAACGAGTTCATCGATTACGTCGGCTCGTGGGGGCCGATGATTCTCGGCCATGCGCACGAGCGCGTGATCGAAGCGATTAAACGGACCGCCGAAGACGGAACCAGCTTCGGCGCAAGCTCCGAAAAGGAAATAGAACTCACGAAACTGGTGAAAAAGTTCGTGCCGTCGATCGAACTTGTGCGAATGGTAAATTCCGGCACCGAGGCAACAATGAGCGCCATGCGGCTGGCCCGTGGATTCACGGAACGCGAGAAGATCATAAAGTTCGAGGGCTGTTACCACGGCCACGGCGATTCGTTTTTAAGCAAGGCTGGTTCGGGCGTGGCGACCCTCGGCCTTCCCGACAGCCCGGGCGTGACTCGATCGACCGCGAAAGATACTCTCAACGCAAAGTTCAACGATATCGGTTCGGTAGAAATGCTGGTCGAGCAAAATAAAGACGCGATCGCCGCCGTCTTTATCGAACCGGTCGCTGGGAATATGGGCTGCGTTCCGGCGAATCCGGATTTTTTACACGCGCTTCGCGACCTTTGCTCGTCCGAGAAAATTGTTTTGGTCTTTGATGAAGTAATGAGCGGTTTTCGCGTCGCGCATGGCGGAGCGCAAGAACTATACGGTATTATGCCGGACCTTACGACCTTCGGTAAGATAATAGGCGGCGGCCTTCCCGTGGGAGCTTACGGCGGCCGGCGTGAGATCATGGACTTGATCGCTCCTGCCGGTCCGGTCTATCAGGCCGGGACTCTTTCAGGAAATCCGCTTGCCATGGCGGCCGGCATTGAAACGCTGCGAATAATTGATGAAGATCCGAACTTTTATAACAGGTTGGAGCAAATCGGTTGTTCTTTCGAGGCGGGGATCAAAGAATGCCTGGAAGAGTTTAGCCTTCATTTTACGTTTAACAGATGCGGGTCGATGTTTACGCTGTTCTTTACAGGGCGTAAGGTCTCGGATTTCGAATCGGCAAAGACATCCGACACGACGACATTTTCCACCTATTTTAATTTAATGCTTGAGAATGGCATTTATCTGCCTCCGTCTCAATTCGAGGCCTGCTTCATTTCAAACGCTCATGATCAGCCGGATCTTGATAAAACCATTAACGCCGCTCGCAAAGCTTTCGAGAATATGTCTAAGTCGTCGACGGCACGGCGTAGAAACTAAACGTTAAAGCACAGCACAAACGGGCTGCATCAGCCATAGGTGTCTGACCCTTAATATCGATTCCGCAAGTTGCTGCCCCGGCTCGCACCCGCATGTGCATCTGTCAGCCTGCTTTTTCCTCTTTTCCCTGTTTCGGACGATCTTCTTCCATTGACCTTATCGCTTCGAATTTGTGCTCGTCGGACGGATGAGCGTAGCGCATGACCATGCGCAAGCTGGAATGCCCAAGCAAGGCTGCTAGCGTCAATAGGTCGCCGGGCCGTCGTTCAAGAAATCTGGTCGCGAATGTATGCCTGAATGAATAAAGGGTGCAAATGCCATCCGTACCGGTTCGATTCGCACCATCTATTTTGCTTCGGCGGAGAGTTCCGTAATGGGCGTTGTTAAACTTGACGGCGGGATTATTCGGATCGTTCCCGCCCCGACCGCCAGCGAAAGTATACTTCCCT